>NZ_JBIAQL010000012.1:220780-224586 GCF_042889045.1 Streptomyces sp. NPDC002701
CGGCGCCGTACGGCGCCGCCCACCCCTCGCTGCCGTACCCGTGGCCGGTGCGGGAATGTTTACGGGGATGTGACGGGCGCGTGAAACGGTTTGCCGAACACCCGTAGGGTGCAGACAACACATCAGAACCCGCACGACACGGGCGCGTACGCACCGTAGGCACCGCGCCGACCGCATCTCACGCACCGACGACGCACGGACCGACGACGCACAGGGGGGAGCCGAAGCGATGGACGAGAACAAGGAGACCCTTCGAGTGGGCGCGGCCGTCAGGCGGCGACGCCGGGCGCTGGAGCTGACCCTCGCCGTCGTCGCCGAGCGCAGCGGTCTGTCGGTGCCGTTCCTCAGCCAGGTCGAGAACGAGCGGGCCCGCCCCAGTACCCGTTCCCTCGAACGCGTGGCCGACGCTCTCGGCACGACCCGCGTGGAGCTGCTGGCGGCGGCCGACCCGGCGCGCAGTGTCGACGTGGTGCGCGCCGACGACTCCGAGTTCACCCACGAGCCCCGGGTGCGCCCCCTGGTGCGCGGACACCACCAGTTGCACGCCATGGAGTTCTCCGGCGACCAGGACGCCGGCCGCGAGTTCCAGCACCGCAACGACGAGCTGATGTACGTGGCGGACGGAGTCGTCGAGGTCGAGGCGGAGGGCCGCGCGTACCGGCTGGGCCGGGGCGACACCCTGTACCTGACGGGCGGGGTGCGCCACCGGTGGCGGGCCACCGAGGAGGACACCCGCGTCCTGCTCGTCGCGGTCGCGGACCACGTCGAGGCGGTGGACGATCTCAACCGGTGAGCGCCGGGCCGCGCGACCGGGCCCGGACGCCGGCACGGCCCTGCGGGTGGTGTCGCTGGTTCCGTCCCTCACCGAGGCCGTCGCCCTGTCCGCGCCCGGGGTGCTCGTCGGGACGACCGACTGGTGCAGCCGTCCCGCCGGCCTCGACGTCGTCCGGGTCGGCGGCACCAAGAACCCGGACCTTGGACGGATCGCCGCGCTCGCGCCCGACCTGGTGATCGCCAACGAGGAGGAGAACCGGGAGCCCGACCTGGCCGCGCTGCGGGCAGCGGGCACGGAGGTCCTCGTCACCGAGGTACGGGACCTGCCGGGGGCCTTCCGTGAACTGGCGCGCGTGCTCGGGGCGTGCGGTGTCCGCGGGCGGCCGCGCTGGCTGGCCGAGGCCGAGGCGGTGTGGCGCGACCCGCCCCGCCTGTCGCTCCCGTCCCGCCTGTCGCTCCCGTCCCGCCTGTCGGTCCCGTCCCGCCCGTCGGTGCCGTTCCGCGCGGCGGTGCCGGTCTGGCGGCGGCCCTGGATGGTGCTGGGCCGGGACACCTTCGCGGGGGACCTGCTGGCGCGGATGGGCGTCGACAACGCGTACGCGGCCCACGCCGAACGCTATCCGCGTGTCTCCGCCGGGGAACTGCGTGCCGCCCGCCTCGATCTCGTCGTGCTGCCCGACGAGCCGTACCGCTTCACCCGCGAGGACGGCCCCGAGGAGTTTCCCGGCGTGCGCCCTCGTCAGCGGGCGCCATCTCACGTGGTACGGGCCGTCGTTGGCACAGGCACCGCGCGTACTGGCCCGGGCGCTGCGAGCAGCCGTCCGCTGAGCAGGCCCCGGGCCGTGTGCGCGGAGGCCACCGTCCAGGCGGCCAGCAGCAGGACGTAGAGGACGACCGCGAGACCGTCGTAGACCGTGAGCCCGGTGTGCCGGGCGAGACCCTCGGCGCCCGTCACACACGTGCCCACCGGGAAGGTGAACGCCCACCAGGTCATCGTGAAGCCCATGCCCCGGCGGCGGGCCCGCACCACCATCGCGCCGGCCAGGGCCAGCCAGAACAGCGCGAAACCCGTCACCGGCACGCCGTACAGCACCGCGAGGACGGCGAAGCCCCGGTCGTACGGGGCACTCACGACCCCCGGCGCAGTGACGGCGAACCTGTCGACCGCCGTCGTGGACTGGCCCAGCGGACCCAGGACCAGGAACAGGGTCGGGGTGAGCGCGAGCGGCAGCGGCCCGCCCGTGACGAGGCGGGCGAAGACCAGCGGCAACGTCACCAGCGTGGCCAGCGCACTGAGGCCGAACATCGCGACACAGGCGAACAGCAGGGTCGCGCGGGGTGCGCCGGCCGGCAGGTGGGGCACGAGCAGCGGGCCGAGAGCGGCGGAGACCATCGGCGCGACCAGGGGAAGTATCCATATCGGGGTGATCCGGGAGACGTCCACGGGGTGACGGGTGATCAGCAGATACGGGACCGCCACGGCGGCGGCCAGCCCGGTCAGGGTGCCCGCCGTGAACAGGACGGCGTCCAGGGCCACCGCGGCCGGGGTGCCGATCCAGTCCCGGCCGACGACGAGCGCGCCGCCGCCGACGGCGAGCAGGGCCATCGAGAGGCAGCCGTAGAACGGGACCGTCGCCGGGTCCGAGAGGTGCGCCCTCGCCCGGTCCCCGTGGTGCGTCCAGTGCGCGGCCCTGGCTGCCAGCAGGACGAGGAGCAGGACCAGGGAAAGGGCCCAGAAGGCCGTGCAGACGGTGCGCAGGCCCGGGACACCGGCGAACGGGAGGCCGGCTCCCGCCGTGGCCACGATCGCGGTGCCCATGACGGGCGCGTACCAGTTGGGGCCGAGGTGGCGGACGGCGGAGACCATGTCCTCACGGTGCCCGCCCGGCGGGCGGCTCACCAGGGAGTACCGGTCTATGGGGGCATAAGGTGGGCTTATGAGCCGGGATGCCGTGGGTCGGGACGAGGGGACGAGTGCGGTGCCCGGCGGAGGGCTGGCGCACCGGGTGCCCGAGCTGGGCGCGCTGGAGCTGCTGCTCGCCGTGGCGCGGCTCGGCAGCCTGGGGCGGGCCGCCCGGGAGCTCGGGATCACCCAGCCCGCCGCCAGCAGCCGGATCCGGTCCATGGAACGGCAGTTGGGGGTCGCGCTGGTGGACCGGTCGCCCAGGGGGTCGCGGCTCACCGACGCGGGGGCGCTGGTCACGGACTGGGCCCGGCGGGTGGTCGAGGCGGCGGAGGCGTTCGACGCGGGGGCGCAGGCGCTGCGGGACCGGCGGGACTCGCGGCTGCGGGTCGCGGCGAGCATGACGATCGCCGAGTATCTGCTGCCGGGCTGGCTGATCGCGCTGCGGGGGCAGCGGCCGGACACGGCGGTGTCGCTGATCGCGGGGAACTCGACGGTGGTGGCCGAGCGGGTGCTCTCCGGGGAGGCGGACCTCGGGTTCGTGGAGGGGGTGTCCGTGGCGGGCGGTCTCGACTCCGTGGTGATCGCGCACGACCGGCTGATCGTGGTGACCGCGCCGGGGCACGCGTGGGCGCGGCGGCGGGCGCTTTCGGTGACGGCGGGGGAGCTGGGGGCCACGCCGCTGATCCTGCGGGAGAAGGGGTCGGGGACGCGGCAGGTGCTGGACGAGGCGCTCGGCGGGCTGGCCCGCCCGCTGATCGAACTGTCCTCCACGACGGCGGTGAAGGCGTCCGCGGCGTCCGGGGCGGGGCCGGCGGTCCTGAGTGAGCTGGCGCTCGGGGAGGAGCTGTCCGCTCGGCGGCTGGTGGAGATTCCGGTGGAGGGGGTTCGGCTGAGCAGGGCGCTGCGGGCGGTGTGGCCGGTGGGGCATCGGCCGGCGGGGCCGGCGCGGGATCTGTTGGCTTTGACGCGGTCGTAGATTTGCGGGGCGCCTCCGGCGGGGTTGCCGTTGTCTGCGGGTTTGTTGTGGCTGGTCGCGCAGTTCCTCGCGCCCCTTGGGTGGGTGGGGGTGGGGGTGGTCTGTCGGGGGCGGGGGTGGGGTGGGACGTGCGCTCGCAGCCGGAAACGC
>NZ_JBIAQL010000013.1:0-205629 GCF_042889045.1 Streptomyces sp. NPDC002701
AAACGCCCGGTTACATTCCGAACCCGGAAGCTAAGCCTTACAGCGCCGATGGTACTGCAGGGGGGACCCTGTGGGAGAGTAGGACGCCGCCGAACTCCTTTTGAAGAGCTGGTCCCTGAACTTAAGTTCAGGGACCAGCTCTTTTTTGTTGGGCGTCACTTGGAGTTCACGTTGCGCGACCAACATCACAGACATGGGTACTGCTGCAATGCTCAGGGCCGCAGGTGTCGGAGCCGGTGACGAGGTCATCGTGCCCGCCTTCGGGAACACCGAGGTCGCCGAGGCCGTGATCCTGGCCGGCGCGCTGCCGATGTTCGTCGACATCGACCCGGGCACGTACTGCCTCGACGCCGCGGAGGTGGAGGCGGCTGTCGGGCCGCGTACCGCCGCGGTCGTGGCCGTACACCGGTTCGGGCGGCTCGCTGACATGCCGCGGTTGTGGGACATCGGGCAGCGGCACGGACTGCTGGTGCTCGAACAGGGCGAGTCCGAGGCGCCGTACGCCGGGATCGAGGAGCGCAGGGCGCACGCGAGCTTCCTCGACGGGCGGCTGCGGGGCGTGCGGACACCGGAGCGCGGCGCGGGACACACGTACCAGCAGTACGTCGTGCGGGTGCCGGGGAACGGGCGGCCGGATCGCGACGCGTTCGCGCGAGCCCTGCGGGCCAGGGGCGTCGAGTGCCGGGTGCCGGTGAAGACGCCGGTGCACCGGATGCCGGCCTTCCGGCGTGACGTCTGCCTGCCGGAGACCGAGCGGGCTGCCGACGAGACGCTGGCGCTGCCGGTCCACGCGGCGTTGACGAAGCGGGAGATGCAGCGGATCGTGTCCGCGTGCAACGCCCTCGGTGGACTGCTTCAGCCTGCCTTCTAGCTGATCGAACGCAGTTGGGAGCACACCGGCGTTCGGGGTATGCTCTGTTCCGTTGCCGCGAGGGAGACCTCGAAAGCAACAGGCCCCTATAGCTCAGTCGGTAGAGCGTCTCCATGGTAAGGAGAAGGTCAACGGTTCGATTCCGTTTGGGGGCTCAGACAGAAAAGGCCCCCGCCCTCTTGGGCGGGGGCCTTTCGTGTGTTCCGGGGCCGGATCAGGACGCCCGGATCAGTCGTTCTGCAGACCCGGGACGCGCATCGCCAGAATGGCCATGTCGTCGGACGGGGCGTCGCTCGCGAAGCGCTCGACCGCGCGCATGATGCGGGCGGCCACCGCGCCGGCCGTCAGACCCGTGCAGGTGGTGAGGACCTCCGCGAGGCCGTCGTCGCCCAGCATGCGGGTTCCCTCACGGCGTTCGGTGACGCCGTCCGTCACACACAGCAGGACGTCCCCCGGGTCGAGGGTCACTTCCTGCTCGTACAGCTCCAGATCGTCCATGACGCCGAGGAGCGGCTGCGGTTCGGCGGCCGGCTCGACGGTGCCGTCCGGGCGGAGCCGCAGGGGGAGCGGGTGGCCGGCGCAGACCACCTTCAGCAGCGCCGAGCCGTCCTCCTGGGGCCACAACTCGCCGTACAGGAGGGTCAGGAAGCGGCTGCGGGCGCCTTCGTCGAGGATCGCGGAGTTCAGCCGGTCCAGGACCGCCGGGCCGCCGTACCCCTCGCGGGCCAGCAGGCGCAGTGCGTGCCGGGCGAGGCCGGTGACCGCGGCCGCCTCCGGTCCCGTACCGCAGACGTCTCCGATGGCGAAGCCGTAGGCGCCGTCGCGGATGGGGAAGAGGTCGTAGAAGTCGCCGCCGACCTCGTTGCCCTCGCCTGCCGCGCGGTAGATGACCTCGACCTCCACGCCCTCGATGTGGGGGAGTTCCGGGGGCAGGAGGCTGCGCTGGAGGGACTGGCTGATGGCCGTGCGCTCCGAGTACAGGCGGGCGTTGTCCAGGGCGAGGGCCGCTCTGCGGCTCAGGTCCTCGGCCAGTTCCAGGATCTCCTGGCGGAAGTGCTCGTCCGTCGGCTTGCCGAGGGTCAGCATGCCGATGACGCGGTTGCGGGCCACCAGGGGCAGGACGACCGTCTCGCCGCCGACCGCGCCGGCCGTCGCCAGTGTCGTACCGATGCCGGAGCTGACCGTGGCGGGTTCGCCCAGGCCGAGGCTGCGCATGGAGGTGCGCAGGGCGGCCGTGTGGGCCGCCTCCGCGGGCGCGGCCCAGACGCGGGCGCCCGGGGTGGGGACCGGGTCCGGAGGGGCGATCTTCGACAGGAGGGCCTTGAGGCCGTCGATGCGTTCCTCGTCCTCGTGCAGGACGTACGAGAGGTAGGGGTCGGAGGACTGGTCGGCGATCGTGTAGACGGCGCACCAGGTGGCCAGGGTCGGGACCGTCATCTGGGCCATCAGGGCCAGCGTCTGGTCGCGGTCGAGCGTGCCCGCGAGGAGGTCGGACGCCTCGACGAGGAAGGACAGCGAGCCGCGGCGCAGCCGTTCCAGCTCGCCCAGGCGGGCCGATTCCACGGCGAGGGCGATGCGGTCGGCGGCGAACTGGAGGCGCAGGGCCTCCTCGTTCGAGTAGCGGCTCGGCGACTCGGCGGCCACGCCGAGCGAGCCGGTGAGCCGGCCCTCGACCTTGAGGGGGACCGTGACGACCGAGCGCATGCCGGTGCCGCTGAGGAGCGGTACGGCGCCCGGGACGGCCGTGAGGTCCTCGTGGACGGCCGGCATGCGGGCGGAGCCGTAGCGTCCGGTGCCCGCTTCCACGGGGACGCGGGCGAAGCGCTGACGGGCGGAGGGGAGGCCGGTGGAGGCGCGTACCTCCAGCTCCGTCTCGTCGTCGGTGGCCAGGAGCAGGAAGGCTGAGTCGCCGTCGAGCATGTCGCGGGCGCGTTCCACCGTGCGCTGGAGGAGGCCGTCGAGGTCGTCCGGGGCCGGTGAGCCGATGAAGACCTCGAAGGAGTCCGATGCCTGGCCCTCGGAGCTGGTGGTCGTGTCCGTCGCCGAGGCGCGCAGCGGCGTCTGGAGGACCGCGCGTTCGTGGTCGCGTACCAGGAGGCAGACCGTGGAGGGTTCGCCGTCGGTGTCGCGGACGCGCAGGTGCGAGGCGTAGACGGGGGTGACGCGGCCGTTGGCGCCGCGCAGGCCGTAGCTGCCCTCCCAGCGGGAGAGCTGGAGGGCCTCGGCGATGCCGGTGCCGGTGCCGGGGGTGTGGGGCCAGGCCGCCAGGTCGGTGAGCGGTTTTCCTATGACCTGCTCGGCCCCGTAGCCGAAGAGTTCCTCCGCGTCCTCGTTCCAGGCGTTGATCGCGCCGGCGCGGTCGATCTGGACGACGGCCACGCGGACGCGGCCGTCGGCGAGCGGGAGCAGGTGGGAGGGGAGTGAGGGGCCCGCCGTGCGGGTGCCGACCGCGCGCTCGGGGAGGTCGAGCTGGAACCAGACCTGCTTGCGGGTGGGCGTGTACTCGACGCCCCAGCGGCCGGCCAGGGCGGCGCAGAGCTGGAGGCCGCGGCCGCCTTCGCGGTCGGGGTTGCCCATGGTGAGGGCGTTCCCCTGGAGCGGGATCTCACGTTCCGGGTAGTGGTCCGCGACCTCGATCCGTACGCCGTCGTCGCTGCGGAGGCACAGGACGTCCGCGGCGGTGCCGGCGTGCACGACGGCGTTGGTGACCAGCTCGCTGGTGAGGACCACGGCGTCGTCGACGATGTCGGCGAAGCCCCAGCCCTGGAGGGTGTCACGGACGAAGGAGCGGGCGGTCGCGACGGACCGCCCGACAGGGTCGAAGCTGGCGGCCGCGCGAGCGGTGATCACAGAACTCCTTGTCCGGTCGTCGGCGGGCAGGGCTTCATGGCCGGCCCGCCCCTGCCGCGGCAGGAGCTGGTTCTCGGTCGGCCGGGGATCCTGGGGTGGTCCCCCGGGATGCAGTCCGGTGGTCATGGTGCGGTGCCCTCCGATGCCTGCCCGCTCGTGCTCGTGCCACCGCCCAGGCCGACAGGACCGGCGTGGCTGGACAGCCGCATGCAAGGTTACTTACCTTCGCCGTCCATACGGATGCCGGTTGCCAGTGTTTACGTCCGGAGGGTGTGCGGACCGTGTGCGAAGCTGCCGAACTGTTATGGCCTGGTTCAACCATGGTGAAACACTGGGCAGGCTTCAGGAGAAGGTCCGGGCAGGCCGAGAGCCTTCCGGCAAGTGGAACAGCAGTAGCGGACCAGCGGTATCCGAGTACGCCGAGCAGTAACGGTCGACCCTTGCGGGAGGGACACAGTGGAGTCTGGCGCAGCGACGCGGGGCACTAAGACGCGCGCGAAAGGCGGACAGTCCCTGAGTAACCGGAGCAAACCACGCAACGGCACCACCGAGGTGGACACGGCGGCCCTGAACAAGCTGCTGGCGGCCCTCGTGTCGATGCGGGACGGCAACTTCCGCAAGCGGCTCACGGTCTCCGGCGACGGCGTGATGTCCGAGATCGCGGCGGTCTTCAACGAGGTGGGCGACCGGAATCTGCAGCTCACGGGTGAGCTGTCGCGGGTGCGGCGCATGGTCGGACGTGAGGGAAAGCTCACGGAACGGCTGGAGACGGGGGCCTGCGAGGGCTCCTGGGCCGCGGCGATCGACGCGTCCAACGCGCTCGTGGACGATCTCGTGCGGCCCGTCTCCGAGGTCGGCCGGGTGCTGTCCGCGGTGGCGGAGGGCGACCTGTCGCCGCGTATGGAGCTGCGGGCGCCGGCCGTCGACGGCAACGGTCATCCGCTGCGGGGCGAGTTCCTGAAGGTCGGGCGCACGGTCAACAACCTGGTCGACCAACTGTCCACGTTCACCGACGAGGTCACGCGGGTGGCCAGCGAGGTCGGCACCGAGGGCAAGCTGGGCGGACAGGCCCGGGTGCGCGGTATGTCCGGTTCGTGGAAGGACCTCACGGACTCCGTCAACACGATGGCGTACCGGCTGACGGCTCAGGTGCGGGACATCGCGCTGGTGACGACGGCGGTCGCCAAGGGCGATCTGTCCCGGAAGGTCACGGTTCACGTGGCCGGCGAGATGCTGGAGCTGAAGAACACCGTCAACACGATGGTGGACCAGTTGTCCTCGTTCTCCTCCGAGGTGACGCGGGTAGCGCGCGAGGTGGGCACCGAGGGTGAGCTGGGCGGCCAGGCGCAGGTGCCCGGTGTGGCCGGTGTGTGGAAGGACCTCACCGACTCGGTGAACCTCATGGCGGGCAATCTGACCGCCCAGGTGCGCGGTATCGCCCAGGTCACCACGGCGGTCGCCAACGGTGATCTGTCGCAGAAGGTCACCGTCTCGGCGCGCGGCGAGGTCGCGCAGCTCGCCGAGACGATCAACCAGATGACCGAGACGCTGCGGACCTTCGCGGACGAGGTCACCCGTGTCGCCAACGAGGTCGGTGGCGAGGGGCGGCTCGGCGGCCAGGCGAACGTGCCGGGCGCGGCGGGAACGTGGAAGGACCTCACCGATTCGGTGAACACGGTCTTCCGGAATCTCACCACGCAGGTGCGGGACATCGCCGCAGTAACTACTGCGGTGGCCAACGGTGATCTGTCGCAGAAGGTCAGCGTCGAGGTCGCCGGCGAGATGCTGGAGCTCAAGAACACCGTCAACACGATGGTCGACCAGCTGTCGAGCTTCGGTGCGGAGGTCACCCGCGTGGCGCGGGAGGTCGGCGTCGAGGGCGAGCTGGGCGGTCAGGCGCAGGTGCCCGGCGCGGCCGGTACGTGGAAGGACCTCACCGACTCCGTCAACACGGCGTTCCGTAACCTCACCGGGCAGGTGAGGAACATCGCGCAGGTGACGACGGCGGTGGCCAACGGCGACCTGTCGCAGAAGGTCACCGTGGACGTCTCCGGCGAGATGCTCGCGCTGAAGAACACCGTGAACACGATGGTGGACCAGCTGTCGTCCTTCGCCGACCAGGTGACGCGGATGGCGCGGGACGTGGGCACGGAGGGCCGTCTGGGCGGCCAGGCGCGCGTGGACGGCGTTTCCGGTACGTGGAAGGACCTCACGGACTCCGTCAACTTCATGGCGGGCAACCTCACGTCCCAGGTGCGGCAGATCGCCCAGGTGACGACGGCGGTGGCGCGCGGTGACCTGTCGCAGAAGATCGAGGTCGACGCCCGTGGCGAGATCCTCGAACTGAAGAACACGATCAACACCATGGTCGACCAGCTCAGCGCCTTCGCCGAGCAGGTGACCCGGGTGGCCCGTGAGGTGGGCACGGACGGCCGCCTCGGCGGTCAGGCGCAGGTGCCGGGCGTCGCGGGCGTGTGGCGGGACCTCACCGACTCGGTGAACGGCATGGCCGGCAACCTCACCGCCCAGGTGCGCAACATCGCGCAGGTCGCGACGGCGGTGGCGCGCGGTGACCTGTCGCAGAAGATCGACGTGGACGCGCGCGGCGAGATCCTGGAGCTGAAGAACACCCTCAACACGATGGTGGACCAGCTGTCGAACTTCGCCGAGCAGGTCACCAGGGTGGCCCGTGAGGTGGGCACCGAGGGCATCCTCGGCGGGCAGGCCGAGGTGCAGGGTGTCTCCGGCACCTGGAAGGACCTCACGCAGTCCGTGAACTTCATGGCGAACAACCTGACGATCCAGGTGCGCAACATCGCCGAGGTCACGACCGCCGTCGCCAGGGGCGACCTGTCGAAGAAGATCACCGTCGACGCGAAGGGTGAGATCCTCGAACTCGTCACCACCGTCAACACGATGGTCGACCAGCTGTCGTCGTTCGCCGAGCAGGTGACCCGGGTGGCCCGCGAGGTGGGCACCGAGGGCCAGTTGGGCGGTCAGGCGCGTGTACCGGGTGTAACGGGCATCTGGAAGGACCTCAGTGACAATGTCAACCTGATGGCCAACAACCTGACCGTGCAGGTGCGCAACATCTCCCAGGTCGCGGCGGCCGTCGCCAACGGTGACCTGACGAGGACGGTGACGATCGAGGCGCGCGGCGAGGTCGCGCAGCTCGCCGACACCTTCAACACCATGGTGAAGACGCTGAGTTCGTTCGCCGACCAGGTCACCAAGGTGGCCCGCGAGGTGGGCACGGACGGCATCCTCGGCGGCCAGGCGCGCGTACCGGGCGTGTCCGGTACGTGGAAGGACCTCACCGAGTCCGTGAACGGCATGGCGTCCAACCTGACCGGCCAGGTGCGCAACATCGCGATGGTCACCACGGCCATCGCCAAGGGCGACCTGACCAAGAAGATCGACATCGACGCGCGCGGCGAGATCCTGGAGCTGAAGACCACCATCAACACGATGGTCGACCAGCTGTCGTCGTTCGCCGAGGAGGTCACCCGGGTCGCCCGCGAGGTGGGCACCGAGGGCCAGCTGGGCGGCCAGGCGCGCGTGCGTGACGTCGACGGCACCTGGCGCGACCTGACCGAGTCGGTGAACGAGATGGCCGGGAACCTGACCCGGCAGGTGCGTGCCATCGCGCGCGTGGCGACCGCCGTGACCCGCGGCGACCTCAACCTGAAGATCGACGTGGACGCCTCCGGCGAGATCCAGGAACTTCAGGACTACATCAACAAGATGATCGCGAACCTCCGCGACACCACCATCGCCAACAAGGAGCAGGACTGGCTGAAGGGCAACCTCGCCCGGATCTCCGGCCTGATGCAGGGCCGCCGCGACCTCGCCGACGTGGCCTCGCTCATCATGAGCGAGCTGACTCCGGTGGTCTCGGCGCAGCACGGCGCGTTCTTCCTGGCGATGCCGCTGGACGACGGCAAGGACGTGGGCGCCGCGCACGACGACTCGTACGAACTGCGCATGCTCGGGTCGTACGGCTACTCGATGGGCTCCATGCCGACGTCGTTCCGGCCCGGTGAGACGCTGATCGGGACGGCCGCCAAGGAGAAGCGCACGATCCTCGTGGAGAACGTGCCGCCGGGGTATCTGAAGATCGCCTCCAGTCTGGGGGAGGCACCTCCGGCGCATGTCATCGTGCTGCCGGTGCTGTTCGAGGCGACCGTCCTCGGGGTGATCGAACTGGCGTCGTTCCACTCGTTCACGCAGATCCAGAAGGACTTCCTGAGCCAGATCGCCGAGATGATCGCGACGAGCGTCAACACCATCGCGGTGAACACCAAGACCGAGGTGCTGCTCAAGCAGTCGCAGGAGCTGACCGAGCAGCTGCGGGAGCGGTCGGAGGAGCTGGAGAACCGGCAGAAGGCGCTCCAGGAGTCCAACGCCGAACTGGAGGAGAAGGCCGAGCTGCTGGCCCAGCAGAACCGCGACATCGAGGTAAAGAACACCGAGATCGAAGAGGCGCGGCAGGTCCTGGAGGAGCGCGCCGAGCAACTCGCGGTCTCCATGCGCTACAAGAGCGAGTTCCTGGCCAACATGTCCCACGAGCTGCGCACGCCGCTCAACTCACTGCTCATCCTCGCCAAGCTGCTCGCCGACAACGCGGACACCAACCTCACCCCGAAGCAGGTCGAGTTCGCCGAGACGATCCACGGGGCGGGTTCCGACCTGCTCCAGCTGATCAACGACATCCTCGACCTGTCGAAGGTCGAGGCGGGCAAGATGGACGTGTCGCCGACGCGTATCGCCCTGGTCCAGCTCGTCGACTACGTGGAGGCCACTTTCCGTCCGCTGACCGCGGAGAAGGGGCTCGACTTCTCCGTACGGGTGTCGCCGGAGCTGCCGGCCACGCTGCACACGGACGAACAGCGGCTCCTCCAGGTGCTGCGCAACCTCCTGTCGAACGCGGTGAAGTTCACCGACACGGGGGCGGTCGAACTGGTCATCCGGCCCGCGGGCGCGGAGGTGCCGGTCGCCATCCGGGAGCAGTTGCTGGAGGCGGGCTCGCTGCGGGACGCGGACGCCGACCTCATCGCGTTCTCGGTGACCGACACCGGTATCGGTATCGCGGCCAGCAAGATGCGCGTGATCTTCGAGGCGTTCAAGCAGGCGGACGGTACGACGAGCCGCAAGTACGGCGGTACGGGCCTCGGACTGTCCATCTCGCGGGAGATCGCGCGGCTGCTGGGCGGCGAGATCCACGCGCAGAGCGAGCCGGGACGCGGCTCCACGTTCACGCTGTATCTGCCGCTGCACCCGAGCGAGCTGCCGCCGCAGGGCTACCCGCAGCTCTCCCCGCCCCTGGAGAACGGGGCGCTGCCGGCGGGCTCGGACGACGAGCCCGAGGCCCGGACGGAGACACCGGCGGAGATCAAGTCGTACCAGGAGGCCCAGAACGGGACCGCCGCGCTCTTCAGGCGGCGTCGCAGGGCGGTGCCCGCGGCCGAGCAGCGGCACGCGCTGCCGGGGTCCTCGGGGCAGGCTCCGGAGGCGTGGGCCACGGATGGCGAGGAGGTGGCCGCGCGGCCACGCGCCGTCTTCCGCTTCGAGGGCGAGAAGGTGCTGATCGTCGACGACGACATCCGCAACGTGTTCGCGCTCACCAGCGTCCTGGAGCAGCACGGTCTTTCGGTGCTGTACGCCGAGAACGGCCGCGAGGGCATCGAGGTGCTGGAGCAGCACGACGACGTGACGGTCGTCCTGATGGACATCATGATGCCGGAGATGGACGGCTACGCGACCACGACGGCGATCCGCAGGATGCCCCAGTTCTCCGGGCTGCCGATCATCGCCCTCACCGCGAAGGCGATGAAGGGCGACCGGGAGAAGGCCATCGAGTCGGGCGCCTCCGACTACGTGACGAAGCCGGTCGATCCCGACCATCTGCTGTCGGTGATGGAGCAGTGGATGCGCGGCCAGTGAGCGGACGGCGGAGCGCGGCCACGCGGACGGCGGGGTGTGACCGGGCGGCCGGAGGATGATTGAGTGGCAGGGAAATGACCGCGCGCACGGGGCGGTCGGGTGGCGGTCCGGCATGCCGGATTGTTGACTGACCGTGTCCGGAGCCGTGTAGAAACCCGGGATTCGGGGAACCTTCTGGTCCCCCGCTACGTTTCTGCTACGTGCACAGTGACATCGCGGTGACAGGGTGTGGCGACAGGCGGGGTGCGGCTACCATGACCGGCACAAGGACGGGCGGCGCTCAGAAGCCGTCCCCTGGGGCGGCGCCCGGTGCACTGCCGGGACGAGGAGGGCGGGCCATGGTGCAGAAGGCCAAGATCCTCCTGGTCGATGACCGGCCGGAGAATCTGCTGGCGCTGGAGGCCATCCTCTCTGCGCTCGATCAGACACTGGTTCGGGCATCTTCCGGGGAGGAAGCGCTCAAAGCACTGCTCACGGACGACTTCGCGGTCATTCTGCTGGACGTCCAGATGCCAGGCATGGACGGTTTCGAGACCGCCGCGCACATCAAGAGGCGAGAACGGACCCGGGACATCCCGATCATCTTCCTCACCGCGATCAACCACGGCCCGCACCACACCTTCCGGGGATACGCGGCGGGTGCGGTGGACTACATCAGCAAGCCGTTCGATCCGTGGGTGCTGCGCGCGAAGGTCTCGGTCTTCGTCGAGCTGTACATGAAGAACTGCCAACTGCGGGAGCAGGCGGCGCTGCTGCGCCTCCAGCTGGAGGGTGGCGGCGGCAAAGCGGCTCTCGGCGATCCCAAGGAGCCGGCCGGACTGCTCGCCGAGCTCTCCGCGCGGCTCGCGGCCGTCGAGGAGCAGGCCGAGGCGCTGTCCAAACAGCTGGACGACGACTCGGCGGACGCGGCGGCGGTGGCGACCGCCGCCCATCTCGAACGCAAACTGACGGGGTTGCGCCGCGCGTTGGACGCGCTGGAGCCGGGCACGGGCAGCGGGGCGGCCTCGCTGCCGTCGCAGAACTGAGCCCGGGCGCGGACACGGATCGTCCGTCCGGCACTGATTCGGACGCCCTCCGGCACGGGAGGCGTCATGCTGCCTCTGCCTCTGCCGCATGTGGCCGGTGGGGCGGCGGGGGTCCGGGATGCGGTCTACCGGGTCGCGCGCGTCCCGCGGTCGTTCGTGAGCCGAACGGCGCAGTCCCGGGCCGGTGTTGCTGCCGAGGCGGCGTCAGTTCCGTGCCCCGGATGGACGACACGAACGGGTGAAGCAGTGGGCACACGTGTCCGCAGTGGTCTCCACCGGTAACCTCACACCCATGGCCTCACGTCAGCCCGCAGCCAAGAAGCCGACCCCGAAGAAGGCGGTCGCTCCGACGAAGGCTGTGGCGAAGAGGGCCCCGGCCAGAAAAGCTCCCGCGAAGAAGGCGCCCGCCAAGAAGGCCGCCGTCAGGAAAGCGCCGCCCCCGAGGCCGGCGCCCAGCCCGACCGGGGGCGTGTACCGGCTCGTACGCGCCCTCTGGCTCGGAGTCGCGCACGCCGTCGGCGCCGTGTTCCGCGGCATAGGGCAGGGCGCGAGGGGACTCGACCCGGCGCACCGCAAGGACGGTCTCGCACTGCTGCTGATCGGCCTCGTGCTGATCACCGCCGCGGGAACCTGGTCCAACCTGCGCGGCCCGGTGGGCGACCTCGTCGAGATGCTGGTGACCGGCGCGTTCGGGCGCCTCGACCTGCTGGTGCCGATACTGCTGGCGGTCGTCGCCGCCCGGCTCATCCGGCATCCCGAGAAGCCCGAGGCCAACGGGCGCATCGTCATCGGCCTGTCCGCGCTCGCCATCGGTGTGCTCGGCCAGGTCCACATCGCCTGCGGGGCGCCCGCGCGCAGCGACGGCATGCAGGCGATAAGGGACGCGGGCGGGCTCATCGGCTGGAGCGCGGCGACCCCGCTGACGTACACGATGGGTGACGTTCTAGCCGTGCCGCTCCTCGTGCTGCTCACGATCTTCGGGCTGCTCGTGGTCACGGCGACGCCCGTCAACGCGATCCCGCACCGGCTGCGGCTGCTCGGTGTCCGCCTCGGCGTGCTGCAGCCGCGGGCGACCGACGAGGTCTACGAGAGCTACGAGGAGTACGGCGAGGACGACGAGCGGTACGACGAGCAGTGGCGGGAGGCACTGCCCGCGAAAGGCAGGCGGCGCCGGCCGGAGCCCGGGGCGTACGACCCGGACGACGCCGAGCAGGAGGCGCTGTCGCAGCGCCGGGGCCGTCGGAGGCGGCCCGCCGTGCAGCAGCCCGAGATGGACAGGCCCATGGACGCGGTCGACGTGGCCGCGGCCGCCGCCGCGGCACTCGACGGCGCCGTGATGCACGGGATGCCGCCCTCGCCGCTGGTCGCCGACCTGACGCAGGGCGTCGGCACGGACCGCGGCGACCGTGAGGGCACGGGCCACGGCGAGGTGGCGGGACCCGCCGCGGAGCCGACACCGGTGCCCGCCGCGCGTGCCAGGAGCACCAGGCCCAAGCAGGAGACTCTGCGGGGCGAGGTCGCCGACCTGACCAAACCCGCTCCCGACGCGCCCAGGGACCTCCCGGCACGGGCCGAGCAGCTCCAGCTCTCCGGCGACATCACGTACGCTCTGCCGTCGCTCGACCTGCTGGAGCGCGGTGGCCCCGGCAAGACGCGCAGCGCCGCGAACGACGCCATCGTCGCCTCGCTCACCAACGTCTTCACCGAGTTCAAGGTCGACGCGGCCGTCACGGGCTTCACCCGCGGCCCGACGGTCACGCGGTACGAGGTCGAGCTCGGCCCCGCCGTGAAGGTCGAGCGGATCACGGCCCTCGCCAAGAACATCGCGTACGCCGTCGCCAGCCCGGACGTGCGGATCATCAGCCCGATCCCCGGCAAGTCCGCCGTCGGCATCGAGATCCCCAACACCGACCGCGAGATGGTCAACCTCGGCGATGTGCTCCGCCTCGCGGCCGCCGCCGAGGACGACCACCCGATGCTGGTCGCGCTCGGCAAGGACGTCGAGGGCGGCTACGTGATGGCCAACCTCGCGAAGATGCCGCACGTCCTGGTGGCCGGAGCCACCGGCTCCGGAAAGTCCTCGTGCATCAACTGCCTGATCACCTCGGTCATGGTGCGGGCGACCCCCGAGGACGTGCGCATGGTCCTGGTCGACCCCAAGCGCGTCGAGCTGACCGCCTACGAAGGCATTCCGCACCTGATCACCCCCATCATCACCAACCCGAAGCGGGCCGCCGAGGCGCTGCAGTGGGTCGTACGGGAGATGGATCTGCGGTACGACGACCTGGCGGCGTTCGGGTACCGGCACATCGACGACTTCAACGACGCCATCAGGAAGGGCAAGGTCAAGCTGCCCGAGGGCAGCGAGCGGGAACTGTCCCCCTACCCGTATCTGCTGGTGATCGTGGACGAGCTCGCCGACCTGATGATGGTCGCGCCGCGGGACGTGGAGGACGCCATCGTGCGTATCACCCAGCTCGCGCGCGCGGCCGGCATCCACCTGGTGCTCGCCACACAGCGGCCGTCCGTCGACGTCGTCACCGGTCTGATCAAGGCGAACGTGCCGTCCCGGCTCGCCTTCGCCACGTCCTCGCTCGCCGACAGCCGCGTCATCCTCGACCAGCCGGGCGCCGAGAAGCTGATCGGCAAGGGCGACGGACTCTTCCTGCCGATGGGCGCGAACAAGCCCACCCGGATGCAGGGGGCCTTCGTCACCGAGGACGAGGTCGCCGCCGTCGTGCAGCACTGCAAGGACCAGATGGCGCCGGTCTTCCGGGACGACGTCACCGTGGGCACCAAGCAGAAGAAGGAGATCGACGAGGACATCGGCGACGACCTCGACCTGCTGTGCCAGGCCGCGGAACTCGTCGTCTCCACGCAGTTCGGGTCGACCTCGATGCTCCAGCGCAAGCTGCGCGTCGGCTTCGCCAAGGCCGGGCGGCTCATGGACCTCATGGAGTCCCGCAACATCGTGGGGCCCAGCGAGGGGTCCAAGGCGCGTGATGTCCTGGTGAAGGCCGACGAGCTGGACGGAGTGCTCGCGGTGATCCGTGGGGAGGCTCAACCGTAGGGAGACAGGGCGGACCGTTCGCTCCGCGGAGGGGGCCGCTCCCTCCCGCGAGGCCGTTCGGGCCCCGTCGGAAAGCCGGAGGTTTAGGCCGGGCCATCGGGGTGATCCGAACGTGACTCAGCCGTAAGGAAACGGTGAGCAACCGTTTCCCTACGTCGCACGTCAAGTTGAGCAAGGGGACAGGAACATGTCCCATCATCAGGATGACCGGCCATTCTGATGGCGTACAAAGTCCCACCGCCCGGTTGCCCCACCCTTTCGCACCCCCCCTAGACTGAACCCCCAGCACAGGTGGCTCGACGCTCGAAAGGCGCCCCCGTGTCCATCGGCAACTCCCCTGACGACAACCCCTCCGACGACAACTCCCCTCAGGACGAGCGTCCCTCCGTAGAGGACGATCGGCCCTCGGTCGGCGATGCTCTGCGGCAGGCGCGCATCGCGGCGGGACTGACCGTCGACGACGTCAGTAACGCCACGCGGGTCCGTATCGCCATCGTGCACGCGATCGAACAGGACGACTTCGGCCCCTGCGGCGGCGACGTCTACGCGCGCGGCCACATCAAGACGCTCGCCCGCGCCGTCGAACTCGACCCGGTGCCGCTCCTCGCGGCCTACGACGCCGATCACGGCGGGCGGCCGGCACCCACCCCCGCGGCACCCATGTTCGAGGCGGAGCGCATCCGCCCCGAGCGCCGGGGCCCCAACTGGACCGCGGCCATGGTCGCCGCGATCGTCGCCGTGATCGGCTTCGTCGGCTTCACCCTGTTCAGCGGCGACGACGACGGCACGAAGGCCCAGGTCGCCGAGGGATCCACGCCCACCGCCGGCAAGTCGGCCGAGACCAAGCCGGCCCCGACCAAGCAGACCGCGAAGCCCGACCCGTCCGACAGCGCCATCGCGGCCGCGCCGCAGGACAAGGTCACCGTCCAGGTCAGTGCCCCCGACGGCCGCAGCTGGATCTCGGCCAAGGACCACAACGGACGGCTGCTCTTCGACGGCCTGCTGGAGCAGGGCGACACCAAGACCTTCCAGGACAAGGAGAAGGTCGACCTCGTCCTCGGTGACGCGGGCGCCATCCAGCTGTACGTGAACGGCAAGAAGATCGACGACGAGTTCCAGTCGGGACAGGTCGAGCGGCTCACCTACACGAAGGGCGACCCCGAGGTCGGCTGAGCCGAGCGGCCTCGCCGGCCCGTACCGGCGAACGCGTGTCCACCCGTCCGCCCGGCCTTCCGGGCACGCGGGAACGGGGTTGGCCAGGATCGGCCAACCCCGTCGACGTGGGCTGTCACTGGGACGAAGTAGTCTTGAGCCCATGCCTGAACGCCGTACCGTCGCACTCGTCACTCTTGGCTGCGCCCGTAACGAGGTGGACTCGGAGGAGCTCGCAGGCCGTTTGGAGGCGGACGGCTGGCACCTCGTGGAGGACGCCGAGAACGCGGACGTCGCCGTCGTCAACACCTGTGGCTTCGTCGAGGCCGCCAAGAAGGACTCCGTCGACGCCCTCCTGGAAGCCAACGATCTCAAGGGTCACGGCAGAACGCAGGCGGTGGTCGCCGTCGGCTGCATGGCCGAGCGGTACGGCAAGGAACTGGCCGAGGCCCTGCCCGAGGCCGACGGCGTGCTCGGCTTCGACGACTACGCCGACATCTCCGACCGGCTGCAGACCATCCTGAACGGCGGGATCCACGCCGCCCACACCCCGCGCGACCGGCGCAAGCTGCTGCCGATCAGCCCCGCCGAGCGCCAGGACGCCGGCGCGGAGGTCGCCCTGCCCGGGCACGGCCCCGCCGACCTCCCCGAAGGGCTCGCTCCGGAATCCGGCCCCCGCGCGCCCCTGCGCCGGCGGCTGGACGGATCCCCGGTCGCCTCGGTGAAGCTCGCCTCCGGCTGCGACCGGCGCTGCTCCTTCTGCGCCATCCCGTCCTTCCGCGGCTCTTTCATCTCGCGGCGCCCCAGCGACGTACTGGCCGAGACGCGCTGGCTCGCCGAACAGGGCGTGAAGGAGGTCATGCTGGTCTCCGAGAACAACACGTCGTACGGCAAGGACCTCGGCGACATCAGGCTCCTGGAGACGCTGCTGCCGGAGCTCGCCGGCGTCGACGGCATCGAGCGGGTGCGGGTCAGCTACCTCCAGCCCGCCGAGATGCGGCCCGGCCTCATCGACGTGCTGACCTCCACACCGAAGATCGCCCCCTACTTCGACCTGTCGTTCCAGCACTCCGCGCCCGGGGTGCTGCGCGCGATGCGGCGCTTCGGGAACACCGACCAGTTCCTCGGCCTCCTCGACACGATCCGCTCCAAGGCCCCGCAGGCCGGGGTCCGGTCCAACTTCATCGTGGGATTCCCCGGCGAGAGCGCGGACGACCTGGCGGAGCTGGAGCGCTTCCTGACCGGCGCGCGGCTGGACGCCATCGGCGTCTTCGGGTACTCCGACGAGGACGGCACCGAAGCGGCGACGTACGAGAACAAGCTGGACGAGGACGTCGTCGCCGAGCGGCTCGCACGGGTGTCCCGGCTCGCGGAGGAACTGGTCTCCCAGCGGGCGGAGGAGCGCGTCGGGGAGACCCTGCAGGTGCTCGTCGAGTCCACCGGCTCGGCCGCCGAGGACGAGGCGGCGTACGGCCGCGCCGCGCACCAGGCGCCCGAGACCGACGGCCAGGTGCTGTTCACGAGCGGCGAAGGACTGACCGTCGGTCGTATGGTCGAGGCGAAGGTGGTCGGCACGGAAGGTGTCGACTTGGTGGCCGAGCCGCTCCCGGGCTCGCTGGTGTGTACTGAGGAGGCGGCCAGATGACCGGAGCCCCGGCATCCGCGGCGGGCGGCCCCGGTGCGCCCGGTACGCGCGGTGCCGCGGGAACGTCCGGGACGCGCGGTGTCGCCGTTACGGGTGCTGGTGCCAGCGCCGGCGCGAGGGCTGGGGCCGAAGGCGGGGCCGTTGCCACGGGTGCTTCCGGCGCCCAGGGCCAGAAGACGCCGCCCGGCGGCAAGCTCGGCGCCGCGGCCGTCAACCAGGCCAGCCTGTGGAACGTGGCCAACCTGCTCACCATGCTCCGCCTGGTGCTCGTGCCGGGGTTCGTGGCGCTGATGCTGGCCGATGGCGGTTACGACCCCGTGTGGCGGGCCTGGGCCTGGGCGGCTTTCGCGGTCGCCATGATCACGGACATCTTCGACGGCCATCTGGCACGTACGTACAATCTCGTCACCGACTTCGGGAAGATCGCCGACCCCATCGCCGACAAGGCGATCATGGGTGCGGCGCTGATCTGTCTCTCCTACCTAGGCGATCTGCCGTGGTGGGTGACCGGGGTGATCCTCGGACGTGAGCTCGGGATCACCTGCCTGCGCTTCCTGGTGATCCGCTACGGCGTGATCCCCGCCAGCCGCGGCGGCAAGGTCAAGACGCTCACGCAGGGCGTGGCCGTCGGGATGTACGTCCTGGCGCTGGTGGGGCCGCTGGCGACCCTGAGGTTCTGGGTGATGGCCGCAGCGGTCGCCCTCACCGTCGCGACGGGCGCCGACTATGTGAGACAGGCCATTGTGCTGCGGCGCCAGGGTCTGGCCGAGCGACGGGCCGCCACCGAGGAGGCGGAAGCGTGACCTCCACGGCCGCCGACGTGCTGCGACTACTCACGGTGAGGGGAGAGACCCTTGCCGTCGCCGAGTCGCTGACCGGCGGTCTGGTGGCCGCGGAGCTCGCGGCGGTGCCCGGGGCCTCCAAGGCGTTCCGCGGCTCGGTGACCGCGTACGCCACCGACCTCAAGCGGGACGTGCTGGGAGTCGACGCCACTCTGCTGGACCAGCGCGGAGCGGTGGATCCGCAGGTCGCGGCCCAGATGGCGGCCGGCGCCCGCCGGATTCTCGGCGCGGACTGGGGAATCTCGACCACCGGAGTCGCGGGGCCCGAACCCCAGGACGGACAGCCGGTCGGTACGGTCTTCGTCGCCGTCGACGGACCTCCCGGGACCACGACGGCGGGCGCTTCTGGCGGGAAAGTGACGGCGCTGCGGTTGAACGGCTCCCGGACGGAAATCCGTATGGAGAGTGTACGGAGCGTACTCGGCCTGCTTCTGGAGCGGCTTGTGGGCGAACGCGCTGAGAATGAGCGGGCACAGGATACGGAACAGAACGGGGGGTTTTGATGTTTGCAGCCCTGAGTGAACACGACATCGCTCCCCGCACGGCCGCGGCGCTAGGCGGTACGGTGGGGCGAGAAGGATGCGGCTACGCGGTCCGAGGAGGGAGCCACCGATGATTCTGCTCCGTCGCCTGCTTGGTGACGTGCTGCGTCGGCAGCGCCAGCGCCAGGGCCGTACTCTGCGCGAAGTCTCCTCGTCCGCCCGAGTTTCACTCGGCTATCTCTCCGAGGTGGAGCGGGGGCAGAAGGAGGCTTCCTCCGAGCTGCTCTCCGCGATCTGCGACGCGCTGGACGTACGGATGTCCGAACTCATGCGGGAAGTGAGCGACGAACTCGCACTCGCTGAACTGGCCCAGTCGGCAGCGGCTGCCGAGCCTGTGCCCACACCGGTACGCCCAAGGCTCAACTCCGTCTCGGTGAGCGGTGTCCCGCCGGAACGGGTGACCATCAAGGCGCCTGCGGAGGCGGTCGACGTCGTCGCCGCGTGACGCTCATGGGCTCGCGCCCATGAGCTGAGCAGCTTCGGGGCCGCGTGCCGAGAAGCTCGCGCTCTGTGCAAAAGAGTTGTGTGAGGGCCCCGGCCGGGTCTTCTCCGGGGAGACCTGGAGGAGCGCGGCCGGGGTTCTTGCGTTGGCGCCGCGGCTCGGTGTGGGTGCCCGGGGGAGCGCCGGGGGTGATGCGGCGCGTTTGCCGGGAATGGTCGGGGCGGCGATGGTGGAGTGGCGGGGGCGCAAGGCCGGGGGCCGCTGCTGACCGGAGGATGTCGATGTACGTCGTGAAGAGCCCGCTGTCCGATGCCGACCTGAAAATCGTGTCCGAGGCACTGCAGGGTGCGCTCGTCGATCTGGTGGATCTGTCGCTCGTGGCGAAGCAGATCCACTGGAACGTGGTCGGGCCGCGTTTCCGGTCCATCCACCTCCAGCTCGACGAGGTCGTCGACTCCGCCCGGCTGCACTCCGACAGCGTGGCGGAACGTGCCTCGGCGCTGGGTGTCTCACCGGACGGACGGGCCGCGACCGTCGCGAGCAGCAGCGGAATCCGTGTCCAGCCGGACGGATGGGTGAGGGACGTCGACGCGGTCGGCGCCCTCGTCGACGCGCTCGCAGCCGTCATCGGACGGATGCGGGAGCGCGTGGAAGCGACGGAGACTCCGGACCCGGTGAGTCAGGACCTCCTCATCGGGATCACCGCGGACCTCGAGAAGCACCACTGGATGTTCCAGGCGGAGAACGCGGGCAACGGCTGACGCGGCCTCGGCTTCGGTCTTGATATCGAGATGGGCTTCGGGCCCGGTGCCGGCGTCGATACGGGCACGGGGCGTGCTGCGGTCGGGTGGGACTCGCGCGTGCGCCCAGCGCGCTCTCGTGGTGCCGATGCGCCCTGTCGATGCGGGAGCACGGCGGTCTAGCGTCGGGCTGGAGGCGGTGCCATGACCGGGCGGATGGGACGAATAGGCAGGTGGGGGCTGGCTCTGGGCGTCGGCGGGCTGTGGTGGTGGGCGGTGATACGCCTGGCGTTCGCTGCCGACGCCGGGGTGCTGGAGGGTGCCGTCGCGGCCGGCGGGTGGGGGCTGAGCCTGCTGCCGGTGCACTGCGTGCCGAAGAACCGGGCTGTGGGGGCGGCCGGGTCGGACCGGTGGATGCGACGGGTCTCGGAGGCTTGGCGAAGGAGAGGTGGACCGTTTCTGGGGCGGGGCGAGCCCTTCTGAGGGTGCTTGCTGTTGGGTCGCGGGTGAGGGGCCGTGGGTCGCGGGCCGTGAGTGGCGGGTGGCGGTTCGCGGATCTCGGGTTCGGCCTGGGTGGCCTGGGTCGGTGCGGGCCCGCGGACGGAGTGTGCGCGGGGAACGCCGGGCGGGGGTGTCGCTACCAGGGCATCGCCACGCCCCCGTTCGGGCGGAGGATCTGGCCCGTCGTGAAGGCCGAGGCGTCGGAGGCGAGGTGCAGGACCGCGTGGGCGATGTCCACGGGGTCACCGACCCGGCCCAGTGGGGACATCCGTGCCATCAAGGTCTCCGTCCGCGCCTGGGCCTCGCCGTCGTGGCGGTCGGTCATCGGTGTACGGACCCAGCCCGGTGCGACCGCGTTGACGCGTATCCCGTGCGGGCCCATCTCGGTCGCCAGGGTCTTCGTCAACTGTACGACCGCCGCCTTCGCGGCCCCGTAGGAGAGCAGCCCCGGCCCGCCGGTGTCGACGGCTCCGGAGGCCATCGTGATGATGCTGCCGCGGGTGGCGGAGGCCAGCATCGAGCGGGCCGCCTCCTGGCAGGCGTACAGGACACCCTTGAAGTTGACCGCCAGGACCCGGTCGAGGTCCTCGTCCCGGGTCTCCAGGACGGGGCTGCTGTGCATGATCCCGGCGACGGCGGCCATGACGTCCAGGCGCGCGCAGGTCGCGACCGCCTCGCCCAGCCGTTCCCGGTCGGTGACGTCGAGGGCGTGGGTGTGGGCCGTACCGCCCCGGTCCTTGATCAGGGCGGCCGTTCCGTCGAGGCCCCGAGTGTCACGGTCCGCGCAGTGGACGGTCGCGCCCGCCTCGGCGAGCAGCACGGCGCTGGCGCGGCCGATGCCGCTCGCCGCGCCGGTGACGAATGCGGTGCGTCCGGTGAGGTCGTACGCCGTGACGGGCATGAAAGGACCGTACGAGCGCTTCTGACGGGTCGTCAATTCCCTGTGCGGGGCGGAAACCGGACGTCATGAGGTGGGGCGGGTGGCCGTCACCTCGTGCGGCCGAGCCCGGCGACCGGGCCGGGTTGCGGGGTCGGGCCCTGCTGGCAGGTCGGGCACCAGTACGTGGGGCGCTCGCGGGAGCCGTCGCCCTGGTTCGCCACCCGGATCCGGGTGCCGCAGCGCAGGCAGGGGCGGCCCGCGCGGCCGTACACGTACAGGTTCTGGTCGCGGCGGCCGGTCGTGATGCGGTTGGAGCGCTCACGGTTGGCGTCCAGGAGCTTCTTGGAGAGTGTCATCAGGTGGGCGGCGTACTCGTCGGAGAGCCGGCCGACGGGCACCCAGGGCGTGACGTGCAGCAGGAAGCAGAGCTCGCTCTTGTAGACGTTGCCGATGCCGGCGAGATTGCGCTGGTCGAGGAGGGCCTCGCCGAGGGCCCGGTCCGGGTCGCGCCGGACGTTCGCCAGGGCCTGGTCGGGATCCCAGTCGGGGCCCAGGAGGTCGGGGCCGAGATGGCCGACCGCGCGGTCCTCGTCGGCGGTGTGGAGCAGTTCCAGCACGGGCAGCCGGTAGCCGACGGCCGTGCGCTCCTCGGTGCCCAGGATCGCGCGGATCTGGTGGCCGGGCCCGCCGCTCCAGCGGTCACCGGGGGCGTAGATCTTCCAGGAACCGTCCATGCGCAGGTGCGAGTGCAGGGTCAGACCGCCCTCGATGCGGGTGAGCAGGTGCTTCCCGCGCGGGGTGACGTCCAGGACCGTACGCCCGGTGAGGTCGGACAGGGCGTACTTCGGGACCCGGAGGTCGGAACGGGTGAGCACGTGACCCGCGAGGGCGTCGTGCAGGCGCTTGGTGGCCTGCCAGACGGTGTCTCCTTCAGGCATGGGATCCAGGGTTTCACGGGTGGGGTGGGAGCGTCCTTCGCGGGGAAGGGCGCTCCCGGACTGGGCGG
This sequence comes from Streptomyces sp. NPDC002701, assembly GCF_042889045.1. Classification (NCBI taxonomy): domain Bacteria; kingdom Bacillati; phylum Actinomycetota; class Actinomycetes; order Kitasatosporales; family Streptomycetaceae; genus Streptomyces; species Streptomyces sp. NPDC002701. The sequence continues at coordinate 21,510 of NZ_JBIAQL010000013.1, forward strand.
GCCGGGCTTGGGCGGTTGAGGGAGGCGCCTGGGTGAGGCGGGCCGGGGGGATGCTGCCGGTGGACGGGTTCCCTACGCGCGCAGGCGCAGTCCGCGTGGGGTCGCGTGAAAACCGGCTTCTTCCAGGAGGGTGCCGAACTCCGACGTCAGCGCGGACGTGCCGTTGACGCGCTCCACGGTGACCGTGCCGACAGAACCCGCGCGCGCGGACGCGGCGAGCGCCTCGGCCGCCATGCGCAGACGCGCGTCGTGCGACGGCGTCTCGTCCGGTGCGGAGGGCCAGGCCAGGAGTGTCTTGCCGCCGCGCTCCATGTACAGGGTCAGCTCGCCGTCCACCAGCACGACCAGGGAGCCCGCCTTGCGGCCGGCCTTGTGACCGGCGCCGGTCGGGGGCTCGGGCCACGGGAGGGCCGCGCCGTAGGCGTTCGCCGGATCTGCGGCGGCCAGCACGATGGCACGGTTCGCGGTGCTCGCGCGGGCGCGGGAGCCGGGGCCTCCCGGGAACGCCTGCGGAGCCGCCCGGGGCGAGTCGGCGAAGGGGGACGCGTAACCGCTCCCGAAGCCCGGCGGGGAGCCGTCGGCGGCAGGGAACGGTCCGGAACCACTGCCCAGGGAGTACGGATCGCTGTCCGGCCGCAGGGCGTCGGCGGACGGCAGGCCCGCGTCGTCGGCGAAGGGGTCCGGGTGCCCGGCGGGGCCGCCGAAAGGACTCGGAGTGTGCGCGTCCGAGTGACTGAGGCCCGAGTGGCTGAGGGCGGGGGCGCCCGCGAAGGCGGGATCGGGCTGGGTCTCACCCCGCTCGCGGGCGGTGGCCGCCGCGCGCAGCCGGTCCACGGCGCCGTCCATCGCGAACTGCGCGGCTCCGAGCCCTTCCACCACATAGCCGCGGCGGGCCTGGCCGCTCTCCTCGAAGACGGACAGGACCCGGTACACGGCGGAGAAGCCGCCCTCCACGCCCTCGGCGGCGACCGCGCCCCGCGTGACCACGCCGTGCCGGTCGAGCAGCGTACGGGCCAGGGCGTGGGCGCGCACCGTGGCGTCGGGTTCGCGGTCGGGGAGCAGCGACCAGCGGCCCGCGACTGTCGGCGGGCCCGTGCGCGAGGTGGGGCGCGCGGCGCCCGTCAGGCTGCCGTACCGCCCGCGGGGCACGGTGCGCTTCGCGCGGTGTGCGGTGGAGCCCGCGGTACGGCCCGAGCCGAGGAGCGACCGCATCGGGCCGAGCGTGTCGTTCGTCAGGCGGCCCGACCACGCCAGGTCCCAGATGACGTCGGCCAGCTGGGGGTCGGTGGCTTCCGGGTGTGTGGTGGCCCGGACCTGGTCGGTGATCTGGCGGAAGAAGAGGCCGTACCCGCCGGAGAGGGCGTCCAGGACCGACTGGTGGAGCGGGGTCAGCTCCAGGGGATGCGGAGCCGGCAGCAGGAGCGGCGCCGCGTCCGCCAGGTAGAGGGACACCCAGCCGTCCTTGCCGGGCAGTGAACCCGCGCCGGCCCACACGAGCTCGCCGGCGGCGGTGAGCTCGTCGAGCATCGCCGGAGCGTAGTGCGAGACGCGGGACGGCAGGACGAGCTTCTCCAGCGCGGACGCGGGCACCGAAGCTCCCTGCAACTGCTCCACGGCGCGCACGAGTCCGTCGACACCGCGCAGGCCGTGCCCGCTGCCCAGGTGCTGCCACTGCGGCAGGAACTGTGCGAGCGCGGCGGGCGGCACCGGCTCCAGCTCGTGGCGCAGCGCGGCGAGCGAGCGGCGCCGCAGTCTGCGCAGCACCGCCGCGTCGCACCACTCCTGGCCGATGCCCGCCGGATGGAACTCGCCCTGGACGACACGGCCGTTCGCCGCGAGCCGTTGCAGGGCGCCCTCGGTGACCGCGGTGCCGAGGCCGAAGCGGGCCGCCGCCGCGGTCGAGGTGAACGGTCCGTGGGTGCGCGAGTACCGGGCGAGGAGGTCGCCCAGCGGGTCCTTGACCGGCTCGGTGAACGCCTCGGGGACGCCGACGGGCAGCGCGGTGCCGAGCGCGTCCCGCAGCCGGCCCGCGTCCTCGATCGTCGCCCAGTGGTCGGCGCCGGCGATCCGGACCTGGATGACCCGGCGGGACGCGGCCAGCTCACGGGCCCACTCCGGCTCGGCTCCGCGCCCCGTCAGTTCGGCGTCGGTCAGCGGGCCCAGCATCCGCAGCCGGTCCGCGACGCCCTCGGCGTCCTTGATACGGCGGTCCTCGGTGAGCCACTGCAGTTCGCTCTCCAGCTCGGTGAGGACGTCCGCGTCCAGGAGCTCGCGCAGCTCCGCCTGGCCGAGGAGCTCGGCGAGCAGGTGCGAGTCCAGCGACAGGGCCGCCGCGCGCCGCTCGGCCAGGGGTGAGTCGCCCTCGTACAGGAACTGCGCCACGTAACCGAACAGCAGCGATCTGGCGAACGGGGACGGCTCGGGTGTGGTCACCTCGACGAGCCGCACCTTGCGCGACTCCAGGTCGCCCATCAGCTCGACGAGGCCGGGTACGTCGAAGACGTCCTGGAGGCACTCGCGGACCGCCTCCAGGACGATGGGGAAGGAACCGAACTCGCTGGCCACCTGGAGCAGCTGGGCGGCGCGCTGGCGCTGCTGCCACAACGGGGTGCGCTTGCCGGGACTGCGGCGCGGCAGGAGCAGGGCGCGGGCCGCGCACTCGCGGAAGCGGGACGCGAACAGGGCCGAGCCGCCGACCTGGTCCGTGACGATCTGATTGACCTCGCCCTTGTCGAACGCGACGTCCGCCGCGCCCACGGGGGCCTGCTCGGAGTCGTACTCCGTGCCCGGCTTTGCGGGATCCTGGTCGAGCAGGTCCAGGCTCATCAGATCGGCGTCCGGCAGGCGCAGCACGATGCCGTCGTCGGCGTGCATGACCTGCGCGTCCATGCCGTACCGCTCGGAGAGGCGGGCACCCAGGGCGAGCGCCCAGGGGGCGTGGACCTGGGCGCCGAAGGGGGAGTGCACGACGACCCGCCAGTCGCCCAGCTCGTCGCGGAACCGCTCGACGATGATGGTGCGGTCGTCCGGGACGTGCCCGCAGGCTTCCCGCTGCTCGGCCAGGTACGACAGGACGTTGTCCGCGGCCCAGGCGTCCAGGCCCGCGGCGAGGAGTCGCCGCCGGGCGTCGTCCTTGGGCAGCGAGCCGACCTCGCGGAGGAACGCGCCGAGCGCGCGGCCCAGTTCGAGCGGGCGTCCGAGCTGGTCGCCCTTCCAGAACGGCAGCCTGCCGGGCACCCCGGGCGCGGGGGAGACCAGCACACGGTCGCGGGTGATGTCCTCGATGCGCCAGGAGCTGGTGCCCAGGGTGAAGACGTCACCGACGCGGGACTCGTAGACCATCTCCTCGTCGAGCTCGCCGACCCGGCCGCCGCCCTTCTTCGGGTCGGAACCGGCGAGGAACACCCCGAAGAGGCCACGGTCCGGGATCGTGCCTCCGGAGGTGACGGCGAGCCGTTGCGCGCCGGGGCGGCCCGTGATCGTACCGGCGACCCGGTCCCACACCACGCGCGGACGCAGCTCCGCGAAGGCGTCCGACGGATAGCGGCCCGCGAGCATGTCGAGCACGGCGGTGAACGCCGACTCGGGCAGCGAGGCGAACGGCGCGGCCCGGCGGACCGTGGCGAGCAGGTCGTCGAACTGCCAGCTGTCGAGGGCCGTCATGGCGACGATCTGCTGGGCCAGCACGTCCAGCGGGTTCGCGGGGACCCGAAGGGACTCGATGGAGCCGGTGCGCATCCGCTCGGTGACGACGGCCGCCTGGACGAGGTCGCCCCGGTACTTGGGGAAGACCACCCCTGTGGAGACCGCCCCGACCTGGTGGCCCGCACGGCCCACGCGCTGCAGGCCCGAGGCCACGGAGGGCGGGGACTCGACCTGGACGACGAGGTCCACCGCGCCCATGTCGATGCCGAGCTCCAGGCTGGAGGTGGCCACCACAGCGGGCAGGCGGCCCGCCTTGAGGTCCTCCTCGACAAGGGCGCGCTGCTCCTTGGAGACCGAGCCGTGGTGGGCACGGGCGATGACCGACGGGGCGCCCTGGGCCGTGCCCGAACCGCCCATCAGCTCGGCCGGGGAGTGGTGCTCCGCCAGGGGCTCGCCCGTCGCCCTCTCGTACGCGATCTCGTTGAGCCGGTTGCAGAGGCGCTCGGCGAGGCGGCGGGAGTTGGCGAAGACGATCGTCGAGCGGTGCGACTGGACGAGGTCGGCGATCCGCTCCTCGACGTGCGGCCAGATGGAGGGTTTCTCCGCGCCCTCGTCCGAGTCGGTCGCGGGCGAGCCGCCCAGCTCACCCAGGTCCTCGACGGGCACGACCACCGAGAGGTCGAACTCCTTGCCGGACGGGGGCTGGACGATCTCCACCTTGCGCTGAGGGGAGAGATAGCGGGCGACCTCGTCGACCGGGCGGACGGTCGCGGACAGGCCGATCCTGCGCGCCGGCCTCGGCAGCAGCTCGTCGAGCCGCTCCAGGGTCAGGGCCAGATGGGCGCCGCGCTTCGTGCCCGCGACCGCGTGCACCTCGTCCAGGATCACCGTCTCGACGCCGGTCAGCGCGTCCCGCGCGGCCGACGTGAGCATCAGGAACAGCGACTCCGGAGTCGTGATCAGGATGTCCGGCGGGCGGGTGGCCAGCGTGCGGCGCTCGGCGGCCGGGGTGTCGCCGGAGCGGATACCCACCTTCACCTCGGGCTCGGGCAGACCCAGGCGCACCGACTCCTGCCGGATACCGGTCAGCGGGCTGCGCAGGTTCCGCTCCACGTCGACCGCGAGGGCCTTCAGCGGCGACACGTACAGGACCCGGCAGCGCTTCTTCGGGTCGGCGGGCGGCGGTGTCGAGGCCAGCTGGTCCAGCGCGGCGAGGAACGCGGCAAGGGTCTTGCCCGAGCCGGTCGGGGCGACCACCAGCACGTCCGAGCCCTCACCGATGGCCTGCCACGCGCCGGCCTGCGCCTCGGTGGGCGCGGAGAAGGCCCCCGTGAACCAGGCGCGGGTCGCGGGGGAGAAGCCGTTCAGGGCTCGTTGCGCGGAGCTGACCATGCGTCCATCCTGCACCCGGACACTGACAATGGCATTGACCTGCGGGAACGCGGGCCGTGCAGGGCTCGCGCGATGGGCCGTCGCCAGGGCGGGGCCGACCCGGCCCGCGCGACGAGGGGCGGCCTCGTCCGGGCCATGCCGCCGTGGCGGAGAATGGTGGCATGGCGGGCGCGGGGCAGGAGCGGGCGCGGCACTGGCAGTACGCGGAGCTGCCCGGTGTCGATCTGCTGCGCGCCCGGTACGTCCGCAAGACCTTTGTCCGGCACACGCACGAGAACTTCGTCATCGCCGCCATCGCCGACGGTGTCGAGGTCTTCCACCACGGTGGCGCCGACCAGTACGCGGGCGCCGGCACCCTCGCCCTGGTCAACCCCGACACCCCGCACACGGGACGGGCCGGCGTTCCCGAGGGCTGGCGGTACGGGGCTGTCTACCCGTCGCCGGACCTGGTGGCGGAGATCGCCGCCGAGACCACCTCCCTCCGTGGCGCTCCCGGATTCAGGAGCCCCGTGCTCGACGATCCGTACACCGTGGGCCTGGTCCACCAGGTGCTGCGCGCCGCCGACGAGGGCAACGCGCTCGCCGCCGACACACTGTTGCGGGTGGCCGTGACCCGGCTGCTGCGACTCAACGGCGGGCCGCTGCCCCAACGGGTCCCGCGGACGGCGGGCGCCCGGGTGGCGGCACGCGCGCGTGCCGTTCTCGAGGAGCGGATCGTGCAGCCGCCCACGCTGGAACGGCTCGCGAGCGATCTCGGGACCAGCCCCTTCGCGTTGCTGCGCGCCTTCCGGGACGCCTACGGCATGCCGCCCCACGCGTGGCTCACCGACGTCCGTGTACGGCACGCACGCCGGCTGCTGGACGCGGGGGTGGTCCCCGCCGAGGCGGCGCTCACGGTCGGGTTCACCGACCAGCCGCACCTCAACCGGCACTTCACCCGGATCGTGGGTGTACCACCGGGGGCCTACCAGCGAGAGCGCAAGAACGTACAAGACCCGCGGCAGGAGCCCGGCCTACGGTCCGGGACGTGGCAGAAGAAACAACTCGTACGGACACACCGAGCGCACCCGCACCAAGCGCGGCCCCACGAAACGCGGACACACAAGGCACAGACGAACCAGGTACAGACACATCAAGCACAGACACATCAAGCACAGACACATCAGACGTAGGCATACGTGGCGAGGACGCACGAAGTGAAGGCGGCGGAAAACCCGACGCCGCCGTCGTGCGGGACGCCCTCGGTGTCGGGGTGGCCGTCGGACTCTCCGGCTTCGCCTTCGGGGTGACCTCCGCGGGCAGCGGGCTCACCGTGCTGCAGACCTGTGCCCTCAGCCTCCTGGTGTTCACCGGCGCCTCGCAGTTCGCCCTGGTGGGGGCACTGGCCGGCGGGGGCAACCCGTTCACGGCCGCCGCGGGCGCGTTCTTCCTGGGGGTGCGCAACGCCTTCTACGGGCTGCGTCTGTCGCAGTTGCTGGCCCTCCCGCGCGCGGTGCGCCCGTTCGCCGCTCAGTGGGTCATCGACGAGACCACGGCCGTGGCCCTCGCGCAGCCCACCCGGCGCAGTGTGCGGATCGGGTTCACCGTCACCGGTCTGTCGCTGTACGTACTGTGGAACCTCACCACCCTGCTCGGCGCGCTGGGCGCCGAAGCCATCGGCGACACGGACGCGTGGGGCCTGGACGCGGCCGGACCCGCGGTCTTCCTGGCACTGCTCGCGCCGATGGTCAGGACCACCCTGGAACGGGCCGTCGCGGCACTCGCGGTCGTCCTCGGACTCGGCCTGCTGCCCGTACTTCCTGCCGGCGTCCCCGTCCTGGTGGCCGCGCTGGCCGCCCCGGTCGCCCTCTGGGCGGACGGCCGCCGCGGGGCGCGCACAGAGACGGCGGACAAGGACGACGCGGCGGAGGAGAAGCGGTGAACCTCTGGATCGCGATCGGTCTCACCGCTGTCGGCTGCTACGCCGTGAAACTGATCGGACTGCTGATTCCCGCGGGCGTGCTGGAGCGGCCACTCGTCCAGCGACTGGCCGCTCTGCTGCCCGTCGCCCTGCTGGCGGCCCTGACCGCCCAGCAGACCTTCGCCGACGGCCGGGTCCTGGTGCTGGACGCGAGGGCCGCCGGGCTCGCTGCGGCCGCCGTCGCACTGCTGCTGCGGGCCCCCTTCCTGCTGGTCGTCGCCGCGGCCGTGCTGGTCACGGCGGGGGTGCGGGCGATGACGGGCTGAGGGCCGGGCAGCTGGGCCGGGCAGGGCTGGGCGGTAGGGCTGAGTGCTGGGCCGGGCAGCCGGGCGCCGGGCCGCTGAGGTGCGGGCTCCGGGCCCCGCCGCTCAGCTGACGAGCAGCCCGTACGCCCGCAGCGTGCGCAGCGCCTCGATCGTGACGATCGGGCGGGCCTCCAGGGCGGTGCCCGGGGCCCACTGGCGCCAGCGGATCGGCCAGCCGCCGTCCTCCTGCTGCTGGGCCGCCAGGAAGCCGAGTGAACGGGTCATCTCCTCGTCGGTGAACCACGCGCGCGCCAGGGAGCCCGGCGTCTTTGCGTAGTCGTGCGGCAGATGGCGTTCTCCCGGCGCGTAACCGGGCGCCACGGGAAACGCCTCGAACTGCTCCGGATCCAGCACGGCGAGCCGCTGCTCGCGCACCAGACGGCCGAGCCGGTCGGCGGCGGCCTCCGCGCGCGGGCGGTCGGGCGCGGTGTCCAGGAAGGCCACGGCGGCCTCGATCTCGTACGGATGCGACTTCTCCAGGGACTCCGCCGCCTGCCAGCAGAAGTCGGTGGCCCGGAACAGCCAGGCGTGCCACACCTCGTTGCGGTGCAGCAGACCCACCACCGGGCCCGTCGCGAGCAGTTCGCTGGGCGGGTCGTCGACGATCGGCACGAAGGGCGCCGACGGGTAGCCCCGCTGGCTCGGACGGACCGCCGGAAGCGCACCGTCCTGTGTCGACACGGAGGTCAGATAACGGCACACGCGTTCCACCCGCTGCCCACCGCAGCGCCCGATCGAGTCCAGCACACGCAGCGCGTGCCCGACGTGCAGCGGCTGGCTGACCGGGCCGCGCAGGTCGGGCTCCAGCGCGTGGCCGTACCCGTCGTCCTCGTTGCGGTAGGCGGACAGCGCGGTCTCGACCGCCTCCGCGTCGCCACCCAGGAAGTGGTACGCGAAACGGCGCTGCTCCAGCACGCGGGCGGTGAGCCAGACGAACTGCTCGGCGCGGGCGACGGGGGTGTGCGCCGGGGGCGTCGGGGGGAGTGGGGATGCTCCGGTATCGGCCATGCGTCAGACCGTAGGGCGGAAAGCGTTCTCGGCAGGCGGTCCCGGCTCGGGCCACCCTCAGGAGCGGGATACTGGATGCATGCGGTTGACGGTCTTCTGGCAGCGGATGGCGGATCACTTCGGTACGGAGTACGCCGACACCTTCGCGCGCGATCACGTGATGTCGGAACTCGGCGGACGCACGGTGCAGCAGGCGCTGGACGCGGGCTGGGAGGCGAAGGACGTGTGGCGCGCGGTGTGTACGGCGGTGAACGTTCCTCACGAATCACGCTGACCGACCACGAAGATCCGAGGGATCGGGGCCGATTGTCGGTGACGTGGGCGAGACTTGCCCCGTGGCAGCGACAGACGAGACCGCGCAGGTCGGACAGCGCACATCCCCGCTCGGCACGACACCTCCCAGGCCCCCGGCCGGGGGTGCGGCCGAAGGGGGCAGCGGCATGCCGCGCTGGCTGCCGCGGGCCATGGTGCTGGGCCTCGCCCTCATCGCCTGCTTCCAGCTGGGCAGTTGGGCCTTCCACCAGCTGACCGGGCTGTTGATCAACATTCTGATCGCGTTCTTCCTGGCCCTCGCCATCGAGCCCGCGGTGAGCTGGATGTCCTCGTTCGGCATGCGCAGAGGGCTGGCAACCGGCCTCGTGTTCCTGATCGTGATGATCGTGAGTGCGGGCTTCGTCACACTGCTCGGCTCGATGCTCGCCGGGCAGATCATCGACATCGTCGAGGACTTCCCCAAGTACGTCGACTCGGTGATCAGCTGGATCAACACCACTTTCCACACGGAGCTCAGCCGGGTGGACATCCAGGACAGCCTGCTGCGCTCCGACTGGCTCCGGAAGTACGTGCAGAACAGCGCGACCGGCGTCCTGGACGTGTCCGCGCAGGTACTGGGCGGCCTCTTCCAGCTCCTGACGATCACGCTGTTCGCGTTCTACTTCGCCGCCGACGGCCCGCGGCTGCGGCGCGCGCTGTGCTCGGTACTGCCGCCGGCCCGGCAGGCCGAGGTCCTGCGCGCGTGGGAGATCGCCGTCAACAAGACCGGCGGGTACCTCTACTCACGCGGTCTGATGGCCCTCATCTCCGGGCTGGCCCACTACGTCCTGCTGGAGTTCCTCGGCGTGGACTACGCGCCCGTGCTCGCCGTCTGGGTGGGCCTGGTCTCGCAGTTCATCCCCACCATCGGTACGTATCTCGCGGGCGCCCTGCCGATGCTGATCGCCTTCACGGTCAACCCCTGGTACGCGCTGTGGGTCATGATCTTCGTAGTGATCTACCAGCAGTTCGAGAACTACGTCCTGCAGCCCAAGCTGACGGCGAAGACCGTGAACATCCACCCGGCGGTCGCCTTCGGGTCGGTCATCGCGGGCACCGCCCTGCTCGGAGCCGTCGGCGCCCTGATCGCCATCCCGGCGATCGCCACACTGCAGGCGTTCCTGGGGGCGTACGTGAAGCGGTACGACGTCACGGACGACCCGCGGGTGCACGGACGCCGGGAACGGGGCTCAGGCACCCTCCGCAAACGCATACGGAGCCTGTTGCGCGGCGGCACGCGGCAGCCACAGGCGCAGTCGCAGCCACTGCCGCAGCCACAGCCGCCGGTGGACGGCGGCGGTACGCGGCAGCCGCCGGTGGACGGCGAGCCGGGGGCCTCCTCCTAGCGCCGTCCCCACACCGCCCTCTGTCCCGAGGGCGGCCCTCACCCCGCCCCGAGGCCGTCCTCACGCCGTCTCGAGACCGTCCTCAGGGCGTCCCTACGCCGTCTCCCCGGCCGTCCCGCCCCCGGGCTGTCCGTGCCCGGAACAGCCGGGCGGCACGGGCCGCGACACGCCCTCGCCCGAGCGCGGGATGCGCTTGACACTAAAATCGAACATCCATTCTTATGGAGGCTCCGGCGAAGCCCGAGACGGGATACAGGCGGGGATTTCCTGCGGAAGTGCCCGAGTTATCCACAGGCCGGACGGGCGTCGGGGCGCATTGTCAGTGGCAGGCGTTAGCGTCTTTGACGTGAAGCGATCGACTCAAGCAAATCGGGTGGAACCCATGGCAGGAACCGACCGCGAGAAGGCGCTCGACGCCGCGCTCGCACAAATTGAACGGCAATTCGGCAAGGGCGCGGTGATGCGCCTCGGCGAGCGGCCGAACGAGCCCATCGAGATCATCCCCACCGGGTCGACCGCCCTCGACGTCGCCCTCGGCGTCGGCGGCCTGCCGCGCGGCCGAGTGGTGGAGGTGTACGGCCCGGAGTCCTCCGGCAAGACGACCCTGACCCTGCACGCGGTGGCGAACGCGCAGCGGGCCGGCGGCCAGGTCGCCTTCGTGGACGCGGAGCACGCTCTCGACCCCGAGTACGCGAAGAAGCTCGGCGTCGACATCGACAACCTCATCCTGTCGCAGCCGGACAACGGCGAGCAGGCTCTGGAGATCGTGGACATGCTGGTCCGCTCCGGCGCCCTCGACCTCATCGTCATCGACTCCGTCGCCGCCCTGGTGCCGCGCGCGGAGATCGAGGGCGAGATGGGCGACTCGCACGTGGGTCTGCAGGCCCGTCTGATGAGCCAGGCCCTGCGGAAGATCACCAGCGCGCTCAACCAGTCGAAGACCACCGCGATCTTCATCAACCAGCTCCGCGAGAAGATCGGCGTGATGTTCGGCTCCCCGGAGACCACGACCGGTGGCCGCGCGCTGAAGTTCTACGCCTCGGTGCGCCTCGACATCCGCCGTATCGAGACCCTGAAGGACGGCACCGACGCGGTCGGCAACCGCACCCGCGTCAAGGTCGTCAAGAACAAGGTCGCGCCGCCCTTCAAGCAGGCTGAGTTCGACATCCTCTACGGGCAGGGCATCAGCCGCGAGGGCGGCCTGATCGACATGGGCGTGGAGAACGGCTTCGTCCGCAAGGCCGGTGCCTGGTACACGTACGAGGGCGACCAGCTCGGCCAGGGCAAGGAGAACGCGCGCAACTTCCTGAAGGACAACCCCGACCTGGCCAACGAGATCGAGAAGAAGATCCTCGAGAAGCTGGGTGTCGGTGTGAAGCCGGAGAAGCCCGCCGCCGAGCCGGCTGCGGACACCGCGGTGCCGGCCGCCCCCGGAGAGGCCGCGAAGACGGTTCCCGCACCCGCGGCCAAGACCACCAAGCCCAAGGCCGCGGCGGCCAAGAGCTGATCCGTGACACGACGAACGGACTGGTCCGAGTACGTCTACCCCGTCGCCCCCGAAGGGCAGGGCCACGGGGGAGACATCTCTGCCGGAGACCGGAGCGGCGCGTTCGGAGGTGACGGTGGCGGACCGTACGGCGGTGACGAGCCGTCCGGTCCCGGTGCTTGGGGCGCGGACGGGGCATACGGCGGCCACGGGGGTGATCACGGAGGCGGCCGTCGGACGGCCGGCGGTTCGCGGCGCAGTGCCGGTACGTCCCGCGGTGTCGGCCCGTGGCAGGGTGACGGGTCCCTGGGCGACGCCCCAGGACGTGGTGCAAGGGGCTGGCCGTACGGGGACGACGGAGAGCGGGACGGGGAAGAGGGGAACGGGGAAGAGCGGAACGGGGGAGAGCCCGGGAGAAGACAGGGCCGCGGGCCGCGGGAGGAGAGTGCCTCGAGCCGCGGAGGCCGTGCCCGAGGGGGACGCGGCCGGCGGCGCGGCTTCGGCGATCCACCTGGCGGCGGCACACAGGACGGAGGCCCCCCTTCCTCGTCGAGGGCCGAGGTGGGGGAGCCCCCGCGGGACCCGGCTGAGCAGGCGCGAGCCATCTGCCTGCGCCTGCTCACCGGGACTCCGCGTACGCGCAAACAGCTCGCGGACGCGTTGCGCAAGCGCGAGATCCCGGACGACGTGGCGGACGAGGTGCTGTCCCGCTTCGAAGAGGTCGGACTGATCAACGACGGCGCCTTCGCGGAAGCCTGGGTCGAGTCCCGCCACCACGGCCGGGGCCTCGCCCGGCGCGCCCTCGCCCAGGAGTTGCGGACCAAAGGCGTGGACTCCACCCTGATCGACGAAGCGGTCGCACAGCTCGACTCCGACCAGGAGGAGGCGACCGCGCGCGACCTCGTGGCACGCAGGCTGCGTGCCACCCGCGGACTCGACCGCGACAAGCGCATTCGGCGCCTCGCGGGCATGCTCGCCCGCAAGGGCTACTCCCAGGGCACAGCCCTCCGCGTGGTCCGGCAGGCGCTCGAAGAAGAAGGCGAGGACACGGAGTTCCTCGGTGACGAGGAGTTCTGAAAGGGCCGCCGGTTCAAGGCTCCGGGCACGGTGAGCGCGCGGGGGCGCCCATCGCGTCCGGGGGCCGGTCGCCCGGAGAGCCTCCTGCCCGGCGCCGCAATGACGAGGGCGGCACAGGGTAAGGGGCGGTACGCAATGGTGGGGGCCCCTTACGTGAAGGGGCCCCCACCGTCAGCTATGCCCAATAGGGTGACGGAATACGCCGGAGGAGCCGGTTTTCCGTGTGCCTGTGCTCCTAGACTGCCGGAGCCGGAGCCGGAGCCGGAGCCGGAGCCGGAGCCGGAGCCGGAGCCGGAGCCGCGGGCGCGGTGGTGTTCACCGGCAGGCCGGCCGTTCGCCAGGCTTGGAAGCCTCCCACCAGGTCCGTGGCCCGGTGCAGGCCCAACTGCCGCAGGGACGCGGCCGCGAGACTCGACGCGTAGCCCTCGTTGCAGACGACCACGACACGCAGGTCGTGGCTCGTGGCCTCGGGAGCGCGATGGCTGCCCTGCGGGTCGAGCCGCCACTCCAGTTCGTTGCGTTCGACGACGAGCGCCCCGGGGATGAGGCCGTCGCGCTCGCGCAGTGCCGCGTACCGGATGTCCACGAGCAGGGCGTCGCCCGCCCGTACGGCGTCGTGGGCGGCCTGCGCCTCCACACGGTCCAGGTCCGCACGGACCCGTTCGAGCAACTCGTCGATGCCTACGGGGCGTTCGGTCGCCGTGGGGCGTCCCGCCGTCACTGCCAGTCCGCCGGGCGCTCGACCTGCTCCAGACGCAGGACCCGGCCGCTGCGGCTGTAGCGGCGGATCCGCGGCAGCGGCGGGTAGTACGCGTGCACGGAGACGGCGTGCTCCTCCGTGGACTCGTTGAGCACCTCGTGCACGTGGTGGCGGCCGAAGGCACGGCCCGTGCCCGCCGACAGGCGCCGTTCACGGTCGATGCCCTCGGTGAGTTCGAGGGTCTGCCAGCCGTCGGTGGGCAGTCGCGCGACGAGTGAGTTCTCCTTGAGTTCGCCCGACGCGGTGAGGAAGGCGCCCACCGACTCGGCGTGGTCGTGCCAGCCGGTGCCCGTGCCGGGCGGCCAGCCGATGAGCCATGCCTCACTGCCGCCAGGACCGTCGAGACGTACCCAGGTACGGCCCTCGGGATCGAGCGGCAGGGAGGCGATCAGCTCGGCATCGGCGGCCACACGCCGCACGAAGTCCAGCAACTCCGCCTGGGTGGGGGTGCCGGCCGGAGCCGAGACCGCCGAGTCGGCGGGAGCGGAGACGGGAACAGAGGGTGACACAGACACGGGTACCGTCCTGACAAACGTTCGCGGGGGTACGCGCGGCAGCACACGGGCCGCGCGCGGGAGGAGAGGAAAGATGCGAGTTCAGCAGGACGGGCGACACACGCAGCCCGCATAGCGGACGAGGTCCATATGGACCCTCCGCCACAGGCGCACACAGGTGTCGGTCACGCTCCGGAGTACACCATCGGCGACGCGAGCCGGTCAACTCGATGTCATCACGTGGACAGAGGCAGCCTCAAGCCCTGCTGGAGGCTGCTTCCGCCGTGGCCCGGGGGCCGCCCAGCGCCGCCTCCGCGGCCTCGTACAGATCCGCCGGGCGCACCCCGCTCAACGCCGTGACCAGGTGCCCGTCCGGGCGGACGAGCAGCACCGTGTGCGCCGCCGCGCCGGGGTAGCTCTCGGCGACCAGCAGCTCGGCCCGGTGCGGCAGCGCGGTCACGGCGGCGGCCAGCCGCGGCATGATCCCGGCCGTCACCCAGTGCTTGCGCTCCCACACCACGGTCCCCGGTGCGATGAGCAGAACGAGGAGAGCACCCCGGCCCAGCCGGTCCCGCAGCCCCACGGTCGAGCCGTCCTCGGCCGTCACCCGCACGTCGGCGACCTGTGCGCCCACCGCCGTGTCGACGTCGACCGAGGACTCGGCGCGTGGAGGCGCGAGCGGCGAATCGGCGTACGCTCCCGGCGCACCCAGTGCGCCGCGCCCCAGATGGCCGTCCGTGAGCAAGGCGTCATGGCCGCGAGCCGCTCCGGGCACCGCGGACCGCAGGCCCCCGGCGCGCAGTACCGGCAGGGACTGGTCGGCGGCACGCAGCCGGGCGGCGACGACCGCGCGCCGCTCCATCTGGTAGCTGTCGAGCAGAGCCTCGTGCGGACCGTGGTGCCAGGCGAGGGCCAGCTTCCACGCGAGGTTGTCGGCGTCCCGCAGCCCCTCGTCGAGGCCCTGGGTGCCGAGGGCGCCGAGCAGGTGCGCCGCGTCCCCCGCGAGGAGGACCCGGCCGGCCCGCCAGCGCCGCGCCAGCCGGTGGTGCACCGTGTGGACGCCGGTGTCGAGCAGCTCGTACGGCGGAGTGGTGCCCCCGCACCAGCCGGCGAGGGTCTCCCGGACGCGCGCCACGAGCAGGTCGGGCGTGACGAGGTCCTTTCCGGGCGGCAGCAGCCAGTCCATGCGCCACACGTCCTCCGCGAGAGGGCGCGCGGTGACCTCGGCGACTGGGGGGCCCGAAGTCCGCCACGGCGGCATGCGGTGCAGCAGCGCCTCGCCGGGCCACGGGAGTTCCGTACGCAGGGCCGCGACCGCGTGCCGTTCGACGGCGGTGCGGCCGGGGAAGCGGATGTCCTGGAGTTTGCGCACCGTCGAGCGCGGGCCGTCGCAGCCGGCCAGATAGCTGCCGCGCCACCAGGTGCCCTCGGGACCCCGCGTGTGTGCCGTGACGCCCGCGCTCTCCTGCTCGACGGCGTCGAGACGGCTCTGCACGGAGACCTCGACCAGGCGTTCGGCCGCGATGGCCCTCCGCAGCGCCGCGGTCAGCACGTGCTGGGGGATGTGCAGGAGCGCGGGATCGTCCTCGCCGAACGTGATCTGCCGCATCACCTGCTTGCGCCGCATCGACCGCCATCCGGCCCAACGGAAACCGGCCTCGGCGACGGGGAAGCCCGTCAGCCGTCCGACCAGCGCGGCGGTGTCCTCGCGCAGGACGGCCGTACGGGCCAGCCGCTGTTCGTCGTTGCCGGGGCCCTCGTCCAGGACGACCGAGGGGACCTCCTGACGCGCCAGCGCCAGGGCGAGCGTGAGTCCGACGGGGCCCGCTCCGACAATGATCACCGGGTCCACGGCGCGGTGCCCCCTGCCCGGAGCGGCGTCCAGAGTGCTTGACCGGGACTTGCAGGTGGAGCGGGGTACACGATCACAGAACGTATGCAACCCATTGCCGCTGCTTGCGTCAAGTGACGGAGGCAGCGGCGACCACGCCACTGCCTCCGGTTGCTCACATCTCGTCAGTTCCGCGATGTACGCGGGCTGTTCGCGGGACCTGCCTACCGCTGCCCTTCCACGTGCTCACCCGGAGTGCTCAGCTCTTCCACCGCGCCCGCTTCGACGACGGCGCCGGTGGACTTCTTGCCCTGGCGCAGGCGGCGCTCCAGCCAGCTCGCGAAGGTCGTGAGCGAGAAGTTGATCGCGATGTAGATCAGGGCCACGATCGTGAAGCTGGCGATGGTGTTCGCGCCGTAGTAGGAGCTCATCGGGCTGACGGCCGCCATCAGGTCCGGGAAGGTGAGGACCGCGCCACCGAGCGCCGTGTCCTTCACGATCACCACGAGCTGGCTGACGATCGCCGGGAGCATCGCCGTGACCGCCTGCGGCAGCAGGATGAACCGCATGATCTGGTTCTTGCGCAGACCGATGGCCGACGCGGCCTCCGCCTGGCCCCTGGGCAGCGACAGGATGCCCGCCCGGACGATCTCGGCGAGGACCGAGGCGTTGTAGAGCACCAGACCGGTGACGACCGCGTACAGCGGACGGTCGTCGGTGCTGACGTTCGTGTACTCCGAGAACAGCGCCAGGCCGAAGATCATCAGGACCAGCACCGGGATGGCGCGGAAGAACTCCACCACGATGCCGGCCGGGACACGTACCCAGGCATGGTCGGACAGCCGGGAGATACCGAGGACCGCGCCCAGCGGAAGCGCGATGACCATGGAGAGCGCCGCGGCCTTGAGCGTGTTCAGCAGGCCCGGCCACAGATACGTGCTCCAAGCCTCGCCGTCGGTGAAGAAGGGCTTCCACAGCACCCACTTGAGCTGGCCCTTCTCGTCCAGCATGTCGTACATCCACCACAGCACCGCGGCGAGGACGGCGAAGAACATCACGGAGACGATGACGTTCCGTCGCCTGGCCCGCGGGCCCTGGGCGTCATAGAGGACCGAGCTCATCGTTTCACCGCCACCTTCTTGCTCACCCAGCCGAGGATCAGACCGGTCGGCAGTGTCAGACACACGAATCCGAACGCGAACACCGCGGAGATCAGCACGAGCTGCGCCTCGTTCTCGATCATCTCCTTCATCAGCAGCGCGGCCTCGGCGACACCGATGGCGGCCGCCACCGTGGTGTTCTTCGTCAGCGCGATCAGGACGTTCGCCAGCGGGCCGACGACCGAACGGAACGCCTGGGGCAGCACGACGAGTGTCAGCACCTGCGTGAAGTTCAGACCGATGGCACGCGCCGCCTCGGCCTGTCCCACGGGCACCGTGTTGATGCCGGACCGCAGCGCCTCACACACGAACGCCGAGGTGTAGACGATGAAACCGAGCACCGCGAGCCGGAAGTTGGTGGTGTCGAAGTTGTTCGAGCCGAGGGTGACCCGGAACGTCTGGTTGAGTCCCAGGGACGTGAACAGAATGATCACTGTCAGCGGAATGTTCCGCACGATGTTTACGTAGGCGGTACCGAAACCGCGCATCAGAGGCACCGGACCGACCCGCATGGCGGCCAGCAGAGTTCCCCAGATCAGGGAGCCGACGGCGGACAGGACGGTCAGTTGCACCGTCGTCCAAAAGGCTTCCCACAGGTTGTAACCTTCAAGAAAATCGAACACGATCTCCCGCGCTTCCGCGTGTGGGGAGGGCTCCTCCTGACTGGTGCGCCGCCCCAGGAGGACGGCGCACCAGTCAGGTCGGATCCCGCTTTACTTGACGACGTTGCCGATCTTCGGGGCGGGCTCGTTCTTGTACTCGGCCGGACCGAAGTTGGCCTCCACCGCCTTGTCCCACGACTTGTCGGAAACCATCTTCTCCAGGGCCGTGTCGATCTTGCCCTTGAGGTCACTGCCCTTCTTGACGCCGATGCCGTAGTTCTCGTTCGTCATCTTGAAGCCGCCGAGCTTGAACTTGCCCTTGAAGTTCGACTGCGAGGCGTAACCGGCGAGGATCGAGTCGTCCGTGGTCAGCGCGTCGATGGCGCCACTCTGCAGACCGGTCAGACAGGCCGAGTACGTCGGGTACTGCTGCAGCTGGGCCTTCGGGGCGAGCTTGTCCTTGACGTTCTGCGCCGAGGTCGAGCCGGTCACCGAACACAGCTTCTTGCTGTTGAGGTCCTCCGGCGCCTTGATCGACTTGTCGTCGGCGCGGACCAGCACGTCCTGGTGGGCGAGGAGGTACGGGCCGGCGAAGTCGACCTTCGCCGCGCGCTCGTCGTTGATCGAGTAGGAGGCGGCGATGAAGTCGACGTCACCACGCTGGAGCATGGTCTCGCGGTCGGCGCTCTTTGCCTCCTTCCACTGGATCTGGTCCTCGCCGTAGCCGAGCTCCTTGGCGACGTACGTCGCGACGTCGACGTCGAAGCCCGCGTAGCCGTCCGGCGTCTTCTGGCCGATGCCGGGCTGGTCGAACTTGATGCCGATGGTGATCTTCTTGTTGCCGGAGCCGCTGCTGGACGAGGAACCGCTGTCGTCCTTGTCGTCGGAACCGCACGCGGTGGCGGCGACAGCGAGGGCGAGGACGGCGGCCGAGGCGGCGGTGACCTTACGGAGCTTCATGGTGAACATCCTTTGAGTGGTGAAGAAGTGCGATCCGGCGGTGCGGGTGACGTAGATCGTCAGTGATGCAGGATCTTCGACAGGAAGTCCTTCGCCCGGTCGCTGCGCGGATTGCTGAAGAACTGGTCCGGCACAGCCTCTTCGACGATCCGTCCGTCCGCCATGAAGACGACGCGGTTGGCGGCCGAACGGGCGAATCCCATCTCGTGGGTGACGACGACCATCGTCATCCCGTCACGCGCGAGCTGCTGCATGACTTCCAGGACCTCGTTGATCATCTCCGGGTCGAGAGCCGAGGTCGGCTCGTCGAAGAGCATGATCTTGGGGCCCATCGCCAGCGCGCGGGCGATCGCGACACGCTGCTGCTGCCCGCCGGAGAGCTGCGCCGGGTACTTGTCCGCCTGGGCGGAGACGCCCACCCGGTCGAGCAGCGCGCGAGCCTTGTCCTCGGCGTCCTTCTTGTCCGTCTTGCGGACCTTGAGCTGGCCCAGCATCACGTTTTCGAGCACGGTCTTGTGCGCGAACAGGTTGAAGGACTGGAAGACCATGCCGACGTCGGCACGCAGACGGGCGAGTGCCTTGCCCTCCTCGGGCAGCGGCTTTCCGTCGATCGTGATGGAACCCGACTCGATCGACTCCAGGCGGTTGATCGCGCGGCACAGGGTGGACTTTCCGGACCCGGAGGGTCCGATGACCACGACAACCTCACCACGGGCGATGGTCAGATCGATGTCCTGAAGTACGTGCAGCGCACCGAAGTGCTTGTTGACGTTCTTCAGTACGACCAGATCCTCGGCCGTGGGTACGGCGTCCTTGGTCACCGATACTTCGGTCATCGGCCTCTAGCTCCGTCCTCCTCGGTTGCGGAGGACAGTAGTAACGCGGCACGACCAGCGTCATTACATCTGAGGGGAAATTGAGCATAACGATCCGGCGGCAAACAGACACTCTTCGTGAAGGCCGCCTCGGGCGCGTACCGGCTGCGTAACGGAAGTGGGCCGCGCCCCGCACACGCTTGACGCCGTCCGCGTCCATCGGCCTGACTGCCAGGGGACACGCGCGCGTGCCCAGTCCATCCGCTGTCCACCCACCCGGAACGCATGTCTATCCGGTCAGAACATACGACTGATGAACCGAAGGGGGCCGTAATGAGACTGCTCCTCGTCGAGGACGACAACCACGTCGCCGCCGCGCTGTCCGCGGTCCTCGCCCGGCACGGCTTCGCGGTCACCCACGCCCGCAGCGGCGAGGAGGCCCTTCAGGCGCTCGTCCCGGAAGGCGCCGGCTTCGGAGTGGTGCTCCTCGACCTCGGCCTGCCCGACCAGGACGGGTACGAGGTCTGCGGCAAGATCCGCAAGCGGACCAGCACGCCCGTGATCATGGTCACTGCGCGGGCCGACGTACGCTCCCGGATCCATGGCCTCAACCTCGGCGCCGACGACTACGTGGTGAAGCCCTACGACACCGGCGAGCTCCTCGCCCGTATCCACGCGGTCAGCCGGCGTACGGTCCCGGGCGACACGGCGTCCCCCGGCGACGACGCGCTGCACCTCGGGCCCGTGCGCATCGAACTGCCCACCCGCCAGGTCAGCGTCGACGGTGCGGTCGTCCAGCTGACCCGCAAGGAGTTCGACCTGCTGGCGCTCCTGGCACAGCGGCCCGGTGTGGTGTTCCGGCGGGAGCAGATCATCAGCGAGGTCTGGCGCACCAGCTGGGAGGGGACGGGCCGCACCCTGGAGGTGCACGTCGCGTCGCTGCGTTCCAAGCTGCGCATGCCGGCCCTGATCGAGACCGTGCGCGGCGTCGGATACCGGCTCGTCGCGCCCGCCGCGTAGCGGGCCCGGGTGCGCACACGCCTTCTCCCTCTGCTCATCGTCCTGATGGCGGCCATCCTGCTCGCCCTGGGCGTCCCCCTCGCCGTGAGCCTGGCGGCGGCCCAGCAGCAGAACGTGGTCGTCGACCGGATCGACGACACGGCCCGCTTCGCGTCCCTGGCCCAGTTCGTGGCCGACCGCCCGGAGGGATCACGGGTCGGCCCCACGGAACAGCGCGGCGAGACGCTCCTGCAGGAACTCGAGACCTACCAGGAGCTGTACGGGATCAACGCCGGCGTCTTCTACCGCGACGAGGACGTCATGGCGAACGCGCCGCTGAACTGGTACCTCCCGGCGGACGGCGAGGTGCGCGGCGCCTTCGACGAAGCGCTCCAGAGCCGCCGCAGCCACGACCCCGAGCAGGTCTGGCCGTGGCAGCGGGACCGTCTCGTCGTCGCGTCCCCCGTCATCCGTGACGGTGACGTCGTCGCGGTCGTGGTCACGGACTCGCCCACCGGCCAGATGCGGTCGAGGATCCTGCACGGCTGGCTCGTCATCGGCGTCGGCGAGGTCGCCGCGATGCTCCTCGCGCTCGGCGCCGCGCTGCGCCTGACCGGCTGGGTGCTGCGGCCCGTACGCGTCCTCGACGCCACCACCCACGACATCGCGACCGGCCGCCTGAAGTCCAGGGTCGCCGCCGCCGGGGGACCACCGGAGCTCAGACGCCTGGCCCGGTCGTTCAACGAGATGGCCGACAACGTCGAGGACGTCCTGGAACAGCAGCGCGCCTTCGTCGCCGACGCCTCGCACCAACTGCGCAACCCCCTGTCGGCCCTGCTGCTGCGCATCGAACTGCTCGCTCTGGAGCTGCCCGAGGGCAACGAGGAGATCACCGCCGTCCGCACCGAGGGCAAACGCCTCGCCCAGGTCCTGGACGACCTCCTCGACCTCGCCCTCGCCGAGCACGCCGAGGCGGACCTGCGGCTCACCGACATCGGCGAGCTCACCGCCGAACGCGTGGCGTCCTGGGCGCCCTACGCCGACGACAAGGGCGTACGGCTCGTCGGGACCTGCCCCGCCACGACGGCCTGGGCCGACCCGGTGGCGCTGTCCAGCGCCCTGGACGCGGTCATCGACAACGCGCTGAAGTTCACGCCCGAAGGGGAGTCCGTCGAGGTCGTGGTGGCCTCCAACGGCGAGGTCTCGACGATCGTCGTCACCGACCGCGGGCCCGGTCTGAGCGACGAGGACCTGACCCGCGTCGGCGACCGCTTCTGGCGCAGCGCCGGCCACCAGAACATCAAGGGCTCGGGCCTCGGCCTGTCGATCTCGCGGGCCCTGCTCTCCGCGGGCGGCGGATCCATCGCGTACGCGCACCACGAGCCGCACGGGCTGAAGGTGACGGTCACGGTCCCGCGGACGATGCCGGGCGCCTGAGCGGGCGTACAGGGGCCTTGCGGTGCCCTCGCCGTCGAGCGCCGGGAGGCCGGGCCTGTCGCAGCGCCGCCGTTACGGCTTGACCGAGCGGTAGTAGCGCTGCGCGCCTCCGTGCAGGTCCAGGGGGTCCGTGTAGATCGCGGTCCGCAGGTCCACGCGCTGGGCGGCATGCACCTCCTCGCCGATGCGGTCACGGCTGTTGATCACCGTGCGGGTCACTCCCTCCGTGAGGGTCGCGTCCGTCCCGGCCCGCGTCACCAGCAGGTTCGCCACCGCCACCGTGGGTACGGCGATACCGTCCTGGGCCCGGTGATAGGCGTCGGCCGGCATGAGGGCGGACCGGTAGTAGCTGGACCCCGTGCCCGGCTTGTGCAGCTTCGCGACCAGGTCTGCCTCGATCGGGACCAGCTGGATGTCGAAGCTGTCCGAGAGATCGGATACGGCGGTGGTCGGGAGACCGCCGGACCAGAAGAACGCGTCGATCTCCCCCGCCTTCAGCATGTCCGTCGCGTCCGCGATACCCGCCGACACCGGCCGGATGTCCTTCTTCGGATCGATCCCGGCCGCTCCCAGCACATGATCCGCGATCAGGCGCACCCCGGAACCGGGCTGTCCCACGGCCACCCGCAGACCCCTCAGCTCCGCGATGGAGCGCACGGACGACTTACGGGGGACGACCACGTGCACGTAGTCGTCGTACAGCCGCGCGCAGCCGCGCAGCAGGTCCGCGCCGCGTCCGCCGGCGTCCTTGTACTTCTCGACCGCGTCGGCCGCCGCGATGGTGAAGTCGGCCTGTCCGGTCGCCACCCGCTCCACGTTCTCCAGCGAGCCCTCGCTCGGCCTCAGGTCCACGTCCAGACGCGGCATGTCCTTGTCGAGGGCCTCCTCCAGCAGCTGCCCGTACAGCTGGTACACCCCGGTGCGCGTCCCCGTACTGAAGACGACCTTTCCGTCCGGTGAGCTCTCGCCCAGGGGCAGCAGCCACCACAACAGCAGCCCGAAGGCCACGAAGGCGGCGGCCGAGCCCTGGAGGGCTCGGCGGCGGCCGATCTGGGTGAGTGCCGGGAACATGCGCGCGATCCTGCCAGCTCACCGGCCCGGATGACCAGGGCGGCACCGGGCCCGCGGCGCCCGGGCGGGACGTACCCGGGGCACCACCTACCCTTGTCACATGAGCAGCAGCGACCGGAGCCGGGCAGTGGACCTGACGAGAACGTATGAAGTGCGCACTTACGGATGTCAGATGAACGTCCACGACTCCGAGCGGCTCTCGGGGCTGCTGGAGGACGCCGGTTACGTACGCGCTCCCGACGGCTCCGACGGTGACGCCGACGTCGTCGTCTTCAACACCTGCGCCGTACGGGAGAACGCCGACAACCGTCTCTACGGGAACCTCGGCAGGCTCGCGCCGATGAAGACGAAGCGGCCCGGCATGCAGATCGCGGTGGGCGGCTGTCTCGCCCAGAAGGACCGCGACACCATCGTGAAGAGGGCGCCCTGGGTGGACGTCGTCTTCGGTACGCACAACATCGGCAAACTCCCCGTCCTCCTGGAACGCGCCCGCGTCCAGGAAGAGGCACAGGTCGAGATCGCCGAGTCGCTCGAGGCGTTCCCGTCGACGCTGCCGACCCGCCGCGAGAGCGCGTACGCCGCCTGGGTCTCCATCTCCGTCGGCTGCAACAACACCTGCACCTTCTGCATCGTCCCGGCGCTGCGCGGCAAGGAGAAGGACCGCAGGACCGGCGACATCCTCGCCGAGATCGAGGCCCTCGTCGGCGAGGGCGTCTCCGAGATCACCCTGCTCGGGCAGAACGTCAACGCCTACGGCTCCGACATCGGCGACCGCGAGGCGTTCGGCAAGCTCCTGCGGGCCTGCGGGAAGATCGACGGCCTGGAGCGCGTGCGGTTCACCTCCCCGCACCCCCGCGACTTCACGGACGACGTCATCGCCGCGATGGCCGAGACACCGAACGTCATGCCGCAGCTGCACATGCCCATGCAGTCCGGTTCGGACACCGTCCTCAAGGCGATGCGCCGCTCCTACCGCCAGGAGCGGTTCCTCGGGATCATCGACAAGGTGCGCGCCGCGATCCCGCACGCCGCGATCACCACCGACATCATCGTGGGCTTCCCCGGCGAGACCGAGGAGGACTTCGAGCAGACCCTGCACGCGGTCCGCGAGGCCCGTTTCGCGCAGGCGTTCACGTTCCAGTACTCCAAGCGCCCCGGCACCCCCGCGGCCACCATGGAGGGGCAGATCCCCAAGGAGGTCGTGCAGGCGCGCTACGAGCGCCTCGTCGCCCTCCAGGAGCAGATCTCCTGGGACGAGAACAAGAAGCAGGTCGGCCGCACGCTGGAGCTGATGGTCGCCGAGGGGGAGGGCCGCAAGGACGGCGCCACGCACCGGCTCTCCGGCCGCGCCCCCGACAACCGCCTGGTGCACTTCACCAAACCGGACACCGAGGTCCGCCCCGGCGACGTCGTCACCGTCGAGATCACGTACGCCGCCCCGCACCACCTGCTCGCCGAGGGCGCCGTCCTCGACGTGCGCCGCACGCGCGCGGGGGACGCCTGGGAGAAGCGCAACGCCGCCGCGGCCGCCAAGCCCGCCGGCGTCATGCTGGGGCTGCCGAAAATCGGCGCGCCCGAACCGCTGCCCGTCGCCGTGGGCACCGGCTGCGGCTGCGACTGACCGCGTCCCGGGCCGGGAAAGGGGTCCCTCGTGCCGTACAGCGTGGAGTTCACCGAACGCGCCGCACGCGTGCGGGACAGCCTTTCCGCCGACCGCCGGGAGATCCTGGACCGCGGCCTGGCCATACTCGTCACCGACCCGCGGCACAAGCTGTCCCATCCCGTGGGCAGCGACGAGGCGACCCGTGAGATAGCGCTGTCGCGGAACCTGTTCGTCGAGTACGTGATCAGCGACGGCAAACTCGTGGTGCTCCTCCTCACCGTCATCGACCTCACGGACGTGCTCATCGAGGAGTGACGCCCGGCTGCCGCGCGGGGTTACGCTGCCGATCATGCTTGTCGCCGCCGCCGTGTGCCCCTGCCCGCCGCTCCTCGTGCCCGACGTCGCCGCGGGGGCCGCACCCGAACTGGACGCGGCGCGTGCCGCCTGCACGGACGCCCTGGGGGTACTGGCCGCCGCGCGCCCGGACCGGCTGGTGGTCGTCGGCCCCGCCGGTGAGGACGGGCGCGGACCGTACCCCGAGGGCTCCCGCGGCTCGTTCCGCGGCTTCGGCGTGGACGTCGAGGTGCGGCTCGGCGGAGACGCGGCCGGGGCGCCGGAGAACCCGGCAGGGCCCTCGCCCCTTCCCGCCTCGCTGGCGGTCGCCGCCTGGCTGCTCGGTCGTACGAACTGGTCCGCCGCACCCGTCGAGGGCCTCGGCGTGGAGGAAGCCCTCCCCGCCGAGCGGTGCCTCCGGACCGGGGAGCATCTAGCCGCCCGGACCGGAAGGGTGGCGCTGCTGGTGATGGGCGACGCCAGCGCGTGCCGCACGCTCAAGGCGCCGGGCTACCTGGACGAACGGGCGGCAGGCTTCGACGCGGAGGTCGCGCGTGCGCTGGGCACGGCGGACGTGGCGGCCCTCACGGCCCTGGACCCCGACCTGGCCCACGAACTGAAAGCCTCCGGCCGGGCCCCCTGGCAGATCCTGGCAGGAGCGGCGAACAGCACCCCCCTGAAGGGCACCCTGCTGTACGAGGACGCCCCCTACGGCGTCGGCTACCTCGTCGCGACCTGGTCCTAACCCCCACCCCGCCGGGGACCCCGCAAGGGGCGCGGGGAACGGCGTGCTCAGCCACGACGCACCGGCAGCCGCAATCCCGCCGTGGGGCTGGGGCCCCGTAAGGGGCGCGGGGAACGGCGCGCTCAGCCACAACGCACCCGCAGCCGCAATCCCGCCGGGACGGCCGTCGTCGGGACGGCCGTCGCCCGGAGGGCCCGGCGGACGACCCGAGAGCACCCGCTCCGAGGCCGCCCACCGACACAACCGCCGCTCAGAAGACAGACAGCGCCACCGCCGAAGCCGCGGAACCGGTCACTTGCCGGCGCCCTCGACCACGTCGCTGTCGCCCACCTTCGCGGCGGACTGCTGCTTGGGAATCCCGACGGCCTCGGCCGCGGACTCACCGGCCTCCGCCGACGCCGTCACAGGCACCGGCGCACTCGCAGACTCCGAGTCCGCCCCGGAGCCGGAGCCGGACGCGGACCCGGATCCAGATGCGCCCCCGGACTCAGCCCGTGACCCGGTCCCGACAACCTTGACGTCCGCTTCGGACTCGGTCGAGCCCGAGACCACTCCCGCTTCCGCCTCCACCACAGACGCGGCGGTCGGAACATCACTCGGCGCCTCCGCGGCTGACGCCTCTTCCGACCCCGTGGGCTTCGGCCTGTCCTTACCAAAAAGCCGTGCAAAAACGCCCATATCGTCTCCATAACCTACTCGTGTGGGCGAAATCCCGCGTCGCCCGGTGCGTTCCATTGCGTCGCCCGGGGTCACCGGTCCTCAAAACCGGCGGCTGGAACCTCGCAACAGGCAACGACCCCGCCCCCGTGCCGTCACGTAGCTCGTTCGAGAAGTGGCCCCGAGGTTTGCGAGACTGACGGGGTGAGTAGAGCAGCTCCCGCTCCGCGGGTCATCGCCGTCGTGGGTCCCACCGCGGCCGGAAAGTCCGATCTAGGCGTCCACCTGGCCCTGCACCTCGGCGGTGAGGTCGTCAACGCGGACTCGATGCAGCTCTACCGGGGGATGGACATCGGCACCGCCAAGCTGACGCCCGAGGAGCGCGGCGGCATCCCGCATCACCTCCTCGACATCTGGGACGTGACGGTGACGGCGAGCGTCGCCGAGTACCAGCGGCTCGCGCGCGTACGCATCGACGAGCTGCTCGCCCAGGGCCGCTGGCCGATCCTCGTCGGCGGCTCCGGCCTGTACGTCCGCGGGGCCGTGGACAACCTCGAGTTCCCCGGCACGGATCCCGAGGTGCGGGCCCGCCTGGAGGAGGAACTCACCCTGCGGGGCTCCGGCGCCCTGCACGCCCGGCTAGCCGTCGCCGACCCCGAGGCGGCCCACGCGATCCTGCCGAGCAACGGCCGCCGCATCGTCCGGGCCCTGGAGGTCATCGAGATCACCGGCAAGCCCTTCACCGCCAACCTCCCGGGGCACGACTCCGTCTACGACACCCTGCAGATCGGCGTCGACGTGGCGCGCCCCGAACTCGACGAACGCATCGCCCGCCGCGTGGACCGCATGTGGGAGGGCGGCCTCGTCGAGGAAGTGCGCGCACTGGAGGCGCAAGGGTTGCGCGAGGGGCGTACGGCGTCGCGCGCCCTCGGCTACCAGCAGATGCTCGCGGCGCTGGCCGGGGACTGCACCGAGGACGAGGCGCGAACCGAGACCGTACGTGCCACCAAGCGCTTCGCGCGCCGTCAGGATTCCTGGTTCAGACGCGACCCACGGGTGCATTGGCTCAGTGGGGCCGCGGCGGACCGCAGGGAACTTCCGCAGCTCGCAGTGGCGTTGGTCGAAGGACCGGTCACAGCCTGATCACGTCATGGCATCGGGACGCTCCGGCCGTCATCCGGGCATCCGAGGCCGTGCCATCATCGAGCTTCGATCGACCAAGTGGAGTCCGAGTGGGGAGGGCGCGTGGCGATGGAGGCCGGCCCTCGTGACACCGCACCAGGCACGGAGCACAGCGCCGTCACCGGCGGGGCGCACGACACCGGGATGGACCCGCAGGACCCCGACGGGGGCCGGCTGAGCCCGGACGGACCCGACGACACCACCGGCGGTGTGACCGCCGACGGGCCCGAGCCCGACGAGATGTTCGCGGGACCCGAGGTCGAGGTCGAGCTGCGCCCGCAGCGCCGCCTGCGCATCTGGCAGCTCGCTCCCATCGTGAGCCTGGCCGCACTCGGCTCCCTGATGTTCGCCTTCCCGCTGGCCTTCGACTTCGGCGACAGCGGCGCCATGATCGCCATGCTCGGTCTGCTCATCTGCTCCTGTGCCGCCGGCTGGGGCATGATGGCCGCCCGCCGGGTGGGTTACACCTGGCCCGGCCTGCCGCCGCGCGGCTCCGGCCGTCGCCCGGACTGGCGTGTCGTGATCGCGTACACCGTGGTCGTCGCCGCGGTCGTGGTGCTCGCCGTGTGGCGCGTGGCGCGCCTGCGCTGAGCCACTCCCACAGCCCTGCCGGCCCGACGGCCGGTCCGCGCGTGGTGCGGCCCCCCGGGCCGACCGGCCGGACTGTCGTACCCACCCCTTACGATCGGGACATGAGCACGCGGATCGCCTTCCTCAAGGGGCACGGGACCGAGAACGACTTCGTGATCGTCCCGGATCCCGAGAACATCATCGACCTGCCCCCGGCCACCGTCGCCGCCCTGTGCGACCGCCGCGCGGGCATCGGCGGGGACGGTCTGCTGCACGTCGTCCGGTCCGCGGCGCACCCCGAGGCCCGGTCGATGGCGGCGGAAGCGGAATGGTTCATGGACTACCGCAACGGCGACGGATCGGTCGCGGAGATGTGCGGCAACGGAGTGCGGGTGTTCGCCCGCTATCTCCAGCGCGCCGGACACGTGGCCGAAGGCGATCTCGCGGTGGCCACGCGCGGGGGCATCAAGGCCGTGCACATCGCCAAGGAGGGCGACATCACGGTCGGCATGGGCAAGGCGCTCCTCCCCGAAGGGGACGTCACCGTGACCGTCGGCGACCGCACCTGGCCCACCCGTAACGTGAACATGGGAAACCCGCACGCCGTCGCCTTCGTCGAGGACCTCGACCACGCCGGACGTCTGTACGCCCCGCCGCCGTTCAGCCCCCTGTCCGCTTACCCGGACGGCGTGAACGTGGAGTTCGTCGTCGACCGTGGCCTTCATCACGTTGCTCTGCGTGTCCATGAGCGGGGTTCCGGCGAGACGAGATCGTGCGGCACAGGGGCGTGCGCCGTGGCCGTGGCAGCGGCTCGCAGGGACGGTGTCGACCCCGCCGTGACCGGTAATGCCGCCACATACACCGTCGACGTGCCCGGCGGCCGGCTCGTGATCACCGAGCGGCCCGACGGCGAGATCGAGATGACCGGGCCCGCGGTGATCGTCGCAGAGGGTGAGATCGACGCCGAGTGGTTCGAAACCGTGACCCCCTGAACCTTCGCTCGAATGGGTGATCCGTTTCACGCTGGGCGAGAGGCGGTCGGTCGCACGTGGTGGGCTCGGTAGCATCAAGGACCGGCCCGGACGGGGGAACGACGCCATCCCCAGAGCCGCGTACGCCATGGGGCGCCCCGTCCGCCGGTCAACGCAGCCGGAGGTGCCCATGAGTGCGGAGGCCACGAACCCCGCGACGCCCGGCCCCATCACGCCCGCGGCACAGCGCAGGCGGGGCCGCCCCCGGATCGACCTGCGGCGCCTCGGCCGGGCCGCTCTCCTGGGACCCGCAGCCCGCGACCGGCTGCCCGACGCGATCGGCCACGTGGTCGAGGCCCACCGGGCCCACCACCCCGACGCCGACCTGGACCCCCTGCGCCGCGCGTACGTCCTCGCCGAGTCCTCGCACCGCGGCCAGATGCGCAAGAGCGGCGAGCCGTACATCACGCACCCGCTCGCCGTGACGCTGATCCTCGCCGAACTCGGCGCGGAGACCACGACCTTGACCGCCTCCCTCCTCCACGACACCGTCGAGGACACGGAAGTGACGCTCGATCAGGTCCGCGCCGAGTTCGGCGAGGAGGTCCGCTACCTCGTCGACGGCGTCACGAAACTGGAGAAGGTCGACTACGGAGCGGCCGCCGAACCCGAGACGTTCCGCAAGATGCTCGTCGCCACCGGCAGCGACGTACGCGTGATGTCGATCAAGCTCGCCGACCGGCTGCACAACATGCGCACCCTCGGAGTCATGCGCCCCGAGAAACAGGAGCGCATCGCCAAGGTGACCAAGGACGTCCTCATCCCGCTCGCCGAGCGTCTGGGGGTGCAGGCGCTCAAGACCGAGCTGGAGGACCTCGTCTTCGCGATCCTGCGCCCCGGGGAGTACGCCCACACCCGCGAACTCATCGTGCGGAACGCCTCCCGCACCGACGACCCCCTCGCCGAGATCGCCGAAGAGGTGCGCGGGGTCCTGCGCGAGGCCGGTCTGCAGGCCGAAGTCCTCATCAGGCCACGGCACTTCGTCTCCGTGCACCGCACCTCGCGCAAGCGCGGCGAGATGAGGGGCGCCGACTTCGGACGCCTGCTGGTCCTGGTGAACGAGGACGCCGACTGCTACGGCGTCCTCGGCGAACTGCACACCTGTCTCACCCCGGTGGTGTCGGAGTTCAAGGACTTCATCGCCGTCCCCAAGTTCAACCTGTACCAGTCGCTGCACACCGCCGTGGCCCGCCCCGACGGCCAGGTCGCCGAGGTCCTCATCCGTACGCACCAGATGCACAAGGTCGCCGAGGCCGGTGTCATCGCGCTCGGCAACCCGTACGCCTCGCCCGCGGACGAACCGACGGACGGCGGCGGCACCCGGCCCGCCGACGGCGAGCGCGCCGACCCCACCCGTCCCGGCTGGCTGTCCCGGCTCCTCGACTGGCAGGAGGCCGCCCCGGACCCCGACACGTTCTGGTCCACCCTGCGCGAGGACCTCGCCCAGGACCGCGAGATCACCGTCTTCCGGCCCGACGGCGGCACCCTCGGGCTGCCCGCGGGGGCCAGCTGCGTGGACGCCGCGTACGCCCAGTACGGCGAGGACGCGCACGCCTGTATCGGCGCCCGCGTCAACGGCCGTCTGGCGAGGCTGAGCACCGTCCTGAGCGACGGGGACACCGTCCAGCTCCTCATGGGCCAGGACCCGGCCTCGGAGCCCTCCAGGGAGTGGCTGGAGCACGCCCACACGCCCGTCGCCCGGATCGCCATCACCCGCTGGCTGGCCGCGCACCCGGCGCCGGCCACCCCGTCCGAGGCCCCCGCCGCGACCCGTCGCCCGGCCGCCGAGGGGCCCGCCGCCCGCCCGGCCGCCGCGGACGTCGTCGTCGACCGGCCCGGCGCGACCGTACGTCTCGCCGGGTGCTGCACGCCCGTACCGCCCGACGCGATCACCGGGTTCGCCGTGCGCGGGGGAGTGGTGACCGTGCACCGCGTGGAGTGCGCGGCGGTGGCGCGGATGAAGAGCGCTCAGCGCGCGGAGGTCGAAGTGCGCTGGGGCGACATCAGCGAGTGCCGGGTCACGCTCTTCGCCGAGTCCTTCGGACGTCCGCACCTCCTCGCCGACCTCACCGAAGCCATCGCCCTGGAAGGCGTCGCCATCGTCTCGGCGACCGTCGAACCGCCCAGCCAGCAGCGCGTACGCCACACCTACACCCTCCAGCTCCCGGACGCCGCACACCTCCCCGCCCTGATGCGCGCGATGCGCAACGTGCCGGGTGTCTTCGACGTGACCCGGGCCCACCACCCATCGCCCACCCCGTAGACCCCCCCGCCGGACAGGAACGGTCCGGCAGCGGCATGCCCCGACAACGGCACCCCACGACGAACCGTCGCGCGGGCCCCTCGGAGCTACGCGCGAGCGCCCGTTCGGGTGCCTCCGACGCGAGCCGTCACCGCCCCGAGGGCACGCGCTGATAGCGGTGATCCATGCTGCGTACTCGCACGACCTCCCACACCGCACCCCCCGCCCCCGAGCCCACCCGACAGCGTCGGCGCCGCCTCCGGGTGGCCTGCATCGCTTCCGCCGCCTCCGTCTGCCTCATCGCCGCGAGCGCCCCCGCCCCCTCGCCGCTCGGTATCGGCGACCGCCTCTTCCCGCACCTGGGCAACCCCGGCTACGACGTCACGGCGTACGACCTGGCCTTCACCTACCCCGGCAGCAACAGCAAGCCGCTCCCGGCCGTCACCGTCGTCGAAGCCCGCACGACGGTGGACCGACTGGAGCGATTCAACCTCGACTACTCGCACGGGACAGTGCGGTCCGTCGCGGTCGACGGCGACCCCGCGGAGTTCCGGAGCGCAGGCGAGGACCTGGTCGTCACTCCCGCGAAACCCCTGCGCTACGGCGACACGATGCGGGTCACCGTGCGGCACGACAGCAACCCGGTGTCCACGGAGGACCAGCAGAGCGGCTGGGTGCGGACCGCGGACGGGCTCGCGATGGCCAACCAGGCCGACGCCGGACACCGCGTCTTCCCCAGCAACGACCACCCCTCGGACAAGGCGATGTTCACCATCCGGGTCACCGCCCCCGACGGCTACACGGCCGTCGCCAACGGGCTCTTCGCGGGATCGACCCGCCGCGCCACGGGCACCACCTGGACGTACCGCACCGAGCACCCCATGGCCACCGAACTGGCCCAGGTGTCCATCGGCCGCTCCTCCGTGCTGCGCCGAACCGGCCCCGGCGGTCTGCCCGTACGCGACGTGGTGCCGACCAAGGACCGCGAGCGGCTCGAACCGTGGCTCAGGAGGACGCCCGGCCAGATCGCCTGGATGCAGGAGAAGGTCGGCGCCTACCCCTTCGAGACGTACGGCCTGCTGATCGCCGAGGCGCGGACCGGATTCGAACTGGAGACACAGACGCTGTCTCTCTTCGAGCGGGAGCTCTTCACCCGGTCCGAGTACCCCAAGTGGTACGTCGAATCGATCATGGTGCACGAACTGGCCCACCAGTGGTTCGGCAACAGTGTCTCCCCGCGCACCTGGTCCGACCTGTGGCTCAACGAGGGACACGCCACCTGGTACGAGGCCCTCTACGCGGAGGAGAAGGCCGGCAGGCCCATGGAGACGCGCATGAAGGCCGCGTACCGGGCCTCGGACGCCTGGCGCGCGGCAGGCGGTCCGCCGGCCGCCCCGAAGGCGGCCGAGCCCGGCGAGAAGCTCAGCATCTTCCGCCCGAACGTCTACGACGGCAGCGCCCTCGTCCTGTACGCGCTGCGCGAGGAGATCGGCCGCCCCGCCTTCGAACAGCTGCAGCGCACCTGGGTGAGCGCCCACCAGGACGGGGTCGCCGACACCACGGACTTCGAGCGGCTCGCCTCAGGCTTCGCGGGCCGCGATCTGAGCCGCTTCTTCGAGGCGTGGCTGTACGCGCCGAAGACCCCGCCCATGCCGGGGCACCCCGACTGGCGCAGCGCGGCGCCCGCCGGGAAGAGCGCGAAGAGTGCCCGGTGACCCCCCGGAATTCGCATGACGAGACGAGGCGGGCCGTGCGAACATCGTCACGTCGACGACGCCTCAGGTCGACGCCCTGACCCTCCGACCCCGGCCGGGAATCTCCCGGCGGCCCCGGACGTTGTGAGGAGTGACGGACGACAGTCCGCCACCCAGGTATCCCACCGACGTAAGGACCCAATGACCTCCTCTTCTTTCTCTTCCCAGGACACGCAGAGCTTCGCGCAGAACCACCCCGACGGTCTTCGGGCCGATGCCCTGATGGAAGAGGACGTCGCCTGGAGCCACGAGATCGACGGAGAGCGGGACGGCGACCAGTTCGACCGTTCCGAGCGTGCGGCGCTGCGCCGCGTCGCGGGTCTCTCCACCGAGCTCGAGGACGTCACCGAGGTCGAGTACCGGCAGCTCCGTCTGGAGCGTGTGGTGCTCGTCGGGGTGTGGACCTCGGGCACCGCGACCGACGCGGACAACTCATTGGCCGAGCTGGCCGCCCTCGCGGAGACCGCGGGAGCGCTCGTGCTCGACGGTGTCATCCAGCGCCGGGACAAGCCCGACGCGGCCACGTACATCGGTTCCGGCAAGGCCGACGAGCTGCGGGACATCGTGCTCGAGACCGGCGCGGACACCGTCATCTGTGACGGTGAGCTCTCGCCGGGCCAGCTCATCCACCTCGAAGACGTCGTCAAGGTCAAGGTCATCGACCGCACGGCCCTGATCCTCGACATCTTCGCCCAGCACGCCAAGTCCCGGGAGGGCAAGGCGCAGGTCGCCCTCGCGCAGATGCAGTACATGCTGCCGAGGCTCCGCGGCTGGGGCCAGTCGCTGTCCCGTCAGATGGGCGGCGGCTCGGGCGGCGGCCTCGCCACCCGTGGACCCGGTGAGACCAAGATCGAGACGGACCGGCGCCGTATCCGCGAGAAGATGGCGAAGATGCGCCGGGAGATCGCGGACATGAAGACGGGCCGCGACATCAAGCGCCAGGAGCGCCGTCGCAACAAGGTGCCCTCGGTCGCGATCGCGGGCTACACCAACGCCGGCAAGTCCTCGCTGCTCAACCGGCTCACCGGCGCGGGCGTGCTCGTCGAGAACTCGCTGTTCGCGACCCTCGACCCGACCGTGCGCCGGGCCGAGACCCCGAGCGGGCGGCTGTACACGCTGGCGGACACCGTCGGCTTCGTACGGCACCTGCCGCACCACCTCGTCGAGGCGTTCCGCTCCACGATGGAGGAGGTCGGTGACTCCGACCTGATCCTGCACGTGGTGGACGGTTCGCACCCGGCGCCGGAGGAGCAGCTGGCCGCCGTGCGCGAGGTCGTCCGCGACGTGGGCGCCACCAAGGTGCCCGAGATCGTGGTGGTCAACAAGGCGGACGCGGCCGACCCGCTGGTGCTCCAGCGGCTGCTGCGGAACGAGAAGCACTCCATCGCGGTGTCGGCCCGTACCGGCCAGGGCATCGCGGAGCTGCTCGCGCTCATCGACGTCGAACTGCCGCACCCCGCGGTCGAGATCGAAGCACTCGTGCCGTACACGCTCGGACGGCTGGTGGCGCGCGCCCACTCCGACGGCGAGGTCCTCTCCGAGGAGCACACCCCGGAGGGCACCCTGCTGAAGGTGCGGGTGCACGAGGAACTGGCGGCGGAGTTCGCCCCGTACGTCCCGGCCCCCGCGGCCTGATCCCCGCACGCCGGCAGACAGACCGAAGGCCCGCCCCCTCTCGCAGGGGGCGGGCCTTCGCCGTACGCGCAGACGGGTACGAGCCTTTACGGGCGGCTACTTGGCGCCGTACTGCTCGCTCATGTTGTCGTAGATCGCCTCGGCGCCCTCGCCCAGCTGCGGACCCGCGAGCCAGGTGCTGTCGGTCGGGCCGATCGACGTGTTCGAGACGAGCACGGTCTTGCCGCCGACGACGTGGAACCAGCCGCCGCCGGACGAACCACCGGTCATCGTGCAGCCGATGCGGTACATCGTCGGCAGCCCTTGGCCGAGCGAGAGCCGGCCGGGCTGATCGACGCACTTGTGCATGATCAGACCGTCGTACGGCTGCGCGGCGGGGTAACCCCAGGCGCCCATCGCGCCCGCGTCCGCGGCGGCAGGCGTGGAGAAGTCCACGTCCAGCGCGTTGCCGACCGTCTCCTCCAGGGACTTGGAACCGGACTCCGGCTTCACGTGCAGCACCGCGTAGTCGTACGGGGCACCCTCGCCGCCCGATTCCGAGCCGCCCGCGATCCACTCGTCGGAGGTCGAGGCCCAGTCGGCCCAGTACTGGCCGTACGGGGCCACCTCCTGCTGTGTGGCGTCGCCCAGCTGTGCCTCGGTCTTGCCGAGGTCGTTGTAGGCGGGCACGAAGGCGATGTTGCGGTACCAGCCGCCGCCACCGCCCGCGTGCACGCAGTGGCCCGCGGTCCACACGAGGTTGGATCTGCCCGGGTTGCGCGGATCCTTGACGACCGTCCCGGAGCACACCATCGAGCCCTGGGGCGAGTCGAAGAAGACCTTGCCGACCGGGGCCGCGTTCTCGTGGTAGGGCGTCTTCTCGGGTGTCGCCCTGACCGGGGCGGGCGCCGGATCGCTGACGCCCTGCTCGGCCGCCGCGTCCTTCGTGGAGATCGTCTTCGACGGGTCCTCGGCGGACCGCATCCGCTCGGGCTTCCAGAGCCCCTCGATCACCGGATTGACGAAGTCCTGGGCCTCAGTGAGCCACTTGTCCTTGTCCCAGTTCTTCCATTCGCCGTCCTTCCAGTCGTCGACGTCGATGCCGTGCTCCTTGAGCCTGTCGGCGATGTCGGCCGGTATCTCGATCTTGTCGGAGCCGGACGTCTCGGACCCGGTGGCGGCCGACGCGTCGGCCGCCTTGTCGTCGCCCGAGTCACAGGCGGTCCCGGTGAGTGCCAGAGCCGCGACGAGCCCGGTGGCCGCGAGAAGGCGGCGCCGCCCGCGACTCCTGGCACAGGACGGACGTGTGGAACGCATGGTGTCGTTACCCCCGATAGAACGTGCACTGTTCACCTGCGGGCAGGCGCGAAGAACGCGAACGAAGGCTCTGCGCGAGCCCCTGCCACCGCGACCCCCCACTATGCCCGGAGAGTCGGGGACGAACGGCGGCCGGGTGGTGAAGGTTTCCGTGCGGTCACCCTGCCGCCGTTCGCCGCTGCGCCGCTACTGCTCGGCGTACTTCTTGCTCACCGCGTCGTAGATCCCCTTGGCCTCCGCGCCCAGGTGCGGACCCGCCAGCCAGCCCGCGGTCACCGGGCCGATCGAGGTGTTGGACACCAGCGCGGGGCTGCCGTCCGAGCCCGTCGCGACCCAGCCGCCGCCCGAGGAACCGCCGGTCATGGTGCAGCCGATGCGGTACATCGTCGGCTCGGACTCGGCGATCGAGAGCCGGCCGGGCTTGTCCGCGCACTGGTACATGGTCTCCCCGTCGAACGGCTTCGCCGCCGGGTAACCGGTCGCCGTGATGTCACCGACCTGGGACACCGCCGGAGCGTCGAAGTCCACCGGGAGAGCCGAACCCACGGTCTCCTCCAGGGACGTGCCGTCGCCGCCCTTCTCCGGCGTCACATGGATGACGGCGTAGTCGTACGAGGCACCGTCGCCGCCCGTTGCGCCGCCCCGCTCGATCCACTGGTCCGAGGTCTGCGCCCAGTCACCCCACCAGACACCGTACGGAGCGACCTCCTCCTCGGTGGCGCCCTGGAGCTCCGTCGCCGACAGGGCGTCGTCGTTGTACGAGGGCACGAAGGCGATGTTGCGGTACCAGCCGCCCTTCTTGCCCGCGTGCACACAGTGGCCCGCGGTCCACACCAGGTTGGACTTGCCCGGATGGGCCGGGTCCTCCACCACGGTCGCCGAGCAGACCATCGTGCCCTCGGGGGAGTCGAAGAACACCTTGCCCGCCTCGGGCACGCTCTCGTGGTAGCCCGCCGGAACGGCCTGCGCCTCTACGGGCGCCGGCTCGGGGTCGGTCACACCCTGGTCGCCCGAGAGGTCGCTCTCGTCGACACCCTTGCCCTGGTCAGGGTTCTCGGCCTCGCGCATGCGGTCCGGGTCCCACAGGTCCGCGATGACCGGGTTGACGTAGTCACCGGCCTCCCGCAGCCAGTCGTCCCTGTCCCAGTCCTTCCAGGCGCCGCCCTTCCACTTGTCGATGTCGATCCCGTGATCCTTGAGCCTGTCCCTGATGTCGTCCGGGATGTGGATCTTGCCGTCGCCGGCGGCGGTCGCCGACGCCTCGGCGGACGCGTCGGTGTCACCCCCCGAGTCGCAGGCGGTGCCGGTCAGGGCCAGCGCGGTGGCCAGGCCGACCGCGGCCAGCACGGGGGAGGTTCTGCGGCGCGGGCTCCTCCCTCGGCGGGCGGCGAAGAGCGGGCGTATCGGTCGCATGGTGTGACTCCCCCTGGAGGTGAACGAACAACTCTGTGCTGCCACCCGGGGCCTCGTACGGATCCTGGGACCCGCGCGTGCCCGGCGTGGACCGTGGGTGCTGATCAGCGAGTACCGCCGAACGGCACCACAGACTATGCCGTTGCTGTGGGGGACTTCCGACGGACCCGCAACGGTTCCGTCACGGCAAGGATCTTCGTTCCGCCGTTGCCCCGCGCGGTCCTCGTCGTTGGTACGTACGGGGGACGTTCCGGCTGCGTTCATCCCCCTGCCGCCTCCCATCGGGCGGACCGGCAACTCGCCTCTGGGCAGCTGGAGGACCGACAGACGTGGCTGTGACGGAGTCCGCGCCCGAGGTGGCGCCCGGTGTGCAGGAAACGGTGGGGGCGCGTGCCGCGCACGAGACCGCGCGGTCGCGCGCGGCGCAGGAAGGGATCCTGCGACGGCAGGCAGCGCGCGAGTCGGCGGCGCGCACCTACGCGCGCGCCCTGCCGATCGTCCCCGTACGGGCGCGCGGGCTGACCATCGAGGGCGCCGACGGAAGCCGCTATCTCGACTGCCTGTCGGGCGCGGGCACGCTGGCACTCGGCCACAACCACCCGGTCGTGCTGGAGGCCATCCGCACAGTCCTCGACTCGGGCGCCCCCCTGCACGTCCTCGACCTGGCCACACCCGTCAAGGACGCCTTCACGACCGAGCTGTTCCGCACACTGCCGCCCGGTCTCGCCGACCGTGCCCGCGTGCAGTTCTGCGGCCCCGCCGGTACGGATGCCGTGGAGGCCGCACTCACCCTGGTGCGCACCGCGACAGGACGCGACGGCGTCCTCGCCTTCACCGGTGCCTATCACGGCATGACCGCGGGGGCGCTCGCGGTGTCCGGGGGCGCGCCCGACGTACGGGTGACGCGCCTGCCCTATCCGCAGGACTACCGCTGCCCGTTCGGCGCCGGGGGCGGGCGCGGGGCCGAACTCGCCGCGCGCTGGACGGAGTCCGTCCTCGACGACCCCAAGTCCGGGGTGGCGCGCCCCGCGGGCATGATCCTCGAACCGGTGCAGGGGGAGGGCGGGGTGCTTCCCGCCCGCGACGACTGGATGCGGCGGATACGGGAGATCACCGCGGCCCGCGACATTCCGCTGATCGCCGACGAGGTCCAGACGGGGGTCGGCCGGACCGGCACCTTCTGGGCGGTCGAGCACAGCGGTGTCACACCCGACGTGATGGTCCTCTCCAAAGCCATCGGCGGCAGCCTGCCCCTGGCCGTCGTCGTCTACCGCGACGACCTCGACGTATGGGAACCGGGCGCCCACGCCGGCACGTTCCGCGGCAATCAACTCGCCATGGCCGCGGGCGCCGCGACCCTCGCGTACGTCCGCGAGAACGGCCTCGCCGAGCGCGCCGCCGCACTGGGCACCCGCATGATCACGCAACTCCGCTGTCTGCAGGCGGACTTCGCCTGCGTCGGCGAGGTGCGCGGCCGGGGACTGATGATCGGCGTCGAATTCGTGGACCCCGAAGATCCGTCGGCGACCCCTGGGGGACCTCCCCCGGCCGCGCCCGAACTGGCTGCCGCCGTCCAGCGGGCGTGCCTGCGACGCGGACTGATCGTGGAACTCGGCGGCCGGCACGCCGCGGTGGTGCGACTGCTCCCACCGCTCACGATCACCGACGAACAGGCGGCCGCGGTGCTCGACAGGCTCACGGACGCGGTGGCGGAGGTCGCGAGAAGTCCCACCGGCCCACGGGTCACAGAGGCCCGACGCACAGAGGCCCGACTCACCGACGCCCACCGCACGGATGACGGCCTCACAGGTACCCGACGACCGCCGTCCGAGCACGCCGACCGGACCGTGTCCCCATAACCGTCCGAGCACCACCCCCCAAGGAACCCTCTTGAACGACAGCCCCGCATCCGACGGCCGCCCCCACACCGATGATCGAGCGGCCCGAGGCACGCAGGTTGCACACGGACCGGGGGCCGATTCGGTCCCCCGACAGAACAGCGGGTCCGGACGGTCCGAAGGGCTGTACGGCACCACCACCGACCTGCTGGAACACCCCGACCCGCGCACCGCCGCCCACGCCGCGACCGTCGAGAACCTGCTGCGCTGCTGGGTACGCGAACACGACCTCCCCGCTCCCGCCGACGGCGCCCTGCGCATCCCGCTCCCGGCCAGTGGCACAGCCCTGGTCGTCCCGGTCCACTACTGGTCCGCCACCGGATGGCACCGACTGGGCCCGCCCCACCTCGCCGACGCCCCGGACCAGGCGCCCCCCACCGACGCCGTCACGCTGGCCGCCCTGCTGGAGCGCGAAACCCTGACGCCCGAAGCCCCGGCCGCGCCCACCGCCTCCGCCCCGACTGACGCGCCCGCCGATGCGACCACCCCCGAAGCGCCGCACGCGACCGGCGAGTTGAAGCCGCCGTACGTGACCGGCGAGTGCGGGGCGCCGCATGCGACCGGCGAGCCCGAGGCCCCGACCGGCGAAGCCGATCTGGTCGGCCGAGTCGCGGACTCCCTGCGACGGACCGCCGTGTTCATCGCGGACCGCAGACAGAACCCCGCCGACGGCCCCGACCTCTTCCTCTCCGCCGAACAGTCGCTGCTGCTCGGCCACCCGCTGCACCCCACCCCGAAAAGCCGCGAAGGACTCTCCTCGGCCGAGAACCGGCTCTACTCGCCCGAGACGCGCGGCTCCTTCGCACTGCACTGGATGGCTGTCGCCCCCTCCGTACTCGCCACCGACTCCGCGTGGACCGAGCGTGGACGTCTTGTCCCGGCGGAACAGCTCACCTCGCGGCTCGCCGGCGCGGGACTGCACCTGCCCGACGGATACGCCGCCCTGCCGATGCACCCCTGGCAGCTCCGCGAGGTCCACCATCGCCGGGGGACGGCGCGACTCCTGGACGCCGGACTGCTCCGGGACCTCGGCGTCCACGGCTCCCCGTGGTCCCCCACCTCCTCCGTCCGCACGGTCTACCGCTCCGGTGCCTTCGCGATGCTCAAGCTGTCCTTGGGCCTGCGCATCACCAACTCCCGCCGGGAGAACCTCCGTAAGGAATTCCACCGGGGTGTCGAGGTCCACCGCCTGCTCCGCGCCGGCCTCGCCGAACGGTGGCACGCGGCCCACCCCGGCTTCGACATCGTCCGCGACCCCGCGTGGCTCGCGGTGAACGACACCGACGGCGCCCCCCTTCCCGGCCTCGACGTGATGATCCGCCACAACCCGTTCACGCCGACGGACGACGTCACCTGCATCGCCGGACTGGTCTCGCCCAGGCCGGCGGCCACGTCCACCGACCCCCGCCACACCGAGCAGAACAGGACCACGAGCCGGTCCCGGCTCACCGAGATCGTCACCCGCCTCGCGGGCCGCACCGGCCGACCCCGCGGCGCCGTCGCCGCGGAGTGGTTCCTGCGCTACCTGGAGCACGTCGTCCGCCCCGTCCTCTGGCTGGACGGCGAGGCCGGTATCGCGCTGGAGGCCCACCAGCAGAACACCCTGCTCCTGCTGGACCCGGAGGGCTGGCCCAGCGGCGGCCGTTACCGAGACAACCAGGGCTACTACTTCCGCGAGTCCCGGCGCTCGGAACTGGACAGGCGACTGCCGGGCATCGGCGAGCACAGCGACACCTTCGTCTCCGACGCGGTCACCGACGAACGGTTCGCCTACTACCTCGCCATCAACAACGTCCTCGGCCTCATCGGGGCCTTCGGCTCGCAGCGCCTGGCCGACGAACGGCTGTTGCTCGCCGCCTTCCGCCGGTTCCTCACCAACGCCGCGTCCGGACCCGCGCGGCTGCGGTCCACCCTGCCCGCCCACCTGCTCGACTCACCCGTCCTGCGCTGCAAGGCCAACCTGCTGACCCGGCTGCACGGCCTCGACGAGCTCGTCGGCCCCGTCGACACCCAGTCCGTCTACGTCACCATCGCCAACCCCCTTCGTCCCTGAGGACCATGACCCATTCCGTCTTCTGAGAGGAGCGTCGCCGTGCCTCCCACCGATGCGAGCACCGACGCCGGCACCGCCCCCCGCACCGGCGCCCGCGACCGTACGGGTTCCGGTGCGGACAGCCAGGACACCCTCGACCTGCGCCTGCCCGACGATTTCCTCGCGCTCTTCGCGGGCGGCGCCGAAACCGGGGCGACCGGCGAGGACCTGCTCGACGGCGTCGGGGACTGGGGACCGAAAGCCACCCCGGTCGGTGCCTTCCAGCTGGCCCCCGTACGCATCGACCGCGATCTGCCGCTCATCACCCGCTGGATGAACGACCCTGCCGTGGCCGCCTTCTGGGAGCTCTCCGGGCCAGGGACCGCGACCCAGGAGCACCTGCGGGCGCAGCTCGACGGCGACGGACGCAGCGTCCCGTGCCTCGGCCTGCTGGACGGCACACCGATGAGCTACTGGGAGATCTACCGCGCGGATCTGGACCCCTTGGCCCGCCACTACCCGGCCCGCCTTCACGACACCGGAATCCACCTCCTCATCGGTGGTGTCGCCCATCGCGGGCGAGGGCTCGGCACGATCCTGCTCCGTGCTGTCTCCGACCTCGTCCTCGACCGGCGCCCCTCATGCGCGCGAGTCGTCGCGGAGCCCGACCTTCGCAACACCCCCTCCGTGTCCGCCTTCCTCAGTGCCGGCTTCCGGTTCTCCGCCGAGGTGGAACTGCCCGACAAGAAGGCAGCCCTCATGGTCCGGGACCGGGCCCTGCGCGATCTGCTGTAGCGCCGTCACTTCCAGTACACCGCTCGTCCCGATCAGGTTCCCAGTCGAGGAGTCCTCGTGCCGAACCCGCCCGCCGCCCCTGTCCCTGGAGAGCCGTCACGCCTCTACGACCCGCCAGAACTGACCCCGGCACGCTGGGAAGAGGCGGGGCGCCGCCTGCTCGCGAAGATGATCGGCGAGTTCGCACACGAGGAGATTCTGCTGCCGGAGCCGGAGCCGGAGCCGGAGCCGGAGCCGGCACCAGAACCAGAACCGGAACCGGAGCCCGAGCCGGCACCGGAGCTGGCACCGGGACCAGAACCGGCACCAGAACCGGACCGGAACGGCACCGGTGCCACAGCGGCGGCAGCCGAATCCGCTGTCGCCCCCTCCAACTCCTCCGGCCGCTCCGAGCAACCCGGAGGAGACGATTCGCCGCCCGGCACGGACGCCGGGTGGCCGCCGACCGCGTCGCCCGCCTCCGGGCACCAGGACCCGCCCCCCACGAAGCCGCCCGAGACCGGTCCCGCCGACAAGCGCTCCTACACGCTCCGTCTCGACGCAGGCGGCATCCTCACCTTCCGTGCCCGTCGCGGCGCGTACGACAGCTGGCAGGTGGACCCGTCCTCCCTCACCCTGACCGAGGCGCCCGGAGCAGACGGAACCGGCGGCCCTGACGGAACCGGCGGGCCGGACGGAAGTGACGTAGCCGGCGGGCCTCGCGAAGCCGACGAGGCCGACAACGCGGCCGGGGCAGCGCCACGCCGGCGCCCCTACACCGACCCCCTCGACTTCCTCACCCGAGCCCGCGCCACCCTCGACCTCGACGGTGCCACCCTCGGCCACGTCATCCGGGAAATGTCCACCACGCTCGCCGCCGACGCACGGCTCGACCACACCGCGCTCCCGGCCGCCCGCCTCGCCGACCTCGGATACGCGGAGCTGGAGGGACACCAGACGGGACACCCCTGGATCGTCCTCAACAAGGGCCGCCTCGGCTTCTCCGCGACGGACGCCGCCCAGTGGGCACCGGAGGGCCGCACGGCGACGGCCCTGCCGTGGATCGCCGTGCACACCTCGCTCGCCACCTACCGGGGCGTCCAGGGCCTGGACACCGCCGACCAGCTCTACGCACGCGAGCTCGACCCCGCCGTCCGGGAGTCCTACGACACGACACTGCGCGCGCGGGGGCGCGCTCCGGAGGCGTACCTCTACCTGCCGGTACACCCCTGGCAGTGGAACGATGTCGTGCTGCCGCTCTTCGCGCCCTCGGTCGCTGCGGGAGCGATCGTCCCGCTGCCTCCGGACGGCGACCTGCGCCTGCCCCAGCAGTCGATCCGCACGTTCCTGAACACCTCACGCCCGGACCGGCACACCGTGAAACTGCCGCTGTCCGTGCTCAACACCCTCGTGTGGCGCGGTCTGCCGACGGAACGCACGCTCGCCGCCCCGGCCGTCACCGCCTGGATGCACGGCCTGCGCGACTCCGACCCCTTCCTGCACGACACCTGCGGGGTCATCCTGCTGGGCGAGGTCGCGTCCGTGACGGTCGGGCACCCGGTGTACGACGCGCTCCCCGAGGTCCCCTACCAGTACAAGGAACTGCTCGGCGCCATCTGGCGGGAGCCGCTCTCCCGCCATCTCGCGCCCGGCGAACGCGCCCGCACTCTCGCCGCGCTCCTGCACACCGACCTCGAAGGCCGTGCCTTCGCGGCGGAGCTGGTCGAGCGCTCGGGCCTCGCACCGCGAAGCTGGCTGAGCCGCCTCTTCGCCGCGCTCCTGCCACCCCTGCTGCACTTCCTCTACCGCTACGGCACGGTGTTCAGCCCACACGGCGAGAACGCGATCGTCGTCTTCGACGACCACGACGTGCCGGTACGGCTCGCGGTGAAGGACTTCGTGGACGACGTGAACGTGAGCGCCGAGAGGCTCCCCGAGCACGCCTCCATGCCCGACGACGTACGGGCGGTACTGCTCACGGAGCCGGCCGCCTTCCTCACACAGTTCATCCACTCCGGGCTCTTCGTCGGTGTCTTCCGCTATCTGGCCCCGCTCTGCCAGGAACAACTGGGCGTCCCCGAGGACGAGTTCTGGTCACTCGTCCGGGCGGAGATCATCCGGCACCACAGGCTCTTCCCGGAGCTCAAGGAACGCCACGAGACGTTCGACCTGCTCACCCCCCGTATTGAGCGGCTCTGCCTGAACCGCAACCGGCTGCATCTCGACGGCTATCGGGACCGGCCCCAGCGCCCGCACGCCGCCGTGCACGGCACCGTCCCCAACCCGCTCCACCAGTCGTGATCACCCACCGTGCTCCCGGCAGCGCCGACGTCCTGATCACGTCCCCCGCCTCCGCCGTGATCACCCGGTTGTCGGTGCCGACCCGTAGGGTGGTCGGGCTATGACAGAGCCCTCACTCCCCGAACTCCTGCACGCCGCCGTCACAGCCGTCGGCGGCACGGAGCGCCCTGGCCAGGTGACCATGGCCGAATCCGTCGCGCAGGCCATCGACGACGGTTCCCACCTGCTGGTCCAGGCGGGCACCGGCACCGGCAAGTCGCTCGGCTATCTGGTGCCCGCGCTGGCGCACGGGGAGCGGGTGGTTGTCGCGACGGCCACCCTGGCGCTCCAGCGGCAGCTCGTGGAGCGGGACCTGCCGCGCACGGTGGACGCGCTGCATCCGCTGCTGCGCCGCCGCCCCGAGTTCGCGATGCTCAAGGGCCGGTCGAACTACCTGTGCCTGCACCGCCTCCACGAAGGGGCGCCGCAGGACGAGGAGGAGGGCCTCTTCGACCAGTTCGAGGCGGCCGCGCCCACCAGCA
Organism: Streptomyces sp. NPDC002701; assembly: GCF_042889045.1. Classification (NCBI taxonomy): domain Bacteria; kingdom Bacillati; phylum Actinomycetota; class Actinomycetes; order Kitasatosporales; family Streptomycetaceae; genus Streptomyces; species Streptomyces sp. NPDC002701. The sequence continues at coordinate 66,157 of NZ_JBIAQL010000013.1, forward strand.
AACTGGGCCAGGACCTGCTGCGGCTCCGTGAGTGGTCGGACGAGACGGAGACGGGGGACCGGGACAATCTGACCCCCGGAGTCTCCGACCGGGCCTGGTCACAGATCTCCGTCTCCTCCAGGGAGTGCCTCGGCGCCTCGAAGTGCGCCTACGGAGCGGAGTGCTTCGCCGAGGCGGCCCGTGAGCGGGCCAAGCTCGCCGATGTCGTCGTCACCAACCACGCGCTGCTGGCCATCGACGCCATCGAGGGAGCTCCGGTCCTTCCGCAGCACGAGGTGCTGATCGTGGACGAGGCCCACGAGCTGGTCTCGCGGGTCACCGGGGTCGCGACCGGCGAGCTCACGCCGGGGCAGGTCAACCGCGCCGTGCGCCGAGCGGCGAAGCTCGTCAACGAAAAGGCGGCCGACCAGCTGCAGACGGCCGCCGAGGGCTTCGAGCGGCTGATGGAGCTGGCGCTGCCCGGCCGACTCGAGGAGATCCCTGAGGACCTCGGGTACGCGCTGATGGCCCTGCGGGACGCCGCCCGCACGGTGATCTCGGGGATCGGCGCGACCCGCGACAAGTCCGTCACCGACGAGGACGCGGTGCGCAAACAGGCCCTCGCCTCGGTGGAGAGCGTCCACGACGTGGCGGAGCGCATCACGAACGGCTCCGAGTGGGACGTCGTCTGGTACGAGCGGCACGACCGCTTCGGGGTGTCCCTGCGGGTCGCGCCGATGTCCGTGTCGGGCCTGCTGCGCGAGAAGCTCTTCACGGACCGGTCCGTCATCCTGGCCTCGGCCACCCTGAAGCTCGGCGGCGACTTCAACGGCGTGGGCGCCTCGCTGGGACTGGCTCCCGAAGGTACGGAAGGGGACGACGTCCCGCCCTGGAAGGGCCTCGACGTCGGCTCGCCCTTCGACTACGGCAAGCAGGGCATCCTGTACGTCGCCAAGCACCTGGCCAGACCCGCCCGTGACAGCGACCGCGGGGACATGCTCGACGAACTCACCGAGCTGATCCAGGCGGCCGGCGGCCGTACGCTCGGGCTGTTCTCCTCGATGCGGGCCGCCCAGCTCGCCGCCGAGGAGCTGCGCACGCGGATCCCGGAGTTCCCCATCCTGCTGCAGGGCGAGGAGACCCTCGGCGAGCTGATCAAGAACTTCGCGGCGGACCCGAAGACCTGTCTCTTCGGGACGCTCTCGCTCTGGCAGGGAGTGGACGTCCCGGGCGCCAGCTGTCAGCTGGTCGTCATGGACAAGATCCCCTTCCCGCGCCCCGACGACCCACTGATGAGCGCACGCCAGAAGGCGGTGGAGGACGCCGGGGGCAACGGCTTCATGGCTGTCGCGGCCACGCACGCGGCCCTGCTCATGGCCCAGGGCGCCGGCCGCCTCGTACGGGCGACGGGGGACCGGGGGGTGGTCGCCGTGCTCGACCAGCGTCTCGCCACCGCGCGCTACGGCACCTACCTGAAGGCGTCCCTGCCGGACTTCTGGTACACGACGGACCGTAACCAGGTGCGGCGGTCGCTGGCGGCCATCGACGAGAAGGCACGGAAGGCCGAAGAGGCGTGAACGCGCGCTGGGCCGCACCCCTCATGGATCGGGGTGCGGCCCAGCGGACAGGTGCGGTCCGGCAGGCGTCCGCGGCTCGGCCGGTTCCGCAGCGTACGGACAGCGCAGGGCCCCGGAACCGGCGCAGAGGTCCCGGGGCCCGGTCAGGGGTGGATTCTCAGATCCGCCGGAGCACCGCCACGACCTTCCCGAGGATGGTCGCCTCATCGCCGGGAATCGGCTGGTAGGCGCTGTTGTGCGGGAGCAGCCACACGTGGCCGTCCTCGCGCTTGAAGCGCTTGACCGTGGCTTCGCCGTCCAGCATGGCCGCCACGATGTCGCCGTTCTCCGCGACCGGCTGGCGGCGGACGGTCACCCAGTCGCCGTCGCAGATCGCCGCCTCGATCATCGAGTCGCCGACGACCTTGAGGACGAAGAGCTCGCCGTCGCCGACCAGCTGCCGGGGCAGCGGGAAGACGTCCTCGACCGACTCCTCGGCGAGGATCGGGCCACCGGCGGCGATACGGCCCACCAGCGGGACGTACGACGCGGCCGGTTTGCCGGCCGTGTCGGTGGGCTGTGCGGTGGACTGGTCCGATCCGCGCACCTCGTAGGCCCTGGGGCGGTGCGGATCGCGGCGCAGGAAGCCCTTGCGCTCCAGTGCCATCAGCTGATGGGCGACCGAGGAGGTGCTGGAGAGGCCGACGGCCTGCCCGATCTCCCTCATGGACGGCGGGTATCCCCGCCGCTGTACGGAGTCCCTGATGACCTCGATGACCCGGCGTTGCCGGTCGGTGAGTCCGGAGCTGTCCGCCCGGATGCCTGGAGGTCGGCCCGGCAGGGAGCGTGCCGGCTTGGTGCCCTCCTGGTTCGCGGTTTCATTCATGGCATGCACCGGCTCAAATCGGCCCTGGGAGCGGTCCTGGGCAGTGATGGTGGCACTGTCTGCGGTGGTGGTCACGTCGGCCCCTCTCGTTCGTCTCCCTGCTGGACAACGGTAGTTGCTTTCGAAAGGTTGCGCCAAACACACGTTCGAGTGAAAAAACGCGGTTGGCCTGACGTGATCACGCATCTGGGTGTATGACTACCGCCGCCCGAGGCGGGCAGAAGTGCCCGCCAGCGCACTTTCCGCCCCTTTTCCGCCGCCGGCATCGTGGCCTTGTGGGTCGGAGCGGGACGCGGGTCAGTCTGCCATCTGGTGTCCCACGGGCCGGGAACCGGCCCCCGTCCCGCCGGCGCCCACCGTATCCCCGTACGCTCCTCGCCGGAATGGCCGTGCGGCACATGCCAATACCGGTGCGACACGCGCGGAGAGCGTGAATTTAGGGTCAGGCCCTACATATAGTGGTCCGAGTTCCACAGCGGCCCAGAAGTTGTGGTCCCCCGGTCTTCCGAGCTGTAGGTCATCGCCTATGCTGGGGGCTCTTCGAGGGGCCCGAGTGGCCTGTTGAGGCTATTGAGTCGTGCTGTGAAGGAGGGTTGGAGCCAATGCACTGCCCCTTCTGCAGGCACCCCGACAGCCGCGTCGTCGACAGCCGTACGACGGATGACGGTACGTCGATCCGCAGGCGCCGCCAGTGTCCCGACTGCTCCCGCCGGTTCACGACCGTGGAGACCTGTTCTCTCATGGTGGTCAAGCGGTCCGGAGTCACCGAGCCCTTCAGCCGTACGAAGGTCATCAACGGCGTGCGCAAGGCGTGCCAGGGACGGCCCGTCACGGAGGACGCGCTCGCCCAGCTCGGTCAGCGGGTCGAGGAGGCGGTGCGGGCCACCGGAAGTGCCGAACTGACCACCCATGACGTGGGGCTGGCCATACTCGGCCCGTTGCAGGAGCTCGACCTCGTCGCCTATCTGCGGTTCGCGTCCGTGTACCGGGCGTTCGACTCGCTGGAGGACTTCGAGGCCGCCATCACGGAACTCAGGGAAGAGACGCACGGCTCCGCCGCGGCCGACGAAGACGTGTGCGAGGGGTGCCAAGGAAGCGACCGCGGGTCGCCGGGGGCCGTCGAGGTCCCCGAACCCGCCGGCGCCGCCGACTGACGAGGAGGCCGGGCAGCGGCCCGGCCGAGCGGCGGCGACCACAGACCTGTTGCGGGCGGACGCGTAGGCGATGCCCGCATCACCAGATATATACGTGCCTCGGGAAGAACGAGGCACTTCAGGGCGTTTTAGCCTGATACAGGGAGGCGGCATGACAGAGACGGCGAGCGGTCCGGCACGAGGTTCCCGCACGAAGGGCACCAAGGCCACCAAGGGACTGCGTATCGAGCGCATTCACACCACCCCGGGCGTGCACCCGTACGACGAGGTTGCCTGGGAGCGCCGTGACGTCGTCATGACCAATTGGCGCGACGGCTCGGTCAATTTCGAGCAGCGTGGCGTCGAGTTCCCCGACTTCTGGTCGGTGAACGCGGTCAACATCGTCACCAGTAAGTACTTCCGGGGCGCCGTGGGCACCCCGCAGCGCGAGGTGAGCCTCAGGCAGCTCATCGACCGCATCGTGAAGACGTATCGGAAGGCCGGAGAGGACTACAGGTACTTCGCCTCGCCCGCCGACGCCGAGATCTTCGAGCACGAGCTGGCGTACGCCCTCCTGCACCAGATCTTCAGCTTCAACTCGCCGGTGTGGTTCAACGTCGGCACGCCCCAGCCGCAGCAGGTCTCCGCCTGCTTCATCCTGTCCGTCGACGACTCCATGGAGTCGATCCTCGACTGGTACAAGGAAGAGGGCATGATCTTCAAGGGCGGCTCGGGCGCCGGCCTGAACCTCTCCCGGATCCGTTCCTCCAAGGAACTGCTCTCCTCCGGCGGCAACGCCTCGGGTCCCGTCTCCTTCATGCGCGGTGCCGACGCCTCCGCGGGAACGATCAAGTCGGGCGGCGCCACCCGCCGCGCCGCCAAGATGGTCATCCTGGACGTCGACCACCCCGACATCGAGGACTTCATCCAGACCAAGGTCAAGGAGGAGGAGAAGATCCGCGCCCTGCGCGACGCGGGCTTCGACATGGACCTCGGCGGCGACGACATCACGTCCGTCCAGTACCAGAACGCCAACAACTCGGTCCGCGTGAACGACACGTTCATGAAGGCCGTCGAGAACGGCGACAAGTTCGGTCTGACGTCCCGCATGACCGGCGAGGTCATCGAGGAGGTCGACGCCAAGTCGCTCTTCCGCAAGATGGCCGAGGCGGCCTGGGCCTGCGCCGACCCGGGCATCCAGTACGACGACACGATCAACCGCTGGCACACGTGCCCGGAGTCCGGCCGGATCAACGGCTCGAACCCGTGCAGCGAGTACATGCACCTGGACAACACGTCCTGCAACCTCGCCTCGCTGAACCTGATGAAGTTCCTGAAGGACGACAACAAGGGCCACCAGTCCTTCGACGTCGAGCGCTTCTCCAAGGTCGTCGAGCTCGTGATCACGGCGATGGACATCTCCATCTGCTTCGCGGACTTCCCGACCCAGAAGATCGGCGACAACACCCGTGCCTTCCGGCAGCTGGGCATCGGCTACGCCAACCTCGGCGCCCTCCTGATGGCGACCGGACACGCGTACGACTCCGACGGTGGCCGCTCCCTCGCCGGCGCCATCACCTCGCTGATGACCGGTACCTCGTACAAGCGCTCGGCGGAGCTCGCCGCGGTCGTCGGCCCGTACGACGGCTACGCCCGTAACGCGCAGCCCCACCAGCGCGTCATGAAGCAGCACGCCGACGCCAACGCCGTGGCTCCCCGCGTGGACGACCTGGACACGCCGATCTGGGCCGCCGCCACGGAGTCCTGGCAGGACGTGCTGCGCCTCGGCGAGAAGAACGGCTTCCGCAACGCGCAGGCGTCGGTCATCGCCCCGACCGGCACCATCGGTCTCGCGATGTCCTGCGACACCACCGGCCTCGAGCCCGACCTCGCGCTGGTCAAGTTCAAGAAGCTGGTCGGCGGCGGCTCGATGCAGATCGTCAACGGCACCGTGCCGCAGGCCCTGCGCCGCCTGGGATACCAGGAGGAGCAGATCGAGGCGATCGTCGCCCACATCGCCGAGCACGGCAATGTCATCGACGCGCCCGGCCTCAAGCACGAGCACTACGAGGTCTTCGACTGCGCCATGGGCGAGCGTTCCATCTCCGCGATGGGCCACGTCCGCATGATGGCCGCCATCCAGCCGTGGATCTCCGGCGCGCTCTCCAAGACGGTCAACCTGCCGGAGACGGCGACCGTCGAGGACGTCGAAGAGGTCTACTTCGAGGCGTGGAAGATGGGCGTCAAGGCGCTCGCGATCTACCGCGACAACTGCAAGGTCGGCCAGCCCCTCTCCGCCAAGACCAAGGAGAAGGAGAAGACCGCGACCGACGCCGTGACGGCCAAGGCCGAGGACACCATCCGTACCGCGGTCGAGAAGGTCGTCGAGTACCGTCCGGTCCGCAAGCGCCTCCCCAAGGGCCGTCCCGGCATCACCACGTCCTTCACGGTCGGCGGCGCCGAGGGCTACATGACCGCCAACTCCTACCCGGACGACGGTCTCGGCGAGGTCTTCCTGAAGATGTCGAAGCAGGGCTCCACCCTCGCCGGCATGATGGACGCCTTCTCGATCGCCGTCTCCGTGGGCCTGCAGTACGGCGTGCCCCTGGAGACGTACGTCTCGAAGTTCACCAACATGCGCTTCGAGCCGGCCGGCATGACGGACGACCCGGACGTGCGGATGGCGCAGTCGATCGTCGACTACATCTTCCGCCGCCTGGCGCTCGACTTCCTGCCCTTCGAGACGCGCTCCGCACTCGGCATCCACTCGGCCGACGAGCGGCAGCGCCACCTGGAGACGGGCTCGTACGAGTCCAGCGAGGAAGACGTCGACGTCGATGTCGAGGGGCTGGCCCAGTCCGCGCCCCGTACGCAGGAACTGAAGGCCGTCGTCACCCCGAAGGCCGAGGTCGAAGCGGCCAAGCCCGCTCCGCAGCAGGCCCACACCAGTGCCGAACTGGTGGAGATGCAGCTGGGCATCCAGGCGGACGCCCCCCTGTGCTTCTCCTGCGGTACGAAGATGCAGCGGGCCGGTTCCTGCTACATCTGCGAGGGCTGCGGCTCCACCAGCGGCTGCAGCTGATCGAGGGCGCCGCCCGGGTGTGAACCCGGGCGGACCCGCACGTCGAAGGGGCGGTACGGCCACAGCCGTACCGCCCCTTCGACGTGCGTCTCGACCTGCGTCGGCGGATCAGGACTCGTCGGCGCTGCCCATGATCCTTGCGAAGGTCGCCGGGTCGGCGTCGAAGCCGCGGACGGCCTGACGGAAACCCCACTCTCCGGAGTCGTCGCGAACGAACTCCGCGACCGTCGTGGCCGTGGCGCCGAGTACCGCGCCGAAGTCGTCCTCGGCCAGGACGGTGTAGCCCTCGCGGATCCGCAGCGCCGGGTTGTGCACGCCGACGAACGTGCGCCGTCCGGTGCGTTGCTGGATGGCGACACCGACCATCACGCGCGTGTAGCGCCTGTCGAGACGGGACAGCTCCAGGGTCATCACCTCGTCCCAGCCGAAACCCTTGCCGTCCTTGCTGTCCCGGTTGAGATAGATGGTGCCGTCCGGGGAGCGGCTGTCGAAGTGCACTACGTAGTCGGGGTGTGCGTGCGGGTCGGCCGCCAGGTAGGTGGCGGCGACGATGTCGAGATCGACGGCCGGCTCACCGGCGGGACCGGGATCCCACTTCACCGAGACCTCGACCTTGCTGATGCCCTTGTTCAGGCCGTTCACCGCATGTCCCTCCTGGTCCCGCTGTGTCGGACGCCTCAACTGCCGGGCAGGTGAGGCAGGTTGCCCATCGTGCCACGCGCACGGGGGCGTGCGGGCGCATGCAGTCCGCCCGAGCGTGACCGACGCCACGTCCTGGGCCGTACGATGGCGCGGTGCTGGTCAAGTGGATTCGCTGCACCGTGGTCGACCGCCGCGGTTTCGAGCGGGGGCAGCGGAAGTGGGCGGGACTTCTGGGGGAGCCGGGATTCCGGGGGCAGGGCGGGGGATGGAGCCGGGGAAGGCCCGGAGTCGCCCACATCTTCGCCTTCTGGGAGAGCCGTGCCTTCTACGACTCCTTCATGGCGCGCTCCCACGACCGGCTGGCCGCCTCCCAGTCGGGCACCTTCAAGGACCAGCACGCAAAGCTCTTCGATCACCGGTTCGACGTGAAGACCGGTTTCGAACCGCGCTTCACCGAGGCCGACCTGGTGCGGGTCGCGCACTGCCGTGTGCACGAGGAGCGTGCCGAGCACTTCGCCCTGATGCAGGAGAAGGTCTGGAACCCCGCCATGGCCGGTTCGCCCGGCATGGTCCGGGGACTGTTCGGGGAGGCGCCCGGCCATGAGTTCCTGGTCCTTTCCATGTGGAAGTCGGCCGCCGAACACGGCAAGTACCGCGCCGAACGCGTGGAGCGGCTCGCCCTGCGGGCCCAGATAGAGGCGGACGTCGTGGCGCTCACGGGGGACATCGTCCAGCTGGAACCGGGCTGGACCGTCTGAAGGCCGTGAATTGTGTGACCTGTGACGTATGGAGCCCGTACGAGTGCTCGATCGGGCGTGACCCGATCTAGGGTTTCGGTATGGCACGTCCACGGCGCATCGTTCTTGTCCGGCACGGCGAGTCGGTGGGCAATGCCGATGACTCCGTCTACGAGCGGGAACCCGACCACGCTCTGGCGCTCACCGAGAAGGGGTGGCGACAGGCGGAGGAGACGGGAAAGCGGCTCAGGGAGGTCTTCGGCCGCGAGCGGGTAAGCGTTTACGTCTCCCCGTACCGCCGCACGCACGAAACCTTCCGGGCCTTCCACCTCGACCCGGGCCGGGTACGGGTCCGGGAGGAGCCCCGGCTGCGCGAGCAGGACTGGGGAAACTGGCAGGACCGGGACGACGTACGTCTGCAGAAGGCGTACCGCGACGCGTACGGGCATTTCTTCTACCGCTTCGCACAGGGCGAGTCCGGTGCCGACGTGTACGACCGGGTCGGCAACTTCCTGGAGAGCCTGTTCCGGAGTTTCGAGGCGGGCGATCACCCGCCCAACGTGCTCCTGGTGACCCATGGCCTGGCCATGCGGCTCTTCTGCATGCGCTGGTTCCACTGGACGGTCGCCGAGTTCGAGTCGCTGTCGAACCCCGGGAACGCGGAGATGCGGATGCTCGTCCTCGGTGAGGACGGCAGATACACGATCGATCGTCCGTTCGAACGCTGGCGTGATCCGGAGCCCTACGTGGACCCGGAACCGTACGGAATCAGCGGATAGAGTGACAGAGCGATGACCGCTGACCTCTCTCCCGCCGGGCGCCTGGACCGCGCCCTGGCCAGCCTGCGCGGACTGGCGGTCGGGGACGCCCTCGGCTCGCAGTTCTTCGTGCCGGTGAACTATCCGTCGCTCAAGGACCGCGCACTGCCGCCCGGCCCCTGGAAGTGGACCGACGACACGGAAATGGCCTCCTCCGTAGTGGCCACTCTGGCCACCCACCACCGGGTCGACCAGGACGTACTGGCCCGCTCCTTCGCCGAGCACCACGACATCGGCCGGGACTACGGACCCGCCGTCGACCGGTTGCTGCGGCAGCTCCGGGAGGGCGGCGACTGGCGCGAACTGTCCTCGGCCCTCTTCAAGGGGCAGGGCTCATGGGGCAACGGCGCCGCCATGCGCATCGCCCCCCTGGGCGCCTGGTACGCGGACGACCCGGAGCAGGCCACTCACCAGGCGGAGATCTCGGCCTACCCGACCCACCAGCACCGCGAAGCGGTGGTCGGCGCCATGGCCGTGGCGGCCGCCGCCGCGCTGGCGGCGGCGCCGGACGGCCCGCCCCGGCCCGACGCGCTGCTCGACGGAGTCATCGCCCTGGTGCCGCGCAGCGCCGTGGGCGCGGGTCTGCGACGCGCCCGGGACATGCTCGACTACGGGGACACGGCCACCGTCGCGGCCGTCCTCGGCTGCGGGCGGCGCACGACCGCCCATGACACGGTGCCGTTCGCCCTCTGGTCGGCCGCGCGTGCCCTGGACGACTACGAAGAGGGCTTCTGGGCGACCGCACAGGTGGGCGGCGACATGGACACCACCTGCGCCATCGTCGGAGGCGTCGTGGCCGCGGGGAGGGCGGGGGCGCCGCCCGCGGAGTGGGTGGAGCGCACCGAGGCGCTGCCGGGCTGGCTGGTGCGGGAGACCGCCGGCTAGGGCTTGAGAGGGCTGTCGCCGGCTGATGCTGCGGAGGGCGAGGGCGAGGGCGAGGGCGAGAGCGAGCGCGGGGCATGGGGCGAGGGCGGGGATTGGTTTCGGGTTCGCGGGCCGCACGCGCGCGTGAGCGCGTTTCTCCTGGTGCTTGGGGCGGTGACTGTCACAGCCCTGCCACAGAGAGACAGTGACCCGCTGTGCCGAGTGTGCCCCGGTTAACCTTTCCGCCACGCCGCTCGTTGATCATTTCGGGCCGGCGCCGACGAGAAACCGGTTCCCGAGCTTCGCCCCAGCCTTGCGCTGTGCGTTGCCCGGACCGGTCGGGGAGGGGTCCCGTGTCCGACAAGCCGTCCGAGGCCGAGCCGAGAGAACAAGACACCTCGGCGGATCGCGAGACCTCCGAGGACAATGAGGCCGACCTCGACCAGGACGGGCGTCGGGAGGGTCCCGCCATCGAGTCCTGGTTCGCGGACATCCAGGCCGGGACCCCGGCGCCCGTCCGTACCGCCACTCTGTGGGCCGCTCTGGCCACCGGCCTGCTGAGCATGCTCCTGCTCGGCGAGGGCCTGGCCGTCAACCTCCTGCTGGTGGCGATCCCCGTCACGCTCGGCGCGTACTTCGCCGCCGGGAGAGCGGGGCGTCGCCCGCGTCCCTGGACGCTGGTGTGGGGCGTCGGGGCACTCGCCCTGCTGGTCGTCCCGGCCCTTCGCGACGCCGACTGGCCCTCGTTCCTCGCCATCGCCGCCGCCGTGGCGGTGGGCTCGCTCGCGCTGCACGGCGGCCGTACCTGGACCGGGATGCTGTTCGGCCCGATCGGTCTCTACACCTCTTTGATCACCGGTCCGGGCTGGGGCTGGCGGGGGCTGCGCGAGCGGACCGGCGGTGCCCGCGGCACCGTGGGCCCGGTGCTGCGCGCGACCGCCGTGGCCGCGGTCCTGCTGGTGGTCTTCGGCGCCCTGTTCGCCGGAGCGGACGCGGCGTTCGCGGACCTCCTCGCGGGCCTCGTACCGGACGCGTCGGTCTCCGGCGGCCCCTGGCACGCCGTCCTGTTCGTCCTCGGCGTGGTCGGCGCCCTCGCGGCGGCCCACACGGCCGCGGCGCCCGTCCAGTGGGACCGCGTCGAGGTGCCCGCGGGGCGTCCGCACGGCCGTGTCGAGTGGGCGCTGCCCCTGGTCGTGCTCGCCGTGCTCTTCGCGGCCTTCAACGCCGTCCAGCTGGCCGTCCTGTTCGGCGGGTACGACGCCGTACTGGAGAAGACCGGACAGACGTACTCCGAGTACGCCCGGCAGGGCTTCTGGCAGTTGCTCCTCGTCACGCTCCTCACCCTGCTGGTCATCGTCCTTGCCCTGCGCTGGGCCCCGCGGGACGGCGCGCGCGACCGGACGCTGGTCCGGGGGGTCCTCGGCACCCTCTGCGCCCTGGCCCTCGTCGTGGTGGCCTCGGCGGTGCGGCGTATGGACATGTACGTGGAGGCGTACGGACTGACCCGGCTGCGGATCTCCGTGGTGACCGTCGAGGTCTGGCTCGGCCTGGTCATCGTGCTCATCATGGCGGCCGGTGTCCTGGGCGCCCGCTGGCTGCCGCGCGCGGTGCTGGCCAGTGCCGCCGCGGGAGTGCTCGCGTTCGGGATCATGTCGCCGGACGCCCTGATCGCCGAGCGCAACGTCCAGCGGTACGAGAGGACGGGCACGTTCGATCTCGACTACGCGCGCGGGCTGTCCGCCGACGCCGTCCCGGCTCTCGACGAACTTGACGAGCCACTGCGGTCCTGTGCCCTGAAACACATCGCGGAGGACCTGGAGGCAGACGTCGCGCCCTGGTACGCCACGAGTTGGGGGGAGGCACACGCCCGGGACATCCTCGACGGGCGTGCGCTCTCACCGGAGGCCGACTGGCGCGAGTGCAGCCGCCTGAATCTGGACCTGGCGTACCGCTGAGGCGCGCTGAGTGCGCTGAGGCGAGGGCGTTCCGCGGCGCCGCGTACGCACCGCGCAGGCCGGGTCGCCGTCCCATGGGGAGCGACCCGGCCTGCGATATTCGTCATTCGACCGAGACTGTCAGTGGTTCGGCCACCGCGGTGCGGCTGGTCGACCGTTCGGCCGGTCGTCGGGCGCGCGGCCCGTGGTGGGCGGCCACCGCATGGCCGTCGGCCGGCCCGCCGCGGGCCCCTCGGACGCTAGCCCGCCGCGGGCCCCGCCGTGCCCGAGAGCGCTTCCAGATCGCTCTTGCGGACCCGGATCACCAGGGTGGCGATGATCAGAGCCAGTACGGCCATCGCGACGGCCGGGATGAAGGCCGTGGAGATGCCGTGGGCGAGCACCTCATGGCTCCAGGGCGCCGGGAGCTGCTGCGTCCTGGCGAACTCCGCCTTCTGCTCGGCCGAGGCGGTGGCCATGAAGTCGGCGACCTGTTTCTCCCCCTCCTCACGGTTCGCCGTACCGAAGACCGTGGTCAGGATGGACAGGCCGAGCGAGCCGCCCACCTGCTGCGTGGCGTTGAGGAGGCCCGACGCGGCGCCCGCCTCGTGCACGGCGACTCCGGAGACCGCGGTCAGGGTGAGTGTCACGAAGTTCAGCCCCATGCCGAAGCCGAACAGCAGCATCGGACCGAGCACACCACTGAGGTACGAACTGCCGGGGTCGATGAAGGTCAGCCAGCCCAGTCCCAGCGTGACGAGGGACGACCCGACCACCATGAACGGCTTCGGGCCGAGCACGGGCAGGAACCGCTGCGACAGACCCGCACCGGCGACGATCGCGACCGTGATCGGCAGGAAGGCCAGGCCGGCCTCGATCGGCGTGTACTGCAGCACGTTCTGCACGAAGAGAACGATGAAGAAGAACATGCCGAACATCGCCGCGGCCAGGCTCAGCATGATCACGTACGTGCCCGAGCGGTTGCGGTCGGCGAACATCCGCAGCGGTGTGATCGGTTCCTTGGCCCGGGATTCGACCAGCGCGAACGCCACCAGGAGTACGACCGCGGCGCCGAAGGACGCGATGGTGAGGCTGTCCCGCCAGCCCTCCTCGGCGGCCCGGATGAAGCCGTAGACGAGGGAGGCCATGCCGAGGGTCGACGTCAGCGCCCCCGAGATGTCGAAACGCCCCGGATGCCGCTCGGACTCGCTGATGTAGAGCGGTGTGACCACGATGATCAGTACACCGATGGGTACGTTGACGAAGAGCACCCAGCGCCAGTCGAGCCACTCGGTGAGCATGCCGCCGGCCAGCAGGCCGATGGCGCCACCGCCGGCCGAGACCGCGGCGAAGACACCGAACGCCCTGTTGCGCTCGGGCCCCTCCGGGAACGTCGTGGTGATCAGCGCCAGCGAGGTGGGGGAGGCGATCGCGCCGCCCACCCCCTGGAGGGCGCGTGCCGCCAGCAGCTGCCAGGGCTCCTGGGCGAAACCGCCGAGGAGCGAGGCGACCGTGAAGAGCAGGATGCCGGCCGTGAAGACCCGACGCCGGCCGAGGATGTCACCGGCCCGGCCGCCGAGCAGCAGCAGCCCGCCGAAGGTGAGTGTGTAGGCGCTGACCACCCAGGTGAGGTCCGTGGTGGAGAACTTCAGGGCGCCTTGAATGTGCGGGAGCGCGATGTTCACAATCGTCGCGTCGAGTACCACCATGAGTTGGCAGGCCGCGATGACCGTGAGTGCGATGCCGGGGTGCCCCTCCCGGCGGGCCGCTCCTGGCTTCTGATCCTGTATCAACGGAGAGGTTGTCACTGTTGAGTCCCCCACGAGTGCGTTAGTGAACGCTCGCGTTCACTGTCGCGTCAAAAGGTAGTGAGTCCCCGACAGTGAACGCAAGCGTTCACTGAAGCTGTTGCCGCTTTACGTCACTTGACCGCTTACGGACCTCGGTCCGTCCGCACGTGCGTGTGAACGCGCGTGCTACTGCCCGCTCAAACGGAGACAGGCCCATGGTTACCTCGAGTTGGACGGCCGCCCCCGCTCAGGCGGCCTCCCCGCGCAGGCGCGGTGCCGTACTCGAACGTGCGATCCTCGACGCCGCACTGGAACAGCTCAGCACGGTCGGCTGGAACGGCCTCACGATGGAGGGCGTCGCGGCCGGCGCCCAGACCGGCAAGGCCGCGGTCTACCGCCGCTGGCCGTCCAAGGAGGACCTCGTCGCGGACGCGCTCCAGGCGGGGCTGCCGCCGCTCCAGGACGTACCCGATCTGGGCGGCGTGCGGGACGACCTGCTGGAGCTGTGCCGGCGGGCCCGCGCGGCGATGTTCTCGCGTCCCGGATTCGCGCTGCGCTCGGTGATTCACGAATGCGACGCGTCCCAGGCCGGACGCTTCCAGGAAGTGATCCTGACAGGCGTCATCGAGCCGACCATCCGTCTGCTCGGTGAGGTCGTCGATCGTGGAATTCGGCGCGGAGAAGTGCGGCCGGACGCAGCGAACCCCTATGTCTTCGACGCCATTCCGGCCATGATGATGTACCGCTCGAAGGTGTGCGCGAGCGAATGGAACGAGCAGGACCTCGAAGAGATGATCGACCAGTTCATGGTCCCGCTACTGCGGCCGGCCAGGACCTGACCGGGCTGCGGGTGAGCCGCGCCGGGGCCCCGGCGCCGCCGCGGCGGGAGCCGTTCGCGGGGCTCCGGAGAACCCGGTGTCGCACGGGGTTGCGGGCGGCGTAGGCTGAGGGCGCCATGCCGTACGAACCACCTACCCACACCGTCGAGCGCTCTCTGCGCGCCACGACCGGAGCCAAGGTCATCGCCGGTGTCGACGAGGTGGGGCGCGGCGCCTGGGCCGGCCCGGTCACCGTCTGTGCCGCGGTCACCGGCCTGCGTCGCCCGCCCGAGGGCCTCACCGACTCCAAGCTCCTCACCGTCAAGAGGCGCACCGCGCTCGCCGGAATACTGGCCGAGTGGGTGACCTCGCACGCCCTGGGGCATGCTTCCCCCGAGGAGATCGACCAGCTGGGGATGACGGCCGCGCTGCGGCTGGCCGCCTGCCGCGCGCTCGAAGCGCTGCCGGTGCGTCCCGACGCGGTCATTCTCGACGGGAAACACGACTACCTCGGGACTCCGTGGCGGGTCCGTACGGTGATCAAGGGCGACCAGTCCTGCGTCGCCGTCGCGGCGGCTTCGGTGCTCGCGAAGGTCCAGCGCGACAAAATGATGGCCGAACTGGGCATCGACCATGCAGACTTCGGTTTTGCGGCCAACGCCGGGTATCCGTCACCGGTGCACAGGGCCGCGCTGGAGATGCGGGGGCCCACCCCGTACCACCGGCTGTCGTGGGCGTATCTTGATTCGCTGCCCCAGTGGCGGCACCTCAAGAAGGCCCGCAGTTGGGCGGACGGAAACGTTCCGGAGATCGAAGGGCAACTCGGCTTCGACTTCTGACCGTTCCGTTCGCACTCATGTGCCACCCGCCTACGCGAGTCGCACCGGCGTTTGATAAAAATCAGCTCATGCCTCTCATTCCCGAGGAGCCTCAGATTCACGAGAGTGCCCAGGGTCCCCGCGTCAGTCCGGCCACCGGCCGCACCGCGCCGACCCCCCGTCCCGTACCCGGCCCCCGCCCCGCGGCTCCGCCGCGTCCAGGCCGTCCGGGTCCTGTCCGGCCGATGCCGCCTGTGCAACGCACGCCGCGCGACACGGCCGTGGCCAAGCCGGGGCCTTCCGCTCCGGTGGCCCCCACCGCTGCCCCGACTCCGCAGATCCAGCTGATCCCGGCCTCGGCCGAGGGCGCGCTGGACGCCGCCGAGGAAGCGGTCGACCTGCTCCTTGACTCGGGCAGGGCTCCCGGTGAGGTGCTGGTGATCACCACCGGCGAACCGCACCCGTGGGCCGCGCACGAGCTCTCCTTCGGCGAGGCCGCGTACTGGGCCCAGCACGACGCGGGAGACGACGTGTTCTACGCCGACGCCTCCGCCGTCGGTCGTGCCGCGTCCCGGCCCGTGGTCGTCGTCGCCGTCAACGGAGGGTCCGACGCCACTGCTGCCACGGCCCTGCCGCTGGCTCTCGGCCGAGCCGGCACCCTGCTGATCGTCTGCGGGAATCCGCAGCAGATCAACTCGGTGCTGGGCGCGGGGGTCTGAGGACCCCCGTTCTTCCGGGGGCTCTCACGACCGACAGTGTCCGGGATGCCACCGCGGTGGCATCCGCCCGGAGCGCGCAGCATGCACAGAGGGCGGTCCGACGCGTGCCGGCACGGGGGCGCGCCTGCGTCGGCCGTCTTCGCGGCGGGACGTGGGCGTGGGTCCGGGCGCAGGTGCGGGATGCACGAATGCCGGGTGCGGGCCTGAGTTTGGCCGCCGTCGTGTCCGCGCTGGGGGTGCCGAGGTGGTCGGGTCCTGCGTGTGGCGTGTGACGCCTGTCCCCGACGCGTGAGGCGTGTGACGTGTGAGGTCTGTCGGGCGGCGATGGGTCCGCGTTCGGCCGGTCCGTACGAGGCCGCGCGTTCCGGCCTCCGCGGCCCACGGGCGAACCGGTCCACAGAGGTGGCCGCGAGTGCCGGCCCTTGATTTGCCCGTGCCCGTGCCCGCGTGCGCGTCCGTGCCGCGCCGCGGGCAGACGGCGGTCGCCGGCTCAGCGGGCGGCCGCGCGGCGCAGTATCTCCGAGGCGGCGCCACCGGTGCGCGGCTGTACGGTCTCGGCCGCGGACAGTGCCTCCAGCGACTCCGGAGGCGAGTCCGTGTTCGGGTGGCGCCCTCCGCGTCCTTCCCCCAGCACCTGCCAGCCGTCACGCGTCAGGGTGATGTAGGCCCCGCAGCGCAGTCCGTGCAGTGTGCAGGCGTCCCGCAGCCCCCACATCCACGCCCCGTCCTCCTCCGTCCAGCGCGCGTCGCCGTCGCGGCAGTAGAGCAGCACGGCCGTACGCACCGGTGTGCGGCGC
Organism: Streptomyces sp. NPDC002701; assembly: GCF_042889045.1. NCBI lineage: Bacteria > Bacillati > Actinomycetota > Actinomycetes > Kitasatosporales > Streptomycetaceae > Streptomyces > Streptomyces sp. NPDC002701. The sequence goes on from NZ_JBIAQL010000013.1 coordinate 82,730, forward strand.
CGCAGATCGTGCGGGATGACCCGGCGCAGCTGTGCCAGCAGTGCGTTGCGGAACATCCAGCCGTCCGCCGGGGCGGGCCGCCGAGTGAAGGAGGCACTCGCGTTCAGCCGTTCGTCGGGATCGAGTACCGCCACGATCGCGGTCGTGGGGCCGGGCCGATGCCGGGAATGCAGTCCGCTGACGACCTCCCGGGGATTGCGCAGGAGCGGAATCCCCGCAGAAGCCCACTCCGCGGGTTCGAGCATCCGGGCCAGTGGGTTGGCGGAAGTGGCGGACGTCGACATCGATGCCGCCGAGGACGGAGCGAATCCGAAGGTCACGGTCCTCCCTTCGGCTACGCGCCCACACTGCGGGCGGGGGTCGGACTGGGGGAGTGCGCCGCAGCACAGACCGAACGGGCGGCCTCAGGAGGTCACGCGGGGGCGCGAGGTCAATTCTTCCTGTCGAACTTGGTTGCGGCAACGAGCAATTGGGGCCACCGGACCGTTATCTGGCGATCCGCCACTTATATCCCTGCCCGGGATTCGGCACCGCACGCAAGGATCACCCTTGCACGGCGAGGACCAGCGGCAACACCCCCTGCGCACCGGACCGCCGGAGCATGCGCGCAGCCACCGCGAGCGTCCAGCCGGTATCGGTCGCGTCGTCCACGAGCAGCACGGGCCCCTCGGCCTCGGCGAGCGCCGCGGCCAGCTGCGGCGGCACCACCAACGCGCCGTCCAGGGCTTTGAGCCGCTGCGCGCTGTTGCTTCTGGATGCCTGCGCGGCATCGGCACCCGGTGCGTACTCGATGGAGCCCAGCAGAGGCAGGCGGCCCACCTCGGCGATCCGTGCGCCCAGTGACTGGACCAGCCGCGGCCGGCGGTGCGACGCCATGGTGACGACGCCGACGGGTCGCGGTGGGACGTCCGGACCGCCCGAGGCCCAGCCGCCCGGACCCTTCGCCCAGTCGGCCAGCACACCGACGACGGCCTGCGCCACATCGTCCGGAACGGGTCCGTCCGGCGCCTGGGGGCCGAGCATCGGCCGGAGCCGGTTGCCCCACCCGATGTCCGACAGCCTGCCCAGCGCCCGGCCTGTCGCGGCCTGTTCGCCGGCCGGGATGCGTCCCTTCAGGTCGACGCCCACGGCGGGCAGACCCGTCGGCCACATCTTCCGGGGTTCCACCTCGACGCCCGCGCGGTCGAGCTCCCCGCGGGCCGTGTCGAGCGCGGAGGGGGACACGGCGTCGGAGAACCGCGGCTCGGCGCAGTTGTCGCAGCGGCCGCACGGGGCGGCCCCTTCGTCGTCCAGCTGCCGGCGCAGGAACTCCATCCGGCAGCCGGTCGTCGTCACGTAGTCACGCATGGCCTGCTGCTCGGCCGCACGCTGCTTGGCGACCCACGCGTAGCGCTCGGTGTCGTACGTCCACGGATTGCCCGTGGAGATCCAGCCGCCTTTGACGCGCTTCACCGCGCCGTCCACGTCCAGGACCTTGAGCATCGTCTCGAGCCGTGACCGGCGAAGCTCCACCAGCGGTTCCAGGGCGGGCAGGGACAGCGGGCGGCCCGCCTGGCCCAGCACGTCCAGGGTGCGCCTGACCTGCTCCTCCGGAGGGAAGGCGATCGACGCGAAGTACTGCCAGATCGCCTGGTCCTCCTTGCCCGGCAGGAGCAGCACCTCGGCATGCTCCACCCCGCGGCCCGCACGGCCGACCTGCTGGTAGTAGGCGATGGGCGAGGAGGGGGAACCCAGGTGCACCACGAACCCGAGGTCAGGCTTGTCGAAGCCCATACCCAGCGCCGATGTCGCCACGAGAGCCTTGACCCGGTTGGCGAGCAGGTCCTCCTCCGCCTGCTGGCGGTCCGCGTTCTCCGTCTTCCCCGTGTACGACGCCACCGTGTGTCCGCACTGCCGCAGGAAGGCGGTGACCTCCTCGGCGGCGGCCACCGTGAGGGTGTAGATGATTCCGGAGCCGGGCAGCTCATCCAGGTGCTGGGCGAGCCAGGCCATCCGGTGGGCGGCGTCCGGCATCTGCAGCACGCCGAGGCTCAGGCTCTCCCGGTCCAGCGGGCCTCGCAGGACGAGCGCGTCCGTGCTGCCGCCGGTGCCCAGTTGCTCGGCGACGTCGGCGGTCACCCGCGCGTTGGCCGTGGCGGTGGTCGCCAGGACCGGGACGCCCGGGGGAAGGTCGGCGAGCATGGTGCGCAGGCGACGGTAGTCCGGCCGGAAGTCGTGGCCCCAGTCGGAGATGCAGTGCGCCTCGTCCACCACGAGGAGACCGGTCGCCGCGGCGAGCTTGGGCAGCACCTGGTCCCGGAAGTCCGGGTTGTTGAGGCGCTCCGGGCTGACCAGGAGGACGTCCACGTCACCCGCCGCTACCTCGTCCTGGACCGTGTCCCATTCCTCCGTGTTGGACGAGTTGATCGTCCGCGCCCTGATGCCGGCGCGCGCCGCCGCCTCGACCTGGTTGCGCATGAGAGCGAGGAGCGGGGAGACGATGACGGTGGGGCCCGCTCGGCGCTCCCGCAGCAACGCGGTCGCGACGAAGTACACGGCGGACTTGCCCCAGCCGGTGCGCTGCACGACCAGGGCTCTGCGCTTGTCGGCCACCAGGGCCTCGATGGCGCGCCACTGGTCCTCGCGCAGCCGGGCGTCGCCCCCCGGCGCGCCGACGAGGCGGGCGAGGACGGTGTCGGCCGCCGTGCGCAGCTCTTCGTTGCTCATGGCCCCATGCAACCCGATGGGTCGGACATCGCGCGAATGAGACCGCCCGCTGTGGACAACTTCTGACGTGGTCATGGTCGTGGTTATCCACAGGGCGGAGCGGGATTTCGGGATTCGCGGGATGGTCACGGCATGACGAACCACAGCGAACGGGCCGGAAACCCCGGCGACGGCGACATCAGTGGATACGGCGACATCAGCGGATACGACGAGATGGGCGGTGACGGCGGCGGTGCCAGTCGCGGCGGGAGTCGCGGTGACCGTGGCAGTGGCAGTGGCAGTGGCAGTGGCAGTGGCAGTGGCAGCGGTAGTGGGGCGGGGCCGGGCGGACCGGGTGCGGGCGGTGGCGGGCGGCGGCAAGGCCGTGACCGTGCGAGCTCGGCCGGCCTGACACATGGCGCGACCAACTCCTCGTGCCCCGAGCGCCAAGTCACACTCCGCACTCCGGCCGAGCTGGCCGACGCCCTGCCGTACCTGCTCGGGTACCGGCCCGAGGACAGCATCGTGCTCGTCGCGCTCCATGACAGGGACGGGCGGGGTCGTTTCGGCGGTCGGGCCCGCCTCGGTATCCCGGGCAGCGCGGACGACTGGCCTGCCGTGGCGCAACAACTGGCGCAGGGCCTGGTGAAGGGCAGCGAACGAAGGGGCGCGCTGCCCGAGAGCATGGTCGCCTTCCTCTGTCTGGACCCCGGGGAAGGGGAATCGGCCCGGGCGGTCATGGAACGCCTGCGTCCGCTCGCCCAACTGCTGCGTACGGCGTGCGGAGCACTCGACGTACCGGTGATCGAGGCCCTGTGCATCTCGGACGGCCGTTTCTGGTCGTACTGCTGTCCCAGTGAGCACTGCTGTCCCTCGGACGGTACGTCCATGGGGCTGCCGGGCACCTCTGTGCTGGCCGCCGCGGCCACCTACGCCGGGCTCCAGGTGCGGGGCACCCTGCGGGAACTGCGAGCGCGGTTCGCCCCCTGGGAATCCGCAGCGGCGAAGGAACAGGAAGCCGCCTTGGACGCGGTGAGCATGGCGTTGATTCCCCGGATCCTGGACGACGAGAGCCGCGCCGTCGTGGCCGCCCAGACCCTGGAGCTGGCCCAGCAGGTCATGCGCCGGTTCGCCGGCGCCGCACCCGCCGCCCGTGGATCCGGCGCCCTTCCGGCTGACCTCCGCGACGACGAACTGCTGCGTCATGACGAGGCGGCCGCACTGATCCTCGGCCTGCAGGACCGCACGACACGGGACAGGGCCGCGGAGTGGATGGAGGGCGACGAGGCAGGACCGGCGCTGCGCCTCTGGCGGGCCCTCGCCCGCCGCTGCGTCGGCTCGTACGGGGAGCACGCCGCGGCTCCGCTCACGCTCGCCGGGTGGGTCGCCTGGTCCTCCGGCGACGAACTGGAGGCTCGCGAAGCCCTGGCCATGGCTCTCGGGGCGGATTCCGGCTACCTCTTCGCCCGCCTCCTCCACCAGGCGTGCAACGAGGGCCTGGACCCGGAGTCGATCCGCCGCTGTCTCCGCGGGCAGCGGACGGATCACGTCGAGGGGGAAGGGGCTGCGTCGTCGGTACCCCCGTCAGTACCAGCGTCGGCTCCGGCGCTGGCACCGGCATCGGCACTGGCAACGGCGTCGGCTTCGACACCGGCGTCAGCGTCGGCTTCGGTTGCGGACCGGGCGTCGACCTCGGCGTCCGGCTCGGCGTCCGGCTCGGACTTGGGCTCGGTATCGGCGCCGTCGCTGATCGGCGCCGACAGGCCGGCGGCACACGCTCCGGCGAGGTCGCCCCGCGCTCCTTCCCGCCGCCGACGCAAGCCGCGGGCCACGGAAAGCGCGGGCGGCCGGCCCGGTTCCCGACCGGCGGACACGGGCGGCACGGGCGGCACCGGTGGTCCTGGCGGCACGGGCCGGCCCCGCTCCGCACCCTCCGCCTCCGGCCTCCACGCTACGGAGGGAGCGGACCGGGCCGGCGACGGTACAAGCGGTGGCACGAGTGGCGGTACGGCTCGGTCCCGCCGAAGCACGGGACGGGCGGGGACGACCCAAAGCGATACGTGAGTGAGGTGGCTCCCGCGTCCAACGGTCGGCTTCCGTCATCCGGGGCGTGACCCGGGAGAGGCCCGCCCCGTTCATCTGAGTGGTGCGGCCTTCGTTCTTCCGCGGATGCCGCGCCCTCACGTCGGGCCTCGCTCGTCGAAGCCCACGCCCCGAGGAAGCCCTCATCACCCCGCCGAAGCCTCGCATCGCCGAGCCGACCCACATCGCCGAGCCCATACCTGTCGCAGACCCCTCACTCAGCACACAGCTGAGCACCCACGTACCGCCGAGCATCCACTCAGCGCACGGAGCACGGAAGAAGCCGTCTCATGCCTCTGCCCACCCCGTCCGCCACGCCCTTCGATCCGAGCGGCCGGCCGCCCGCCCTCGGCAGGCCCGCACAACCCTCCACAGGTCGCGGCGCCGTCCTCGCCCCGCAGACCACTCCGGCCGGGCAGCACGGCACGGCGCACCTGCCGTCCGCGCACACCGCACTGATCTGTGTCGCCCTGCCGGGACTCGCGATCTCCACGGAACGCGCGCAACTGACCGGTGATGGGCTGGAGGGCTTCTACCGGTCGGGCCGGCGCATGCTCTCCCGATGCCGGCTACGGGTGGCGGGGCGGGAACCGCTCGACGTCCAGGCCCGGATGCTCGCGGCCGACCAGGCACACTTCGTGGCGACCCTGAGCCTGTCCCGCGACACCACGCCCGATCCGGACGTCCTGGTCGAACGGACGCGGTACGCGGACGGCAGGGAGCGGATCACCCTGCGCAGCGCGGCACACCGCCCGCTCCGCCTCCCGGTCGAGGTGGCCCTCGGCACGGACCTGGCCGACCTGCGCGCGGTCGCCACGGGGAGACCCGGCCCCGATCTGCCGGCCAGTGTCCATGACTGCGGCATGCGGTGGTCGTCCGCCACGGTTCACTCCGTCGTCACGGCCGACCCGCCGCCCTCGGACGCGCTCGCCTCGGCGGGACTGCTGCGCTGGGAGATCGATCTGCCGCCGGGCGGCACCCGCAGCGTGGAACTGAGAGTGGGTCCGGCCCGGGCGGGTCCCCTGCGAGCCGTCGCGCACGGCGCCACGAGCCCGCTCGCTCCGGCCCGCGCCACGGGGGACGACCCGAGGGTCCCGGCGCTCCTGCGTACAAGCCTCGCGGATCTCCAGGCGCTGCTCCTGCGTGACCCCGTCCGGGCATCCGACACCTACCTGGCGGGCGGCGCACCCTGGCGTTGCGGGATGGCACCGGCCGAGGCCCTCGCGGCGGCGCGTATGACCCTGCCGCTGGGCACGCGTCTCGCCGCCGGCACCCTGCGGACCCTCGCGCGCACTCAAGAGGTGGGAGCGGGACCGCGGTCCGGCTCGATTCCCGGCCCGCTGCGGCAGGCGGGTGCCCAGTTGCCACCGAGCTGTACGGGGCAGGAGGCCACCCTTCTGTTCCCCGTGGTCCTCGCGGAAGCCCGGCGCTGGGGGCTCTCCGAACGGGAGACGGAAGAGCTGCTGCCCGCGGCCGAACGGTGCCTCGGCTGGCTGCGAACCGCTGTCGGCGACGGGACGTATCTGGCGGATCCCCGCCCGGGCGCGGATCCGGGCGCGCAGTCGACAGGGCCATGGCGGTGTGAGACCCAGGCGCACGCCCACCGGGCCGCCCTGCTGGGCGCGGACCTCCTCGACGCGTACGGCAGGGGAGGCGGTGCGGAATTGCGGGAGTGGGCGAAGGGGATGAGGACCGCGTTCCAGGAGGATTTCTGGATCGAGGACAGAGGAGGCGGCAGACCGGCCGCGGCCCGTCTGCCGGGGGACAGACTCCTGCCGTACCTCGGCACCGGCAGCGTCCACCTGCTCGACACCGGGCTGCTCGGCGCGGGCGAACAGGCCCCGGGTCTGCTCGCCGGGGCGCAGACGGAACAACTCGCGCGCCTGCTGGGCGGGCCCGCCATGGACTCGGGCTGGGGGCTGCGCAGCCTGGGGGCGAAGGAGGCGGGCTACAACCCGTTCGGGCACCGGAGCGGGGCCGTGCGCGTCCATGAGACCGCTCTGGCGGTGGCGGGGCTGGCCGCCGCGGGGTACGAGAAGGAGGCGGGGTCACTTCTGCGGGGCGTGCTGTCGGCGGCTGAGGCATTCGGCCACCGGCTGCCCGAGATGTACGCGGGGGAGCAGCGCGTGGAAGGTGGTGCACCGGTGCCGCATCCGACGGCCTGCAGACCGGCGGCCACAGCGGCGGCCGCCGGCGTCCTGCTGCTCACCACCCTCGCCGGGGTCCGCCCCGACGCCCCGGCTCGCACGGTGACGCTGCGCCCGGTCCGTGGGGCGCCCCTGGGGGAGATCGGGCTGACCGGCCTGCGCGTGGCGGGAGCACCGTTCTCCGTACGCGTCAGCAGGCTCGGCCTCGCCCTGGTGGAGGAGGCGGCCGACGGACTGCAACTGGGAGCGTGAGGGCCCGCCCGAGACCGGAGCCGGCCGTGCGGAGGGCCGAGGATCGGCCACGTACGCGACTGGTGAAGGGAGTGTTTATCGTCAGGCAGACGACTATGATCGCGGCATGCCCTACGACCCGTCAGCTTTCGCGCCGTTCGCCGTCACCGTCGACCTGGTCGTGCTGACCGTGCGTCGCCATGCCCTGTGCGCGCTGGTGGTACGGAGGGGTGAGCCGCCCTTCCAGGGGCGATGGGCGCTGCCCGGCGGTTTCGTGCGGCCGGACGAGGATCTGTCGCAGGCCGCGGCACGGGAACTGATGGAGGAGACCGGGTTGTGCGCCCACGACCCGGACGCTCCCGCACAGGTGAACGGCGCGCACCTGGAACAGCTCGCGACCTACGGCGATCCCAAGCGCGATCCGCGGATGAGGGTCGTCAGCGTCGCGCATCTCGCTCTGGCGCCCGACCTGCCCGCGCCGAGGGCGGGTGGGGACGCGAACAGCGCACGGTGGGCTCCCGTCGAGGACCTGCTGCACCAGAGCGGCTACGGCCGTGACGGAGAGCAGGCCGCGCCGCTCGCCTTCGATCACGCCCAGATTCTCGCGGACGGTGTGGAGCGGGCCCGCTCCAAGATCGAGTACTCGTCGCTGGCCACCGCCTTCTGCCCGCCCGAGTTCACGGTCGGCGAACTGCGCCGGGTGTACGAGGCGGTGTGGGGCGTGGCGCTCGATCCGCGCAACTTCCACCGCAAGGTGACGGGGACGCCCGGCTTCCTCGTCCCCACGGGCGGGACGACGACCCGGCAAGGTGGCCGCCCCGCCCAGCTCTTCCGCGCCGGCGGCGCGACCTTGCTCAACCCGCCGATGCTCCGCCCCGAGGTCTGACACCCCCCGAGGTCTGACACCGCCCAGAGGCCGGTGGCGGCCGATAGGGGCCGATGGGAGTTTCTCGGGCCGCGGTCCGGCCACGGCCAAGTGGCCGGTCCGGCACGGCGTCTGCGCCCTGGCACGCCCAAGGTGCCCGTAAATCGGTGCATATCGCGCTATCTTGCTTCGGATGATCCAGGCCATCGGACTGACCAGCAACGCCCGCAAGGAGCTTCCCCCCGCTGTCGACGACGTCTCCTTCGAGGCGCCCGCGGGCCGTGTCACGGCGCTCCTCGGAGCCCCGGGCGCGGGCAAGACGACCGCGCTGCGGCTCATGCTCGAACTCCAACAGGGTCGCGGGATCACCTACTTCAGAGGCCGCCCACTGCACCGGGTCGCCCACCCCTCGCGCGAGGTGGGCGTTCTCCTGGGTGACGTTCCCGGGCATCCGGCACGCACGGTGCGAGGCCAACTCCGCATGCTGTGCGCCGCGGCGGGCGTCCCCGCGCGGCGTGCCGACGACGTCCTGGAGGTGATGGGCCTCGTCAGCCTGCGCGACGAACGACTGGGCACGCTCTCGCGCGGCATGGACCGCCGTCTGGGGCTGGCCTGTGCCCTGCTCGCCGATCCGCACACGCTCATGCTCGACGGTGCCACCGACGGACTCTCCGCCCGCGAGAGCCGTTGGCTGCACGGAGTTCTGCGTGCTCACGCCGATGCGGGCGGGACCGTACTGTTCGCCACGGACGACCCCAGGGAAGCCGCGCGGACCGCCGACCGCGTCGTCACGCTGGAGAAGGGCAGGCTCGTCGCCGACCAGGAGGTCGCGGACTTCTCGCGTACCCGGCTGCGGCCACGTGTCGCCGTCCGCAGCCCGCACGCCGTCCGGCTCGGTGCTCTGCTGACCAAGGAGGCCCGCACCGCCCGGCACTCCGTCGAGGTCGTGCAGGAGGACGGCAACCGCCTCTCCGTGTACGGCAGCACCTGCGCCGAGGTCGGCGAGGCCGCCTATCGGCACGGCATCCTCGTACACCAACTCGCCGACGAGGTCGGCGACATGGGACCGGTGCCCGTACATCAGGAAGCCGAGACGGATCCCGGCGAGGTCGCGGCGCCCGCAGGGACCGCGCAGGCGCAGGGCGCGCGCGAGCCGTCGCCCCTCCCGCCTCCCATCACCGTCCGCCCCGGCACGGGCCCCCTGCGTCCGCTGCGGTACGAGCTGCGTCGTGCGACGGGTGTCGGCACGGGTTGGCTGACCGCGGCCGCCGTGGTCGTCGCCTCCGCCCTCATCTCCGTCCTGCTGGCCAGGGCGGGACACACCTCACAGGCACGGCTGCTCGCTGCGTGGCCGCGGGACTTTCCTCTGCCGCCCGCGGCGCTCGGCGCGGGGCTGCTCGGCGCCTTCGCCTTCGGGGACGAGTTCCGGCATCCCGCCCTGGCCGCGGACCGCGGTACCGTCCCGCGCCGCCTGGGGCTGCTGGCCGCCAAACTCGTCGTCGCCGCGGGCACCGCACTGACGCTGGCGCTCGTCGGGGTGGGCGTGAACGCCGAACTGCTGTACCTCGTGTACGGGCGGGAGCTGACCGGAGTTCCCGCGGACTGGATCGCACAGGGCGCGAGTTGGATCGGCCTCGTGGCCGGCTGTGCGTGGGCGGGAGTGCTGGCGGCGGGTATCTTCCGTTCCACGACCGCGGGACTCGCGGCGGTCCTCGCCGTACCGATCCTCGTCGTGCCGGTCGTACAAGCTGTTCTGGAGGGGCCGTCGGTTCGGACGGCCGCCGGGTTCTCGAACCGGCTGCGCGAGCTCGTGCTGGTGCGGTGGCCGTTCGGGGGCGAGCACCATCTCGCCGCCGTGGCAGGAGTGATCTCTCAACCCGTCGGCGGCGCACTGATGTTGTCTCTCACGGCTCTGCTCTGCGCATATCTGCTCACGACCCTACGGAGCAGGGTCCGATGACGACCGTCCATGCACGTGTGTTCCCCTCGTGTGCGCAACTCCGCGCAGAACGCCCACTTCCTTCCGAAAAGGCGTCAATTGCGACGCGGTGAGCGATCACCCTTTCGTGTGCTTTTCACCAAAGACCTCAAGGGAGTTGGAGGCGACGCCGACAAAGGATCCGTGACTACCCTTGCGCACGCCATGATGACAGCCGCCCGTTCCGCAGACTCCGGCCTCGCCGGACCGGGCGAACTCGATCGCTACCCCTATGCGGAGACGTCCGGCGCGGACCGTCTCGGCGCCTCCGTGTGGGACACCACGGACCAGGACCTGGGGCGCGTGGGCCGACGTACCGCCGGCAGTCGAGGCCGCGGCCTGCATGGCCAACTGGTTCAGCAGTTGGGTCAGATGATCGTCTCCGGTGACCTGGGCGCCGACCGTCCGCTCGTGCCGGAGGAGATCGGCCAGCGGTTCGAGGTCTCCCGCACCGTGGTCCGTGAGTCGCTCCGTGTCCTGGAGGCGAAAGGTCTGGTCAGCGCACGCCCCAACGTCGGCACGCGCGTACGGCCCGTCAGCGACTGGAACCTCCTGGACCCGGACATCATCGAGTGGCGCGCCTTCGGTCCGCAGCGCGACAGCCAGCGGCGTGAGCTGAGCGAGCTGCGCTGGACGATCGAGCCGCTGGCCGCCCGTCTCGCCGCCGGGCACGGCCGGCCGGAGGTCCAGCAGCGGCTCACCGACATGATCGAGATCATGGGCCACGCGCTGGCGCAGGGTGACGCGCTCACCTTCTCGCGGGCCGACGCGGAGTTCCACTCCCTGCTCATCCAGGTCGCCGGCAACCGCATGCTGGAGCACCTCTCCGGGATCGTGTCGGCCGCGCTCCAGGTCTCCGGCGGTCCGGTCGTGGGCTGTGACCGGCCGAACGAGGCATCCCTCGCGCACCATGCCCGCATCGCGGACGCCCTCGCCGCGGGCGACGCCTCGGGCGCGGAGGCGGCCATGCGGCAACTGCTCACCGTCCACCCCGAGGTGGAGCGCGTCGTTCCCGCGCCGCGCGAGCACTGATCGCGTACCCCGGGTGGCGCGGTCGGGAGCAGCTGCCCCGCGTGGCATGTCCAGGCCCAGGAACGGTCTGCCGCCGGGCCCCACCGGATTCCCAGGAGGATCCGTCGGGGCCCGGCGGTGCGATGAACGGCGCGACGAGAGGCCGACGACGCCGGTCGGCCGTTTCTGACCGCGTCTGACCGCATATGGCTGCTTTTGGGTGATTACGCGGTGTGACTCGGGCCACGCAGATTGGGCGTAACGCTCTTCGGGACAGCGCGATGACCTAAGAGGTGACAGCCGAGCAGGGAATACGGGCGCCGCTCCAGGCGCTGTGACTCTTCCCGGCCCTCGCCCGCGCCGTCGGCCCATTCCAAAGTCGGCGGTCGTCGGCTCCGGTCCGCAGTGGACGGGGCCGGAAGCCGTTTTCCAACGTTCCGAGAGGTTGTTCGTGTCGGCCAGCACATCCCGTACGCTCCCGCCGGAGATCGCCGAGTCCGTCTCTGTCATGGCGCTCATTGAGCGGGGAAAGGCTGAGGGGCAGATCGCCGGCGATGACGTGCGTCGGGCCTTCGAAGCTGACCAGATTCCGGCCACTCAGTGGAAGAACGTACTGCGCAGCCTCAACCAGATCCTCGAGGAAGAGGGTGTGACGCTGATGGTCAGTGCTGCGGAGCCCAAGCGCACCCGGAAGAGCGTCGCAGCGAAGAGTCCCGTCAAGCGCACCGCCACCAAGACCGTCGCGGCGAAGACGGCGACGGCCAAGAAGGCCACCGCCACCGCCACGCCCGTGATGCCCGACGCGGACCTCCCCGACGAGGACGCGTCCGCCAAGAAGGCGGTCGCCAAGAAGGCGACCGCGAAGAAGGCCGTCGCGAAGAAGACCGTCGCCAAGAAGGCCGTGGCCAAGAAGACCGCCGGCAAGAAGGACGACGCCGAGCCGGCCGACGACGACGCGACGGAGGAGACTCCTGGCGCGGCCAAGGCCGCCGGCGAGGAGCCCACCGAGGACGGCGCCCAGGGCTTCGTCCTGTCCGACGAGGACGAGGACGACGCGCCGGCGCAGCAGGTCGCCGCCGCCGGTGCCACCGCCGACCCGGTCAAGGACTACCTCAAGCAGATCGGCAAGGTCCCGCTGCTCAACGCCGAGCAGGAGGTCGAGCTCGCCAAGCGCATCGAGGCCGGTCTGTTCGCCGAGGACAAGCTGGCCAACGCCGACAAGCTGGCGCCGAAGCTCAAGCGCGAGCTGGAGATCATCGCCGAGGACGGCCGCCGCGCCAAGAACCACCTCCTGGAGGCCAACCTCCGGCTGGTGGTCTCCCTGGCCAAGCGGTACACCGGGCGCGGCATGCTCTTCCTGGACCTCATCCAGGAGGGCAACCTCGGTCTGATCCGCGCGGTGGAGAAGTTCGACTACACCAAGGGCTACAAGTTCTCGACGTACGCCACATGGTGGATCCGGCAGGCGATCACCCGCGCCATGGCCGACCAGGCCCGCACCATCCGTATCCCGGTGCACATGGTCGAGGTCATCAACAAGCTCGCGCGCGTGCAGCGTCAGATGCTCCAGGACCTGGGCCGCGAGCCCACCCCGGAGGAGCTGGCCAAGGAACTCGACATGACCCCGGAGAAGGTCATCGAGGTCCAGAAGTACGGTCGTGAGCCGATCTCCCTCCACACCCCCCTGGGTGAGGACGGCGACAGCGAGTTCGGTGACCTCATCGAGGACTCCGAGGCGGTCGTCCCGGCCGACGCGGTCAGCTTCACGCTCCTGCAGGAGCAGCTGCACTCCGTTCTGGACACCCTGTCCGAGCGTGAGGCGGGCGTCGTCTCGATGCGCTTCGGTCTCACCGACGGCCAGCCGAAGACCCTTGACGAGATCGGCAAGGTGTACGGCGTGACGCGCGAGCGGATCCGCCAGATCGAGTCCAAGACGATGTCGAAGCTGCGTCACCCCTCGCGCTCGCAGGTCCTGCGCGACTACCTCGACTAGGCCACGGCCGTAGGACGACACGAGGGCCCGGCTTTCCCGTCCAGGGAGCCGGGCCCTCGGTCCGTGCGCGGTGCGCGCCACCGACCGGTGGATCACTCTGGGTGTTGTATGGCAACCCCGAGTGAGGAGCGTGTATGCGTCGTCCCTACGCCGGAGCGCTGGCCGTGGCGGCAACGGTGGCCGTGACAACGCTGGTGGCGCCGACCGCCGCGTCCGGCGACGTCGTCATCGGCGGCCATCCGGTCGAGATCGCCGCGACCCCGTGGGCGGTGGCCCTGTCCAGTCGTGACCGGTTCGGGGGTACCCGCTCGGGACAGTTCTGCGGGGGAGTGGTGATCGGCCGGTCCAGGGTGCTGACCGCCGCCCACTGTCTGACCGAGGACGTGCTGGGCGCTCCCCCTCGGCAGGTCCGGGATCTGCGGATCGTCGCGGGGCGCGGGGACCTGGAAGCGGACGGGGGCAGTGAGATCGCGGTCCGCGACATCTGGATCAACCCTCGGTACGACACCTACACGAACGCCGGTGACTTCGCCGTGCTCACCCTTGAGCAGCCGCTGGAAGCCGGTTCCGTCATGCGCATGGCGGACTCCACGGACGCGGCGTACACGCCGGGTACCAGCGCCGCGGTCTACGGCTGGGGCGACACGACGGGGAGCGGCGACTACGCGAGCACCCTGCGGGCGGCGCGCGTCCAGGTGCTGCCCGACGCCGTCTGCGCGGAGGCGTATCCCGGCGACGCGGACGGAACGTACCTGGCCGGCTCCATGCTGTGCGCGGGCGAGGCGGACGGCGGCCGGGACGCCTGCCAGGGCGACAGCGGTGGGCCACTGGTCGCCGGGGGGCGGCTGATCGGTCTGGTGTCGTGGGGGAGCGGCTGCGGGCGGGCCGGCAGCCCGGGGGTCTACACGCGGGTCTCGGGGGTCGCCGAAGCGCTCAGGAGAGGCCGTCAGGGCCCTCGCTGAGGGTGTCCGCGGTGTCCCGTCGCGGGGATCCGTGGACACGAGCACGAGCGGCCGCCCCTGGGTCAGGGGCGGCCGCCCGCTCACCGGCCTGTGCCGGATATGGCTCGTCGTCTGCGCGAAGTGTCAGTGCTCTTCGTCGTTGGCGCTTGCCGGAGCGGCTGTCAGGCGCTCCGTCTCGTCCTGTATCTCAGCGGCGATCTTCTTGAGTTCCGGCTCGAACTTGCGCCCGTGGTGGGCGCAGAAGAGCAGTTCACCACCGTTGAGGAGGACGACGCGCAGATATGCCTGGGCGCCGCAACGGTCGCAGCGGTCAGCGGCCGTCAGCGGGCTCGCGGGGGTCAGAACAGTAGTCACGTCGCCTCTTCTCTAGCTCGACGAGCTGTCGTACCAGGGTCAACATCCAACCAGGCCGAAAACGTTCCCGCTCGTGGCTCTTCCTCGAAAAAAATCTTTCCGAGTCGGCTGTCTGCTGCCGGTTGGCGGCGAATGAGCCGTATTGCGTGTCTTCGTGTCTTACGGGTTTCGCACTCTGTCAGGTTCAGTCCTCCGGCTGGCTTGCCGGTTGTTCTTGAGGACGTGCCCGGAGCCTAAATGGTTCATGCCTCGAAGGGAACGTGATATGTACTTCACTCCAACGAGGGATCGAACACCCATACGACTCTGGACTAGTCTGCGTTTGGGACGAGGGTGGCGTGACAACGGCTCTACCAGGCGTCGGTACCCTCGGACCGGTGACCGAAGCCGGACCCTTACCCAAAAGGGCCCCACATGAAATTCAGCGAGGAGCGAACCGCGTGACCGCCGAGACGTCCGTGCCGTCCACAGCCCTGCTGACCGGAGCAGACCGGGACGGTTCCAACTACACCGCGCGGCACCTGCTCGTCCTCGAGGGGCTTGAGGCCGTGCGGAAGCGCCCGGGCATGTACATCGGCTCGACCGACAGCCGCGGTCTGATGCACTGCCTCTGGGAGATCATCGACAACTCCGTGGACGAAGCCCTCGGAGGCTACTGCGACCACATCGACGTGACCCTGCACGACGACGGCTCGGTCGAGGTGCGGGACAACGGCCGGGGCATCCCGGTCGATGTCGAGCCCAAAACCGGCCTCTCGGGCGTCGAGGTCGTCATGACCAAGCTGCATGCCGGAGGCAAGTTCGGTGGCGGCTCGTACGCGGCCTCCGGCGGCCTCCACGGTGTGGGAGCCTCCGTGGTGAACGCGCTCTCGGCCCGCCTGGACGTCGAGGTGGACCGCGGCGGCAACACGCACGCGGTGAGCTTCCGCCGAGGGACGCCCGGCGCCTTCAAGGGGAACGGCGCCGACGCCGCGTTCGACGCGACCTCCGGGCTGCGCAAGCTCAAGAGGATCCCCAAGACCCGCACCGGCACGCGCGTGCGGTACTGGGCGGACCGGCAGATCTTCCTGAAGGACGCCAAGCTCTCGCTGGACAACCTGCACCAGCGTGCCCGCCAGACCGCGTTCCTGGTCCCCGGCCTGACCATCGTCGTCCGTGACGAGTACGGGCTCGGCGAGGGCGGCAGCAAGGGCGAGGAGTCCTTCCGCTTCGACGGCGGGATCAGCGAGTTCTGCGAGTACCTGGCCTCCGACAAGCCCGTCTGCGACGTGCTCCGGTTCTCCGGCCAGGGCAGTTTCAAGGAGACCGTCCCGGTCCTCGACGACCACGGCCAGATGACGCCGACCGAGGTCACCCGTGAACTGGGCGTCGACGTCGCGATGCGCTGGGGCACCGGCTACGACACGACGCTCAAGTCGTTCGTGAACATCATCGCCACACCCAAGGGCGGAACCCACGTCGCGGGCTTCGAACAAGCCGTCGCCAAGACGGTCAACGAAGTGCTGCGCGCCAAGAAGCTGCTGCGTGTCGCCGAGGACGACGTCGTCAAGGACGACGCCCTGGAGGGCCTCACCGCGGTCGTGACCGTGCGCCTCGCGGAGCCCCAGTTCGAAGGGCAGACGAAGGAGGTGCTCGGTACCTCCGCGGCCCGCCGCATCGTGACGAACGTGGTCTCCAAGGAGCTCAAGGCGTTCCTGACCTCCACGAAGCGTGACACGGCGGCCCAGGCCCGCGTCGTCCTGGAGAAGGCGGTCGCCGCCGCCCGCACGCGGATCGCGGCCCGCCAGCACAAGGACGCGCAGCGCCGGAAGACCGCTCTGGAGTCCTCCTCGCTGCCCGCCAAGCTCGCCGACTGCCGCAGTGACGACGTGGAGCGCAGCGAGCTGTTCATCGTCGAGGGGGACTCGGCGCTCGGCACCGCCAAGCTCGCCCGGAATTCCGAGTTCCAGGCATTGCTGCCGATCCGCGGAAAGATCCTCAACGTCCAGAAGTCGTCCATCTCGGACATGCTGAAGAACGTCGAGTGCGGCGCGATCATCCAGGTCATAGGGGCCGGGTCGGGCCGGACGTTCGATCTCGACACCGCCCGTTACGGGAAGATCATCCTGCTCGTCGACGCCGATGTCGACGGCGCGCACATCCGCTGCCTCCTGCTGACGCTCTTCCAGCGCTACATGCGTCCCATGGTCGAGGCCGGCCGGGTGTTCGCCGCGGTGCCGCCGCTGCACCGCATCGAGCTGAGCCAGCCGAAGAAGGGCCAGGACAAGTACATCTACACGTACTCGGACCGCGAGCTGCGGGAGACGCTGCTCGAGCTGCAGCGGAAGAACGTGCGGTACAAGGACTCGATCCAGCGCTACAAGGGTCTCGGCGAGATGGACGCGGACCAGCTGGCGGAGACGACCATGGACCCGCGCCACCGCACCCTGCGCCGGATCAACATCTCCGACCTCGAAGCCTCCGAGCAGGTGTTCGACCTGCTGATGGGCAACGACGTCGCTCCGCGCAAGGAGTTCATCTCCAGCTCCGCGGCGACGCTGGACCGCTCGCGCATCGACGCGTAGGCGACCCGGCGGGGCCGGCCGGAGTACCGGCCGGCCCCGGCTCAGGGACTGTCCGCGGCGGTCCGTTACGCCTTCGCGCGGTGGCTTGTGCGCCCACCAGGGGGGTGGGTCACCTGATGGGGTGAAGTGCGGGGGAGAAGAGTCAGGGATCTTCCCGTTCTGTCCATCCTTGGGCACGCGGCCGAAACGGGCCGCGGACAAGGAGAGTTCGGTGGAGAAGCACGAGGGTCCCGACGCCGGAAAGGTCCGGATCGACGATCCCTGGTACGACGCGCTCGCTTCCGGGTGGGGCGAGCTGGACGGTACGGGCGCACCCGCCCCCATCCTGCCGCCCGCGCGCGGGGAGCGGCAGGACCACAGCGCCCGCGCCGCCGACATCTATCTGGAGGTGCAGCGCAGTGCGGCCTTCCAGGAGGTGCGCAGCCGGTACCGGAGGTTCGTGATCCCGGGCGTCGCCGTCTTCTTCACCTGGTACGTGGGATACGTCGTGACGGCGACCACGGCACCGGCCTTCATGGCGCGGCCCGTCGCCGGCGCGGTGAACGTGGCGATGGTCGCGGGGCTCGGACAGTTCCTCACGACGTTCCTGTTCACCTGGGCGTACGCACGGCACGCGCGGCTGCGCAGAGACCGTCCCGCGCTCGACCTGCGCTGGGACACCCAGGAGCTGACACGCGGCGTCGCGGGTGGTGGCCGGTGACCGGGGACCACCAGACGCTGGCCCTGCTGCTCTTCAGCGTGTTCGTCGCCGTCACGCTGGGGATCACGACCTGGGTGAGCCGTCACCGGCACGGATCGGCGGAGGAGTTCTACGCGGGCGGCCGGCTCTTCTCGCCCATGGAGAATGGTTTTGCCATCGCGGGCGACTACATGTCCGCCGCCTCCTTCCTCGGCATCTCGGGGCTGATCGCGCTCTTCGGCTACGACGGTCTGCTCTACTCGGTGGGCTTTCTCGTCGCCTGGCTCGTCGTGCTCTTCCTGGTCGCCGAACTGGTCCGCAACTGCGGGCGGTTCACGCTCGCCGACGTCGTCGCCTCACGCATGCGTGAGCGGCCGGTGCGGATCGCCGCGGGAACTTCCTCGGTGACCGTGTCCGTTCTGTATCTGGTGGCCCAGATGGTCGGGGCGGGCAGCCTGGTCGCCCTGCTGCTGGGAGGCACGAGCGAGGCGGCACAGACCTGGACGGTCATCGGTGTCGGCGCGCTCATGGTCGTCTACGTGTCGTTCGGAGGGATGCGGGCCACCACATGGATCCAGATCGTCAAGGCGGTCCTGCTCATGGGCGGGGCGATCGCGCTGACGGTGCTCGTCCTGCTGCGGTTCCACGGAGACTTCGACCAACTGCTGCGTACGGCCGCGGAGCGCAGCGGGCACGGGACATCGTTCCTCGCGCCGGGACTGCGGTACGGCGGGGACTGGACGGCGCGCCTGGACTTCATCAGTCTGGGCCTCGCCCTGGTGCTCGGCACGGCCGGGCTGCCGCACATCCTGTCGCGCTTCTACACCGTGCCGACCGCTCGGGCCGCACGCCGCTCGGTCGTCTGGTCGATCGGCCTCATCGGCGGGTTCTACCTGATGACGATCGTGCTGGGCTTCGGAGCGGCGGCGATCGTCGGCACCGATGCCGTCCGCGGGTCGAACGCGGCCGGGAACACGGCAGTTCCTCTGCTGGCGCTCGATCTGGGCGGCGGAGCGGCGTCCACCGGCGGAACGGTTCTGTTCGCGATCGTCGCCGCGATCGCCTTCGCCACGATCCTCGCGGTCGTCGCCGGCATCACGCTCGCCTCCTCGGCGTCGGTGGCCCACGACCTGTACGCGTCACTGCGCCGCAGGCGTGGGAAACCGCGCAGCGAGGTGGCGGTGGCGCGGACCGCCGCGGTCGGCATCGGCGTCGTGGCCATCGCGCTCGGGCTGCTCGCGCGCGACCTGAACGTGGCCTTCCTGGTCGGACTCGCCTTCGCGGTCGCCGCGTCGGCGAACCTGCCCGTCCTGCTGTACTCGCTGTTCTGGCGGAACTTCACCACGCGCGGCGCGGTGTGGTCCGTCTACGGCGGTCTGGTGCCGGCGCTGGTGCTCGTGGTGCTGTCACCCGTGGTGTCGGGCAGTCCCGCCTCGCTGTTCCCGGACGCCGGCCTCCAGTACTTCCCGCTGGAGAATCCCGGCCTGGTGTCCATCCCGCTGGGCTTCCTCGCGGGCTGGCTCGGCACGGTCGCCTCGGCGGAACCGCCGGACGAGGCCAAGCACGCGGAGACCGAGGTGCGGGCGCTCACGGGAGCCGGGGCGGTCTGAGAGGGCCTGGCCCTCTGGGGGGCGCCCGTTCGTATCCGTCCTCGGCCCGCCTCGGCCGTCCTCAACCGTCCCCGCCTCGCGTCGCCCGGCCTCGTGCCCGGCGGTGTGCCCAGCGGTGTCCTCAGGGCCGGGTCGCCCAGACGTAGCGGTGTTCCGGGCGGCCCGCGTCGCCGTACTTGAGGCTCAGTGTGGCCCGGCCGGTGCGTTCCAGGAGCTTCAGATAGCGCTGAGCGGTCTGCCGGCTGAGGCCCGTCCGGTCGGCGATCTCCTGGGCGGACAGCGGGCTCTCGGCGGTCACCAGGGCCTGCCGCACGGCCTCCGCCGTGGTGGGGGAGTGGCCTTTGGGCAGATTCGGCTCGGTGCCGGCCGAGAGGGCGCCGAAGATGCGGTCGACCTCGGCCTGTTCGGCCTCACCGCCGCCGTCGAGGGTACGCCGCAGCTCGGCGTACGCGTCGAGCTTCGCGCGGAGTCCGGCGAAGGCGAACGGCTTCACCAGATACTGGAGGGCGCCGTACCGCATCGCCGCCTGGACCGTGGTGATGTCACGGGCCGCGGTCACCATGATCACGTCGGTCTGGTCGCCGCGCCGCCGCATCTCCTGGACGACCGCGAGTCCCGTCCGGTCGGGCAGATAGTGGTCGAGCAGCACCAGGTCCAGCCGGGGCAGCGCTTCCATCTGCCGCAGTGCCTCCGCCGCCGAGTGAGCCAGGCCCGCGACGTGGAAACCCGCGACCTTCTCCACGTAGGCGGCGTTGACCTGCGCGACCCGGATGTCGTCGTCCACCACCAGTACCTCGATCACCGTGGCCCCTCCTCGGTCGTCGTGCCGGCTCTTCCCCGTGCCCGCTCGGCCGGGGTCCCGTGCTCCGGCTCGGGCGCGAGCCGCGGCTCCGCCAGTGCCTCCGGCAGCACGACCGTGAACTCCGCGCCGCCGCCCTCCGCCTCCGCGACCCGCGCGCTGCCACCCTGCCGTTCGGCGAGCCGGCGCACCAGCGACAGCCCGATCCCGCGCTTGCGGTGGGCCGGTGGCTCCTTCGTGGACCATCCGTCCGTGAAGACCAGCTCACGTTGCGCGGCGGGGATCCCCGGCCCGGTGTCACGCACCTTGAGCACGGCTGTACGCCCCTGCGCGCGCAATTCGAGCTCCACGCGTGCGTGGGGGGTTCCCGCGACGGCGTCGAGCGCGTTGTCGACGAGGTTCCCGACGATCGTGACCAGCCCCCGGGCGTCGACCAGCCGGTCGGGGAACAGCGTCCCGTCCGAGATCCGCAGGGCGACGGCCCGCTCCGCCGCGACAGTGGCCTTGCCCACCAGCAGGGCGGCGAGCAGCGGGTCGTGGATCTTCTCGGTGACCTGCTCCGCGGTGGCCCGGTGATCGCCGACCGCCTCGCCGACGAACTCCACGGCGTCGTCGAACATCTCCAGTTCCAGCAGGCCGAGCAGCGTGTGCATACGGTTGGCGTGCTCGTGGTCCTGGGCGCGCAGGGCGTCGATGAGACCGCGGGTCGAGTCGAGTTCGCGGCCCAGCTGCTCCAGCTCCGTGCGGTCCCGCAGGGTGGCGACGGCGCCGCCGTCGTCGGTGGGCATGCGGTTGGCGACCAGGACGCGGTGTCCGCGGACGGTGAGCAGATCGGTTCCGCCGACGGTCCCGGCCAGCACATCGGTCGTGCGTCCCTCGCCGAGCGCCGTGTGCAGAGGCTGCCCCACGGCTTCGTCGCCGAGGCCGAGCAGCCGCCGGGCCTCGTCGTTGAGCAGCCGGATCCTGCCCTCGCGGTCCAGCGCGACGACGCCCTCCCTGATGCCGTGCAGCATGGCCTCACGTTCCGCCAGGAGTCCGGCGATGTCCGAGAAGGCCAGGTCACGGGTCTGGCGCTGCACCCGGCGTGAGATCAGATAGGCGGCCAGCGCGCCGACGGCCAGCGCCCCGCCCGCGTAGGCGAGGAGCCCCGGGATCGCGTGGAGCAGACGGGCCCGCACACTGTCGTACGCGATGCCGACCGAGACCGCGCCGACGATGTCACCGCGGGCGTCCCGCAGGGGCACCTTGCCGCGCGCCGAGCGGCCCAGCGTGCCGTCGTCGATCTGCATGACCTCCCGGCCGGCCAGCGCCTGCCGCGGGTCGGTGGAGACGCGTTCCCCGATCTCGGCGGGGTTGGTGTGTGACCAGCGCACGCCACGCATGTCCATGACCACGACGTATTCGGCGCCGCTCGCCCTGCGGACCCGTTCCGCCTCGGCCTGCACGGGTCCGTCCGCGTAGGGACGCGTCGACGTGAGTTCCTCGGCGAGCTGCGGCTGCGCCGCGGCGGTCTGCGCGATCGCGAGCGCACGCCGCATCGCCTGGTCGTCCAGTTGGTCGCTGAGGGGCGCCAGGAACAGACCCGTCGCGAGTACGGCGACTCCCGCGGCGATCGCCACCTGCATCAGCAGCACCTGCGAGAACATCCGCCTGGGCATGCCGAGGCGGAGTCGTCGAACAGGGGCGGTGGAACTCATACCCATGACGGTACGGGGCACGGCCTGCGAGTCCGTAGGGGGTGTGGCGGGCATCTCGGTCCGAGGACCTGGTCAGCGGGCCGCGGGAGACGAGGCCGCCCCGCGTGAGAGCTCGCGCACCGCCGTCACGTCCATCCGTGCCGGTGAGCCGAGTGCCGAGCCGCAGCTCTCCGCCCGGGGCGGTGACGAGGCGCCCTGCGCGACCGTGACGACCCACCGGCGGCCGTCCGCGTGGGCGACCGTCACCTCCCAGCAGGGGGCCCCGCCGTCGGTACGGACCACGCTGAGCGCGCCCGCCGCGTCCTCGGCCAGCGCGGTGCGCAGCGCCAGCTCGGCGGCCTGTCCCGGCCGCTCCCAGGCAGAGCTGCCACGACACCCATCGGTGACGACACGCCCCTCCCGTACGCCCTGGAGGACCTCCTTGACGGCATGGGCCCCGGCGCGGCCGTACGCGTAGCCGAAGGGCAGTACGAGGAGGGTCGGCGAGAAACGGTGGCCCCCCAGGTGCGTGACCTCCCACGTGCCCTTCACCCCGGACGCGGCCAGTTCGGCGGCGAGGGGGCGGCCGAACAGGGCGCAGCACCGGTCGCGCTTGCCGTTGGTGCACACCAGAGCGAGCGGATCACCGGTGTGGGGGCGGCCTCCGAGCGTCGTGTCGAAGGTGCCGGGCAGGCCGGCGCCGAGCTCGGCGAGGTCGAGCGTCAGCAGGTGTCCGGGGTCGGACGTGACGGCCTCGTGCAGCCACACGTTTCCCGGGGTGGTGTGTGCCGCGTACACATGACGCTCGGCGATGGTGTGGCAGTCGGCGTGGCGTCCCGGGCGGCGGATCAGGGCGACCCGTACGCCGGTGCCCTCCGCGGCCCGTTCCAGGGCGCGGCCGAGCGCGGGATCCAGATGGCTCGATGTCAGCGCGTCGGCACCCCAGGGACCGGGCTGTTCCACCAGCAGCCACGTCCTTGCCGTGGCGGCGGTCCCGGCGAGGGGCTCGCCCAGATCCTGGGAGACCTTCGCGCACGTACTCACAAGGTGAGCCTAACCTGACTTGCTGCAGGCTTACTCGAAGGCCGGTGGTGTCACCGCTCGGGAAGTGGTCGCGGCGGCGTTTCCCCCACGTAGTGTCCGCTCGGGCGCATCCGCAGGGGGCTCTCGCCGTACTCCTCCAGGATGTGGGCGATCCAGCCGGCGGTGCGGGCCACGACGAAGATCGTCTCGCCCGCCGAGGCGTGCATGCCGGACGAGGCCGTCAGGACGGCGAGGGCCAGGTCGACGTTGGCGTGCAGGGGCGCGTGGCGGGCCGTCGTGGACACGACGTCGCGAGCCGCGGCCAGGGCGGGGGCGGCGTCGGGGATCTCCTCCAGGAGAGCGAACAGTGCCCGCGCGCGTGGGTCCTCACCCGAATAGACGCGGTGGCCGAGGCCCGGCACACGGCGTCCGGCGCGGAGCTCGTCCGCGATCACGGGTACCGCCGTGCCGTGGTCGAGGACGTCGAGGAGCATCCGGTGCGCCAGTCCGCTGGCCGCTCCGTGCAGGGGGCCTTCCAGGACGCCGAGTCCCGCCGAGACGGCGGCGTACGCGTGGGCACGGGCCGAGGCCGCCACGCGGACCGCCAGGGTCGAGGCGGCCAGGTCGTGGTCGACGAGCAGTGCGAGGGCCGCGTCCAGGGCCCGCAGGGACGCCTCGGAAGGCTCGCGTCCGCTGAGCCGGACCCACAGGCGGTGGGCCAGCGGACCGTCGTCCCGACGGTCGTGCCACTTGGGAGGCAGCGCGGCGACGAGCGTCGGGATCAACGTGCGGGCCGTGCCCAGCACGGCTTCCTCGGACAGGTCGAAGCGCAGCGGATCAGCCGTCGCCGCGGCGACGGCTGCCACGCGGAGGCGGTCCGTGGGGCCCGTGTGCTCGGGCAGCGAGTCGACGGCGCGGCGCGCCACCTCGACGGAGGCGGCGGGAGCCGTGAAGGTGACGCCGGGGCGCAGCACGCCGGTCCAGAGCCATTCCGCGACCTCTTCGTAGGAGTGGTGCGCGGCGAGTTCGGTCGCGTCGACGCCCCGGAAGTAGTAGCGGTTCCCGTCGATCAGGGTGATCCGGGTGCGGACGGACAGCTTCCCCGCGGCGGGCGTGCTCTCGGCGGGCTCGCGCCTGTTGCGACGCGCGAGAGCCGCCACCTCCTCGGGGTCGAAGGTGCTGCCCCGGCCGCCCGGGGTGCTCCGGCTGCTGAGCCGGCCACGGCTCACGTAGGCGTAGACCGTCTCCGGCTTGACGCCGAGCAGGTCGGCGGCTTCGCGGGTGCTGATCCGCCGTCCTCCGTGAGTCGGCTCCGGAGCTCGGGCCGGTACCGGGGCCGGTTGTTGATCCCTCATGGGCGTCACCGTATCCATGTGTCGTCGTGTGTGGACCAATACATTGACTGGATCAATGTTGACAATATTTGAGTCAAGCATGGACAGTCGAATCATGTCCAAGGAGGTAAGCATGACGAACAACCGGGCCGCCGCCGGCCGGGCCTCGGTCACTTCCGTCGACGTTCCGCGAAGGCTCGCGGGCGTCGTCGTCACCGACACCGTGCTGGGTGACGTCAGAGGGCTGGAGGGGTTCTACCACTACCGGCAGTACTCGGCCGTGGAACTCGCACGCAGCCGCACCTTCGAGGACGTGTGGCATCTGCTGATGCACGGTGAACTGCCGGACGCGGCGCGGCGTTCCGCCTTCGCCGCGCGGACGGCGGAACTGCGTCGGCTGCCCGGGGAGGTGCGGGCTGCGCTGCCCGCCATCGCCGGGGCCGGTGAGCGGGCCGGCGCGCTGGCCGGGATGCGGACCGCTCTGTCGTTGCTCGGTGCGGCGCGTGGGTTCCGGCCCGTGTACGACCTCGACGCCGAGCGGCGCCGGGCGGACGCGCTCGCGGCGTCGGCGGCGGTGCCGACGCTGCTGACGGCGCTCCACCGGCTCGGGCGCGGTCTCGAACCGGTCGAGCCGCGCGACGACCTGTCGTACGCCGCCAACTACCTCTACATGATGACGGGGTCGGAGCCGGAACCCGAGCGGGTGCGGGCCGTCGAGCAGTACCTGATCTCAACCATTGATCACGGGTTCAACGCGTCAACGTTCACGGCACGTGTGATCGCGTCCACGGGCGCGGACGTGGCGGCCTGTCTCGTCGGGGCGGTGGGAGCCCTCTCCGGTCCGCTGCACGGAGGTGCCCCGAGCCGGGCCCTGGACACCCTCGACGCCATCGGAACGCCTGACCGCATCGACTCCTGGATCCGTGAACGGGTCCTGGCGGGCGAGCGCATCATGGGCTTCGGGCATCCCGTCTACCGCACGGAGGATCCCCGCTCGCGCATGCTCCGCGACATCGCCCGGGGGTTCGGTGGCCCGCTGGTCGACTTCGCCGTCGAGGTCGAGCGCCGGGTGGAGGCGATCCTCGCGGAGCTCAAACCGGGGCGTGAGCTGCACACCAACGTGGAGTTCTACGCGGGCGTCGTCATGGAACTGTGCGGAATCCCGAGGGAGATGTTCACCCCGACGTTCGCGGCGGCCCGGGTGGTCGGCTGGAGCGCCAACATCCTGGAGCAGGCGGAGGACCCGAAGATCATCCGACCGGCGGCGCGGTATGTGGGGCCGGGGGCGCCGACCGCGGTTCCCGCGGTGGCCTGACCACCTCCGCCGGTGGGGCGCTGAGCATGCGTGGCCCGGAGAGCCGGTCTGGCACCGGGCCTTGCGTGGTGTGTCGTCGGGCAGTGACCGGTTGTTCCGCTGCCCGGCCGGGGACGGCCTCTGGCCTGCACGGAGGTGGGGTGCGGCGAGGCGTCGGAGATCACGGAGCGAGTCGGGGGTGAACTCGTGCTCCGGAAAGGGGACTCATGCGTCGGGGATGTCTGCCTTGGCGCGAATCAAGGTCTCTCGACTCACCACGACAATGCGTTCGTAGTCGGCGCGCGCGGCGTCGGCGGGGAGCTCGGTGTCGAGCGCCGCCGTGGCCTCGGTGCCGATGACAGCGAAGTTGCCATCGCTGAGTTCGAAGATGTCGGGGCAGGTCTCGCCGGTCACGCTGCCTCGTTCACGAGGCGACGCGCCGATGCGACGCACAATTTTCAAGAGGGATCCCGGTTCTCGGAGCAGTAGGGCCAAGAGCGGGACAATAACGCGCGTGATGTCGATGGTGCGAACGCGGGGTAGCCCAACTGGCCCTACATCGCGGGGGGTTCACCCACAACCCACCACTCGTCCGTGTCGGCGTCATCCAGATCGCGGACAAGCCTGTCCACCATCCGGCCTATGCGAGCCTCCTGCGACGCGTCGTCGAGGCTGTCGCGATGATGGCGGGTGGCTTCCCAGAAGTCGCGGAACACACTGCTCTGGCAGAGCACCCGAAGGTGTCCGTGCAGTTCCTTCCAGTTGACGTGTCCGGCGTGGAAGGCATGCAGGGCGTTCGCGTACAGGGCGTTGGCGAAGAGGTACTGGCGTCGCAGCCGGGGCTGCTCGGCGACCGGCGCGCCGCTGAGGTCGACCGTGCTCATCACGACGGCCAGTTCCGGGTCGTCCATGGCCCTGCCCAGCAGTTGCAGGTGCACGCGCTGCTGCTCCACCCGCAGTCTGGTCCTGCTGTACTGACGCTGCTGGAGGGTGAGGACCACGAGAGTTCCTGTGGTGAACGCGAGTCCCGCCACGGCGACGGTACTCAACCCCCGGATGCCAAAGTTCTGTGTGGCCATGTCAACCCCCGAATCAGGCGGCCGTCCGCCGGTCGTCGGGTGCGGGTCGACTGATGGGGACCGGCGAGCGTTGGGCGGCGCTTGCCGTCTCCCAGGGTGCCGAGCGGGTCTGATCGGCTGGGAGGCGGAGAGGCGGCGCACGGAGGTAAGCGCGGGTCGCGCAGCTCGGCGCCTTGCCTGACGTGTGCCCCGCGAGCGCCGCTAACAATCGTTCACTCCGAGGGGTTTCCGGCGCCTCGTATCCTTGGTGGGCATTCGTTCCCCGTCGTGAGAGCCGGTCCGCGAGCCGGTGCACGCATTGGTGTGAGAGAGGTCGCGCGTTGAGTCAGGCGAGCCCCCGGCAGATCCCCGTCCTCGTCCTCGCCGGCTTTCTGGGCTCCGGTAAGACCACCCTCCTCAACCATCTCCTGCACCGCGGCGGCGGCAGCCGTATCGGGGCGATCGTGAACGACTTCGGGGCCATCGAGATCGACGCGATGGCCGTCGCCGGCGCGCTCGGTGACTCCACCGTCTCCCTCGGGAACGGCTGCCTGTGCTGCGCGGTCGACTCCAGCGAACTCGATCTGTATCTGGACCGGCTCGCGCGGCCCTCCGTCCGGATGGACGTGATCGTCATCGAGGCGAGCGGCCTCGCCGAGCCGCAGGAGCTGGTGAAGATGCTCCTCGCCAGCGAGAACCCCCACATCGTCTACGGCGGCCTCGTCGAGGTCGTCGACGCCGCCGAGTTCGACGCCACCCGCGAGAAGCACCCCGAGATCGACCGGCATCTCGCCGTCGCCGACCTCGTCGTCGTCAACAAGACGGACCGGGCCGCGGATCCCGACCGGGTCCTGGGACTCGTGCGGACGCTCGCCGACGGCGCGGCCGTCGTCGCCGCCTCGTACGGGCGGATCGACCCCGAGTTCCTCTTCGACTGCCGGCCGGCCGAGGAACGTATCGGCCAGCTCTCCTTCGACGACCTCCACCGGTACGACGAGGACAACGGCAGCGACAACGACGGCGACGGTGACGGCGAGGACAGCGGTTCCGGCCGGCATGCGGGCCATCTGCACTCCGCCTACGAGTCCCTCTCCTTCACCTCCGACGTGCCCCTCGGGCCCCGGCAGCTGATGGACTTCCTCGACAGCAGGTCCGACGGGCTCTACCGCATCAAGGGGTACATCGACTTCGGCGCCGCCGACCCCCGTAACCGGTACGCCGTACACGCCGTGGGCCGGTTCCTGCGGTTCTACCCGGAGCCCTGGGCCGAGGGCGGACGGGACGAGCGCCTCACCCAGCTCGTGCTCATCGGGTCCGGCATCGACGTCCCCGCACTCGAACGGCAGTTGGAGGCGTGCAAGGACGACGCCCCACACGCCGACGAGCACAGCATGTGGGGCGTCCTGCGGTACGTACAGGAGCCGGAGGGCGGGGAGGAGCCGGTGGAGGTCTAGACCGGGCCCGCCACCGCCGCCACCGTCTTCGCCAGGGAGACACCCGAGCCGTCCCGGCGCGGGTCCATCTCCGGCAGTTCCGCCGGCGTCCCGTCCTTCTGCGCGGCCCGGGCCGGTGCGGGACCCGCCCACGCCAGGCTCAGGCAGTCCTCACCCTTCAGGAACCGCTGGCACCGCACGCCGCCCGTGGCACGGCCCTTGCGCGGATACTGGTCGAAGGGGGTCAGCTTCGCCGTCGTCTGGACCGAGTCGTCCAGCGTGCCGCGCGAACCCGCCACCGTGAAGACCACCGCGTCCACGGCCGGGTCGACCGCCGTGAACGAGATCACCTTGGCGCCCTCGGTGAGCTTCACCCCCGTCATACCGCCCGCGGGCCGGCCCTGCGGGCGGACCTGGGACGCCTGGTAGCGCAGCAGCTGCGCGTCGTCGGTGATGAAGATCAGGTCCTCCTCACCCGTGCGCAACTCGGCCCCGCCGACGATCCGGTCACCGTCCCTGAGGGAGATGACCTCCAGCTCCTCCTTGTTGGACGGGTAGTCCGGGACGACCCGCTTGACCACGCCCTGCTGCGTGCCGAGCGCCAGGCCGGGTGACGACTCGTCGAGCGTCGTCAGACAGACCACCTGCTCGTCGCCCTCCAGCGTCAGGAACTCCGAGACCGGCGCGCCCCCGGAGAGGTTGGGGGCCGAAGCGGTCTCGGGCAGCTGCGGAAGGTCGATGACGTTGATCCGCAGGAGCCGTCCGGTGGACGTGACCGCGCCGATCTCGCCCAGCGCCGTCGCCGGGACGGCCGAGACGATCAGGTCGTGCTTGACGCGCCTGCCCGAGTCCTCCCCGAAGGGCTCACCGTTGGCCGTACGGGCCAGCAGCGCCGTCGAGGACAGGAGCACCCGGCACGGGTCGTCCGCCACCTGCAGCGGGACGGCCGTGGCGGCGGAACCGGCGGACTCCAGCAGCACCGTACGCCGGTCGGTGCCGAACTTCGCGGCCACCGCGGCCAGTTCGCCCGACACCAGCTTGCGCAGCTCGGCGTCGGAATCCAGGATGCCGGTCAGCTCGTCGATCTCGCCGTTGAGCCGGTCGCGCTCGGTCTCCAGCTCGATGCGGTCGAACTTGGTCAGCCGGCGCAGCGGCGTGTCCAGGATGTACTGCGTCTGGATCTCGCTCAGCGAGAAGTGTTCGATCAGGCGCTGCTTGGCCTGGGCGGAGTTCTCGCTGGAGCGGATGAGCCGGATGACCTCGTCGATGTCCAGCAGGGCCACGAGCAGGCCCTCGACCAGGTGCAGCCGGTCGCGCTTCTTGGTGCGGCGGAACTCGCTGCGGCGGCGTACGACCTCGAAGCGGTGGTCGAGATAGACCTCCAGGAGTTCCTTGAGGCCCAGCGTGAGCGGCTGGCCGTCGACCAGCGCCACGTTGTTGATGCCGAAGGACTCCTCCATCGGCGTCAGCTTGTAGAGCTGCTCCAGGACGGCCTCCGGCACGAAGCCGTTCTTGATCTCGACGACCAGCCGCAGACCGTGCGCCCGGTCGGTGAGGTCCTTGACGTCGGCGATGCCCTGCAGCTTCTTCGCGTTGACCAGGTCCTTGATCTTCGCGATCACCTTCTCCGGGCCGACGGTGAAGGGCAGTTCGGTGACGACGAGGCCCTTGCGGCGCGCCGTCACGTTCTCCACGGCGACCGTGGCGCGGATCCTGAAGGTGCCGCGGCCCTTCTCGTACGCGTCCCTGATCCCGGACAGGCCGACGATCCGGCCGCCGGTGGGCAGGTCGGGGCCCGGCACGTACTTCATGAGCGTGTCGAGATCGGCGCCGGGGTGGCGGATCAGGTGGCGGGCGGCGGCGATGACCTCGCCGAGGTTGTGCGGCGCCATGTTCGTCGCCATACCGACCGCGATGCCCGACGCGCCGTTGACCAGGAGGTTCGGATACGCGGCGGGGAGGACCGACGGCTCCTGCTCCTGGCCGTCGTAGTTCGGGGCGAAGTCGACCGTGTTCTCTTCGATCGACTCCGTCATGAGGGAGGTCGCGTCGGCCATCCTCGCCTCGGTGTACCGCATGGCGGCCGGCGGGTCGTCGTTGCCCAGCGAACCGAAGTTGCCGTGGCCGTCGACCAGGGGCAGCCGCATGGAGAACGGCTGGGCGAGGCGGACCAGGGCGTCGTAGATCGACGCGTCGCCGTGGGGGTGGAGCTTACCCATGACCTCGCCGACGACACGGGCGCACTTCACGTAGCCGCGGTCGGGCCGGAGCCCCATCTCGTTCATCTGGTAGACGATGCGGCGGTGCACGGGCTTGAGGCCGTCGCGGGCGTCCGGCAGGGCTCGGGAGTAGATGACCGAGTACGCGTACTCGAGGAAGGAGCCCTGCATCTCGTCGACGACGTCGATGTCGAGGATGCGCTCCTCGAAGTCGTCCGGAGGCGGGGTCTTCGTGCTGCGGCGGGCCATCGCTGCTGCGACTCCTTCACAGTCTCTGCCGGGGCATGAACGGGTTCTGACGGGGGCTGACGCGGTCCATTGTGGACCGGAGTACTGACAACGCGGACCACGACCCGTCCGTACGGGCTTCGCGGACCAGGTGCGCGACCGCCCCAACGGGCCCCGCAGACCGCGCCGGCGAAGCCTCGACAGCGTTCGGAAGCGTGGCCTGCGGCGGACCGCGGAGGTCCCAGGACGCTACCGCGTCGCCGGCCGCGCGGCGGTCCCCAGGGGGTACGGACATGATCACGGTGGCGTTCGCGCCCTCCGGAAGCCGTGTGTCCGGTTTCCGCCCCCGGGCCGGGGGCGCGCCCGCGCTCGTACGACCGTACGAGATGCCGGTGGCGCCGGGCGTGCTCGCTCTCGGCGTACCCGGCACGGGAACTTCGCCAGCTGTCCGCGCGCTTGCATACAGTGGCATGACTAGCAGGAATTCAGCAGTTCCCCGCGATCGAAGGGACGTACATGCCCATGGGTCACACGGCCACAGCCGAGGCCGGTTCCGGCGGCCTGACAGCGACCGAGCACCGCCTGGCCAACGGCCTGCGTGTGGTGCTCTCCGAGGACCACCTGACCCCTGTCGCGGCGGTGTGCCTCTGGTACGACGTAGGCTCGCGCCACGAGGTCAAGGGCCGCACCGGGCTCGCCCACCTCTTCGAGCACCTCATGTTCCAGGGCTCCGGACAGGTGAAGGGCAACGGCCACTTCGAACTGGTGCAGGGAGCGGGCGGTTCGCTCAACGGCACGACGAGTTTCGAGCGGACCAACTATTTCGAGACCATGCCGACCCATCAGCTGGAGCTCGCTCTCTGGCTGGAGGCCGACCGGATGGGCTCGCTCCTCGCCGCCCTCGACGAGGAGTCGATGGAGAACCAGCGGGACGTCGTCAAGAACGAGCGCAGGCAGCGCTACGACAACGTCCCCTACGGCACCGCGTTCGAGAAGCTGACCGCTCTCGCCTACCCGGAGGGCCACCCCTACCACCACACCCCGATCGGGTCGATGGCCGATCTGGACGCGGCCACCCTCGAGGACGCCCGCGCCTTCTTCCGCACCTACTACGCGCCCAACAACGCGGTGCTGTCGATCGTCGGCGACATCGACCCGGAGCAGACGCTCGCCTGGGTCGAGAAGTACTTCGGCTCCATCGCGAGCCACGACGGCAAGCCCGCCCCGCGCGACGGCTCGCTCCCGGAGACCATCGGTGAGCAGCTGCGCGAGGTCGTCGAGGAGGAGGTCCCGGCCCGCGCGCTGATGGCCGCCTACCGCCTCCCGGAGGACGGCACGCGCGCGGCCGACGCGGCCGACCTGGCCCTCACGGTTCTCGGCGGCGGCGAGTCGTCCCGGCTCTACAACCGGCTCGTGCGCCGTGACCGCACCGCCGTGGCGGCCGGGTTCGGCCTGCTGCGCCTCGCCGGGGCGCCCTCCCTGGGGTGGCTCGACGTGAAGACGTCCGGTGACGTCGAGGTCCCGGTGATCGAGGCCGCCGTCGACGAGGAGCTCGCCCGGTTCGCCGAGGAGGGCCCCACCGCCGAGGAGATGGAGCGCGCGCAGGCCCAGTTGGAGCGCGAGTGGCTGGACCGGCT
Source organism: Streptomyces sp. NPDC002701 (assembly GCF_042889045.1). NCBI lineage: Bacteria > Bacillati > Actinomycetota > Actinomycetes > Kitasatosporales > Streptomycetaceae > Streptomyces > Streptomyces sp. NPDC002701. The sequence goes on from NZ_JBIAQL010000013.1 coordinate 114,592, forward strand.
CGGTACGGTCGCCGGCCGCGCCGACGAACTGTGCCGGTACGCCGTCCTGTTCGGCGACCCCCAGCTCGCCCTGACCGCCGTGCAGCGCGTCCTCGACATCACCGCGGAGGAGGTCCAGGAGGTCGCCAAGGCCCGCCTGCGCCCCGACAACCGCGCGGTGCTGGTCTACGAACCGGTCGCCCCCGAGGACGCCGACGCCACCGCCACCACCGACGACACCGACGAGGAGGCGGCCAAGTGACCGAGCTCGCCACGATGGAGTTCCACCCGCAGCCCCAGGCCGGCGAGGCCCGGCCCTGGGCCTTCCCGGCGCCCGAGCGCGGCGCGCTCGACAACGGCCTGACGCTGCTGCGCTGCCACCGCCCCGGCCAGCAGGTCGTCGCCGTGGAGGTACTCCTGGACGCGCCCCTGGAGGCCGAGCCGAAGGGCCTGGACGGCATCGCCACGATCATGGCGAGGGCCTTCTCCGAGGGCACCGACAAGCACTCCGCCGAGGAGTTCGCCGCCGAGCTGGAGCGCTGCGGCGCCACCCTCGACGCCCACGCCGACCACCCCGGCGTACGCCTCAGCCTCGAAGTCCCCGTCTCCCGGCTGCCCAAGGCGCTCGGCCTGCTCGCCGACGCCCTCAGGGCGCCCGCGTTCGAGGACGGCGAGATCGAGCGGCTGGTGCGCAACCGGCTCGACGAGATCCCCCACGAGACCGCCAACCCGGCCCGCCGGGCCGCCAAGGAGCTGTCCCGGCAGCTCTTCCCGGCGGACTCGCGCATGTCGCGCCCGCGCCAGGGCACCGAGGAGACGGTCACCGCGATCGACTCCGCGGCCGTACGCGCCTTCTACGAGAGGCATGTACGCCCCGCCACGGCCACCGCGGTCATCGTCGGCGACCTCACCGGCGTCGACCTCGACGCCCTGCTCGCGGACACCCTCGGCGCGTGGACCGGATCGCAGGCCGAGGCGCGTCCCGTGCCGTCGGTGACCGCCGACGACACCGGCCGCGTGATCATCGTCGACCGTCCCGGAGCCGTCCAGACGCAGTTGCTCATCGGCCGCGTCGGCGCGGACCGGCACGACCGCGTGTGGCCCGCCCAGGTGCTCGGCACGTACTGCCTCGGCGGCACCCTCACCTCCCGGCTGGACCGCGTCCTGCGCGAGGAGAAGGGATACACCTACGGAGTACGGGCGTTCGGGCAGGTGCTGCGCTCCGCTCCGGACGGGACGGGCATCTCCATGCTCGCCATCAGCGGCTCCGTGGACACCCCGAACACCGGCCCGGCGCTCGACGACCTGTGGAAGGTGCTGCGCACGCTCGCCGCCGAGGGCCTGACGGACGCGGAGCGCGACATCGCCGTGCAGAATCTGGTGGGTGTGGCGCCCCTGAAGTACGAGACCGCGGCCGCCGTCGCGGGCACGCTCGCGGACCAGGTCGAGCAGCACCTGCCGGACGACTTCCAGGCCACGCTGTACCAGCAGCTCGCCGCGACCGGCACCGTGGAGGCCACCGCGGCAGCCGTGAACGCCTTCCCGGTGGACCGCCTGGTGACCGTGCTCGTCGGTGACGCCGCGCAGATCGAGGAGCCGGTCAGGGCCCTCGGCATCGGTGAAGTCAGCGTCGTGACGGCCGAGTAGCGACTGGCCGGTGACCGACAGCGGGTGGGCCCGGGCGACCGACGAGGTGCCCGGGCCTGCCGTTGTCCGCCTTCGTCCATGGTTGCCTGATCTATCCGTATTGGTAGGGAGGTTGCCTGTCTGCTCTGTGGCATGCGCTACAAAAGTGGTGATCCGTTTGTCGTTTGAAAGAGGCGCCGCTTAGCGTCGGTCCGGCTGTTCGTCAGGCAGTGCGCCGCGCCCGCGGCACCGGACAGTCATCGCCGAGTCCCCGTACGGCGCGAGCCAGGGGAGCCGGGGACCCACCGTCCCTGGGGTGAATCGGACGCCCTTCCCGAAGGGGGTCCGTAGGAGACCTTCCTGCTCCGAACCCGTCAGCTAACCCGGTAGGCGAGAAGGAAGGAAAGGACCAGCCACTTCATGGCGTTCACCCGCGCCACGGGGAAGCACCGTCTTCCCAGCCGCATGACACGTACGACCCGTAGGACCGTCGGCGTCGCCGCCCTCGCCACCACCGGCGTCGTGGGCACCCTCGCCGCCCCGGCGTTCGCGGGGGAGAGCTCGGTCGCGCAGACCGGGCACACCGGCCTCACCCAGGCCGTCACCCTCGGCGACTCGGTCGCCCAGGAGATAGACGCACAGGCCACCGCCCAGCGGCAGGCCGCCGAGCAGGACGCCGCCCGCGAGAAGGCCGAGGCCGCCGCGAAGAAGCGCGCCGAGGAGGCCGCGGCGAAGGCCGAGGCCAGGGCCGAGAAGGAGCGCGCGGCGGAGGCCCGCGCCGCCCGTGCGGCCGAGCGCAAGCGCCTCAACGCGTACACCGCGCCGATCGCCGGTTCGTACGTCTCCACCTCCTACAAGGCCGGCGGCGCCGTCTGGTCCTCCGGCAGCCACACCGGCATCGACTTCCACGCCGCCAGTGGCACCGCGGTGCTCGCGGTGGGCTCCGGCACCGTCGTGGAGGCCGGCTGGGGCGGCTCCTACGGCAACCAGGTCGTCCTCAGGATGGCCGACGGCACGTACACCCAGTACGGGCACCTCTCGTCCATCGGTGTCTCGGTGGGCCAGACGGTCACTGCGGGGCAGCAGATAGCCCTCTCCGGGGCGACCGGCAACGTCACGGGGGCGCATCTGCACTTCGAGGCGCGCGCGACCGCGGAGTACGGATCCGACCTGGACCCGATCGCGTACCTCCGCTCGCACGGAGTGAACGTCTGACCCACGGCTCTCGGCGGAAGGCCCCGGCTCACCGAGCCGGGGCCTTCCGCCGGTCGATGCCCCTCGATGCGGGGTGAAGTGGCGTGTGTCCAAAAAATAGCCATGGATTCCGAACCGCCTTCGGAATTTCCCGTTCTCTGCAATAGAGTCGCTGAACAGGCGTCGATCGACCGCGTTTCGCGGGGATTAAGGCGGAGGTCCGGTCATGCGTATTCCCGCGCGCTCGGTATGCACGGCGATCCGGGACGACATCGTCGCGGGTGTCTACGAGCGCGGCAGCCGGCTGACCGAAGAACTGCTCGCACGCCGTTACGGCGTCTCGCGGGTCCCCGTGCGCGAGGCGCTGCGCACCCTGGAGGCGGAGGGCTTCGTGGTGACCCGCCGGCACGCGGGCGCGTGCGTCGCGGAGCCCACGGACCAGGAGGCCGCCGACCTTCTGGAGATGCGCGTGCTGCTGGAGCCGCTGGGCGCCGCCCGCGCCGCCCAGCGCCGCACCGAGGCCCATCTCAAGGTGCTGCGCGGCCTGGTCAGGCTGGGGCAGGAGCGGGCCAGGCGGGGCAACAGCGAGGATCTGCGCTCGCTCGGCGGCTGGTTCCACGAGACGCTCGCGCAGGCATCCGGCAGCCCGGCGCTGACCTCGACGCTCAACCAGCTGCGGCACAAGATCGCCTGGATGTACTCGGTCGAGGCGCCCGCGCACCCCGCCGAGTCGTGGACCGAGCACGGGGCCATCGTGGACGCCGTCGCCCGCGGCGACAGCGACCGGGCCCGGTCGGTCACGGCGCTGCACGCCGAGCGGGCGACGACCGCGCACCGGCTGCGCTTTCCCGGCGGGCACCGCGCCGAGCGTGTGAGGACTTCGCAACATCCCGTAAACACGGCGGGCCCGCGGTATTAACAGGAACACCGTATACAAAGAAGGTATTCGGCGGGCGACTATGTGCGCTGCCATTTTTTCGTGTGCCGCGTGCCGACCGTGCCGGTAATTGCGGAGCGCGCATTGTCCGTAAGCGCGGAAATAGCCGACCCGCTCCGGCGCGTAAAGAAAAAACGGCGGAACCGCGTCGCCCCGGGGTGTGGGTGACGCGGCTCCGCCGTACGTGATCGCGCGGTCAGACCGTCTCGGGGAGTTCGTCGAGACCTTCGGCGACCAGCTTGGCCAGACGGTCGAGCGCGGCGTCCGCGCCCTCGGCGTCGGAGGCCAGGACGATCTCCTCGCCGCCCTGGGCGCCCAGGCCGAGGACCGCGAGCATGGAAGCGGCGTTGACGGGGTTGCCGTCGGCCTTGGCGATCGTCACGGGGACGCCGGAGGCCGTGGCCGCCCGGACGAAGATGGAGGCGGGGCGGGCGTGAAGGCCCTCGGTCCAGCCGACGTTGACGCGGCGCTCAGCCATGTGATGCTGCCCTTCAGGTGTCTCAAGGTTGTCTAGACCAGTGTTCCATACGTGCGGCGCCCCGAGCGGGCGCGGACCCCAAGACTGCCCCGCGCCCCGGCCGCACGCGAACCCGCCGCCGCCGGCACCCCGCCGGCCGTGCCCCTGCCGTGCCGGGCGGAGCCCCCGTCGTTGTCGGAGGCGAGTCGTACTCTGGGCCCCATGCAGACCCCGACGGACCGGCACGAGTACCCCGCTCACTGGGAGGCCGACGTCGTCCTGCGCGACGGCGGCACCGCGCGCGTCCGGCCCATCGCGGCCGACGACGCCGACCGCCTCGTCAGCTTCTACGAGCAGGTGTCGGACGAGTCGAAGTACTACCGCTTCTTCGCGCCCTACCCCCGTCTGTCCGCCAAGGACGTCCACCGCTTCACCCACCACGACTACGTGGACCGGGTGGGCCTCGCGGCCACCGTCGGCGGCGAGTTCATCGCGACCGTCCGCTACGACCGCATCGACGCGGACGGTCTGCCCGCCTCCGGACCCGCGGACGAGGCGGAGGTCGCCTTCCTCGTCCAGGACGCCCACCAGGGCCGTGGGGTGGCGTCCGCGCTGCTCGAGCACATCGCGGCCGTCGCGCGTGAGCGCGGCATCCGCCGCTTCGCCGCCGAGGTGCTGCCCGCCAACAACAAGATGATCAAGGTGTTCACGGACGCCGGGTACCAGCAGAAGCGCAGCTTCGAGGACGGCGTCGTCCGCCTGGAGTTCGACCTGGAGCCCACCGACCGCTCGCTCGCCGTGCAGCGCGCGCGGGAGCAGCGGGCGGAGGCGCGCTCGGTGGCCCGGCTCCTGGCGCCCGGCAGCGTCGCGGTCGTCGGAGCGGGCCGCACCCCCGGGGGAGTGGGGCGCGGCATACTGGAGAACCTTCGCGACGCGGGGTTCACCGGACGCCTGTACGCGGTGAACGGAGCAGTCCAGGAGAAGGAGATCGCCGGCGTCCCGGCCCACCGCTCCGTGCGGGACATCGCCGAGCCCGTCGACCTCGCCGTGCTCGCCGTCCCGGCCGAACGGATCCCCGAAGCGGTCGCGGAGTGCGGTGAGCACGGGGTGCAGGGGCTCGTCGTGGTCGCCGCGGGATACGCCGAGAGCGGCCCCGAGGGCCGGGAGCGCCAGCGCCAACTCGTGCGCCAGGCGCGTACGTACGGAATGCGCATCATCGGGCCGAACGCCTTCGGAGTCATCAACACCTCACCGCGGACGCGGCTCAACGCCTCCCTGGCGCCCGAGATGCCGCGCACCGGGCGCATCGGCCTGTTCGCGCAGTCCGGGGCCATCGGGATCGCGCTGCTGTCCCGGCTGCACCGCCGCGGCGGCGGGGTCACGGGGGTGACGGGCGTGTCGACCTTCGTCTCCTCGGGCAACCGCGCGGACGTGTCCGGCAACGACGTCCTGCAGTACTGGTACGACGACCCGGACACCGACGTCGCGCTCATGTACCTCGAATCCATCGGCAACCCGCGGAAGTTCACCCGCCTCGCGCGGCGCACGGCCGCGGCCAAACCACTGGTCGTCGTCCAGGGCGCCCGGCACGGCGGAGCGGCGCCCCAGGGGCACGCCGTACGGGCCACGCGGCTGCCCCACGCCACGGTGTCCGCCCTGCTGCGGCAGGCCGGGGTCATCCGGGTGGACACGATCACGGAACTGGTCGACGCGGGGCTGCTGCTGGCGCGCCAGCCCCTGCCCGCCGGCCCGCGGGTCGCCATTCTCGGCAACTCCGAATCGCTCGGCCTGCTGACGTACGACGCGTGTCTCGCCCAGGGGCTGCGGCCGCTGCCGCCCCACGACCTGACGACGGACGCCAGAGCCGAGGACTTCCGCGCCGCGCTGACACGGGCACTGGCCGACGACGCCTGTGACGCCGTCGTGGTCACCGCGATCCCGGCGGTCAGCGAGCGGTCCGCGGCGGACGCCGCTCTGGCGGAGGCCCTGCGGTCGGCCTCCGCGGCGGCTCCCGCCAAGCCGGTTCTCGTGGTCCACGTGGAGCTGGGCGGGCTCGCGGAGGCCCTGTCCGCGGCCGCCGGCACGGCACCGCAGGCCGCTCCCGTCCTCCCGGCGGGCGCGGACGCCGACAACCCGGCCCACCCCGCCGCCGGCCGACCCACTGCGGCGCAGAACACCGCGGCGCAGAACACCGTGGCGCAGAACACCGCGGCGCAGAACACCGCGGCGGACAGCACGAGGGCGGGCAGCACCCGGACGGACGGCTTCGGGACCGCCAGCACCGAGACCGACAGCGCGAGGGACGTCACCGAAGTGAGCGGCCCCCGGACGGCGGCCGGGGCGGAAGCCCCGGAGACGGCGGCGGCGGACCCCGGTGCGCATTCCCGGCTCATCCCCGCCTACCCCGCCGCCGAGCGGGCCGTCCGCGCGCTCGCCGAAGCCGTGCGCTACGGCCAGTGGCGCCGCGAGGACGCCGATCCGGGAAGGGTGCCCGAGTACGAGGACATCGACGAGAAGGGCGCGGCCGAACAGATCGGCGACCTTCTCGCGGACGGGGACGGCGGACGCACGCTCGGCCCCGACGACACCTGCGCCCTGCTCGGCCGGTACGGCATCGACGTCCGTCGCGCGCTGCCCGCCCCCACACCCGACGAGGCCGTGGCGGCGGCGAGGCGCCTCGGCCATCCCGTGGCCCTGAAGACCACCGCCCCGCACCTGCGGCACCGCGCCGACCTCGGCGGCGTCCGGCTGGACCTGGCGGACGAGGAGCAACTGCGGCGGGCGTACGCCGAACTGACCAGCCTCTTCGGCGAACCGGAGGAACTGCGCCCGGTGGTCCAGGCGATGGCGCCTCGCGGTGTCGACACGGTCGTCCGGGCGGTCATCGACCCGGCGGCCGGAGCGGTGCTCTCCTTCGGGCTCGCGGGGGCGCCGTCCGAGCTGCTCGGGGACACCGCGCACCGGCTGATTCCGGTCACCGACCGCGACGCGGCCTCCCTGGTCCGGTCCATCCGGACCGCGCCGCTCCTCTTCGGCTGGCGCGGCTCGGCCCCGGCAGACGTGGCGGCGCTGGAGGAGCTGATGTTGCGCCTGTCCCGCCTTGTCGACGACCACCCGGAGGTCGTTTCCGTGTCACTGGAGCCCGTCGTCGTGGCCCCGCGGGGGCTGAGCGTGCTCGGCGCCTCCGTGCGCCTCGCGCCGCCGCCCGCCCGCGACGACCTCGGTCCACGCACGCTTCCTGTGTACTGACCGGTGCCTCGCAGTCAGTGCGCCCCCGTAGGATGGACATCATGGCCAAGACCAGTACGACGACCCAGGGGCTGCGAGCGGCGATCGAGCGCAGCGGCTACTACCCGGCCCTCGTGGCCGAGGCGGTGGAGGCCGCCGTGGGCGGCGAGCCCATCCGGTCGTATCTGGTGCACCAGGAGACGACGTTCGACGCCAACGAGGTGCGCCGGCACGTGACGGTGCTCGTCCTCACGGGCAACCGCTTCATCGTGAGCCACACGGACGAGCAGGCGGCGGACACCACGTCGCCGACGCCGTACGCGACCACCTCCACCGAGTCCGTGAAGCTCGGCCGGATCTCGTCGGTCGTGCTCAGCCGGGTCGTGGCGAACCCCGAGAAGTACGTCGTGGGGACGCTGCCGCGCGAGGTCGTCCTGACCATCGGCTGGGGCGCGGTCGCCCGCATCGACCTGGAGCCGGCGGCCTGCGGCGACGCCAACTGCGAGGCGGACCACGGCTACACCGGCAGCTCCACGGCGGACGACCTCAGCCTGCGCGTCAGCGAGGCCGGCGACGGCCCGGACGCCGTGCGCCAGACGCTCGTCTTCGCGCAGTCGCTCTCCGAGGCGACCGCGGACGTCACCCGCTGATGTCCCAGCACGTCTGGGACCACCCGGAACCACTCACCGTCGACTCCGCGCCCGTGCCCGAGTACGGATCCGGTTCGCTCGCCGACCTGCTGCCCACGCTGGCCGCGGGCATGGACGTACCGGACATGACCGCCTCGCTGGCGGAACTGGACCCGGCCGACCGGAACTGCGTCTTCCTGATCGACGGCCTCGGCTGGGAGCAGCTCAGGGCGCACCCGGACGAGGCCCCGTTCATGACCTCCCTGCTGGGCAGCTCGCGCGGTGGCACCGGCCGGCCGATCACGGCGGGCTATCCCGCGACCACCGCCACGTCGCTGGCCTCGGTCGGCACCGGACTGCCCCCGGGAGCCCATGGACTGCCCGGCTACACCGTGCGCGACCCGGCGACCGGCGAGCTGATGAACCAGCTCCGCTGGATCCCGTGGACCAAGCCGGGCGCGTGGCAGCCGTACCCCACGGTGTTCCAGCTGGCCGACGCGGCGGGCGTGCACACGGCCCAGGTGTCGTCGCCGCACTTCCAGAACACCCCGCTGACCAAGGTCGCGCTCAGCGGCGGGACGTTCCACGGCCGGCTGACCGGCGAGGACCGTATGGACATGGCGGCCGAGCAACTGGCCGCAGGGGACCGCTCCCTGGTCTACACGTACTACGCCGAGGTGGACGGCAAGGGCCATGGCTCCGGTATCGACTCCGACGCCTGGCGCGGCCAGCTCATGTACGTGGACCGGCTGGTCCAGCGCCTCGCCGAGCAGCTGCCGCCGCGCGCGGCCCTCTACGTCACGGCCGACCACGGCATGATCGACATTCCCTTCGGCGAGCGGCACCGCATCGACTTCGACGAGGACTGGGAGCTGCGCGCGGGCGTCGCCCTTCTCGGCGGCGAGGGCAGGGCACGGCACGTCTACGCGGTCCCGGGCGCCGAGTCGGACGTCCTGACCTGCTGGCGCGAGGTGCTCGGCGAGCAGTTCTGGGTGGCTTCGCGGGACGAGGCGATCGCGGCGGGCTGGTTCGGACCGCGAGTCGACGAGCGGGTGTACGCGCGCATCGGCGACGTCGTCGCGGCGGCCCGTGACGACGTCCTGATCATCGCTTCCGAGCGGGAACCGAAGGAGTCGGCGATGGTCGGCAACCACGGCTCCATGACTCCGGCGGAACAGCACGTCCCGCTCCTGGAAGTACGTTCCTGACCCTGTTCCCGCTCCGCCGCCCCCCTGTCGAAAGGTACTCGACCTCCCATGCCCGAGCTGGTCTTCTTCTCCGGAACCATGGACTGCGGGAAGTCGACGCTGGCGCTGCAGATCGAGCACAACCGCTCGGCCCGCGGCCTGCAGGGCATGATCTTCACCCGGGACGACCGCGCGGGGGAGGGCAAGCTGTCCTCCCGCCTCGGCCTGGTCACCGACGCGGTGGAGGTCGAGGACGACCAGGACGTGTACGCGTACCTCGTCGACCATCTCTCGCGCGGCGGCAGGGCGGACTACGTCATCGCCGACGAGGCGCAGTTCCTCGCCCCCGAGCAGATCGACCAGCTCGCCCGCGTGGTCGACGACCTGGACATCGACGTGTTCGCCTTCGGTATCACCACCGACTTCCGCTCCAAGCTCTTCCCGGGCTCCCAGCGCCTCGTCGAACTCGCGGACCGCGTGGAGGTCCTCCAGGTCGAGGCGCTGTGCTGGTGCGGCGCCCGCGCCACCCACAACGCCCGCACCATAGGCGGCCGGATGGTCGTCGAGGGCGCCCAGGTCGTCGTCGGCGACGTCGACCAGTCGGAGGACATCGGCTACGAGGTGCTGTGCCGCCGCCACCACCGCCGGCGGACGACCGCGGCCACCGCCCGCGCGGGCGTCCTGTCCCCGGACGTGCTCCCGGTGGACGCCGCCGTGGCCCGGCGCTGACGCGTTCGGGCCCCCGGCCGGCCGAGGGCGTTCAGCGGTTCGTCCGGACCACCGAGAACACCGCGCCCTCCGGGTCCGCCACCGTGGCGACCCGGCCGTGCGGGCTGTCGTGCGCCGGCTTGAGGACATGACCGCCGAGGTCGTCGACGTGGGTCACCGCCGTGTCCACGTCGGCGACCTCGAAGTACGTCATCCAGTGGGCGCCGCGGTCGCGGGGGAGCGCGGCGCCGACGCCGTGGATGCCGGCCACCGGGCGCCCCGCGGCGTGCAGGGTGAGGTAGTCGAAGTCGGCGGAGACGACGGGTTCCTCCTGGTAGCCGAAGACCCTCTCGTAGAACCTGGCGACGCCCGCGGAGTCACGCGTGATCAGCTCGTTCCAGGCGAGGGTCCCGGGGACCCCCGTGATGCTCGCACCGAGGTGGGCCGCGGCCTGCCAGATGCCGAACACGGCACCCGAGGGATCCGAGGCGATCGCCAGGCGGCCGGCCTCGTCGGCGACCAGGGGCCCGACGCCGACGGTGCCGCCGCAGTGCCGGACCGTCTGCGCGGTCAGGTCCACGTCGTCCGAGGCGAGGTAGGGCGTCCACGCGACGGGCAGATGACGGTCCGGTGGCAGCTGGCCGATGCCCGCCACCTCCTGTCCGTCGAGCTGCGCCCGGACATAGGCGCCCAGCTGCTGCGGACCGGGCTGGAACTTCCACCCGAACAGGTCCCCGTAGAACTGCTGGGTCGCGGCCATCCCGTGCACCATCAGACTCACCCAGCAGGGCGTGCCGGGCGCGTACGCAGTGCCGTTCAGGCCGGCCGACCCCCGTGCCTCGGTCATCGTCACCCTCTCCTCGGCGCCTCGTGGGGCCGCTTCACTCGCGCTCTCGATCCGGGTGTACCGCCGGGCGCGGACCGGGGCACCCGGTGCCGGTGGCCCCGGTGCCGATGGTCGCACCACCGGGGGCCCGCCGCGCTCCGGCCGAGTGGCCCACGACGGGAGGGTGCCCGCATTCCCGTCGCCCATCCGTTTCCCGGCGACGGCTCGCGCATGTCCTTCGGCGGTACAGCGGGTGTCCGTTCCCGCACGCCGCGTGGTCGGGGCGGCCCGGCGGGCACAGTAGCCGGACCTGGACGATGTAGCCACCCCGTACGCGAGGATGGTGGCCATGGACGTCATCATCTCCGCACCCCGACTCGCGAGCGACCTGACGGGGCCGAACCCGCCGGTCGTGCTCGACATCCGCTGGCAGCTGGGCGGCCCGAACCTGCGCCGGGCCTACGAGGAAGCGCACGTTCCGGGAGCCTTCTACGTGGACCTGGACACCGAACTCGCCGGTCCCGCCGGTGCGGCGGGCCGCCATCCGCTGCCCGACCCGGAGGTCTTCGGCGCGGCCATGCGCGCGGCCGGTGTGTCCGGGGACCGTGACGTGGTCGTGTACGACGGAGGGCTCGGCTGGGCCGCCGCGCGCGCCTGGTGGCTGTTGCGCTGGACGGGTCATCCGTCGGTGCGTGTGCTTGACGGAGGCTTCGCGGCCTGGAGCGGTCCGGTCGAGAGCGGGGTGCCGGCGCCGGCCGCCGGGACCTTCGTACCGGCTCCCGGAGCGGTCCCCGTGCTGGACGCCGACGGCGCCGCCTCGCTGGCCCGCACCGGTCTGCTCCTCGACGCCCGGGCCGCCGAGCGCTACCGCGGCGACGTCGAGCCGATCGACCGCGTGGGCGGGCACATCCCCGGCGCGGTCTCGGCGCCGACCACCGGGAATGTGGCCGAATCCGGTCGCTTCCGGCCGGCCGGTGAACTCGCCGACCGCTTCAAGGCGCTCGGCGCGGACGGCGGTACCGAGGTCGGCGTCTACTGCGGGTCGGGTGTCTCCGGTGCGCACGAGGTCCTTGCGCTGGCGGTCGCGGGCATCCCCGCCGCGCTGTACGTGGGCTCCTGGTCGGAGTGGTCCCAGGACGACCGGCGCCCGGTCGCGACCGGCCCGGACCCGCAGTGACGCCAGAAAAGCGGAAAGGGCTCGCACCGAGGTGGTGCGAGCCCCCGCCACTTCCTAGTCCTGCTTCTTGCGGCGTGTCCCGAACACGATCTCGTCCCAGCTCGGCACGGCCGCTCTGCGTCCCGGGCGAACCCCGTCCGCCTCGGCCTGCCGGTCGGTGGCACCGACGAGCCGCTCACGGTGGCTGGCCACCGAGCGCGGCATGAGCACGTCCGCGTAGGCGGAACCGGCCGAGGCCGCCGGGGCCGGCGGTTCCTCCACCTCGGGCTCCGGGACGGGCGGTTCCTCCGTCTCCGGGAGATCCGTGGCCGCGGCGGCCGTCGAGGCGGCGGGCGCGGCCGAGGGCCGCTCGGGCACGACCATGTCACCGCGGAAGCTGGGCACCGCTTCCAGAAGGCTGGTCAGCGAGTCGCGCTCGCCGACGCTCTCCTCCAGGTCCGGCTCGGGCGGCGGCGGGGGCAGGCTGGGCCGCTCGATCTGCCGGTCCAGCGCGCGGTCCAGCGGACGGTCGCGCGGCAGCCGGGCGATGCGCGGCACGAACGGGAAGCTGGGCTCGGCCGCGGCGAGGTCGTCGGACTCGCCGATCAGCGAGCGCGCCTCCTCGTCGACGGCCTGTACGAGCCGCCGGGGCGGGTCGTACGTCCAGCTCGCCGCGTGCGGTTCGCTCGCCACCCGGTAGACCAGCAGGACCTCCCAGGTGCCGTCGTCGCGGCGCCACGAGTCCCACTGGACGGTCTCCTTGTCGGCGCCGCGCATCAGGAGGCGCTCCTGCACCGCCTCGCCGAGCTGGGGGCCGGTCGTCTCGCCGGGTCGGCGGACGGGAGTCTTGCGGGCCCGCTCGGCCATGAAGGCGCGCTCGGCGAGCACGGGCCCTTCGAAGCGGCGCACCCGGTCGACAGGGATGCCGGCGAGCTGGGCGACCTCTTCGGCGGATGCTCCCGCGCGTATACGTGCCTGGATGTCTCGGGGGCGGAGATGGCTCTCCACCTCGATCTCGATCTGGCCTAGGCGGGGACGGTCGCCGCGTACGGCGGCGCGTAGACGCTCGTCGATCGGAAGCGTGTACTCCGTGCTGTCCGCAGCCTTCAGCACCAGCCGTGTGCCGTCGTTGGAGACGGCCACGACACGCAGTTCGGGCATGGGGACCTCCCGGGTGGTGCCTGCCGACGTCACGTGCGTCGCTGCTTCCGCTAGTCGAGTGTGGCCTGCCCGGGTGCAGCCTGCCACAACCTTGCCGAGTTGCCCGGCGTGTCGGACGGTGGCCCGAACTTGCCGTTATGGCACGGTTACCTATTCGCAACGCTAAGTGACGAACCTCATCACCCTGTGCAACGAGCCCCCTCCCGGCGGTCCTGGAAGGCCCCGGACGGCCTGGCGAGTGTCCGGACCCAGGGCTCGCAACAGTACTCCATTCGGGCCACTCGCGTGGATCGGCTCGCCACCGAACTTCTGTCCGGGGGCGGGAGTTGGGCACCCGGGGTGACGCTTTCGTGATCATGATGAGACGTGTTCTTCACATGATCGCCGGAGTTCTGGGGACCGCTTCGCCCGTACGTCCTGTGCTCGGGCAATCGGTCGAGGTGAACGGGCTACTCGCCGAGGACCCGCCGCAAGTAGTCGTTGCCGAAGCGCCGTTCGGGGTCGAGCCGGTCGCGCAGTCGGGTGAACTCGCCGAAGCGCGGATAGACACCGGCGAGGTACTCGGCGTCGCGGGTGTGGACCTTGCCCCAGTGGGGCCGTCCCCCGTGCGCGGTGAAGATCCGCTCGGCGGCGCTGAAGTACGCCTGGTACGGCGTCCCGCGGAACATGTGGACCGCGATGTACGCGCTGTCCCGTCCGGACGCGGTGGAGAGGGTGATGTCGTCCTCTGGGGCCGTGCGCACCTCCACCGGGAAGCTGATGCGCAGTGGCGAACGGTCGATCATGGCCTTCAGTTCGCGCAGTGTCCCGACGAGGGCGGCACGCGGAACGGCGTATTCCATCTCCGTGAAGCGCACCCGGCGGGGAGAAGTGAAGACCTTGTAGGGAATGTCGGTGTAGGTGCGGGCGGACAGCGCGCGGCTGGACAGCCGGGCTATCGAGGGGATGGAGGCGGGGAGGGCCCGGCCCACGTAATTGACCGCCTGGAAGACGCCGTTGGAGAGGAACTCGTCCTCGTAGAGGCCACGGACGGTGCCGACCGGCCGCTCCGGGCCCGCGCTGCGGTTGTTGCGCTTGGTGTTGCAGTTGCCGGTGTGGGGGAACCAGTAGAACTCGAAGTGCTCGTTCTCCGCGAACAGTTCGTCGAAGGAGCCCGTCACCTCGTCGAAGGTCATCGGCTCCTCGCGCGCGCTGAGGAGGAACATCGGCTCCACGGCGAAGGTGATCGCGGAGATGACCCCCAGGGCACCCATCCCGACGCGGGCCGCCGCGAAGACCTCCGGGTTCTCCTTCGCGGAGCACGAGAGGACCGAGCCGTCGGCGGTCACCATCTCGAGGCCCTTGATCTGGGCGGCGATCGAGGCGGAGTCGCGGCCGGTGCCGTGCGTGCCGGTGCTGGTCGCGCCCGACACCGTCTGCTCCATGATGTCGCCCATGTTCGTGAGCGACAGTCCCTCCCGGGCCAGCGCCAGGTTGAGGCGCTTGAGCGGCGTGCCGGCCTCGACCGTGACGGTGCCGCCCTCGCGGTCGATCCTGCGGATGCCGGTCAGCAGGTGGGGGCGGATCAGCACGCCGTCGGTCGCCGCGGCCGCCGTGAAGGAGTGACCCGTCCCGACGGCCTTGACCCTGAGCCCGTCCTCCGCGGCCTTGCGCACGGTGGCGGAGAGTTCCTCGACGGAGGCCGGAGCGACCTGCCGGGCCGGGCGGGCGGTGACGTTCCCCGCCCAGTTACGCCAGGTGCCGCTCTTCCCGCTCACTGTGCTGTGCATGGGTTCCTCCCCGCTGCGGCACCGGCCCGCTGAGCCGGCGATACCCGAGGAAACAGACCGCGACCGCGACGGCCCCGGCCGCGACCGGAACCCCGTACCCGGCCCGCGCACCGGCCGCGTCGATGACCCAGCCGGACAGGGAGGAACCGAGCGCGACCCCGACCGCGAGTCCCGTGCTCACCCACGTCATGCCCTCGGTCAGTTTCGCGCGTGGTACGTGCAGTTCGACGAGGGCCATTGTCGTGATCATCGTCGGCGCGATGGACAGGCCCGCAACGAACAGCGCCACGGCCAGAAACGGCAGGTTTCCGACCAGTAGCAGGGGGATCATACTCACGGCCATGGCACAGATGCCCAGTGCCCACCGGCGGGCGGGCGCCCCCGTGAAGCGCAGCAGCCCGAAGACGGCCCCCGCCGCGCAGGAGCCCGCCGCGTAGACGGCCAGGACGATGCTCGCGGCCCCCTTGTGGCCCTCCTCCTCGGCGAAGGCCACGGTGACCACGTCGACGGCGCCGAAGATCGCACCGGTCGCCACGAACGTGGCCACCAGCACCTGCAGTCCGGCCGAGCGCAGCGCCGAACCCCCCGTGTGGTGCTCGCGGGGATGCGGAGGCGGCTCGGTGGCGCGCTGGGACGTCAGCCAGAAGACACCGGCCGCCAGGAAGCACGACGCGAGCAGCGGTCCGGCCTCGGGGAACCACACGGTGGACAGACCGATGGAGATGATCGGCCCGAAGATGAAGCAGATCTCGTCGACCACGGACTCGAAGGCGTACGCGGTGTGCAGTTCGGGCCTGTCCCGGTAGATGAGCGCCCAGCGCGCCCGGGTCATCGCACCGACGCTCGGGACGCAGCCGATGCCGGCCGAGCAGAGGAACAGCACCCAGTCCGGCCCGCCGAAGTGGACGGTCAGCAGCAGACCCGCGGACGCGGTGAGCGCGGACAGCGTGGCGGGCCGCAGCACCCGCCGCTGCCCGTACCGGTCCACCAGCCGGGAGATCTGGGGTCCGAGCACCGCGGCGGAGAGCGCGATGGTCGCCGAGAGGGCCCCCGCCAGCCCGTACCGCCCGGTGACCTGGGAGATCATCGTGACCACGCCGATGCCCATCATGGACAGGGGCATCCGGCCGAGCAGGCCCGCGGTGGTGAAGCCCTTGGAGCCGGGTGCGGCGAACAGGGCGCGGTAGGGGCTGGGCACGGGGGTCTCCGCTGAGGTCCGGTAAGGCGTGAAGCTGACCGATACAGCTTACGAGCCGGGTGGCCCCCACACGGACGCGCGTCCCACCGCACAGAACGTTCACCTCGCCGTCCACCCGCCGTCCCACAGTGGCCCCCCGGCCGTGCGGCCCCCGCCGGTGCCCGGTTGTCGGAGGCGGGTGGCAGGATCGAGGCATGCGAGACGCGCTCGATGCCACTCCCTACGACGCCCTGCTCCTGCTCTCGTTCGGCGGCCCCGAGGGCCCCGACGACGTGGTCCCGTTCCTGGAGAACGTGACGCGCGGCCGGGGCATCCCCAAGGAACGCCTCAAGGAAGTGGGGCAGCACTACTTCCTGTTCGGCGGGGTCAGCCCGATCAACGACCAGAACCGCGCCCTGCTGGACGCCCTGCGCAAGGACTTCGCGGAGCACGGCCTGGACCTGCCCGTGTACTGGGGCAACCGGAACTGGAGCCCGTACCTGACCGACACCCTGCGCGAGATGGTCGCCGACGGCCGCCGCCGCGTCCTGGTCCTCGCCACCAGCGCGTACGCCTCGTACTCGGGCTGCCGGCAGTACCGCGAGGATCTGGCCGGGGCCCTGGCGACCCTGGAGGGCGAGGGCCTGGAGCTGCCGCGGATCGACAAGCTGCGGCACTACTTCAACCACCCGGGCTTCGTCGGGCCGATGGTCGAGGGCATCTGCGCGTCCCTCGCCGAGCTGCCCGAGGACGTCCGCGCGGGCGCGCACCTCGCCTTCACGACGCACTCGATCCCGGACGCCTCGGCGGACACCTCCGGGCCCGTCGAGGCCCACGGCGACGGCGGGGCCTACGTGAAGCAGCACCTGGACGTCGCCCGGGTCGTCGCCGACGCGGTGCGCGAGCGGACCGGGACCGACCACCCCTGGCAGCTCGTCTACCAGTCGCGCTCCGGGGCGCCGCACATCCCGTGGCTCGAGCCGGACATCTGCGACCACCTGGAGGAGCGGCACCGGGCCGGCGTCCCGGCCGTCGTCATGGCGCCCATCGGCTTCGTCTCGGACCACATGGAGGTCCTGTACGACCTCGACACGGAGGCCGCCGCGAAGGCCGGGGAACTGGGGCTGCCGGTGCGCCGCTCCGCCACCGTGGGCGCCGACCCGCGGTTCGCGGCCGCGATCCGCGACCTCGTCCTGGAACGGGCCGCCACCGAGAACGGCAAGGACGTCTCGCCCTGTGTCCTCGGCGCCCTGGGCCCCAGCCACCATGTCTGTCCCGCGGGCTGCTGCCCGGCCCGCGCCCCCAAGCCCGCCGCCGCGGGCGCCGACAGCCCGTACGCATGAGGAGCCCCGTGACCGCCACAGCGAACGACGAGCTGAAGGCCGAGCTGCTGGAGATCGCGCTCGACGCGGCCCACCGGGCGGGCGCCTTCCTGCGGGACGGCCGCCCCGACGACCTGGGCGTCGCGGCGACCAAGTCCAGCGCGGTCGACGTCGTCACCGAGATGGACATCGCCTCCGAGAAGCTGATCACCGGACTGCTGGCCGAGGTCAGGCCGGACGACGGCGTGCTCGGCGAGGAGGGCGCCGACATCGAGGGCAGCAGCGGCGTCCAGTGGGTGATCGACCCGATCGACGGGACGGTCAACTATCTGTACGGACTGCCCAGCTGGGCGGTGTCCATCGCGGCCCGCAAGGACGGCGAGACCCTCGTCGGCGTCGTGCACGCCCCGATGCGCGGGGAGACCTACCGGGCCGTCCTCGGCGGCGGGGCGTACGTGAACGACCGCCCCGCGCGCGTGCGGCCCGCCCCCGACCTCGCGCTGGCCCTCGTCGGCACCGGCTTCGGCTACCTCGCGGACCGCAGGACCCGGCAGGCCGAGGTGGTGGGTCAGCTGATCTCCCAGGTCCGGGACATCCGCCGCGGCGGCTCGGCCGCGATCGACCTGTGCGACGTGGCGACCGGCCGGCTGGACGCGTACTACGAGCGCGGGCTGAACCCCTGGGACTACGCCGCCGGTGACCTGGTCGCCAGGGAGGCGGGCGCGCTGACCGGCGGACGCCCCGGGGAGCCCCTGTCGCCCGACCTGACGGTCGCGGCCCCGCCCGGCCTCTTCGAACCCCTCCAGGCCCGCCTCGACGAACTCGGCGCCTGGCACGACTGACGGCGTACGACTGACGGCGCACGGCGGACCGCGTACGACTGTCGGCACACGGCCGGTGCTGCTCGGCCGGTATCCGCGGCCCCGGAAGACGGAGCGGGGCCCCGGGCTGGATCCCGGGGCCCCGCTCTCGTACGAAAACTGGGTCAGACGTGTGACGCGCCTACCTGTACGCCGTGCTCCGCGGCGAGGCGGTGCAGGTCGTCGAGTTCGGCCTGCTCGACCTCGGCGAGGAAGTCGTCGCCGGTCTCGCGAGCCATCGTCAGGTCGGACTCGGTCGTCCTTATGCGTTGCAGAAGTCCTGCCGTGAATGCGTCCATGCTGCGCCCCCTTCGTCCTGGGTCGTGGGTCGGTGGCACGGGGGTGTGCCGCTCGGAAGGGGCGATCACGTCTCCAGGTGCCCGGCGCTGCCCGGCCGGGCGGCATCAGTGCCGGACACCCACGCCCGCCCTGCGGGAAGCGGAGCATGCCGTACCGCAAGGTGGTGCGGCACAAGCAGAGCGTGATCGCGGGGTGTAAAGCCGTCCTCCCCCGGCTCTCTTCCGCGGAAACCTCAACCGCACGAGAAAATCTGGCATTCCCGGCCCTCCCACCCGCCTTACAGCCGACTTATGGCCGAAAAGGGCAGGATGGAGTCTCACCCTCCCTGCTCCCGGCTGTGCCCGGGCGGGAACAGCCCATCAGACCCCCGCTCGCGTGTGCCCAGAAGCAGCTACGCGGGTGGACAGAGGAAGGACAAGCGACGTGCGCGTACTCGTCGTCGAGGACGAGCAGCTGCTCGCCGATGCGGTGGCCACCGGACTGCGCCGGGAGGCCATGGCCGTCGACGTCGTGTACGACGGCGCGGCCGCCCTGGAGCGCATCGGCGTCAACGACTACGACGTGGTCGTCCTGGACCGCGACCTTCCGCTGGTGCACGGCGACGACGTCTGCCGCAAGATCGTGGAGCTCGGCATGCCCACCCGTGTGCTGATGCTGACGGCGTCCGGTGACGTCAGCGACCGCGTCGAGGGTCTGGAGATCGGCGCCGACGACTACCTGCCCAAGCCCTTCGCGTTCAGTGAGCTGACGGCACGCGTGCGTGCCCTCGGCCGGCGGACGAGCATGCCCCTGCCGCCCGTCCTGGAGCGCGCCGGGATCAAGCTCGACCCCAACCGCCGCGAGGTCTTCCGCGACGGCAAGGAGGTCCAGCTCGCGCCCAAGGAGTTCGCCGTCCTGGAGGTGCTGCTGCGCAGCGAGGGCGCGGTGGTCTCCGCCGAGCAGCTCCTGGAGAAGGCGTGGGACGAGAACACCGACCCGTTCACCAACGTCGTGCGCGTCACGGTGATGACCCTGCGCCGCAAGCTCGGCGAGCCGCCGGTCATCGTGACCGTGCCCGGCTCCGGGTACCGGATCTGATCCGCGATGACCACGACACCCGCTCCGCCCAAGGCACCGCCGAAACCCACCTGGGACCCGCGGAAGCCGGAGCCGCCGTTCCCATGGCTGCGCCCGACCATCCGGATACGGCTCACGCTGCTGTACGGCGGGATGTTCCTGATCGCCGGCATCCTGCTGCTGTCGATCATCTACCTGCTCGCGGCCCAGGCTCTCCACGAGGTCAGCGGAGTCGCCTTCAAGGTGACCGGCAGCAACCTCCAGCTCACCAGTGACACCTGTCCCCAGCTGACCAGCGCCGGCAGCAACGAAGAGCTGAACGCGATGCTCAAGGAGTGCACCGCCGCCCAGCGCCAGCACGCCCTGGACGGGCTGCTCAGCCGTTCGCTGATGGCGCTGCTCGGCCTCGCCGTGATCGCGTTCGCCTTCGGGTACGCGATGGCCGGCCGGGTCCTGTCGCCGCTCGGCCGCATCACCCGCACCGCGCGCGCGGTGGCGGGGTCGGACCTGTCCCGGCGGATCGAGCTGGACGGCCCGGACGACGAGCTCAAGGAGCTGGCCGACACCTTCGACGACATGCTGGAGCGGCTGCAGCGGGCCTTCACGGCCCAGCAGCGGTTCGTCGGGAACGCCTCGCACGAGCTGCGGACGCCCCTCGCGATCAACCGCACCCTCCTGGAGGTGCACCTGTCGGACCCGGGCGCCCCGATGGAGCTGCAGCAGCTGGGCAAGACCCTGCTCGCCACCAACGAACGCAGCGAGCAGCTCGTGGAGGGCCTGCTGCTGCTCGCCCGCAGCGACAACCAGATCGTGGAGCGCAAGCCGGTCGACCTCGCCGAGGTCGCCTCGCAGGCCATAGACCAGGTGCGCGGCGAGGCGGACGCGAAGGGCGTGGAGATCCGCGGGGAGCGGGCCGCGGCGGTCGTCCAGGGCAACGGGGTCCTCCTGGAGCGGATCGCCCTGAACCTCGTCCAGAACGCCGTGCGGTACAACGTGCCGGACGAGGGCTGGGTGGAGGTCGTGACGGCGGTACGGCACGGCCAGGCGGTCCTCACGGTGTCCAACACCGGGCCGGTGGTTCCCGCGTACGAGATCGACAATCTTTTCGAGCCTTTCCGGCGGCTGCGTACCGAGCGGACGGGGAGCGACAAGGGAGTGGGCCTCGGCCTGTCCATCGCCAGGTCAGTGGCCCGCGCCCACGGCGGTCACATCGTCGCGGAACCGCGCGAGGGGGGTGGCCTGGTGATGCGAGTTGCCCTGCCTATCTGAGAGCATGTCGCCGACACGCGAGGATGTTCGCTTTGCGCGGAATTTTCTGGGCAGATAAAAGGCACGCTCGTGTGTGATCGATCACAAGGCCGAATTTCCGGCCATCTACTCTCCGTGATCGACAAGCCTGTCGAAAGCCGGGAAAATCCGGGTTTTCACAGGTCCGGATCACGGGAAGTACACGGTGAGACGCCTTTGTAGTGCGGCATTCGAACCGTGTACGGTCCCGTTCGCCATCCAAGCCGATCACTCCTGAGGGGTCCGGTTGGGTGTCGATTGAGTAACAGACCTTGATGTGAGGCAAAATCTCCGCCTCAGGTCGGGCACAAGTCCGGCCTCTCACGCGTTACCTGCGCTGAGACACCGCAGACACCCAGAGGGGGAGAGCGACATGGCAACGGATTACGACACCCCACGCAAGACCGACGACGACGTCGACTCGGACAGCCTTGAAGAACTGAAGGCTCGCCGGAACGACAAGTCGACTTCGGCGGTCGACGTGGACGAGTTCGAGGCCGCCGAGGGCCTGGAACTGCCCGGAGCGGACCTTTCGAACGAGGAGCTGGCCGTCCGGGTCCTGCCGAAGCAGCAGGACGAGTTCACCTGCATGAGCTGCTTCCTGGTCCACCACCGCAGCCAGCTGGCCAGGGAGAAGAACGGCCAGCCGATCTGCCGCGACTGCGACTGAGGCAGGGTCGGCCGTGACAGGCTCGACCCCGCCCTGGAAGCGCCGCTCCCATGACCGGGGAGCGGCCGGTCCGTCTCAGGACGGCACGCACGAAGACGAGCGGGGCCGCCCGGCCTCGCTCGAACCGACGGACGCGACAGGCGCCTCCGGTGCCCTGGAGGTGCCGGTCCCGAAGGCGCCTGTCGCCAGACGCCGGGCGGCCGCCGTGGGACACGGGGTCGCGGAAGGCGTCCGTAAGGGCGGCAGCCGCGCCAGGGCCGCCCTGGCGTACCTCACCGACCGCATCATCGAGAACGCCCCGCGGATCCCCGTGCGCGACCTCGCCGCACTCCGCAAGCAGTTCCCGGGCCTCGGCCCCGAGCAGCTCGCGGACAAGCTCGTCGCGGGCGCCTGCAACGCCACGTCCACCGTGGGAGCGGGCGTCGGTGCCGCCGCGATGATGCCCGTACCTCCCGCGATGCCCGCGGAGCTGGCCGCCGAGATCACCGGCGTCGCCGCCATAGAGCTGAAGCTGATCGCCGAGCTGTACGAGGTCTACGGACTGCGGCCGCCGGGCAACCTGAAAGAGCGCACCACCACGTATCTGGGTTCGTGGTCGGAGGAGCGCGGCATCGACGTGACCAAGCCGTCGACGCTCAACGCGGCCCTCGGGGGCCACATGAAGCGCGAGCTGCGCCAGCAGATCATGAAACGCACGGTCCGGAACCTGCCGAACCTGATGCCGTTCATGGTCGGCGCCGCCGTCGGGGCGTTCATGAACCGCCGGGACACGAGAAAGCTCGCGGACCGGGTCCGCCGGGACCTGCGCAAGATGCAGGTGCCCTGGGACGCGCTCCCCGCGCTGCCGCCCCTGGAGAAACCGGCCGATCCGCTGAGCATGGGCGACATCCCCGGAGAGCTGGAGCGCTGACCTCCGGGCGGCCGTCCGGGTCCGGGAGGCGCCGCCGCGGCTACGCGGCCGCGCGCGCCGCGTCCAGAGCCGCCGCCAGCCGCTCCGGGTCGCGCGTGGACAGATAGACGTACGGAGTCGGGTCTTCGGGGTCGGTGACGTCCACGCGCAGGGCGGTCGGGACGTAGGCGCGCAGCAGCATGTAGGCGCGCCCGTCCGCCTTGTACGAGCGCCAGGCGCGGGCCTCCTCCGGGTCGAGGACGTGCGCCTCGCCCAGGGCGGACACCGGGATCCGGGCGTCGCCCGCGACGAGGGAACCGCCCACCACACGGATCCGCGCGGATCCGTAGGAGCTGGCCACCACGGCCGCGACCGCCGTACCGCCGACCAGGCCGCCCAGGAGGGGCAGCGTGCCGAACGGGAGCAGGATCAGAGCCATCGAGACGCCCACCAGCAGGCAGACGAACCACCAGGAGCGGGGCGTCGTGAGGCGTTCTTCGTACGGTGTGGCGGAGGGCTGCATACCGCCAAGCCTGCCACGGTGCGTGCCGTCCGCCGGCACGGAGGTAAGGTCTGCGCCTGTGAGTGGTACATCTTCGGCCCTGCGGCCCCCGGCCGACGCCGTGGCGCCGGTCCGCCATCCCGACGCCCCCGCCCCCGGCGAGCTGCTCGGCGCGCACTACGACCAGTGTTTCGGCTGCGGCGGCGGACAGCCGCACGGACTGCACATGGAGGCCCGGGCGGGCGAAGGGGTGCGGATCACCGCCGAGTTCACCGTGCAGCCCGCGCACCAGGGCGCTCCCGGCCTGGCGCACGGCGGAATCCTCGCCAGCGCCCTCGACGAGACCCTCGGCTCGCTGAACTGGCTGCTGCGCACCATCGCGGTGACCGGCCGGCTCGAGACCGACTTCGTACGGCCCGTGCCCGTGGGCACCGTGCTGTACCTGGAGGCCGAGGTCACGGCGGTGGCGGGACGCAAGATCTACTCCACCGCCACCGGACGTACCGGCGGCCCCGAGGGGCCCGTCGCCGTCCGTGCCGACGCCCTGTTCATCGAGGTGAAGGTCGACCACTTCGTCGACAACGGCCGCCCGGAGGAGATCCGGGCCGCCATGGACGACCCCGACACCGTCCGCCGGGCCCGCGCCTTCGAGGTGAACCCGTGACCTCCGCCCAGGCCCCCGTCGGCGTGCTCATCAAGCGCGTCGATCCGGAGGTACCGCTTCCGCAGTACGCGCATCCCGGCGACGCCGGCGCGGATCTGCGGACCACCGAGAGCCGTGTCCTGGAGCCCGGTGAACGGGCGGTGCTCCCCACCGGGGTGTGCATCGCGCTTCCCGAGGGGTACGCGGCCTTCGTGCACCCGCGTTCCGGGCTGGCCGCCCGTTGCGGTGTCGCTCTGGTGAATGCCCCGGGGACGGTTGATGCCGGGTACCGTGGGGAGATCAAGGTGATCGTGGTGAATCTCGACCCGCGCGAGTCCGTGCGGTTCGAGCGCTTCGACCGGATTGCCCAACTGGTCGTCCAGCAGGTCGAGAAGGTGCGCTTCCAGGAGGTCGCGGAACTTCCCGACTCGGCGCGGGCCGCAGGGGGCTTCGGGTCCACCGGCGGCCATGCCGCGGTGGGCGGCACAGCGGGTGGGAATCGATACGCTTCGGTCGTATCCGACCGGGAAGGACAGTGACGTGTTCGGACGTCGCAAGAAGGGCAGTGCCGCCGAGGACGCGGCGGGCGAGGCCGAGCAGGTCGTCGACGGTGTCGACACTGAGGCGGACGAGGCGGAGCGCGAGCGCGTGAGGCTCGAGCCGGAGCCGCGCCCCGACGGTCCCTGGGACAGCACCGAGGTGCGCGATCCGGCCGAGGGCCGGGTCGACCTGGGCGGCCTCTTCGTGCCCGGGGTCGACGGCATGGAGCTCCGGGTGGAGGTCGCGGGCGACGCGATCGTCGCGGCCACCGTGGTGCTGAAGGACAGCGCCGTCCAGCTGCAGGCGTTCGCCGCTCCCAAGCGCGAGGGCATCTGGGGCGAGGTCCGCGAGGAGATCGCCACCGGCATCACGCAGCAGGGCGGTGTCATCGACGAGGTCGAGGGCCCGCTGGGCTGGGAGCTGCGCGCCCAAGTACCGGTGCAGCTGCCGGACGGGACGGGCGGCTTCCAGGTCGTCCGGTTCATCGGTGTGGACGGCCCCCGCTGGTTCCTGCGCGGGGTGATCTCCGGACAGGGCGCGGTGCAGCCCCAGGCCGCCGGTCTGCTGGAGCAGATCTTCCGGGACACCGTGGTGGTCCGCGGCGAGGGTCCGATGGCCCCGCGCGACCCGATCGTCCTGAAGCTGCCGGACGACGCGCAGATGGTCGCTGAGGGTGTGCAGCAGGAGGAGCAGGCCGGGTCCCGCTTCTCCGGCGGCATGGGGCAGTTGCAGCGCGGACCGGAGACCACCGAGGTTCGCTGAGCGCACCGCACGATCACGTACGCAGCCGCGTACCCGCAGGTGCGCGATGGGCCGTATTCCCTTCGGGGAGTGCGGCCCATCGGCGTTTTCCGCGCGTCGGCCGCGTCGGCCGCGTGCCGCGTGACGACGGTCCCGGAAGGTTTTTCTTTCCCGCTCATGTCTGGACATTCACGTCTTTCGACGTCCGGAGCGTGGGCCGAATGAGTGAAGAAAAGCGGGAAGCGCAACCCGGTAGCGGCTACGCTGCGTCACCCCGGGCATGGTGAGGGCGGGGGAAGCCGGCAACTCCTCACTTCAACTCCTGGGACGAGCACGCGAGTTGCCGATCGAGAAAGACCATGGAGAGTCGGGATGAGCACCAACTGGATCGAGAAGGCCCAGCGGCTGGGGGACGGGAGCATCGGAGGCGCGATGGATCATCCGTCGGTGCCCGGCCGCGTCGTCTGGCACACCACGGAGAGCGGCACGGGCGATGACGCGTTCACGGCCGTGGCGGCGCATCTGGTCCGGGTCGCCGCCGAGCCGCATCTGCTGTACGACCCGACGACCGACCGGCTCGGCCAGTTCGGACCGCTGAACCAGAGCGCCCGCGCGCTGCGCAACGACGGGTCGACGAGGAGCAACCGCGTCGGCAAGGTGTGCATCCAGATCGAGGTGCTCGGGCGGGCCGGCAAGCCGTTCACCAAGACCTGGAAGCCCGGCCCGAACTACCGGGCCATGATGGCCGCGATCCGTTCCTGGAAGATCCCGGACACCTTCCCGGCCGGGCGCCTCGCGACCTCGGGTGCCGACGCGACCAACCGGCCCCGCGCGGTGTGGATGAGCAAGGGCGGCCACTACGGCCACGCGAACATCCCGGGCAACGACCACTGGGACCCGGGCGACATCGACAGGTCCGCCCTTTTCGAGGCGGCCCCCGTGGGCAAGCCCGGCGGCACCGCTCCGGCCAAGGCCGTCGTCGACCTCAGCAACCTGATCGCCGCCGCGCGCCGCGACCCGGGCCTGCCCCAGGGCGGCAAGACGCACAAGGCGGATGTGCTGGTCGTCGAGAAGGCGCTGGTGGCCGAGGGGCTGCTGCCCTCGCAGTGGGCCGACGGCTCCTTCGGTACCAGGACCGTCGCGGCGTACGCGGCCCTCCAGCGGCGGTACGGCTACAGCGGCGGCGACGCGAACGGCATCCCGGGCCAGACCACCCTCCGCAAACTCGGCCGCGAGCACGGCTTCACGGTCAAAGCCTGACCGTCCGGCCGCCGGACCGAGAGAGACCGCCCGCGGCGCCCGGACGACTTCCGGGGGCCGCGGGACTCCGCTGTCCGGCAGTACGACGGTTGTCGCTTCTCTTGACGTGGACATGGTCTGTACCTATGGTCACCGGCCAACGCCTGTGTTCACAAAGGCATCCTGCGTTCACATACGAGAACGGATGGCCCCCCATGAAGCCGACCGCTCCAGTCCCCCCACGCCCCCGCGCGACCTCCCGCCTCGCCCTGCTCGCCACCGTCACCGCCCTGCTGGCCGGCGCCCTCGCCTGGCCCGCCGCACAGCGCGCCGAGGCGGCCCCCGCCACCTTCGCGCACCCCGGCGTCACCGTCTCCCGCGGCCAGCTGGACTTCGCCCGGCAGCAGGTCAACGCCGGTGTCCAGCCCTGGAAGGGCGCGTACGACCAGATGATGTCGAGCAAGTACGCCTCGCTCACGCGCACCGCCAAGCCGCGCGCGGTCGTGGAGTGCGGCTCGTACTCGAACCCGAACAACGGCTGCACGGACGAACGCGAGGACGCGATCGCCGCCTACACCCAGGCGCTCGCCTGGTACGTCACGCGGGACGCCCGGTACGCGAAGAAGGCGATCGAGCTGATGGACGCCTGGTCCGCGACCGTCCGGGACCACACCAACAGCAACGCGCCGCTGCAGACCGGCTGGGCCGGCTCGTCCTGGCCCAGGGCCGCCGAGATCATCAAGTACACGTACGACGGCGGCTGGGCCGGCTCCGGCCGCTTCGCGACCATGCTGCGCACCGTCTACCTGCCCGAGGTCATCAACGGCTCGAACTCCAACGGCAACTGGGAGCTGTCGATGATGGAGGCCGCCGTCGGCATCTCCGTCTTCCTGGAGGACAAGACCTCGTACGACAAGGCCATGGCGAAGTTCCGCACCCGTACGGCCGCCTACGTCTACCTCTCCTCCGACGGCGCCCTGCCGAAGACCGTGCCCAGCCAGAACCTCGACACCACACAGAAGATCGTCGCCTACTGGCAGGGCCAGTCCACCTTCGTCAATGGGCTCACCCAGGAGACCTGCCGCGACCTCACCCACACCGGATACGGCATCTCCGCGATCTCGCACATCGCCGAGACCAGCCGCATCCAGGGCCAGGACCTGTACGGCACCGATGTCGGCGAACGGCTGCGGCACGCGCTCGGCCTCCAGGCGAAGTACGAACTCGGCGAGGCGGCCCCGGGCTGGCTGTGCGGCGGCACACTGCACCGCGGGCTCGGACCGGTCACCGAGGTCGGCCACAACGCCCTGCACAACCGCCTCGGCCACGCCATGAGCAACACCGAGCGGCTCACCGCGCAGAACCGCCCCGCGGGGAGCAACAACCTGTTCGTCGCCTGGGAGACACTCACGCACGGCGACAACGCGCGCTGAACCGGTGCGGTCCCGCTGAACCGTTGCAGGTCCGGGCGCCGGACGGGAATACTGGCGCCCGGTCCACGGGGGAGAGGCATGAGTGCTCAGGTCGGCACGGACACCATGGTGCGCGTGGAGAACGTCCACCGCTCGTACGGGAGCGGTACCACCGCCGTACACGCCCTGCGCGGGGTGTCGTTCGACATTCCGCGCGGCGAACTCGTCGCGCTCAAGGGACGTTCGGGGTCCGGCAAGACCACCCTGCTCAACCTCGTCGGCGGACTCGACGAGCCGGACGACGGGCGCGTCACCGTCGACGGACTCGACCTCTCCGGGCTCGGCGAGAACGGGCTGCTGGAGCTGCGCCGGGACCGCATCGGCTTCGTCTTCCAGTCCTTCGGACTCATCCCGATCCTGACGGCCGCCGAGAACGTGGGCGTGCCCATGCGGCTGCGCCGAACCGACCCGCGCGAGCGCGAGGAACGCGTCGAACTGCTGCTCTCGCTGGTCGGGCTCGCCGACCAGGCGGCCCAGCGGCCCGGGGAGCTGTCCGGCGGCCAGCAGCAGCGTGTCGCCGTCGCCCGCGCCCTGGCGAACAACCCGGCGCTCCTCATCGCCGACGAACCCACCGGCCAGCTCGACGCCGAGACCGGCATCGGGGTGATGGAACTGCTGCGGGCGGTCGTCCGCAGTGAGCGGGTCACCGCCCTCGTCGCCACCCATGACGCGGCCCTGCTGGACCTGGCCGACCGGGTCCTGGAGCTCAGCGACGGCGAGATCGTCGAGAGCTGACACCAGCGGGGGCGCCCGCGACGGCGGATCCCGGCGTCAGGGTTCCGTCAAGGACACCCGTAGCGGGCCCTCCCGTCCCTTTCGCCCCGATCGCCGGCCGTAAGGTCTGACCGGCGTGGGCAGGACGTTCGGGAAGACAATGAGGCCATGGGACGCGGCAAGCTTCGGATCTACCTCGGTGCGGCACCGGGCGTCGGCAAGACGTACGCGATGCTCTCCGAGGCGCACCGCCGGGTCGAGCGGGGCGCGGACTGCGTGGTGGCCTTCGTCGAGCACCACGGCCGGCCGCGCACGGAGGTGATGCTGCACGGCCTGGAACAGCTCCCCCGCAGGGAGCTCACCCACCGGGACACCGTCTTCACCGAGATGGACGTCGACGCCGTCCTGGCGCGCGAGCCGGCCGTCGCCCTGGTGGACGAACTGGCACACAGCAATGTGCCCGGCTCGCGGAACGCCAAGCGCTGGCAGGACGTCGAGGACCTGCTCGCCGCGGGCATCGACGTCGTCTCGACCGTCAACATCCAGCACCTGGAGTCACTCGGTGACGTCGTCGAGTCGATAACCGGCGTCCGCCAGCGCGAGACCGTCCCGGACGAGGTGGTGCGGCGGGCCGACCAGATCGAGCTGGTCGACATGTCGCCCCAGGCGCTCCGCCGCCGGATGGCGCACGGCAACATCTACCGGCCGGACAAGGTCGACGCGGCCCTGTCCAACTACTTCCGCCCCGGCAACCTCACCGCCCTGCGCGAGCTGGCCCTCCTGTGGGTCGCCGACCGCGTCGACGAGTACCTCAACCAGTACCGGGGCGAGCACGGCATCCGCTCCACCTGGCAGGCCCGAGAACGCATCGTCGTCGGCCTGACCGGCGGTCCCGAGGGCCGTACGCTGATCCGCCGGGCCGCCCGGCTGGCGGAGAAGGGCGCCGGCGGCGAGGTGCTCGCCGTCTACATCGCCCGCAGCGACGGACTGACCTCCGCCTCGCCCAAGGAACTGGCCGTCCAGCGGACCCTCGCCGAGGACCTCGGCGGAACCTTCCACCACGTCGTGGGCGACGACGTGCCGTCCGCGCTGCTGGAGTTCGCCCGCGGCGTCAACGCCACCCAGATCGTGCTCGGCTCCTCACGGCGCAAGGCATGGCAGTACGTGTTCGGACCCGGCGTCGGCGCCACGGTCGCCCGCGAGTCGGGACCCGACCTGGACGTGCACATCGTCACGCACGACGAGGCGGGCAAGGGGCGCGGCCTGCCGGTCGCCCGCGGCGCCCGCCTCGGCCGGTCCCGGATCGTCGCGGGCTGGCTGGTGGGCGTCATCGGCCCGGCACTCCTCGCGCTGCTGCTGATCAACGCCGACGCGGACCTCGGGCTCGCCAACGACATGCTGCTGTTCCTGACGCTGACCGTGGCGGCGGCCCTGCTCGGCGGACTGTTCCCGGCGCTCGCCTCGGCGGCCTTCGGCTCCCTGCTCCTCAACTGGTTCTTCACCCCGCCGCTGCACCGGCTGACCATCGCCGACCCCAAGAACTTCGTCGCCATCGCGATCTTCGTGGGCGTGGCCATCTCGGTCGCGTCCGTGGTGGACCTGGCGGCCCGCCGCACCCACCAGGCGGCCAGGCTGCGCGCCGAGTCCGAGATCCTCTCCTTCCTGGCCGGCAGTGTCCTGCGCGGCGAGACCAGCCTCGACGCCCTGCTGGAGCGGGTCCGCGAGACCTTCGGCATGGAGTCGGTCGCGCTGCTGGAACGGGCCGGCGACGTCGATCCGTGGACCTGCGCGGGCAGCGTGGGACCCCACCCGCCGACGCTGCCCGAGGCCGCGGACGTGGACATGCCGGTCGGCGACCACACCGCGCTCGCCCTCTCCGGCCGCGTGCTCCCCGCCGAGGACCGGCGGGTGCTCGCCGCGTTCGCCGCCCAGGCCGTCGTCGTCCTGGACCGCAAACGCCTCCAGCAGGAGGCCGGGCAGGCCCGCGCGCTCGCCGAGGGCAACCGCATCCGCACCGCGCTGCTGGCCGCCGTCAGCCATGACCTGCGGACGCCGCTGGCCGCCATCAAGGCCGCCGTGTCGTCCCTCAGGTCGGACGACGTGGCCTGGTCCGAGGAGGACGAGGCGGAGCTCCTGGAGGGCATCGAGGCGGGCGCCGACCGGCTCGACCACCTGGTGGGGAACCTGCTGGACATGTCCCGCCTGCAGACCGGCACGGTCACCCCGCTGATCCGCGAGATCGACCTCGACGAGGTCGTCCCGATGGCGCTCGGCGGCGTACCGGAGCACAGCGTCGAACTGGAGATCCCCGAGACCCTGCCCATGGTCGCCGTCGACCCGGGCCTGCTGGAGCGCTCGGTCGCCAACATCGTCGAGAACGCCGTCAAGTACAGCCCCGCCGGCGAACGCGTCCTCGTCGCCGCCAGCACGCTCGGCGACCGGGTGGAGGTACGGGTCGTGGACCGGGGCCGAGGCGTCCCGGACGAGGCGAAGGACCGGATATTCGCCCCCTTCCAGCGTTACGGTGACGCCCCGCGCGGCGCCGGGGTGGGGCTCGGCCTCGCGGTCGCCCGCGGTTTCGCCGAGGCCATGGGCGGCACCCTCGCCGCGGAGGACACCCCCGGCGGTGGCCTCACCATGGTCCTCACCCTCAGGGCCGGACCCGGCCGTCAGGGACCCCTCGTGGACGTGCCGGAACCCGCACGACCGGAAAGGCAGGCTTCATGACCCGCGTCCTCGTGGTCGACGACGAGCCGCAGATCACCCGAGCCCTCGTGATCAACCTCAAGGCACGCAAGTACGAGGTCGACGCGGCCCCCGACGGCGCCACCGCGCTCCAGCTCGCGGCCGCCCGGCACCCCGATGTGATCGTCCTCGACCTGGGGCTGCCCGACATGGACGGCGTCGAGGTGATCAGAGGGCTGCGCGGCTGGACCCGCGTACCGATCCTCGTGCTGTCCGCCCGGCACTCCTCCGACGAGAAGGTCGAGGCCCTCGACGCGGGCGCCGACGACTACGTGACCAAGCCCTTCGGCATGGACGAGCTGCTCGCCCGCCTGCGGGCCGCCGTCCGCCGGGCCGAGCCCACCGGCGGCGGCGAGGACGACGTGCTCGTCACCACCGAGGACTTCACCGTCGACCTGGCCGCCAAGAAGGTCCACCGGGACGGCCGCGACGTGCGCCTCACCCCGACCGAGTGGCACCTCCTGGAGGTGCTCGTGCGCAACACGGGCCGCCTGGTCAGCCAGAAACAGCTGCTCCAGGAGGTCTGGGGCCCCTCCTACGGCACCGAGACGAACTACCTGCGCGTCTACATGGCGCAACTCCGCCGCAAACTGGAGGCGGACCCGTCGCATCCCCGGCACTTCGTCACCGAACCGGGGATGGGGTACCGGTTCGAGCGGTAGTACCACGGGTACGTAGCTGACGGCGCCCTCCCGGTACGCTTTGGGACATGAGTGGTGTCCCTCGTTCCGAAAAGCCGGCGGGCCGGTTCCGGCGCATGCTCGACCGGCTCTCCTCCTCCCAGGAGGACCTGGAGTCGGAGGAGCTGCGCGAGGACGCCGAGACCGCGGGCTGTACGCGCATCGGTGACTGCCGTGACCGACAGGTGGTCACGGTTACTGGTACCTTGCGCACGGTCACGCTGCGCCCGAGGGCCGGTGTCCCGGCCCTGGAGGCCGAGCTCTTCGACGGTTCGGCCGCGCTGGACGTGGTGTGGCTCGGCAGACGCTCCATCGTCGGTATAGAACCGGGGCGCAGACTGATGGCGTCGGGCCGGATCTCGATGAGCCGGGGCCGCCGCGTGCTGTTCAATCCGAAATATGAACTCCGACCCCTCGGACGGGAGTAGCCGGTGACCTCGCTCGACAAGCCGACCGAAGAGGCCCAGCGGGACGCGCAGGACTCGCGGGCGGTGACCGAGGCGGCCCTCTTCGAGGCGTTCGGCGGTCTGCGGGGCATGATCGAGACGGTCCTGCCGGGCCTGCTCTTCGTCACGATCTACACGATTAACAAGGACCTGCACTCGGCGGCCATCGCGGCCCTCGGGGTCTCGATCCTGCTCGTCGTGGTCCGCCTGGCCATGAAGGGCACCGTCAAGCACGCGTTCAGCGGTGTCTTCGGTGTCGCCTTCGGTGTCGTCTTCGCGATGATGACGGGCAACGCGAAGGACTTCTACCTGCCGGGCATGCTCTACACGCTCGGACTCGCCCTCGCCTACATCATCACGACACTCGCCGGAGTCCCCCTGATCGGCCTGATCCTCGGCCCGGTCTTCAAGGAGAACCTCTCCTGGCGCACGCGCAACCCGGGCCGCAAGAAGGCGTACGCGAAGGCCAGTTACGCCTGGGGGCTGATCCTGCTCGCCAAGTGCGCGATCCTCTTCCCGCTGTACTGGTGGGCCGACACGACGCAGTTCGGCTGGGTCCTGATCGCCCTGAAGATTCCGCCGTTCCTGCTCGCGGTGTGGCTGACCTGGGTCTTCCTGGCCAAGGCCCCGCCGCCGATCGACGTCTTCGCCGAGATGGAGGCCGAGGAGAAGGCGGAGAAGGAGCGGAAAGCCGCGGCTCGGTCCGCCGAGTAGGCACCCTGTGCTGAAAAGAGCTGAGTAGGCACCCTGCGCTGAAAAGAAGGGGGCGCCCGGATCTCTCCGGGCGCCCCCTTCTCGTACGTACCGGTGTCAGCTCTCGTACGTACCGGTGTCAGCCCGTCGCGTCCTCGCGGCGTACCGACAGCAGGTCCTCCAGCTGTTCCTCGCGGGCCTGGGCCGCCACGAACAGGAGCTCGTCGCCCGCCTCCAGGGAGTCCTCCCGGGTGGGGGTGAGGACCCGGGTGCCGCGGATGATGGTGACGAGGGAGGTGTCCTCGGGCCACGCCACGTCACCCACCTGGGTGCCGGCCAGGGCGGACTCCGGCGGGAGGGTCAGCTCGACGAGGTTGGCGTCGCCGTGGCTGAAGCGGAGCAGGCGGACCAGGTCGCCGACGCTCACCGCCTCCTCCACCAGGGCCGACATCAGCCGGGGGGTCGAGACGGCGACGTCCACCCCCCACGACTCGTTGAACAGCCACTCGTTCTTCGGGTTGTTGACGCGGGCGACCACCCGCGGGACCCCGTACTCGGTCTTCGCGAGCAGGGAGACGACGAGGTTGACCTTGTCGTCACCCGTGGCCGCGATCACCACGTTGCAGCGCTGCAGCGCGGCCTCGTCCAGGGACGTGATCTCGCAGGCGTCGGCGAGCAGCCACTCCGCCAGCGGGACGCGCTCGACCGAGATGGCGGTCGGCGCCTTGTCGACCAGCAGGACCTCGTGCCCGTTTTCCAGGAGCTCGCCCGCGATCGAGCGGCCCACGGCGCCGGCACCGGCAATGGCGACCCTCATCAGTGACCGCTCTCCTCTTCGGGGCCCTCGGCGAACGACGCCTCGACCTTCTCGATGTCGTGCGTGCGCATCATCACGTGCACCAGGTCGCCCTCCTGCAGAACGGTCTGCGAGCTCGGCAGGACCGCCTCGCCGAGCCGCGTGAGGAAGGCCACGCGCACTCCGGTCTCCTCCTGGAGCCGGCTGATCCGCTGGCCCACCCACGCGGTCGACGCGTGCACCTCGGCGAGCTGCACCCCTCCGGTGGGGTCGCGCCACAGCGGCTCGGCGCCCGACGGCAGCAGCCGGCGCAGCATCTGGTCGGCCGTCCAGCGGACGGTGGCGACGGTGGGGATGCCCAGGCGCTGGTAGACCTCGGCGCGGCGCGGGTCGTAGATACGCGCCGCCACGTTCTCGATGCCGAACATCTCGCGGGCCACCCGGGCCGCGATGATGTTCGAGTTGTCGCCGCTGGAGACGGCGGCGAACGCGCCCGCATCCTCGATGCCCGCCTCGCGCAGGGTGTCCTGGTCGAAGCCGACACCGGTGACACGACGGCCGCCGAACCCGGAGCCCAGTCGTCGGAAGGCGGTGGGGTCCTGGTCGATCACGGCGACCGTGTGCCCCTGTTGCTCCAGGGTCTGGGCGAGAGCGGAACCCACTCTGCCGCAGCCCATGATGACGATGTGCACGCCCGTCCTTCCGGTGTGAAAAGTTACTGCTCAGGCTGAAACAGGGTCTCAGACCGACGCCCAAGCTACACACGCACGGTCCGTCGGCGGCACCCCTGTGCACATCGGCCCGCTCCCGCCGGGGATCGGCCGACGATCAGCCGGGGATTCAGCGGCGGCCGATGCTGCGCACGCTG
Source organism: Streptomyces sp. NPDC002701 (assembly GCF_042889045.1). Lineage (NCBI taxonomy): Bacteria > Bacillati > Actinomycetota > Actinomycetes > Kitasatosporales > Streptomycetaceae > Streptomyces > Streptomyces sp. NPDC002701. The sequence goes on from NZ_JBIAQL010000013.1 coordinate 149,089, forward strand.
ACGAGAGTGAGGATCCCGAGGCCGACAAGTCCGGCGGCGGCACCGATGAGTTCGGCCGTGGCGTGCATGGAACCTCCAAGAATTGGCAAAGGGCGGCAAAGATTTGGCTTTTTTCATATAGGCATGCGGATTCGCCCGGCCAGGCAATACATCAGCAAGCCCCGAGCGGATTTCACTCGTAGAGCAGATCGCGGTCACGGATCCTGCCGATCGGGCGCCGCGGCGGGGCGGGGGAGGGTGGGCGGTGGTGTGTTCGACCGCTTACGATCCTCCCCGTGTCCAAACTGACCGACGTGCCCAAACGGATCCTGATCGGGCGCGCACTGCGCAGTGACCGGCTCGGAGAGACACTCCTGCCGAAGCGCGTCGCACTCCCCGTCTTTGCTTCCGACCCGCTCTCCTCCGTGGCGTACGCGCCGGGAGAAGTGCTGCTCGTCCTGTCCATCGCGGGCGTGTCGGCCTATCACTTCAGCCCCTGGATCGCCGTCGCGGTCGTCGTGCTGATGTTCACCGTCGTGACCTCGTACCGGCAGAACGTGCACGCCTACCCCAGCGGCGGCGGCGACTACGAGGTGGCCAACACCAACCTCGGTCCGCGCGCCGGCCTCACCGTCGCCAGCGCCCTCCTCGTGGACTACGTCCTCACCGTCGCCGTGTCGATCGCGTCGGGCATCGAGAACCTCGGCTCCGCCGTGCCGTTCGTCGTCGAACACAAGGTCCTCTGCGCGATCGGCGTGATCGTGCTCCTCACCCTGATGAACCTGCGGGGGGTCAAGGAATCGGGAAAGCTCTTCGCGATCCCGACGTACGTGTTCGTGACGGGCGTCTTCCTGATGATCGCGTGGGGCGCGTTCCGGGGCATCGTCCTCGGCGACACCATGAAGGCGCCCACCGCCGACTTCGAACTCAAGGCCGAGCACCAGGGGATCGCGGGCTTCGCCCTGGTCTTCCTCCTGCTGCGCGCCTTCTCCTCCGGCTGCGCGGCCCTCACCGGCGTCGAGGCCATCAGCAACGGCGTCCCGGCCTTCCGCAAGCCCAAGTCGAAGAACGCGGCGACGACCCTCGCGATGATGGGTCTGCTCGCCGTGACCATGTTCTGCGGCATCATCGGCCTGGCCATGGCGACGAACGTCCGCATGGCCGAGTACCCGGCGCACGACCTGCTCGAGAACGGGGTCGCGGTCGGTTCCGACTACGTCCAGAACCCGGTGATCTCCCAGGTCGCCGAGGCCGTGTTCGGCGACGGCAGCTTCCTGTTCATCGTGCTGGCGGCGGCCACCGCGCTCGTCCTCTTCCTGGCGGCGAACACCGCGTACAACGGCTTCCCGCTGCTCGGCTCGATCCTCGCCCAGGACCGCTACCTGCCCCGCCAGCTGCACACCCGCGGCGACCGGCTCGCCTTCTCGAACGGCATCGTGCTGCTCGCCGGCGCGGCCATCCTGCTGGTCTGGATCTACGGCGCCGACTCGACCCGCCTCATCCAGCTCTACATCGTCGGTGTGTTCGTGTCCTTCACCCTGAGCCAGACCGGCATGGTCCGGCACTGGAACCGCCACCTGGCCACCGAGAAGGACCCGGCCAAGCGCCGCCACATGGTCCGCTCCCGGGCCATCAACGCGTTCGGCGCCTTCTTCACGGGGCTGGTCCTGGTCGTCGTGCTCGGCACCAAGTTCACGCACGGCGCCTGGGTCGCCCTGCTCGGCATGGTGATCTTCTACGCGACGATGTCCGCGATCCGCAAGCACTACGACCGGGTGGCCGAGGAGATCGCCGCGCCCGAGGGCCCGTCCGACGACAGCCTGCGCCCCTCCCGCGTCCACTCCGTCGTCCTGATCTCCAAGATCCACCGGCCGACGCTGCGGGCCCTCGCCTACGCCAAGCTGATGCGCTCCGACAGCCTGGAGGCACTGAGCGTCAACGTCGACCCGGCCGAGACGAAGGTGCTGCGGGACGAGTGGGAGCGCCGCGGGTTCACCGTGCCGCTGAAGGTCCTCGACTCGCCGTACCGCGAGGTCACCCGACCGGTCATCGAGTACGTGAAGGGGCTGCGCCGCGAGTCCCCGCGGGACGTGGTGTCGGTGATCATCCCCGAGTACGTGGTCGGCCACTGGTACGAGCACCTGCTGCACAACCAGAGCGCCCTGCGACTCAAGGGCCGGCTGCTGTTCACACCAGGTGTGATGGTGACGTCCGTGCCGTACCAGCTGCAGTCCTCCGAGGTGGCCAAGAAGCGGGCCCGCAGGCGCCAGGAGTGGACCGCGCCCGGCTCGGTGCGGCGCGGTCCGGCGGAGCACCGGCCGAAGGAGCCGTCGCGGCCCAAGCGCTGAGGCGAGGGCTGCGGCGAGCGCCGGAACGGTTGGGGAGCGGCGGCACGGTTGGGGGAGCGGCGGAACGGCTCGTGGTGAGCGGCCGGGCGGTGTCCACGTAGACTGGTGGGCTGTTGTCCGGCCGCTCCGGGCCGTTCGTTCCCTTTCGCATCTGGAGTCACCCCGCAATGCAGGCAGAACCGAAGAAAACGCCGGCGGGGTCGCTCGTGGGGCAGGAGTACGAGGTCGAGATCGGCCCCGTGGCGCACGGCGGGCACTGCATCTCCCGTACCGACGCAGGCCAGGTCCTCTTCGTACGGCACGCACTGCCCGGCGAGCGGGTCGTCGTGCGGGTGACGGAGGGCGAGGAGGACTCACGCTTCCTGCGCGCCGACGCGGTCGAGGTCCTGGAAGCCTCCAAGGACCGTATCGAGGCCCCGTGCCCCTACGCCCGCCCCGGGCGCTGCGGCGGCTGCGACTGGCAGCACGCCAAGCCGGGCGCGCAGCGGCGGCTGAAGGGCGAGGTCATCACGGAGCAGCTCCAGCGGCTCGCGGGCCTGACCCCGGAGGAGGCCGGCTGGGACGGCACGGTGATGCCGGCCGAGGGCGACAAGCTGCCCGCGGGTGAGGTGCCCTCCTGGCGTACGCGCGTGCAGTACGCGGTCGACGAGGACGGCAACGCCGGTCTGCGCCGCCACCGCTCGCACGAGATCGAGCCGATCGAGCACTGCATGATCGCCGCGGACGGCATCTCCGAGCTGGGCATCGAGCAGCGCGACTGGGCGGGCATGGAGTCGGTCGAGGCGATCGCCGCGACGGGCTCGCAGGACCGCATGGTCATCCTCGAACCGAGGCCGGGCGCGCGCCTGCCCCTCGTCGAACTCGACAAGCCGGTCTCCGTGATGCGCGTCGAGGAGCACGACGGCGGCATCCACCGCGTGCACGGCCGCGCCTTCGTCCGCGAGCGCGCCGACGGCCGTACGCACCGGGTCGGCAGCGGCGGCTTCTGGCAGGTCCACCCGATGGCGGCCGACACCCTGGTCAAGGCCGTCATGCAGGGCCTGCTCCCGCGCAAGGGCGACATGGCGCTCGACCTGTACTGCGGCGTCGGCCTCTTCGCGGGCGCCCTCGCCGACCGCCTCGGCGACAAGGGGGCGGTCCTCGGCATCGAGTCCGGCAAGCGCGCGGTGGAGGACGCCCGGCACAACCTGGCCGCGTTCGACCGCGTGCGCATCGAGCAGGGCAAGGTCGAGGCGGTCCTGCCGCGGACCGGCATCACCGAGGTCGACCTGATCGTCCTGGACCCGCCGCGGGCGGGCGCCGGCAAGAAGACGGTCCAGCACCTGTCGTCCCTGAGCGCCCGCAAGATCGCCTACGTGGCCTGCGACCCGGCGGCCCTGGCCCGGGACCTGGCGTACTTCAGGGAGGGCGGCTACCGGGTCCGCACGCTACGGGCGTTCGACCTGTTCCCGATGACGCACCATGTGGAGTGCGTGGCGATCCTTGAGCCGGTGGCTAAGGGCGCCTGACCTGCGGTTTTGCGTGTGCGCGTTATGGGCGGTGTGGGCGTTACGGGCGATATCTTGACGCTGAAATGACGCTCGTGACGCTCATTTGACGCTCGTTCTGATGGGGTGTCAGGTGTGCATTGGGCAGGTCAGGTGGCGTCAAAGCTGCGAGTGACGATGTGACGCCGAGGGCTGGTGACGCTCAATGCGGGGCCGCCGGATCGTGCAGATCAGATGTTTCGGAAGAGACCAACCAACGCCGTGACCTGCGGCGTCTGGCCGTCGGAGGTCGTTGACCTGCATGAATGCCCTTTCGGTTGTTTCACGCTCGTACTGGCTGATGCGGCCGAAAGTCCCAGGAAAGTCCCAGAGACCCACGGGCAGGCGCCACTCTTTCGGCTCTGTACAGGGCATGCGAGTGCGCTGTGGGCTGGTGATCGTGGATCGACGGTCTGACCCGAATGAACGGCAACGCGCACTGCTCGAATGGCTCGCGGCCGGTGAGGAGCATCCCGCAGCCTAGGCGCCGGGGGAGTGGCGGTCGGCTTATGCCTTGCGTGATCGAGAGTTGTTAAGGCATTCGTCGGCGGTCCCTTCTCGGGATCGGTCCGGAAGGCCCTACCCAATGGGCCCGCGTCGGGATCCGCTTGCCCGCTACCCGGCCTGCAGCGTACGAGCGCTTTGATCAAACGGGCACGCTACGGAGCCACAGGGCCGCCCGGGTCAAACGCCCTGCAAGGCTCCTTCCCGCTCAGTAGCATCAGCGGCAGAGTAGGGGCGGAAGGCGCACGGGGTGGGGAGCAGCGGTATGGCAGCGGGGGGCTGGCGACCGTCGGCGGAGCGTGTGCGGCAGCGCCGGTCGGCCGCCGTGCGCAGGCGCGTGCACGAGAAGGCGCTGGTCGAGGTGCGCGGCTGCCTGCGGGACTGGGACGACGGCCGTGACGCGGCCCGCGAGGCCAAGGCCGTGGCCGAGACGATCATCGCGCCCGAGTACGAGGGTCGGGTGCTCATCGAGTTGTTGCAGAACGCGCACGACGCGCACCCGGCCAGAGCCACCGACGGGCGTATCGAGATCCGGTTGGACGAGGATGAGGGTGAGCACGGCACCCTTTACGTGGCCAATCGCGGCAGGCCATTTGGCGGCAAGAACTTCAAGGACCTGTGCAGCATCGCCCTTTCCAGCAAGCGTGTCGACGCCGGGATCGGCCACAAGGGAGTCGGTTTCAAGAGCGTGCTGCACCTGTGCGATGCGCCCGAGGTCTACAGCGTGGCCAGGGAGGGGTCCCGGCGCCTCGATGGGTTCACCTTCCGGTTCGCCCGGCTCGACGACTACGACGCGCTCGCCCGGGAGGTGGCGCCCGAACGCGAGGGTTTTGCGGACTACTTGAAGGAGAACCTGCTTACGCTGAAGGTGCCGGTCTTCCTGGAGGAGCCGCCGAAGACCGTCCAAGGCTTCGCGCGCCGGGGCTTTGTCACCGTCATCCGTCTGCCGCTGAAGTCGGCCGACGCGCGGTCGGCCGCCGGGGCGCAGGTGCGGGAACTCATGGACGACAATGCCCCGTTCGAGCTGTTCCTCGACCGGCTGGAACGTGTCCGGCTGGAGTGGCGGGCTGCGGGGGAGACCCGGCGCAGGACGTATGACCGTCAGGTGGAGGTGCTGCACCACGCCCGTGGCCTGAAGGTGCAGCAGGTCACCTTGCGTCGGCGGATGCGTCTGATCGTCGTCTGTGGGAAGGCCGACCCGGACCGCGCCCGGGAGGCGCTCGCCGCGTCGATCGAGAAGAGCGGGATGCGACGCGACTGGATGGCCTGGGAGAAGAAGGCCGAGGTACGGGTCGCCGTACCGGTCGGCGAGCCCCTGCGGGAGGGGCGGCTGTACACCTTCCTGCCGATGGGTGAGCAGATCTCGGCGCCCGTGCGCGGCTATGTCCACGCACCGTTCTTCGCGGAGATGAACCGTCGTTCGTTCAACGAGGCGGTCCCGTGGAACGGCCTGCTGCTCGACACCGTGGCTGAGGTGTGTGCCCGCGCGGTGCTCGCCGCGGCGGATGGGCGGGCATCGATTCCGCCTGGCGGGGTCGTCGATCTGATGTGCTGGCAGCCCAAGGCACTGGCGCGGCTGACGTCTGCCTTCCAACGGCTGGAGCGTGGCATCGCCCACGTGCCGTTCATCCCGGTGATCGGAACGGCGCCCGAGGCTCGCACCTCCCTGCACCGTGCCTTTCTGTGGGAAGGGAAGGACGGCTCCACGGTCTTCAACCCGCAGTCGATCGCCGCCACGGGGGTCATGGATCTCCTCGATCAACATCTGCACCCCATCCGGTTGCGGCGGCTGGCGTCCCTGGCCAGGAGTGCGGGCACGCGCCTCGAACCCCCCACAGAGCGCCTCGCGTCGTGGGCGGAGGGGCTGGCCGGAGCCGCCGTAGGTGACACCTTTGATCCCGGATGGTGGGCGGACTTCTACTACGACCTCTCGCAGGCGTTCCCCGACGGCTCGGCCCTGACCGGCAAGCGGATCGTCATTACTTCCAGTTCGGCGACGGCACCAGCCGGCGCGGATGGCGTCTTCTTCGACCGCGACACTCCGCAGGGTGGCTCCCTGCTGGCCCTGCCCGATGGTCTGTCCGACCGCCTGCACTTCGTGCACGAGGGCATTGCCTGGTCCGGCAAGGGCCGCAAGCGCAGAGCTCAGGGCCGCAAATGGCTCAGGACCGCGAACCTCGTCCACGACTACGGTGCCGACCGGGTGCTCGCGGTCGTCGCCGCCGCACTGAGCGCGGATGGCGAGGACGACGGCGTACGCCTGGCCTGCCTCCGCTACGCCTGCGCGGTCTCTCACGCTCTGGAGACGGAAGGCCGCAGGGCTCCCTTCCTAGGGTATCTCCGCGTACCGACCCGGGGTGGCTGGATCGACGCGAGCCGCGCCATGTTCGGGCGGGGCTGGCCCGGCGAGCACTCCTCCGTCGACGACACCCTGACCCGATTCCTGGAGGGCGTCCGGGAACTGTCTCCCGTGCTCACCCAGACGGAAGGACGGCTCCTCGTCCGCCCCGACGAGCTGTGCAGCGACGCGATCCCTGAGGAGGCCATGCGGCGCTTCCTCGAACGGCACCACGTCGCTCATGGCCTCCGTCCCCGGTACGAGACCTTCCGCACCGGTGTCAGGGGAGACACCCTCAACCGGCCATCCCGTTTCTGGGCCCCGGACCGGCCGGATCTGCTGCCGCAGTGGCGGACGAGCGCCGAGCGCTGGCGGAACCGGCGTAGGGTCGGCTACATCAGCGTGGAGTACCACTCACGCTCCCGTGCCGCGGCCATGCTGCCTGGTCAGGACGACTACGCCGCCTTCTCCGAGGAAGACCGCAGACTCTACGCGGAGCTCATCGTGCACGGCCTCGCCTTCGCCTGGGGCGACTCCGCATTGGAGATGCAGTTCGTACGCCACAGCGATCCCACCGGGACCCCCTGGCCCACTCCGCTGTCCGCCTTCCTGACCCACGCGCTGTGGATCCCAGAGACGGCCGCCCCGAGCTCCACCTCGGAAGGGACCGTGTTCGCCACCGCCAGCACGGCCTGGTGGTGGCACGGCACGCAGCCCCCGCCCCAGTTCCTCGGCGTGGTGCCGGCTTCCTTGCGCAGCAGGCGGTCCGCCAAGCTCGTGGCACGGCTCGCCCTGCTCGGCATCCGCTCCTGGGACGATCCCGGCACCGCGCTCGACCGGCTCCGCCACCTGCCGGACCTCGTGCAGGCCAACGTCCACCTCAGGGAAGGAAGACTCGCGCACGAGATCGGACGGGAGTACGAGAAGGCGTGGGCGCAACTGCTGCCGACGGAGGGCGGAACGCGCGCCGCCGACGGAGGGCAGCCCACGGCGCCGCACCGGCTGCTGGTGACCCGCGCTGGTGCCCTCGCCTCGCTGGACCCGGCGGAGACGGACGAGACGGTCTTCGTCCCGGATCCTGACGGAGCCCAGAACCGAGCCCTTCTGGACCGGGTCCCCGTGCCCGTCATCCCGGTACGGGACAGGGCACTAGGCGGCCGGGTCCACGCCTTCCTCCAACGGAGGACGACGTTCGACGTCCATCGGTGCGGCGAGGCCGCGCACGACATCCAGGCCGACGGATTGCCCGTCCGTGACGCACCGCACGTGCCGTTGACGGAGTACGCGGGATCCTGGCTGCTCACCCTGGTCGCGGCCCTGGTGGAGTTCGACGAGCAACGAGCGTCCCGTCCGGAGCCCGTAACCGAGGCCGACGTGGCTGGCCTACTGCATCGCTGCGACGTGACCGCGGCCAGCGAGGCCGTCCTCTGGATCGCCGGCCACCGCCTCACCGAGCACGGAGCGGACCGAGCCCTGCTACACCCACACCCAGACCGGCCCCGTGTGGTCGTCGTGCACAGCGAGCCGCGTACCGGCTGGCGAGTGCTCCGCACCGCCGCCCCCGCAGTGGCTGCCCTCATCGGCGCGCCCTACCTCGCAGACCTGCTCTGGAAGGCGCTAACCAAACTGGAGGAACGCGGCCTGAAGACCGACCAGGTCCGGGAGGAAGATCTCACGGACGTCCTGGACCTGCGACCGCACCAACTGCACGCAGTCCTCGCCGAACGGGCGTCACAGCGTTCCGGCAGCGCGCGGCTTGTCCCCCTCCTCGCCTGCCTCGATCTCGACCTCGCGGAGCAACTGCGGCAATACGCCGAGGACTTCTCCGACCGCGCCGCCCTCCTCACCTGGCTTACCGACCGGATCGGCGCACCCAACGCGGAACAGCTCATGCGGTTGCTGGAGGACGACGACCGGGAACGGCAACTGAGCGCCATATCCGTGCCCCTTGCCGACGCCAACCGCGCATGGCGCGCCCTGGGCCTCCCGGAGATCGACAACAGGGACCGGCATGAACGGCATTTCGCGGCATGGCTTCAGCGAAACCGTCCCGCGCTCGCCGAGCGGATCAGGGACGCCAATAGGGACGTCCACCGGTCCGGACGGTCCCTGGCCCCATACGTGAAGCTGCGCGACCTCTCCCTACTCGCGCCGGACCCGACCTGGCACACGACGCTGTGGCATCTCTCCGACGAACTCATCCAAGCCCACGCGGACGCCTGGCTGATGAAACAGCTTCCCGCACCTTCGTCGACGTCACGCCCGCTGAGACCGCTGGCCGAGGTACGCGAGTCATCCAGCACAGCGGTGCACAAGCAGGTACCGCGGCTGCGGCAACTGATCGAGGAATGGCAGCGCCTCCATCCCGCAAGTCGCCCCACGATGCTGCCCCCGGCCCAGGATGTCCTGCGGGAACTGGACGGCGACGGCCTGCTGGACTTCGAAGTCTTGTCCGTGAAGGCGTTGATCGCCTGGCTTAGGGCTCGCGGCCACTGGCCCCAAGACATGCCTCTCTCGGACCGGCGCATGGACCTCGGACTGGCCGCGACACGTCCCCCGGAGCCCGCGGGGAACACCGGCGGAGCCACAGGCGGAGGCCGACCCGGAGGGCCCGCACCCGGCCCTCATGTAATGCTGAACGGCAGTCCCGTATCTGCCCGGCCCGACGACCTGGCGGCGCTCGCCCGCGATGTGGCCGCAGACCTCACGCCTGAGCAGCGGGCCACCTCGGCCACGTCCGCCACGGCGCTCGCGCCGCGCATTCCGCAGCCACGCACGTCCTCGTCGTCCGGTGCAAGGTCGCACAGCGGTTCGTACCAGGTCCCCGTGAGCGACCAGGACCGGACATTGGCCGTGGGCCTTGCGGGGGAGGCGGCGGTGGCCGCGTGGCTGCAAAAGCAGTTCGGGGTCGAACCACAGGACTCATGGAAGTCCGGCCTGCGAGTCCACGGGCTCGCCGGCGCGCAGCCGGGGGACGACCGGCTCGGATACGACTTCCTCATCCACGACGGCGACGCGACCTACCTCTACGAGGTCAAGGCATCCACCGGCGACAGTGGCGAGATCATCCTCGGCGAGTCCGAGGTTCGACGCGCTTCTCACCTGAAGCCGGACGAGACGTACTTCATCGTGTACGTCTCTCACGTCCTCGACCGCGACCGCCGCAACATCACCGTCCTGCCCAACCCATTCGGCGCCCCCGACCTCGCTGGCTACGAACTGGTCAGCACCCAGCTGAGGCTCCGATTCAACCTTGGCTGAATCAACAGGTTCGTGCCCGGATGACTGTGGGACGACGGAGAGGGCTCGCTCCATCCCAGGCATGCCCGCCCTCGGTCCATATTGCCGCCGAATTCCTCGAACACGCCCCTGACGTGGTGCTCACGATTCTTGATAGCTCAGTGTCCGCGAACGCGTTCCGCAAGGTCAGCAGCGTTCGCCTGGCGCACCGTCAGACTTGTGATCACGTGGACGCGTTCGGGCACATACCGGCAGGTTCAGCCCGACCGCGAGAACGACGAAGCCCTTGGTGCGAATGCAAGGCTGGACATGCCCTTTCGTATGCCTGGGTCACGCATCGGGAGCGCCGTCGGCCTGTTGATTCCTGCTGCGTCGTCGTGGCGATCGTTTGGGTTTCGGGATGTGACTGGGACGGGAGACGATGATCACATCGGTGACGTTGGGAAGCTTCAGGAGAGCGTTGCGGGTGGTGTCGTGTTCCTGGACAGAGGAGGACTCGTCGTATATGAAGACGGTCATCTGCCGGTAGGGCGAGTTTCCGGCAAGGTAGCCGATGTAGTCATCGTAGATCTCCTTCTCGAAGGTCTTGAAATCGGCAGCTTTGCGCGCGTACTTGACCTCGATGAGCAGAGCGAGCGAAGGGATCCCGAAATCCGCGCGGTAGGTGCTATGGCCGAGCCGCCGGAGGGTTTCTTCCTCAACGAGGTCGTCGAATACGGGCCGGAGCATGAGCCAGAGGATGTTCTGGATCTCGCGTTCCGAGGTGATGGGCCACTTGATGGGGTGGTCGAGGTCGTCACCGTCGTAGCGCCATTGCCGCATCGCAGCCTCGAAACGGCTCAGGAGAACGCCTACATGGGTGCGGCTCAGGAGAGTCTCGTCGATGCTAGCGGTGATTATATGGGCGGTTGCCTCCAAAAGTAGCGCTGCCCGAGGCGCGGTTGGCTGCCCTGTATCGGTCAGGAGGATGTCGCTGAGCAGCCGGGACTGCAGTCGCCGCAACTCGTCCTGGTCCGTGAGCGGTATGTCTCTGGCTGAGACGGTCAGCCAGTGAATACAGGAGGCTTCTACCGGATCACGGATGCTGCGGGCGTCCACCGCAACGGCGGTTGTGGTGCCGAGGATGCGCCGGGCGTGTTCCTGGAAAAGGCTCAGGAGGATGTTGGCAGGGCGCAGCTTCGGGTCTTGGAGGACCTCGGCCAGCCATGTGCGGGCTTGCGGAGTGTCATCCTGCATTGTCTTGACGGCGAGCGCGAGTCCGATGATTTGTCCGGGGTCGTTGACGAAGGTGACCCCGTCGTCCTGGAAGGGGTTCTTCCGCATGAGGGCAGGCAGGCCGGCGGTCAGGTGTTTCCGGGCGGCGGACTGGGAGGCGGCTGGTGAGGAGAACCCGGCGAGGCCGTAGCCGAGGACGGCCAGGCCGTGAGAGTGGGCGAAGCGGTGCTCGTTGTCGGCGAGCCATGCCGGCGCCAGGGGGTTGACGTCCCAGTCGAAGCTGAGGCGTCGTCGGCTCAGGATGTGATAGGCGAGCAGGCCGTCGAGGTTGCCGGGCGCGTTCGCGCGTCGGATGCATTCCTCCAGGCGGGCGGTCTGCGCGGCCAGCAGGTGTCCGGTGGGTGTGGCTCTTCCAGGTTCTTCGGTCACAGGAACCACCGGCTGGAGCGCAGCTGGGTGGCGACCGCGTCGGCGTTCCAGTTCCGCACGTGGCGCAGCTGTCCGAGCAACTCGGCGATCAGGTCTGAGTACAAGATCGTCACAGGAATGCGTGACGGGTACATGCTCCGCCAGGACATCGCTGTGAACCGAAACGCCTGACGTCCCAGGTATTCGATGTCAGTGAAGGTCGAATGGCGGTGGAGCTTGAGCAGAAGCGGTTTGGGGGCACCGTGCAGAGCGCTCTTGAGATCCATGGGCCCGCTGACAGCCACGAGCAGCTCACGCTGGCCGATGGGTACGGCATGGCCACGCTCCGGCACATAGTGCCCCTTGGCCCGGCCGCTGGCCCCCCGGTTCACTCCCGCGCTGGCCCGGTCGAACATGACCCAGTCGTGGTCGGTGCTCACGTGCACGAACGCGAACTCGACCCTGGCGTACGTCCGGGTAAGGCGCTCGACCAGCTCCTTGACCGCAGCGGCCTCAATGTCTTTGAGCGGCTTGAACACATGGAAGATAAGGCGCAGTTCGTCGCCCTTCTGCCAGGCGTTGCGGATCTTGATCGCGTCGATGCATTCTGTCAGGGAGCACAGGAGTTCCCGGGGGTAGTCGTCGTAGTCGGCCTCCCGGGACGTGTTGGAGAGAAGGTAGTTGCCGTCTGCGCTGAACACGGTGGTGATGCCCACTACTCGTTCCGGCGCGGTGAGCTGGCTCTCTTTGACGTGCGCGCTTCCGATGCCGATGACCAATTCGTGGGTGAGTGAGCGTGGAGCGGCGATCACGAAGGGGATTCCGCCCAGCTTGGCGTAACAAGCCAGGGCAATGCTGTTGAGCGGGTAGGCGAGCTTACTCAGTCGGACCGTTTCGATTCTCACGTCCTGGACGGGGACGCCCTGTCCCATGAAGGCTGATTTCGCCACAAGGTACGGGCTGTTGTCGCCCGTGAGATGAGCCTGATCCTCGCTGGTGATGACGATGGCCAGGTCGATGTCCCCGCTGAGCAGTGCCCTCCGGCACGCCTCACGGTAAGCGTTGGCATTGGTCGTGGCCCCGTCGAAGGGGTGCAGGGAGACGTCACAGCCGGAAAGGTGATATTTGCGGATGAACCCGAGGCCGAACGTCCTTTCTCCTTGGATCCCGTGGAGGAACTTGAAAAGGAAGTTCTCGACGACACCTTTGTGTGCGCGGGGTGTGATGACGGCGATCCTCGGTTTCTTCTTCGCGAAGAACTCCACGTCGAACGGGCCGTATTCGTCTAGGCCGCGGTCGGGTGACCGGCTCGTCTTGTCTCCGGCCTGGTCGAACTGGAACGTCGGGGACTGGTAGTAAGTCCCGCTCACTTTCCTGCCGCTGCTCGACCCGACTGGCGGCTCGATGACCACGGACAGGTCACCGGCCACCTGTAGTTGGCCGAGTCGCTGCAAGCGGCCGGCAATGCTGACCGCACCCTCGTAGCGGCCGAAGGCCCCGAGCAAATCGAACGTCTTCTGGTCCAGTTCCTTGAGAATCCTGGCGCTGTCGGCTCCGGCCAGGGCACGGACCACGTCGTCAAAGGTCTCCCGTCGGCTCTCCAGCCACGCGTTGCCGGCAGAGATTCGGGTCACCCCGGGGGCATCGCGCAGTACCAGGTCGGTGCTGTCGACGTGGTCGACAGCACCGACCGCCTGCCGGGCGGCGTGGTGATCCATGCGCGGGTCGGGTGTGCTCGCCGCGTCCTCGCTCAGCACGTAGCGCCCGCGCACGTCGAGACCCTGGTGGATCAACTTGTCCACCGTCATGTCGATCTCGTAGCGGCTCTTTACCCCGACGATCACACCAGGGTGGTTCGAGGGACCGATGGTCCTGCTGTCCAGCCGGTATTCCGGATAGACGTGGAGGCTTCCGAGGGCCTCCTGACGCCGGCCGCGGACCGAAGGCTCAAGCAGATCCCTGCCCGCCAGGCGAGAGACGAACACCGGTGGGCTGAGTCGACGCACCTTGTACCCCCAGCCCAGCACCGACCGGAGCAACGCCTCCTGGACGAGACGCATGGTGAGGGACCGGTGATCGCGTGTCCGGAACGTTGTAGGCGTGCCGTAGACGTCGGTATCGGCCTGCACGGGAATGCAGGCGATGCTTGTTCGTGTCTTGGCGACCATGTGGCTGTCGCCAAGCTTGGCTCGGAGGTCAGCGAGTTGCTCGGGTGACTCGAATTCGATTAGCCCACCCTTGAACTCGTCCGCCGAAAAGCGGACCGGCAGGAAGTTGAAAGCCAGCACTGGCGGATTCATTCTGCCCCCTTGCGTCCAAGCCCCATTCCCTCCCCGGCATCGAGGCGGTTACACGTCACGGCACCTCGTCACCAAGGTGTCCTTCACGCTCAGAGCATTGTGGCACCGGGGTATGACAACGGGCGGGGAAGAGCCGCTTGACCGGATCAATCACGTGATGCCGGTCAGCCGTAATCGCCACATCCGGAGCTCTCTTTGAGTTCTCCGTGTGCCCGCGGGCCGCGCCCCTGCCCTTGGCGGGCCGCCACCTCATCCTGCGAACGATACGGAACGATCCGTGTTGGGTGAACCCTGCAAGACCGACATCCGTGCACCGCATCGCGCTCGCCTTCGACGCCGCGCGGAACCGGACGTCGTACCAGCTGACCGGCCGGACGGTGCCGTGAGCGCGGATGCGGTCGGCGCTGCGCACGCTCGGTCCTGACCAGTCAGCAGCGGCATGGGCTGGCCGATCAGACGATGTATTCCTCCATCAGTTCGGCGAGGTGGACGATGGCGGGCCACGTGGTGGCGATGTCGGTGTGGGCGTGGAGGCGTCGTTGGGCCTGGATGTACATGGCCCAGTCGGCCGGGTTGTCGCCGTCTTGGAGGAAGGCGGGCACGATCTCCAGGGAGGTCGGGTTGGAGCAGGTCCAGGTCCGGTTGCCGGTCTGGGCCGGGTCGAACTTGGTGATCGTGAGAGGGGTCTGATTCTGATCGGGGCGCGGGTTGATGCCCCAGAAGGCGCGTTCCCCGACTTCGACCAGGCCGGAGAATCGTCCGTGACGGGTGACGGGGATCAGCTCGTCGGTGTCGTCGCCGGCGCTGACCATTTCCTGGGTGACACCGAAGGCCCTGGGTACCGCAGAGCGATCGCTGCGCTCGCGTAGCCGGATGATGCGCAGGCCCGGTTGGTCGCCGGGCTTACGGCGGTCTGGGTCCGCGTTGGGGGCCGTGAGATCGATGCCCGGCAGCACGAGCTGGTCGAAGGTGATGCGGCTGTCCTGTAGCCAGGGCCAGATGTCCTTGTCGCTCGTCCGGGCGCGGCGTACGAGCAGCAGGCGGTTGGCGGTGGAGTCGAGCGACAGGGCGTTGGTGAGGAATTCGGCGAGGGCCGCGCGTGCGGTACGGGGCACGCGTCCGCGGCCGACCACGAGGGCTTCCGGTAGGGCGGTCAACGGCATGGGGCGCTCGGTGGGGCTGCCCGTCGTCGTCATGAGTTGTGCCGTGGGTTCCTCGTGGGTGTGCTGACGGATCAGCATGGGCACGAGCATCCGCTCGCCTGCGGGGGCGAGCCAGACGGTGATCAGCTCGAAGGGGCCTTCGATGCCGGGTGGGGCGGGGAGTTTGGGCAGGTGTCCGGCCTGGCGGAGGGCGTCCCGGAGGGCGGAAGTGGCGCGCTCGATGTCGGTGGTCGCGAAGTCGGTGCCGGGGAAACACTTGGCGAGGGCTGCTTTGCTGGGATTGGGGTTGGCCGGCGGGATGGGGCGCAGCCCCTGGACGTTGCGGCGCAGGCTCGGGAGGACTTTCTTGAAGAGGGTTTTGGGGTCGCGCTGGTGTGTGCGGGAGAAGTAGGCCGCGCCTTCCATCTCCACGATGCAGGCGATGGGGTGGGCCAGGCGGGGGAATGCACGGGTGATTCGCGCCGTGCGTTCGACCTCGCTGGCTTCGTAGGCGGCCCGCCGGGCTGCCGGGTCTGACTCGGTGGAGCGTGGCAGACCGGCGGTCAAGTCTTGCGGGTCGTGGCGGTGGAGGGTGAGGTTGATCGGTCCGGTGAAGCTGGCGCACGCCGCTGTTGAGGTGGCGGGAGTCAGGCCGAGTTTGTCGGCGGCGGCTGTCTGTAGACCTTGCCAGGTGCGGTCGGAAGAGGCCCAGACTTCGAGTTCGTACGTGGGGGAGTCGGGCAGATGCATCGGCAGGCGTGTCTTCGACCGGGTCCGTGCCTTGGGGCTGGGCGTCATGGGGACCAGCCCCTTGTCCTCCAGTTGTCGGGCGACCTGAGTGAGGACCTCCATATGGTCGCGGGGCTGGTAGCCGTGGCCGACGGGGTGGTCGTGGGTGGCACGAGCCGGCGGGGCGCCGTCCTGGTTCGGATGGCGGTAGGTCATGCCGGTGCTGTGGACGATGTGCGCGGCGAAGGGCTGAGCCGCCGCGTTGCCCGGGGCGGCGCGCAGTTCGTCGAGGCTGGGCGGCTCGTGGTGGGTGAGGCGGGCGAGGATGCTGGCGACGCCCGGCTGCCAGGTCCATGAGCTGTCCTGTCCGCGTCGGCGGATGATGACGGAGCTCTGCAGGAGCATGGGACGTTCGCGGCGGTGGATGAATCCCTCTTTGGCGGACAGCAGGACGCTGGCGGTGGGGTCGCCGTTTCCGCGGCGGGGGATGTAGTCGAGCGCGTTCGTCGCGAAGCGGGTCATGCCCAGGTCGAGGTGGAGGTGGACTTCAGGGACCCCCGGCACGGTTTCCAGGTGGAGGGTGAGGACGTCCACGCTGGCTCCGGCCGCGCCGTCGTCATCGATGAGGGGCTCCGGCTGGCCGAGATGCAGGGCGCGGCGGCCGTCGGCCTGGGTGGGGCCGAGCCGCAGGTCACGGTGGTGGCCCAGGAGCTGAAGATCGGTGGTGGTGAGATGTTCGGCGACGAGGCTGGGCAGGAGGTCGAAGACGTGCGCGGGAGGGTTGGCGGTGCCGTTGAGATGAAGGCCGTGCTGGGCGAGGTCGAGGTCTTCGGGGATCCATTCGAACTGTCCGGCGCCTTCGAGACGGCCGTACCAGTCGGTGTCCGGCACCTGGGGCGCCACATGAGCGGAGGCCCATGCCGACAGCGCGATCAGCAGCAGATCCGGGTCGATCTCGGTCCGCGCGCGCAGCCAGGCTGGATGGCGAGGGTTCCATTGCACGGAGGTGATCTCCGGGTCGATGAGGGTGATCAAGTCCCTCAGCGACCTGGTGGGCAGGCTGTCGGGTCCGTTGCGCTTTCGACGGCCGGGGCGGGCTTCCCAGGCGTCCTGTAGAAGGCTGAGCATCCCCGGTGGGCAGGTCGCTCGGTAGCCGGTGACGGGCCAGCTGGCCCCGGTAGCGAAGGTGAGCACGGTGGCCTGGGTGGCGCGGTAGGCGGGCATCAGCGGTGACCCCAGTCGATGTTGTCGAGGAGATGGGAGGCCAGGCCCCAGCAGGCGTGGGCGAGTTCATGGTCGAGGCGCTGTGCCGCGGTGGCGGTCGGGCCTGGATCGGTGAGCCAACCGTGCAGGAGTTGCTGGGCGGCGACGATCACGCTCGTGCGGGGAGTGTCGGCCGCGGTTTCGTCGAGCGTGGCGGTGCGGGGCGCGAAGGCAGCGTCGCAGAGGTACACCAAAACCGGTTCGTTGCCACGGATGCCGCGGCCGATTGTCTGGTGGAGCGGGACGAGGAAGTTGCCGACGAACGCTGCGTGTTCGACCGGGTCGGTCAGGCGGGAGAACAGGACCGGTTCTCCGACCCGCTGCTGCCAGCGGCGGCGTTCGCCGTGGCGGAGTTTGCGCGCGAGGTCGACGGGATCGACCGAGGGGTCGGCCAGCTCGATCGGGTCGCGGAGGCGGCGCATCGCCTCGCGGCTGAGCAGGGACAGCGGGAAGGTGGCATCGTCGGCGGGTGGGTGGATGCGGGCCAGATAGAACACCGCGCCGAGGGCTGCGACGCCGCGGGCGTTGAGGATGTTGTGGCCGCGTTGGACGGCGCCTTCGGCAGCAACCAGGATGTCGGCGTCGGACGCGGCAAAGGTGGGCAGGCGGCGCCTTGGGATGCTGTGCCGGGTGGGCGGGTCGTCGTCGCGAATGACGTGCAGGGCCGTGTACGGGGTCTTGTGGTTGATGTAGTCGGCGACTGTCTGGGCATCGCGGGTGCTCTGCACGGTGAACAGGACCTGCTGACGGTCGACGGCCAGCCGCAGACGGGCCTGCTGGAGCAGGGACTCGCGCGCACCGGGGGCCGGGTTGCAGATCCAGTCGGCGGCCGTGCACAACGCGTGGGCATGGCGAATGGGGTCGCCGCCGGTGCCCGAAGTGAAGACGGGACGGCCGTCGGGGTAGCGCGGCGGGCGGAAGAACATCTTGCTCTCCTTCAGCGCCGCCCTGGCCTTGGCCGGCTCCCGGAGTACCAGGTTCGGGGCGACGTCCAGGTGGAAGCGGGGCGAGGCGGGCATCCAGCTGGTGGCGGAGGCCAGGACGACATGCGGTCCCTCGATGCCCTCGGTTGTCAGGAGATCATGGAGGTGGTAGAGCAACCAGCGGCCGACCCCGCGCAGCCACAGGATGCTGAACGACCCGCTGTCACCACCGGGGTTGGGCTGCCACTGAAGTGCCATCAGGTTCCCGGCAGCCTGTTCGGGCACGAACGGCATCAGGTCACGTGGCGGCTGCCGGCTCCAGAAGTCCTCTCCGTCGCCGATCGGGGAGGAGCTGATGGCGTGCAGCCGTTGGGCGACTTCGAAGAAGGAGGTCGTGATTCGCGCGGCCCACACCCCGGCCTGCAGCAGTTGTGCGTACTCCGCCAGCGTGCCTCGGACCTTCGCCTCGTCGATGGCGGGCTGGTGTGTCGTGATCCATGCCTCTGCGGCCTCCTGGGCCGATACACGAGTGTCGTGGGCTGCCGTCATCGCCTCGATCAGCTCGGCCCAGTTCGCCGCAGGAGCCTGGAACGGGGCGGAGAGCAGCGAGGCGAAGTGCTCTTCGAAGTAGTAGTCGGCGGCTTCTTCCTGTTCCGCCTTGTCCGTGAAGTCAGTCCGTTCACCAAGGCCGTGAAGGCTGCGGGCCAAGCGCCGCATGAGGCTGTAGCCGGTGAACGGTCCCTCGGCGATGACGTCGCGCAGTGCGTCCGCACCCGAGGCGATGACCAGCCGGTACAGCTCGGTCAGTGCCTGATCGTGCCGACGGAAATGTTTGTCGCCAGCCGTCACCTCCGGGTTCAGCAGATCGAGGAACCAGGAGTGCTCCAGCCGCTGCCCGATGCGGTCGCCTACCCGGTGACTCCAGCCCCTGCCGGGCTGGGAAAGGATTTCGTGCAGCAGGAACCGGTCGTCGAATTGCTGCTGCACGGTGTCGGCTTCGTCGACGAGCAGGACGGACAGGTGGTGCTGTGCCGCTTCGGCGACGCGGACCTCGATATGGGACTGAGGCATCCTCGTCGAGGCCAGGCCCGCCGCGGTCGTCACCCACACCTGTGCTTCGGCAACCTTGCGTGCCGCGGTATGCGAAGGACACTGGGACAGAAGCGGGCAGTCTCGACGCCCGCTCTCGCCGACGACGGTGAGACGGCCTGTGCAGGGCCGCTCCTCGCGGGGCAGTGGGGCCCGGTCGGTCCTGCTGGTCAGCCGCAGCTCCTCCAGGTAGCACTGGTTGTCGGCGAACGCCGCGGCAGGGTCCAGCCCCGTGGGGAATGTCGTCTCGCCGTCATGGAGCAGGGAGCGCCAGAACCGGTCCTTGTGGACGCCTTCCCGGGTGCGTCCGAAGATGGGCACGGCATCGATGCCCAGGGCCTGCAGGAAGCTGACTTTGGCGAACACGTCGCTGCCGGAGGCGAGGACGAACCCGACCTTGCCGCCGCGGCGGGCGACGATGAAGGCGATCAGGTCCAGCAGGGTGGACTTGCCGCTGTTCATCAGGCCGACCACGTGCCACATGCGGTCAATGGTCATCCGCCACTGCTGATCGAGGAGATGACCTTCGGTGTGGTCGGCCAGGAGGGCTTCCATCTGCTCGAACCGTTTGACGAAGTCCCGGCTTTCGATCTCCGGATGGGCTTCCAGGAGTTTATCGATCTGTTCAGCAGCCCACTGGAGGTCATTCCGCGTGAGGTGGATGGGCTCCTGCACTCGGGAGACTGCTGCGGACAGCACCGCGGGTGCCGGCGCCGGGATGAGAGTCTCGGGGACGCGGATCTGTTCCCGCCTGCCGTCGGCCCGCTCGAAAGAACACACCGAACCCGGCGGCACCGGCCGGTACGGGGACGCCGTCTGGTAGGGGGCGATTTTCTGCAGCGTCTGACGGTAGAGGTCATGACGGGCCGCGGCGTACGGGGTGGACCGCCGGGTGAACACGGTCGACAACTCCGGCTTGTGGCCGCGCATGTCGCAGGGTTCGAAGCCCCGCACCTGTACCGGCAGCTTCACGTACTGATCGAGCTTCTCCCGCATGGTTCCGGTCTTGGCAAGCGGGCCCATCACCTCCCGCAGAGTCCGCAGCTGCGGACCCAGGTCCTCATCCAGACGCATGTAACCGGACAGCACCGGCCACAGCGCGCCGACGCCCTGGCCGGGCAGATGGTCGTCCAGGAACGACAGGCCCATTTCCAGCGCGCAGATCTCCCACGGCCTGAGGGGGCCGAGCAGGGGGCGCACGTTGGCGTCCGTCAGCTCCTTCACCAGTCGCTTGCTCCAGGCGCGGGTGTCCCTCATCGCGTTCCTCCTGCCTGACGCGCACGGACGGTGGCCTGCCGCAGGAATGTCTTCTCGTCGAGGACTTCGACGCCGGAAACGCGGCCCTGCAGTTCGCGCTCAAGGTCCGCGCGGTAGCCGGGAGTTCTGAGGCGGTGCATGGGGATGACGATGATGCGTCGCCGCGCCGGCACGCGTGGATCGCAACGAAAGCCCCGGGCGAGTAGGGCAGGGCTTGAGCAGTCCTTGGCATCGACGACCCAGCGCTCCGCCTCTGCACCCGGTTCCCGCGCCTCGAAAGTCAACGCCATATCCCACGCGTCCAGGCACGGCCAGTCCTCGATGCACAGTGTGCCGTCGGCGAGTTCGCCCAGGCGGTCCAGCAGCCGTCCCTCCAGCAGTCCCGGATCGTGGAAGAACTGGCGGGTTGCCCGGTGCTGGGCCCAATACGCGCCCAGACACGTCACCTCGTACGGCTCCGGCACCCCTGTACAGCCGGGAGCCCCACAGCCAACGGCCCCGTCGTCAACCGGATTCCGGCAGGCGGCACAGCGCCGCAGGCGAACTTTTCCTGGCGCCTGGACCGGGTGGTGGACGTAGGCGACGCGGACGAACTTCGCGAGGAACGAGTCATGGTCGGAGTCCGCTGCCGGTAGTTCCCGCGCCAGCGCCTGGACCTCGCGGTCGGGGAGCACCGGGTGGTCGATCAGCAGGCGCCGCAACCGGCAGTAGACCCGCTGGACAGCGTCGTCGTCCTTACCGTTCATCCGGGCACACAGCATCAGGGCGGCAAAAACCTGATTCTGAACGAGCTCCGCCTCGACGTCAGCGTGCTGGATCAGGTCTGCCGCCTGCTCGGCGAACTCAGACAGGGCATCACCCTCCAGCAGCACCACTTCGAGATCGCCCTCGGTGAGCGACAGCGGTACAGGCCACGATCCCAGCGGGCGACGGCACCAGTCGAATAGCTCCAGGTCGTTGCTGGGGCCTTCCAAACCCAGTGACTGCGCCTTCCACCACAACCGGCCGCGTGCATCACGCCAGGCACGCGGCAATGGCCCCGACCCGTCCGTGCCGCGGGTTTGAACGCCGGCCCGCTGTCGTTCGAGGCGGATTTTCGCCAAGGCCGCACACAGCAGCTCCACCAGCAGGTAGTCGTCCTGAGCGGTCCGTGGGTCTCTCTCTCCGCCGAGGCCGGCGTCCCGCGATGCAGGGACAACAGCAGCCGGGTGGTGGTCATCTGGAACGTCGCCGTCAATCGACGGTGGCTGCGTACCGCCGGAGGCCGACGCAGCCGCTTCCTGAGCAACACTCATAGCCGACCGGTATACCCGACCGCACTGACAAAGCCCCTCAGGATTCAAACGTACATGCGATTAATCCGCTCATGATTTCGATTATCGTCGGCTGGCGCTGCCGGGCGGCAGTGTGGACAGCGGCGCTACGGCCTGCGGGATTCTTCGATCGGGATCTCTGAAAACCGCTCTGTCTTCGGCTCCGAGAAGGCGCGCGGCCCGCGCTGTCAGTGGCGGGTGGTGGGATATGCCGTAGCACTGTTGCCGATGTCTCCGGAGTCGCCCACATGAGCTTAGATGTGACGGTCTGTCAACGGTCCCTGCCTCTCGCGAGCCGAAAATGCATCGGAGCGAGCCCGGTCCCTCGCCCGGGGCGAGCCGTCGGGCGGTCTGGTGCGGGCAGCTCTCGAGCGCTGGGGTCCGGCGGGCGAACCTCGCAGTGGCGACAGGGGGTGTGCAGGGCGCCGTCGGCTACCCGCGCGCATATGCCCGAGGGCGCCGCAAGGTGCGCTCCGATGGCTGCGTCGTTTGCCGTTTTTCGTGGTTCTGGGGAGGCAGATATCGTCTGTGAGTCTCCCGCGCAGGGAGCGCGACGCTCCGCGTGTGCTCACCCGGCAGGCCAAGCCTGGTGTGGACGCGCAGAGCCCGCGCCTAAATAGGGTGACCACCAGGATTTCATGGCCTTCGGGTCGCCACCTTTTGACGAGCAAGGACACCCCCGACTGATGGCAGTGACCCAGCAGGAGATCGAGAACCGGTTGTGGGACGCCGCCGACGAGCTGCGCGTCGCGATGCCCGAAGCGCAGTACTCCTCCGTCGTCTTCCCTCTGATGTTCTGGAAGTACCTGTCGGATACCTGGGAGCACACGCACCAGACCTTCCTCAAGGAGAACGAGGACCTTAACCTCTCAGCCGAGGAAGCCGACGAGGTCGAGTACAGCAACTACCAGACGTTCAAGATCCCCATTATCTTCCCTGCTACTGTCGCCGAGCTCCGCGCCTCTTGGTCATCCATCCTGGCCACCGTCGCCCAGCACGGCCTCGGACAGCGGGTTCGCGCTTCCCTTCAGGCCATCGAGTCGGCCAACCCTGACAAGTTCTCCCGCTTGTTCGGGTCAATGACCTGGACCTCCGAAGCGGTGCTACCAGGGGAGGTGCTGGCGTCAGTCATGCGGGCGATGGACCGCACTCCCAAGATGCACGAGGGCAACATGTCCCACGACGTGCTCGGCGGAGCGTATGAGTACCTGCTGAAGCGCTTCTCCGACGGTTCCGGCACCCGCGCTGGCCAGTTCTTCACCCCGCGCGAGGTCGTCGAGCTGATCATCGAACTACTGGCTCCCAAGAACCACGAGTCGGTATACGACCCGACCTGCGGATCAGGCGGCATGCTCATTGCTGCCGCCAGTCTCCTGAAGTCCCACGGCGGGCGGGGATACACACTCAGCCTGAACGGGCAGGAGGCGGTAACGGACACGGCAGGTGTGGCCCGCATGAACCTCTTCATGCATAACCTGACCGATTTTAAGGTCGAGGTCGGCGACACCCTGAGGGATCCGCGCTTCAAGAAGCCGGACGGGTCCGTCAAGCAATTCGACGTGATTGTCGCCAATCCTCCCTACAGCATGAAGTGGAAGCCCTGGACTAACGACCCTCGCGCCATGGGCGGGGTCGCCCCACAGTCGTCGGCGGACTGGGCATTCGTGCAGCACATGATCGCCAGTATGGATCCGAAGAAGGGTCGCGCCGGCGTCGTCCTGCCGCACGGCGTACTCTTCCGAAGCGGCCAAGAAGCAGCTATCCGCAAGCGCGTTCTCGACGACGACCTAATCGAAGCGGTCATTGGCCTGCCCGCGAACCTTTTCTACTCGACAGCCATCCCCACGGCGATCTTGGTTTTCCGTGCCCCTGGCGTCAAGGTCAAAGAGCGGCGGGACGGTGTATTGTTCATCGATGCTTCCAAGCGGTTCACCAAAATCAAGAACCGCAACATTCTCACGGGCGCTGATATTGCCGACACGGTAGCCGCCTACCGATCTGGCCATGCTGGTAACGGCGCCCAAGGGGATTCCGGCAGAGCGGGAGACCTGCCCTCGCGATTCGTCCCGATGGCCGAGATCTTGGCCAACGGGTATGACCTCAACATCGGCCGCTACATCAAACAGGCTGCCGCCGAAAAGGAAGACCTCGGCACCCTCATCGACGTCTACAACATCGCCCGAGCCGAGCGCCAAAAGGCCGAGCAGCGCATGCTCTCGGTTCTCTCTGCCGCTGGGATCGAGGGCTTCGATGAGTGACTGGCAGCAGATTGACTTGGGTGACCTGGACACTCCTCCATCCAGTCAGGGGGCGGTTCCATCGCAGAGTCAGAGAGACGCGGGCGCCCCTGCCGATGATGGGAATGCCGCCGAGGCCCGGGCAGGCTGGCTCCGTGCACCCTTGGCTCGGTTCCTCGCCCTGGATGTGGAATCCGTGGACGTGGAGCCATCACGCATGTACCCGACCGTCGGGGTATTGAATAGAGGGCGGGGACTGCTCTATCGCGATCCCGTTGCGGGTAGTTCAACCTCATACAAGAAGCTCAACCGGATCCGCCCTGGAATGCTCGTTTACAGCCGCCTTAAGGCGTTCGAAGGGGCGATCACCGTCACGCCTGGCGACCTGTCAGAATCGTTCGCCTCGCAGGAGTTCCCCACCTTTGCATTCGCTTCCGATGCAGACCCCAACTTCTTCCGCATCCTGACCACGACTCAGAGCATGTGGGACGCCCTGCAGGGTGCTTCCAAAGGTATGGGGGGAAGGCGTGAGCGTGTGAAGCCAGCCGACTTCCTCAACATCGTCATGGATATCCCGCCACTGTCTCTGCAGAAGCGGATCGTCGAGGTACTGGGAGCAGTTGATGACCTGCTTACCGCGCTGAAAACCGAGTCCGAGGCGCTGGAGGGGATTCTGGAGTCGATGCGCTCGGACCTACCAGAGGTGGATCATCAGCCCATCAGCGACGTACTGCTGGGGATCGAAAGCGGTAGGAGCGTCCAGGCTGGAGGGGAAGCCTGTGCTGAGGACGAGTATCGAATCTTGAAGCTCAGTGCGGTACAGCATGGTTGGTTCAAACCCTCTGAGGCCAAGACCGTTACAGAGGTTGCCGCGTTCTCCCTTAATCATGTGGTGAAGAACGGAGACCTACTCATCACGCGTGCCAACACTCCGGAGCGCGTGGGCTTTGTTGCCGTCGCAAGGGACGTGCCCGAGGGGACGTTCATGCCTGACCTGATCTGGCGCCTTCGTGTGGACGAGTCTCGCGTTCGCGCGGACTACCTGGAGCATGCTTTGTCGTCGCGTGAACTGCGGCCCAGTATCTCCGGTACTGCCGGTGGAACGAGTAAGTCGATGGTCAAGATCAATAAGCGCGGTTTCGGTAATGTTCGAGTGCCCATTCCGTCGCTTCCAGAACAGAGTGAGTACGTCCAGCGGTGCAACGCTGTGGCCGAAACGATCATGGCCGCTCGTGCTGAGGAAGCCCGTCTTCGTCGGGTCCGGTCGGGGCTATTTGCGGGGTTGCTGGACCGCAGCATCGAGATCGAGTCTGTCGAACTGGGGGTCTGAGCCGTGGCAAAGGGCATTCGGGAGCGCGAGTTCCAGAACTCGATGATTCAGTGGTCCCTCCCGATGGGATGGGGCTACAAAGCGGGCAGGTCGCTGCCACGTGAGACGACACAGACGGTGCTCGCCGGCCAGCTGCGGGACGCCATCGTCCGACTCAACCCTGAGGTGATCGACGGGTTCGACGTGGACGCCGTGGTCGAGGAGGTCATCGCCACGGTCAACGCCGTCGAAGGCGGGCTGGTGCGAGCCAACGAGCAGGTGCTGGAACTGCTCCGCGGGCACAAGGAGTTCCGGGGCGCCGACGGCGTGTGGCACGCCTTGAAGGTCATCGATTTCGAGCACCCGACCACCAACACCCTGGTCGTGTCGGACGAGGTGACCATAACCATCCCCGGCAAAACCCCCCGCCGGTTCGATCTCGTGTACTGGGCCAACGGCCTGCCCCTCGTTGTCGTAGAGGTGAAGTCACCGACCGCTAAGTCCGGGTGGGCCGACGCCGCACGCGAGATCAACGACGTGTACGCCACCGAATACCCGTGGTTCTTCACCCCCAATGTCTTCGCTGTCGCCTCCGACGGGCTGAAGCTGCGGTTCGGTGCCGCTGGTGCGCCCCTGAACCTGTGGCAGCCGTTCCGATCCACTGACGACGACGAGAACCTGTCCGGGCAGGCCGACGTGCAGCGCTCCGTCGAGCTGCTGCTCAACCCGGCCACAGTCTTGGACATGCTCGCCAATTTCACCCTGTTCGACACCTCTGGAGGCGGGGCGGACAAAAAGTATCTGCCCCGCTACCCACAGATGGAGGCCGCCCATCTGATCCACAGGCGGGTCCTGGCCGACGGCAAGAAAGGTCTGGTTTGGCACCACCAAGGCAGCGGGAAGACGCTGCTGATGGTGTTCGCTGCTTCGCTGCTACTGGCTGACACCCGCACCGAGTCGCCCACGATCATCCTGCTCTCGGACCGAACCCAGCTCGTGCGCCAAACCTCCGGGGTGTTCACCTCCGCGATGGGCGACGCCTACTTCCACCAACCTTCCACCAGCAAGGAGTTGCGCTCCCTGCTGGCTGACGATGTGCGCGGCGTCATCTCCACGACTGTCCACAAGTTCGCCGACGCCGGCAAGAACCTGTCGACCCGCCGCAACATCATCGTGCTGGTCGATGAGGCACACCGCACCCAGTCATCCGAGGAAGAGTCCCTGGCGGGGCAGATGCGCGCAGCGTTGCCGCACGCGAAGTTCTTCGGCATGACCGGCACACCCGTCAGGAACCTCGCCACCAACACCTTCGCCCTCTTCGGCGAGGAGACCGACCCGAACAGGGTGCTGCACCGGTATTCGGTGTCCCGGTCTCTCCAGGACGAGGCAACCGTTCCAGTCATGCTGGACCCGCACCCGGTCACCTTCGAGATGAACGACCGGGCCCTACAGGCCGAGTTCGACCAGTTCGCCGACGAATTTGACCTCGACGACCCCGACCGTGAAACCTTGTCCCGCAAGTTCGGGCGCCTCACCTCGGTGTTCGCCAACCCCGAACGCATCCACACGGTCTGCCAGGACATCGTGGACCACTACCTGGCCGGCACCTATCGCAACGGGCTGAAGGCGCAGGTCGTCGCCTACAACCGTGAGCTGGCCGTGGCATACACGGACAAGATCAACGAGCTGCTGACTGGCTTCGAGGCATCGCAGGTACTCGCCGAGGTCGGCAAGCACGATCGGATCACCGCAGAGGTGAATATCCACGTCTCGGACGCCAAGACCGAGGAAGCGGCCATGCGGCCCTACCGGCTCTCCGAGGTCGACGAGGAGGACCAGAAGCGGCGATTCCTCACTCCCGATGACCCACTGTGCTTCCTGGTCGTGACGGCCAAGCTGATGACTGGGTTCGACGCCCCCAACGAGGGCGTCCTCTACCTGGACAAGCCAATGAAGGCTCACAATCTGTTCCAGACGATCACCCGCCCGAACCGCACCTGGATCTCCCCGGCCGGCTTCGTGAAGACCACCGGCGTGGTCGTGGACTACATCAGCCTGGCCGAAGAGGTCCAGCGTGCGGTGGTCGACCCCACCTCGGAGGGGTCCGCCGGCAAGGGCGGTGGGTTCGTCACCGACCTGACCGATCTGGTCGCCGAGTTCCGCACCACCTTTGCCCGCATCGAAGACCTCCTCGCAGATGTGGACGGTCTCGACCTCACGGCTCACGGATACGAGTCCGTACGTGTCATCAACGGCTTCCTGGACGCCAACCCTGACGCCGCTGAGGTCTTCAGCAAGAACTACCGGCTTCTGGCCCGCCTGTACCCGCTCATCAACACGGACAAGCGGGTCGCCAAGTACCAGGACGGGTTCGGGCTCTTCGGGTCTGCGTACACGACCCTGTTCAAGAAGTCTTCCGACGAGGAAAGGAAGGAGAGACTGGGCGAGCTGGGGCCGATGGTCCTGGAGATAATCAACGCCCACGTCCACTCCTTCTCGGTGGCCGCCTCCCAGGAAGAAGCCCTCGTCCT
Organism: Streptomyces sp. NPDC002701; assembly: GCF_042889045.1. Taxonomy (NCBI): domain Bacteria; kingdom Bacillati; phylum Actinomycetota; class Actinomycetes; order Kitasatosporales; family Streptomycetaceae; genus Streptomyces; species Streptomyces sp. NPDC002701. Next base: position 176,740 of record NZ_JBIAQL010000013.1, read on the forward strand.
GGATGCCCAGGGCATCACGATCCTCAAGGAGCTGCTGGCCCTCGTCCGTCCCAAGCCCGACAAGGACGATAGCGAGGACAAGAGGCCGCCGTCTGCGGCGGAGATCCTGGACCACATCAAGGCCGCCCTTGAGAAAGGCGTCGAACCGGGGTCCGCGAAGTACACCGCCCTGGCAGAGCGGATCAGGCAACTGCGGGACCGGATCATCCAGAACGCCCAGGACGCCCTGGAGTTCCTGGCCGAAGCACTCCGGGTCGCCCGTGCCATCGTGAACGCCGAGAAGCACCCCGACGAAGCCGTCGTACTTGACGACGACCACGTAGGTGTCCTGTCACGGATCATCCACGACCACGCGCCGCCCGGCCTCACCGTCACGGAGCAAAACCTGGCCGAGGAGATCGACCAGGTGGTCAAGCGCACCCTCGCCCAGTCATGGGACAACGCCGAGGCACGCAATCGCGGTGTCCGCCGTGCAACCGCCGCAGTCTTCCGCCGGTACATGTTGAAGCCGGTGGGCGAACCGTACGGCTCCACCGTCGCCTACGTCGAAGCCCACTACCTCGTTGACTGACAATGCGATGAGGCCCGGCAACCCGTGTCGGTTGCCGGGCTCATAGTGCAGGGCGATGCAGACTCGGAGAAGCGCTGTTTCTCAGAATGAAGCGGGCGCTTCAGAAGGCGCCTGCTGTATCCCACGTTGATCCACCCGTACGACGCACCCTACGAACACGGCATGCATCGGGCCGCGTCTGGGGAACGGACACGCTGGAAGATTCACGCGGCCGGGCTGCTGCTGATCACGGCTTGGATTCCACGAAGTCTGTGCGGGGCAACTGGCGGCTGCGCATTCTCTATGGCGCGCCCAAGTCTCACAGCCTCGCGAGTACGCCTGGGGACAGGCTGCTCGTGAATCCCGTCTGGGGGACGCGGCGGAGAAGGGGGCCGAGCAGGCCCTGCGTGCCGGCTTGGCGGTAGTACCGCCCGAGCGGGTGCATTTGGTGCTCAGGCGCTGCGTCTCCGGCCGCCGGGACTGCTGGGATCGCCTGCTGGGTGTCGTCAGGCATACGTTCCTCCGTTCGATGCTTTCCGTCCGTCGCAGTCGTGGGGTCTCGATCGACCACGGGCGGTAGCCGCGCTCCTGCGTGTCCTGATCGGAGTGGGTGGCGAGGAAGCGGACGAGTCTGCCGACGCGCTACGGCAGTTCGATCGGTCCGTAGCGCGCGTGCGGCTCCTGCCGCATCAGCGCGTCGTACCGGTCCGCCACCGAGAAGTGCCAGAACTCGGTTCCGTAATTCGTGAAACCCGCGCCCTCCATCGCGTCGAGCAGCAGCGTGCGACGGTGGCGTGCCTGGTCGCTGAGGTTCGGGGCGTGCGTGAAGCACGCCCCGTCGCTCTCCTCTGGGGAGGCGTTGACGCGGGTTCCGAGGTCGAGTTCATGGCCGTCCTGGTCGACGAGGGTCACGTCCACAGCCGCGCCCGCGGAGTGAGGCGCGATCTCCGGCGGCGACACATACCGGCTGGCGGCCTGGTGCAGCTGCTCAGGCGTCCAGTCGGGGTGGACGGCGGCCAGCTCGTCGCGGTACTCGGTGAAGTAGCGCTGTTGGAGGGCCAGCGGCCGGTAGCCCTCGATGAACAGCAGGTCGGTACCGGCGGGCAGGAGCGAGCGCGCGTGCTTCAGCCGGGTGAGGACGCCTTCACGTACGTGGGCGAACGCGCCCACCGGGTCTCGCTTTCGGGTGTCGACGCGGACGTCGTGGTCACGCACGTCGACGAGCGACTCTCCACACTCGCGCACCGGGATCGCGGCGACCTGCGGATCGGACATCAACACCAGGTTCATCGGATCTCCCTGTGATGGCGTGCACTGCGGTGGCGGGGCGGAGGCAGCGGTCAGATCGGATTCGCGCACGCTCCGGGCGACGGTCTCCTGCAGCGTGCTGTCGGCCGGGACCATGGTCTCCAAACCGCCGGGGAGCAGATCCAGCTCGCGGTACCAGGAGATGAGATGGTTGTCGGTGACCTGCTCCAGGTACACGGCATCCGCTTTCGACGCGTGCCGGGCCAGAGTCACTTCCAGAGGCACGTCGAGGTAGTAGCAGGCTGAGACACCACGGTGGTCCCCGACCAGCGACGTGATCATGTGGCTGTAGCGGTCGGCGTAGAGGATCCCTTCGAGTACGACGTGAAACCCGGCATCCAGGGCGTGAGGGCGATCCTGCCCAGCAGGGCGATGTTTGCACCGCCCGTGGTGTCGTGCTCGCGCAGCACATTTCGCCGGATCACGTCCTGGCCCACGATCGCGACACCCCGGCCGTAGTGATCTCGCAGGCCCTGGGCCACGCTCGACTTGCCCGACGCCGAGTTTCCGCGGATCACTACGAGGCGGGTGTCGGGACGTCCGACCGCTGCCGCAGCGGGTACGTGGCGGGGCGCGCTGGTCGGTGTGTCGGTCATGCGGGCCAGCCCGTCTCGCTGTACAGCTCGCCGTTCTGGATCTTCGCGATAGCCAGTCGGGTGTAGGGGACGAGATCGTCGGGAAGGCTGGCGGGGTCCCAGAATTTCCACTGGGTGCACTTGTCCGGCTCGCGCAGTTCCGGCTCGCCGCTCCAGGCGCGGGCGCGGAAGAACAGGCCCATGCGGGGCGGGTTCCTGGGCTTGCCGATGTGGTGGACGACGTGGACGAGTTCGACGTCCTTGCGCTCGATGTGCAGGCCGGCTTCCTCGCGTGCCTCCCTGATCAGGCAGGCGATGGCGTTCTCCTGTTCGCAGTGGCCGGCCAGGACGTGCCAGGTGGACGGCGCGAACGGGGAGCTGGGGTGGCGCAGCCCGAGCAGCACCGTCCCGTCGGGCCGTTCCAGATAGAGGTGGACGCCGATGATGTTGGGGACCGTGCCGTGCGGTGATGCCGGACTTTCCTCCTCAGGTTCAGACCCGCTCTGCGTCGCCGGAAGGCTGGTGGCGTGGCGCCGTACGAGGTCGCTGGTGGTGTCCGCGATGCGGAGGCGGTGAAGATCCGAGGGAGCGAACCAGGCGAGCATCACCCCTTCGGTCAAATGGAGTTCGCGCGGGTCACCGTTCCAACGGCCTGCGTAGATGGCGATGGGTACGGTCGCGCCGGCGTCGTCGGTGGCATGCTCGGTGCCGAACGGAGCGAGGTAGGCGAGGTCGAGGCCGGCTTCCTCGGCCAGTTCACGCCGGACGGTGTGTTCCAGGGTGGCGTCCTGAGACTCGCGGCCGCCATCCAACAGGGACCACATGCCCGGCTCCCAGATCTGGCCGGGGAAGTAATCGCGCAGGTGGAGCAGGTACTCGCCGCGATCGTTGTAGATCAGGGCCGAGGCGTTGGCCGTCTCCGGTTCGGCCCGGAGCGGGAGCTTGAGCAGCTTCTCGCGCAGAGTTGGCGAGGTCACCCGGTCCACGGGATGCCACTCGATGCCGCCGATCTCTTCCTCCTGCAGCACGACCGGCACTTCGGTCGCGGTGCGCAGACGGAAGAGGAACCGGAAGTCGAAGTGCTGGTGCTCGGGTTCACCCTTGCCCGAGTGAGCGTCGATGTCGTGGATGTCGATGTCCAACGGCACAGTCTCGTAGCCGGGCCACGACGTGACGGCCCGGGGCGGGATGCCGGTCTCCTCGGCCAGCTCCCGCAGCGCCGCCGCTGCCAAGGAGTCATCGGTGGGCTCGGTGTGGCCGCCGGGGGCGAGTACCAGCCCGCTGGCCAGGTGCAGCACGTGCAGCACGCAGCCGAGCTGGTCGACGACGATCGCACTGCAGGTGACGTGGCCGGCGAAGGTCGAGCGGCTGGCGATGTTCTCGCCGGTCCGGTCGAGGGCGTCCAAGAGGACGCCGAGCTGCTCGCGCTCGCGAGGGTGGCGAGCGAGGTAGGCATCGACGGAGATGCGGATGCGGTGGTGCGACAACGACATGGGGACTACCTCAGAGGGGTGTGGAGCGGGAGGAGACGGGACGGGTTCGGGTCAGCTCAGTCGCATCCCCTCCGCGAGGATCGCCTCGATGGCAGCGGGTGACGCGGCGGGCAGGCCCCAGCGCTCACATGCCGTGTCCACGGCGAGTTGGGCGTGCCGTGCCCCGGGCGGGGGCGGCGAGCAGGCGGGCGAAGGGGCGGCCGGTGGCGGGGTCGACGGCCGCCAGCCCGATGGCGGTGACCCGAGCGGCCAAGCGCAGCCCCGGCAGACCTCGTCGGTGATGATCGCGGCTGCACCGAGCCACGCAGCGTACCGGGCCGCGGCGTACTGCGCCGCGGGCAGAGCTGCATCCGGTGTGACGTGAGCCGAAGGGGAGACGGGAGGACACGGGTCTCTGTCTTTCACGACTATGGACGGGTGGACGTGCAGCACGGGATGGCAGGCGGTGATCAGGAGGCACCGTCGTTCAACGGGCGTCGCTTCCTTCGAGGACGGTGGCACGGGCGGTTCTGGCAGGCATGATCGGCCAGTCCACGGTGATGCGGGTGTGCTTTTTGGCGAACACGTGCGGCTCGTGGGCCGGGCCCGCCGGAGCACGGCCGACTGCAGGGCGGGCGCTGATGAAGGGGCAGCGGGCGCCGCGATGGTTGCGCTGCCAGATCTCGACGTGCTGGGCCATCTCCCGCGCGACGAGGTGACCGTGGTCGCCGTACCCGTGGACGACGAACTCGTACCGGCCCTTGCCGTCGTCACCGTCGGCGATGCGCTCATGGGCCAGCCTGGCGAGGGAGGCTCCGCGGACGATGGCGGCGGCGGGCCAGTGCTGGGGCGGAGGGTTGAGGACCTGGTGGTCGCCGTCGGGGTCGACTGCCAGGCGGCAGAAGCCGGGCAGGGCGCCGGCGAGGTAGAGCGTGAGGAGGTCGAAGGGCTCTTGGCCCCCGACCGTGATGCCAGTGCGGGTGACGGTCGGCTGGCCGGTGAGGGCGGGGGCGAGTTGATCCACGGACAGCGGGGTGCCGTCTTCCCAGGAGAGGTGGACTCCGGTGCCGTGGACGGTGTGGCGGTTGGGGTTCCAGGCGCCGGCACCCTGCATAGCGACGAAGCCGCAGACGACGAGCGGTTCGTCGCTGTGCAGCGCATCCTTACCCTTGGTGAAACCGATGGCCCAGCGGTAACCGTGCAGGCGCAGTGGCGCGACGAGACGGCCCCCTTCGGCCAAGGCGTTGAGCCAGGGCAGGTCCCAGGTGTCGACGGTGACCACGATGGCATCGAATCCGCCTTCCGGCACCACCTCGGAGGGCAGGTGCTCGGCGTCCGCGGTGACCACGCTGACCTGGCTGTATCCGGTCTCGGGTAGAAAGCGGGCGGCTCTCTGGGTGACTACCGGGTCGATGTCGAGGGTGGTGACGTAACCGGTCGGACCGACGAGTTCGGCGATCAGGGCGGCGTTGTATCCACCGGAGCCGATCTCCAGGACTCGGTGACCGGGCTGGATGCGGGCGGCTTCGAGCATGTCGGCTTGCAGCCAGGGCGCGGAGATGGAGCTGGTGATGGTTCCGTCGTCGCTGTGGCGGATGGCGACGATATCGTCGGCGTACGTAGAGAGGAGGGGGACCTCAGGAGCGAAAGCATGCCGGGGCACGGTTCGGAAGGCGCGCTCAACTGCGGCGGAGCGGATGTGGTTGTTGGCACGGAGCTGCTCGACGAGCTGGTGGCGAAGCTCGCTCGCGTCGCTGACTTCGGTGGCCGATGAAGTCGTCACGGCATTCCTTCCGGTGTCCGTCGGACGGTTGAAGCATGGGGAGCAGGGAGGATCGGCAGCAGGCTGGTTCACTTGCCTGGCAGAGCGGTGTCCTGCCGCGGGCGGGGTGGTCAGGGGGTGTTGCTGCTCATCCGGCGCTGTAGCTCCCACAGAGTTCGGAACAGCCCTGGCTGCTGGGTGAGCTGGGCGTAGGTGCCCTCCTGGACGATTCGTCCCTCGTCCAGCACCACGATCCGGTCGGCGACGGCCACATTGGTGAGCCGGTGCGTGATTAGCAGAATGGATCGGTCCTTGGCCAGTTCGCGCAGGCCGGAGAAGATCCGGTGTTCCGCACGGGCGTCGAGGGCGGCCGTGGGTTCATCCATCACCAGCAGCGCTGCCTGCCGGTGGAAGGCGCGGGTGAGAACGAGGCGCTGCCACTGCCCGCCGGAGAGCTGCTGCCCGCCGAACCATTCGCTGGTCAGGAGGGTGTTCAGGCCGGAGCGGAGGCCCGGCAGTATCTCTGCGGCGCCGGATGCCTCGCACGCGGCGAGCAGCGCTGCATCGCTGGTGTCGCCCTGCCCGAACGTGATGTTGTCGCGCATCGTCAGCGGCAGGTACGTGAACTTCTGCGGCACCAGCGCGACATGCTCCCACGCTCCCCATGGATCGAGGTCCGCCGTGGAGACGTGGTCCCAGGCCACGTCACCCTCGGTGGGCAGCAACAGCCCGCACAGCAAGCGGGAGAGGGTGGATTTGCCGGAGCCGTTCTCCCCGACCAGCGCCACGATCTCACCGCGCTTCACGTGAAGGGAGACCTCGCTCAAGCTGTCCTTGGGGGCGCCGTCGTAGCGGTAGGTGACGTTGCGGACCTCGAAGCGCTGCGGGGCGGCAGCCACCGTCTCGGTGCCACGGGAGTCGGCCATGGCCTGTCCGTGGGCGTTGTCGAGAAAGTTTTGCCAGTCCTGCACGTACCATCCGGTGCGCACCAGGCGGGCCCCGCCGTTGATGATGCCTCGCACCGAGCCGGTGGCGGTCTGGAGGGCGAAGACGGCGCCGCCGCCCGCCGCCAGGCCCATCCGTCCCGACGCCAGGAGCCACAGGAGCGCCGTCCACACCGCGAGCGAGGCAACCCCGCCGGCCACGGCTCCGGCCAGACCCATCCAAGCTCCGGTGTTCGCGGCCTGGCGTTCGGCCGCGTTGACGGAGGCGGCCAGCTTTCGGTACCGGCCGATCAGGAAGGGACCGGCCAAACAGGCTCGCATCTCCTCGCTGGACTCCATGTAGGCCATGTGCCAGCGCAGCTTGCCCAGCATCCGGCGCCGCCCGGAGGTCTCCAGGCCGGCGAGGTAGATCACGCGGGCGGAGCGGACGTAGGCGGCGGCCTGCGGCAGGCACGCGAGGAAGAGAAGGGGAAGGAGCAGCGGATGCAGGACGGTCAGCACGGCGGCGCCGGCCGCGAGTGTCGCGGTGGCTGCGAGGACGTCCTGCGCTTCCTCGACCAGGTCCGGGGTGACCTGGGCGCCGCGGTCGGCGATGTCATAGGCGTCGTTGTAGCCGGGCTTGTTGTTGGCGGCCAGTTCCGCGCCGAGCGCGGCCTCGACCATCGTCACTTCCGCGGCCCGGCCGAGCACGGGGCGCAGTCGGCCGGTGAGCCAGACGACTGCGATCCCCAGCATCGCGCGCAGACCGGTGGCAGCGGTGATCACGGCCAGCTGCGGAGCGGCATCCCACAGCCTTTCGGTGATGTCGCCCGCGGAGATCAGCGCGGTGATCGTGCCCGTGACGGCCAGGAGGCCAAGAGCTGCGAGGATGCCGGTCCCGATCTGGCACACCAGCAGTCCGATGGTCGCACCGCGGTCCACGCCCCAGGCCATCTGTACGGAGCGCCGCACCAGTGAGGGCAGGCGGCGCGCCATGGTGCGGGAGGTCAGCTGGGAGCCGGCCTGGAGGCGTGACTCGTCGCGGTAGAGGTATTCCTCCTCTCGAACAGTGGCCTCCTGCGGTTCGTCGTCCGGCGCGGTCCCTTTCGGTGGTCGCGGCGGCTGGTCCTGTGCAACGGCCGAGGTCATCGTTCCCCCTGGGACGGTCACTGTGGCAGAGTCGTGAGGTCTAACGACACGGCTGCGATATCGAACACACGTCATTCGGTCGTGCTGGAAAGCCCGCTATTGCCTGCGTCAGGGAACCCTGCAGGCGTGGGATCCCTGACGGGGCTTGGAGCAGCTCCGAGCGGAAAGTGGCCGAAACGCCGACACCGCCGCGCGGCGTGGACAATCCGGCAGCTTCTCCCGGCCGTCCGCTCCTAACGGGGTTCCGGTTCGGTGTTCAGCAGCCTTTCCAGCTCTGCGGAGGCGTGGATGACCGCGCCCTTCAGCGCCTGGTGGTGGTGGGCGGGCAGGACGCCGGATTCCAGTCCGGCTGCGGCGATCACCGCGTTGAGCGCGTGGGCCGAACCGGTGTCCAGGGTGGACGCGGCGATGGGATGGTGCAGTAGGTCGCGGGCTGCGTAGGCGTCGAGCCGGGCCACCTCGGTGATGGTTTTGCCCAGCGTGTCCGCGCACTGCCCGTCGGGGTCCAGTTCGAGGGCGGTCAGGCCCGCCCGGGTCTGGAACACGGCGGTCGACGGATCGGGAGGGGCGCAGAGCACTGCGGCTTTGTTCAGGGTGTGTTCGAGGTCGGCCCGCGCAACCGGTACGCCGACGGGACGGCAGTGGGCGCGCAGGAGCAGGCCGATGGCGGTCTCCCAGGGTTCCGTGGGCTGGGTGGTATCGATCAGGTCGAGGGCCTGCTGGCTTCGTCCTTGTTCCATCAGAGCCATGATTTTGATCTGCCGGCCGTCGAGGAGACGGTTGCCGATGCCGCGGTGCTGGGCCATGGCTTCGGCTGCTTCGGTCCACCGGCCGATGCGGGCGAGGGCGCGGGCACCGTCGACGAGCAGGGTGACCCACAGCTCCTGGCACACCTGCCGGTGATCGGCCTCGGTGCTGGTCAGCGAGGACAGGTCGACGGTGCGGCCGTCTATCTCGGTCTTTCCTCGTTGACGGGCGGCGTGGTTGAGGCGGGTGAGGAGGTCATAGGCCGCCTCGCCTTGGCCATCGCGTGTCAGTAGCCGGGAGAGGTTGACCAGTGGCATCAGCGACATGACGCCGATCGGTCCGCTCATGCGTCCGGCGTCGGCGAAGACCTGGTGCTGGCGCCAGCACAGGTCGGTGGCCAGGTTGGGCAGGCCGACGTCGGAGGCGATGAGTGCGGCGTAGTTGAGGATGCTGCAGGTGCGGGCCACCAGGTCATGGTGGCCCGCACGTGCGGGTGCGACGGTCAGCCCGGTGAGGTGGTTGATGCGCTCTTCCAAGGGGAGCGCGGGCGCCTTGGTGCGGCGGACCAGGGGGATGCGGCTGGCTATCGCGGGGATCATCGGTTCAGCCCTTGCGCGCCCAGTCGACGGCGAGTCGGCTGTAGGGCTTGTCGACGACGAAGCGCGCCTCGTCGACCGGCAGCCAGTCACGGGAGTCGGCGACGGCCATCCGGAAGCCCGGCTCGGGGGCGTCGTTGCCGCCGCTGGCGTCCCAGGCGCGGATCTCGGTCACGACGCGCTCGGCGAGGTCGCCCCCGGCCTTGCCGTGGCCGATCACACCGACCTCCCAGTACCGGCCCTTCTCGTCTTCGCCCTCGCGGATGGTCAGGTAGGCCAGCGACCCGCCGTCGAGGGCGGCCATGGAGCCCCATCCGAAGTGCGGGGTGAAACCGGGGCGTTGGCCCGGCAGTCGGGACAGACCGTTGGGCAGTGCGCAGGCCAGGTACAGGTACAGCCACTCCCACGCCGAGCCCTGCCGGAACTTCACCCCGGTGTAGAGCTTGGTGTGCTCCTCGTCGAGAACCGTGCGCAGCGCTTCGCGGTCGACGTTCTGCTCGCTGAACGTCTCCAGGCGGACGTTGCCCTCGCCTGCCATGGGGATGAGGGTGTACACGTCGTCGCAGACGCCCTTGCGGAGCGGGACGAAGGTGGCCATCTCGCAGGAGACGGTCTTCCACGTGTCCCCGTCGCGTTCGAACGCGAAGGAGCGGGAGATGCTGCCGCGGATGCGCATCGGCAGGACCAGGCGCCCGCCGGGCGCGAGCTGGTCGAGGATCTTGACCGGGACGTCTCCCGCGCCGACCGTGAACTGGATGCGGTCGTAGGGGGCGTGCTCGGGCAGCCCGGCCGCCCCGTCGGCCATCACCGCGGTGGCGTTCTGCACGCCGGCTTCGGCAAGGTTCTTGTTCGCGCCGGCAATGAGGTCCTCGTCGACGTCGAGGGTCCACACCTGCCCGCCGGGCGAGACGATCTGGCCGAGGAGGGCGGCGTTGTATCCGGTGGCGGCTCCGGCTTCCAGGACCTTGTGACCGGGCTGGGCGCCGACCTGTTCGAGCTGGGTGGCGACGACGGACGGCGCGGAGATGCAGGAGATCATCTCCCCGTGCTCGTCGTGCTTGATCGGGACCGCGTCCTCCTTGTACGCGCGCTCCAGGTCGACGCCGGGCAGGAAGGCGTGCCGGTCGGTGGTGCGGAACGCGTCGATGGTCGCCTGGCTGCGCAGGTGGCCGCTGTCGACGAGACGCTGGGCGAGGGCTTTGCGCAGTTGGTCGGGGTCGTTCACGGGTGTCACGGTGGTCTCCATTCGAGGGAGGCTAGGGTCCGCCGGGGCGGACTTGCGGGTAGACACGTCACCTTCTCCGGTGGAGAAGGCGACGTGACGGCCGAGCCACGCGGTGGCGGCCTGCGCGTCAACGGGTACGCCCGCGCGGTTGAACGCGAAGATGGCGTGATGGGCGAGGACGCCCCGGATTCCGCGTGTCAGTCGGCCGTCGGCGGCGAGCCGACGCAGGCGGCGGCCGGCGTCCTCGAACGCGGCGACGCGCTCGCCCCAGCCCGCTTCCGGTTGCGGGCGCAGGGCGGCGTCCGCGTTCATCAGCCGCCGCATCGCGGAGACGGCCTTCTCCAGCGCGGCCCCCTGGGGCGGGTTGACGGGGGGCCGCGAAGAGGCCCACCGGGCGTACACGTCTCCGGCTTCGAACGGGTCCAGCCCGGCCTCGCGGATCATGGCGGACAGCAGCATCACGCTGCGCTCGCGGGCGCCGGGGGTACCGGTCTCGGCGAGCGTAGCCGGGCTATCGGCGCAGAACACGTCGTGCGCGACCTCCATGCCTTCGGGGCCGCCGAAAGCATGGGTCTCCGGCTCGTAGATTCCGCCTGTCCAGCCGGTGATCACACGGTCGGCGAGGAGCTGGTCCAGCACAGTGGTGGCGGGCTGTTCGGTGCGCAGGCGCACGCCGGCGTCCTTGCGTAGGAAGTGGAAACGGTGTCCGGAGAGCGCGGTGGCCAGGGTCCGTGTGGCCGTGTGGTGCGGGTCGGGGAAGGCCACGGAGGCGTGCCACCAGGAGGTGTTCGGTGGGATGGGCAGGTTCTCGTCGTCGAAGGCCATGGGCAGCGAACTCCTTGCGGGGCGGCAGGGTGGGGGTCAGGTGAGCAGGAGGGCGCGGGTCCAGCCGGCGTTGCCGGTGTCGTGCAAGGCGAGTTGGGCTCCGGCGCGGCCTTCCAGGAAGCCAGGTTTGGGCAGGTGCTCCCAGTCAGCGGCCAGCCGGCGGTGCAGGTCTTGGACGATCGGCGTGAAGCGGGCGGGCTCGGGACTGTCGGCGGCGACCGCGCGGGTGAGGGTCAGCAGCCCGGCCCAGCCGTGGCAGAGGGTCGAGTCGGTGATGCGGACGAGCTGCTGTGGGTCGCTCAGAATGGTCTTGACGGTGTCCTCGGCCGCTTGGCGCCGGGCGGGGTCGCCGAGGGCGAGCGCGGCGAGCTGTTGCGCGCGGGCGATGCCGGGCTGGCCGTAGCACCAGGACTGGCGGGCCGGTTGCGCCTCGGGTGGCTGGTCGAGGTCCAGGTGGGCTGCGGTGAACCAGTAGTGGGTGCCGTGCCGGTCGAGCCAGATCGCGAACGTGCCGATGGCCTCCTCCTGGCCGGGGACGCTGACTCCGTCGCGCAGGGCGAGAGAGAGCACGGCCAGGGGCCCCGCGATCCCGTGGGCCATGCCGTTGTTGCCGTGCCCACCGGTCATCTCCGTCCCATCGGGGCCGGCCGCCGACCACCACCCCGGCAACATTCGACCGTCACCGCAGACGGGGCGGGCGAGTGCGACGAGGCAGGAGAGCACGTCGGGCAGCCGGGGCGCGATGGGGCGGGACAGCAGCAGCGCGGCGAGCCCGGTCAGACCGCGGATGAGGTCCCATTCGGCGAGATGGGGCAGCGCGCCGGCGGCCTGACGGCGGTGGACGGCGGCGAGCCGAGCGTCCACGACGCGGTCGACCGCCGCGCGGATGTCGTCACCGGCCCCGTGCGCGCGGGCCAGGACGAACTCCAGGGCGGGTGCGCCGTGGAAGAGGCTGGCGTTGCTGCCGGTGCTCACGCCCTGGGCGGTGGCCTGGGCGAGGTGTCGGCGGGCCGAGACCAGGTTCTGGCGCTCGATGTCGAGCAAGGCCATCCCCAGGGCACCCTCGGACAGGTCCTGCGTACGGGGCACGGTCGTCGTCATGAGCGCCTGGCCAGAGGAACGACGATGCTGTGGGCCCGGCCGCCGATCCACCCGTCGGCGTCCGGCGGGGGCGCCTCGTGCAGGGCGGCGACACCGACGGGGCTGGCATCCAGGTGCGCGCGCAGCAGGTCCAGGTCGACGTCGCGGGTGAGGTCAAGGGCGAGGTGCTGGTCGTCCTCCGCCAGGAGCACCTGCTCCGGCACCCGGAACCGGGCCCGCCAGGCGTGGAGTTGATCCGCCCACTCCTGCAGCGGCGCGGTGCGGACAGGCAGTATGCGACTGCGGATCTTCCACCGGGCGGTGGCGAGGATGCTGCGCCGGTAGGTGAGGGCCGGAGTGAAGGGCAGGGCCCAGGCCGCACCCCAGTCGAACCAGGTCACCTGTGGGGACACGGCCCGGCTGATCTCGCCGAGGAAACGGGCCATCGGCGGGGTGTAGTTGTTCCACAGGAAGTTGATCGCGGTGGGGGCCAGCAGCTCCAGCGACTTGCCCGTCGCGGTCTCCACCAGCTGGGGGCGGCCGTCGGCGACGGTGACCGACAGGTCGGCGGGGAAGAGGACGTTCGGGTCGGGGCGCCGGAATTCGCCGACGCTGACAACGCGGGGCAGGGCCTGCGGCGCGCGGGTGAGCAGGTCGGCCGCTACCCGACCGGCGTGGAAGGAGAGCTGCGCGAGTTCCGCCTCCGGATCGACGGTGGGCAGGCTTGCGTACGCCGCCTCCGTGCCCGGCAGCAGATGCCAGAACCGGCCGGTCATCGATCCTGCCGAGCGGGAGACAGTCAGCACGCGCAGCCGAAAGTCCCCACGGTTCAGAGCCGGGATGGAGAAGGCGTGGACCTGTGCAGCAAGTTCGAAGTGGGGTGCCAGATCGTGTGGTTTGTCGCCGGCCGCGGCTTCCAGTTCCTCGATCACCGCCCCGCTCAGCGCGACAGTGCGGCTGCCTTCGGCGGCAGCGGTGCCAGCCAGCTCCAGCAGCAGCCGATCACGCCGGGACATCGGCCGGGGTGGTTCGCTCGCCATGAGGAAGCCGGCCGGGAAGCCCACGCCCAGGTCAGGATCCGTGGCCACGTCCACCGGCACCATGGAGTTCTCGCCGTAGAGCTCGGTGAATCGCTCGATCCATCGCTGCCATTTCGGTGTTCCGGCCGGGTGGGTGACCAGGCGGGCCAGGACGGTCGCCGCGGTTTCTACTTCAGTAAGCACCTGCTCGGGCAGCCGCACGTCGGCGTCCAGCCGAAGGTCGCACGCTGTCCGCAGGCCAGCTGCCTGAACGCACGCCACGGGCGGCAAGACGTCCCTGGGGTCGGCGACGGTGGCGGGCGCACGCAGCGACGAGCGCAGCAACCGCACCCGCAGCAGTTCACTGAGCAACTGGTCGCGCGCGGTGTCACTCACGGAGGGGAACTCCGTGGCCAGCTTGTCTGACAACTGGCCGTACCTGATCGGCGTTCGGGCCAGATCAAGGACGAGACGCAGCGCGGGGCTCAGAGCGATGCGGAACTCGGCATCGCCCTCGGAGGGCACGTGGATGTGCTGGTCGCGCTGCTGAATCAGGGTGTTGACGCAGACCTCCGCACTGGCCATGCGCGCAGCGTCGCTCTCCCAGTCGCTGAGCATCTCCTCGAGTCCGGCTGGCTCTGGGCGGGCCACGGCCTGGTGCTCGTCGCCGACGCGAACGGACGTGGTCTGGGCGAAGCCGAGCGGGGCGACACCGGCGAATAGACCGTAGGGGGTGGAGCGGCGTGCGTAGCGGATCGCATAACGGGCGGTGGACAGCGCCGCCCGGCGCATCCGGCGCACCTTCGGCGTGCGGCCATCGGTGATGGCCTGTACCCGGTCCGCCAGATGAGGGCTCGCTTGCGACACGGTGTGGCAGAAACCGGTGTCGGACCACACCCTGCTCAGCCACGCGCGCCACTCCTCCACGGATGCCGTGCGCATCGGCCAAGGCGGCATGGCAGGTTCGGCCGTGTGGACTGCAGCGCGCAGCATGGCCTGCCCCGCTGCCTCGTACAGGCTGAGCCGTTGCCGTGTCATCAGTATTTTCCTCATCTTCTGGGCGGGACGGGCCGGACGGGGAGAGCTTCGTCCGGCCCGCGCAGCCGGGATGAACCGGCTTACGAGGTGGTGCAGGCACTGGGGCAGGAGCTGCCGCAGTTGTCGCCGGTGCCGCACATTAGGACCGTCTCGGTCGCCGGCGTTCCCTCGATGAAGGTGATGTCGAGCCCGAACGGGTCGTCGTCGGCCTTCACGAGGTCGGCCTGCGCGGGAGCGGTCGGCTTTTCGGTCTGGGTGGCGGTCATGCATGCCTCCTGTAAGGGGCGGATGGTGCGGGGTACCGAGGCCCGGTCGGGCCCCGGGGTCTGATGCCAGACGAGCAGGCCGGCGAAGTCGCCTGGCCTATGGCGTCCGGGGGGGCGGGGTGCGGTGCTGTCAGGCTGCCGCGGGCTGCGCCAGCAAGGTGTTTTCGGCGGCGTGGTCCAGTACCTGGGTGAAGTGCTCGGCCCGTTCGTCGGCCTCGGCCTCTTGGGCTCGGGTGAGTACCGACAGGCCGCGCATGGTGAGCCAGCGCTGACGGTCCTGGACGAGCGCGGCGGCCTCATCTCGCTCGGCGTCCGTATGTAGAGTCCGCATCTCGTACACGGCTGTTAACTCTGGTGTGCGCTGGTGCAGCGGTGCGGAAGACGCGTTCACTGGTTCGCTCCGCTCTCCACCGTGCCGGTCCTGGCACCCAGTAGGCGCCAGGCGTGGGCGAGGACGACGAGTTGGGTGACGTCGACGGCGCCCGTCTCATCGAGCAGTTCGTCGAGTGCGGACCGGAGATCGGCGGGGGCGATCAGTTACTTGCGCGTGCGTGCGTGAAGCGCTGTTGCCAGAGCTCTGACGTGCTTGTTTCGGACTTGAGCGGTACAAGATCAGGGGTGGTCCAGATCCGGTTGAACGTGTCGAGGCCGGTGGCGTTGATGATCTGGCCCACGCTGTCGGCGGCCGCATTGAGGTACTTCAGGGTCTCGGCTCGTTGGGGGGTTTCGACCAGGGCCCGGTAGCGGAGTGTGGCGTGCGGGCTGACCTCTCCGGTCGGTACCGGCTCGCCGAAGAGGATGGTGGTGATCTGCTGATCCGCCCAGTACGCGTGGCCTTCCACAAGAAAGGCGTAGTCACGGTCGGCTATGCCCCTGTGACTGGAGTAGAGCGTGTCCATCAGGTGCCACATCGCGCCGCCGTCCGCCGCGTACTGAGCGATGTGGGTCAGCTCGTGAGCGATGATCTTGTGCAGCGTGAGATGGTCGTCGAGCCGGCCCGCCTCGCGCAGGGCCTGGGGAAGGACGGCCAGCTCGGGCTGGCCCTGCCGGAACTCGACGGCCTGAGCTCCGATGGTCGGCCAGACGGTACGACGGGTGGCGCGTAAGGAGGCCGCCAGCGCCTTCGCAGCGCGCACACTGCTGAGCGAGGGGCGCAGTTCGCGTACTTCTGCGCGCGCCAGTCGCTTGCTGTGGCGCCAGTGCGCTGCCTGCCATTGGCGGGCAGACATCGTGCGGAGGACCACGGTGCCGGGCAGAGCCAGCCCCGTCACCTTCTCGACCAGAGGGGCGATGGGTTCCACCGCGGCCTCGAGGCGCTCCACCAAGGGGTCGAACTTAGATCCTGCGGCATGTTCAACAACGGCTTTCATCGTGTGCTGCTTTCCCGGAGAAGGTACGGAGCGAACAGTGAGGCCAGGGCGGCGGTGCGACGTTCGAGCTTGGAAATGGGGGCGGCTGCCTTCACTTGTTCAGGCACGGTCGAATCCCCGTTCCAGCTCCGCGTCCGTCACCGCGAACGCGAGGGCGGCGTGTTCGAGCTCGGCGGCATGGACGTAGTGGTCCACGGGGTCGGGCCCGAAGGCCACCGATGCGATGCGGCTGCTGGCGAAGTCGGTGGTTGCCTCATCCAGGCTGTACGGCATCTCGCGCGCATCGGTGTCCTGGTAGCTGTCGCCCGTGCAGGAGGCCGGGAGCTTTGGCTGGTTGCGCAGGCCGTGGATGATCCCGGCGAGCGTCACGGCCAGGGCCAGATAGGGGTTCGCGTCGGCGCCCGGCGCGCGGTTCTCCAGGTGCGGGTTCGACTCCTCGCCGGTGATACGGATGGTGCACGTGCGGTTGCCGTGCCCCCAGGTGAAGCGGGTGGGGGCGAAGGAGTGCGGGCGGTAGCGCTTGTAGGAGTTGGCGGCGGGCGCGTACAGCGGCGCCAGGTGCGGCAGGGCGTCGAGGAGCCCGGCAACGGAGTGCTGCAGCATCTCGGGCAGCTCACTGCCCTGCTCCATCCAGAACGCCGAGTCCTCCTCATCGCGCCATAGGGACACGTGCAGATGCAGGCCGCTGCCCACCCCGGTCTGCGGGGCGGCCATGAACGTGGGCGCCATCCGGTGCTGTGCGGCGAGATGGCGCACCGCGTGCTGGTGGACGGTGTAGACGTCGCAGGCCGCCATCGGATCCCCGTAGGGCCACGTCACCTCGACCTGGCCGGGTGCCCCCTCCGTCTTGATCGCCTCGGGCGGGCAGCCTGCTCCGTGCAGCGCTGCACGGAGGTCGTGGAAGAAGGCGCTCAGGGTCGGCGGGTGGTCGAGTGCGTAGTCGAGGTTGTAGGGCGAGACGGGCGTGAGCCCCCGGTATCCGCGGCGGCGGGCCTGCGCTTGGGTGCCCTTGTAGAGCATGAATTCGCTCTCGATGCCGACCTTGGCTCGATATCCGAGGGAGGCGAGTTTGGCGATCTGCTGGCGGAGCATCTGCCGCGGGGCGATGTCGATGGGCCAGCCGTGGTGGACGGCGTCGCCGTGGATGAGGACGGTGCCGGGCAGGTAGGGCAGCCGGCGGATGGTGCCTGGGTCGGGGACGACGTGCAGGTCCTTAAATCCGTCGTGCCAGCCGGTGAGGGAGTATCCCGGCTGTGGGTTCATGTCCCAGTCGGTGGCCAGGACGTAGGCGCACATCTCCGACTCGAAGCGGTCCAGGAACGTGCGGGCGTCGTGGAGCTTGCCCTTGAGGCGGCCCTGCATGTCGGGGACCGCGAGCATCACCGTCGTGATCTCGCCTTCTTCCACCAGGCGGACCAGGTTCCCCGGCTGCTGGGAGCCCGCCGTCAGGACGGGAAAGTCGTTCCGTTCGGTCTCGTGGGTCATCACAGCACGCCCTCGGACAGGGCCACGGTTTCGGCTTCGGTGCCCAGGGGCGGGATCTTGTAGGAGCGTCGGCCTTTGGTGATCCAGGTGAGCCACGCGATGAGCAGGACCACCGCGAGGGCGATGCCGGCGTAGTTGAAGGACTGCACGGTGATCGGGGAAGCCTGCGGCAGGCAGAAGACGACGGTCAGCACGCTCACGTAGCCCACCGAGATCCAGCCGAGCGGCCGGCTCCAGGAGCCCAGGTGCCAGGGACCCGGGGTGAACTTGTCGGCGTGACGGTGTCGTAGATAGACGGGGATGACGTAGGCGGGTGTGATGCCGATGACGTTGATCGCGGTGACGGCCGCGTAGGCGGTCGGCGAGTACAGGCTGGGCAGCGCCAGGAACAGCGCGACACCGACGGACAGCCACACCGCGGGGACGGGGGTTTGGGTGCGGCTGCTGACGCGGCGCCAGGTCGCGGAGCCGTACAGGGCCCCGTCACGCGAGAACGCGTACACCATGCGGGAAGCGGCGGCCGTCTCCGCGTTCCCGCAGAACAGCTGGGCGACGATCACGACCAGGAGCAGTCCCTTGGCCACGCCGGTGCCCAGGACGTCGATGAAGATCTGCGCCGGCGGCACCCCGGTGCTGGTGCCCAGGGTGCCCGCGTAGTCCTCGATCGCGAACAGCAGCCCGGCCAGCAGCACGAATCCGGCCGCCCAGGACCAGGCGATGGCCCGCACGATGCCCTTGGGCGCTGCGATTTGTGCACCCTTGGTCTCCTCCGACAGATGGGAGGAGGCGTCGTAGCCGCAGAACGTGTACGCAGCCAGCAGGCAGCCCAGCGCGGCCACGTAGATGGGGTTGTCGAAGCCGGTGCCGTTGTTGACGTGGGTGAAGACGAAGTGGGCGCTCTGGCGCTCACCCGGGGCCAGGGCCAGGGTTCCGACGATCAGCGCGACGCCGGCGAGCTGCCACCACACCGAGATCGAGTTCAGCACGGTGACCAGGCGCACCCCGAGCGTGTTGAGAGTGCCGTGCAGCAGCAGAATGCCGGCGAATATCAGCATCGTCGTCTCAGGCGTGGGCTCAAGTCCCCACTGCAGGTTGGCGAACGCGCCGACGAACAGTGCGCACCCGTAGTCGATGCTAGCGATCGCGCCGAGCAGGCCCAGCAGGTTGAGCCAGCCCGTCACCCAGGCCCAGCGCGGGCCGCCGAGGCGGTGGGCCATGTAGTACAGGCCGCCCGAGGTGGGATAGGCGGAGGTGACCTCGGCCAGACACGCGCCGAGGATGAGAGTCATGGCGCCGATGCCGACCCAGCCCCACAGCATGACGGCAGGGCCACCGGTGTTGAGGCCGTAGCCGAACAGGGTCATGCCGCCGGCCAGGATGCAGATCACGGAAAAGCTGATCGCGAAGTTCCCGAAGCCGCCCATGCCACGTTTCAGCTCGGGCGTGTAGCCGTGCCCGCGCAGCGCCGCGTCATCGTCCAGCGGACCGCGGCTAGTTGATCGTCTGTACGACATCAGGCACCTCGGGAGAGAAGGGAGGAGGGGTGAGATGGCGTGGTGCGGGTGGTAAGTGCAACGGAAGGATCCTTGGAGGAGTCGGAGGAGAGAAGGGCGAGCACAAGGGTCCGCGGCTGCGGAGGGTGGGCCTCGGATGGTCATCGGCGGCCCCTGGATCTCAGGACGGGTCGACGGGCCTTGAGGAATTCCTCCTGCCACTCCTGCGGCTCATGGGCGACCTGGGCCCACGGCGCAGTGGTCACGTGGGGGCCGATCGCCTCGAACACCGGGCCGGTATGGCCTACGCCGGTAGCCGTCAGGGCGTGCGCCAGGTGGTTGAGATCCAGCAGGGAGCGAGTGTCGGGCTGCCCCGGCACGGGCTGCGTCGGCTCGAACCACTCATGCAGCGCCTGGCGAGCGTAGTGCGCTTTGTCCTCAGTGACCCAGTACGCGAGCACACTGGCGGTCTGCCGCGTCACCCACTGCTTGCGGTACTGATCGACGAACGCATACAGCGGCAGAACCTTCAACGCGGACCCCACGGGGGCCCTGGACGCCACCCACTGCGCGAAGGTGATCAGCTCATTGCCGCGGGCACGGAAGACGGCGAGCATCCGGTGGAACGCCTCACGGTTGTGCGCATCGCGCTGGTGCACCGCGTCCAGCAGCCGCCAGGGCCCCGGCGGCAGCAGGTCCTCACGCGCGATCCAGTTCAGCGGGCTGTGCGGCCGCCTGGGGTCGTCGTCAGCCTGCGCGAGCGTCATGAAGCACAGCGCTGGCACCGGATCGGCCTTCCACTCCGCGGCCGCACTGCATGCGTAACGGGCCTTGAGGATGGCCTGCATCAGCTGTGGCCGGGAGACGCTGTTCCGGTGGGCGAGGACCGCGCGTTCGCTCAGCACGCGGGCCCGCATCATCCAGGCATTCCAGTCCTCAGGCTCCTCCTCAGCCCACATCTCGATAGCCTCGGTGCCCACCGCCGCGCGGCCCAGGACCTGACTTCGGCTACACCGCAGTGACCAGGAATCCGTCCTGGCGAGCAACTCCTTCGTGGACAGCCACCGATTCAGCCGCAGATCCTCCAAGGCGAGGCGCAGGTCATTGTCTCGGCCGGCGGGGTGCGGAATCGTCAAGTTCATGTCAGAAGAGCGCATCAGCGAGCCCCCAGTGCGAGGGAACTGGGAGGGCAACGACGGCGCACTCACCTGGTGCGCGTAAGAAGGGCATGGGAGGGCGATTCCTCGAGGCAGGGGATAGGGCCGTCGGGCCGCAGCCCAGGTGATCCGCCAGCCATAGGGGGAGCCGGGACTGATGGCTGCGGCTCGACGGGGCTTGTTGGGTCAGCCGGAGGTGGCTGAGAGCTTGGATGACAGGGTCTGCGTCTGGAGCCGATTCGCCCACTCGGCGTGCGGTTCGAGACCCAGGGCGTAGCGCCGATCGTCGAGCCGTTCCGGTTCCACGACACGGTAGAGCTGGAGGAAGCCGGCGTGCGTGGGGACATAGAGCGTTCCGAAGCGCTGCGGCTGCCTGTGGTTGAAACAGATCCGATCCGCCAATAGCGCATAGTGCAATGGGTCGGCGTCGTCTTGGTGCACAGCCTTACCCAGCGCCTCCGACGCGCGGGCCTGCAGGGCGCCGTCGGTGCAGTACGTCGAGATCCGCCAGGCGGCCAGCGAAGCGCGCTGGCCGACGAGCTGGTAGCCCGGCCAACCGTGCTCGTCCAGGATGCGTCGTAGGAGGTCTGCCTCCGCGGCGAACAAGCCAGCAAGGGCTTTGGCTGCCGCTGTGTCCGCTCTAGGCATGCTCGCTTCGAGCCTCTCTGCGCGCCACAGGCAACGCAGGAGGTCGATGCCGAAGTCGGGTGGGGCGGGTTTCGTCGTCGTCATGGGGTCATCAGCTCGAAAGGTCAGCAGCCGGCGGACAATGAGAATTCCCTTGGCGCGGTTTGTGTGATCAAGGGACCTCGTGGAGGGAGAGGGCGCACCAAGTGGTGAAGCCGTCGTCGCTGATGCCCCAGTCGTCGGCGATGGCCTCGACGAGAAAGAGTCCACGGCCGCTCTCGTCCAAAGAGGTAGCTGCCCGTAGCTCGGGAACCTCGGGCGAACCGTCGCGGACCTCGATCCGCAGGTGACCGTTAATAAAGGACAAACGCACTCCGACATCACCGCGGCCGTGTCTGAGCGCGTTGGTGACCAACTCGGTGACGAGTAATTCGGCGTCCGCGATGAGCGCCGATCGTTCCCAGCAGCTCAGGCCGGCCCGTACGACACTGCGTATCTGCTGTGGCCAAACCAAGTCCACAGGAGCTACAGCTCCGTTTCCAGACCCATGGCTGCGAGCGAAGACCACCTCAAGGCCGGTGCGTGGAAGGAAACGGAAACTGGCGCTGGGAACGTTACGAGTGATGATTGCAGTCGATGTCATGCCGCCTTCTTCACAGATTCTCACTTTGCGATCAGCGCTCAGCAGCCAGGAATGGTTCGGCATACTGGTGTTGATAGTGCTCGAGGCGTGGAAGTGCTTCATATACGGCTATTTAGTTGTCGGGCATGGCCTACCTGCGTGCGGTCACCGCAATGCTTGTGTAGCTGTAGAGCTGCCAGACAACTCAGTGGCACCCGGGCTCCTCCGCGTCTGGGGACTTGCCTTGGTCGGTGGGGCTCGTAGACGAAGCTAGAGCGGTTGCGGGCCAACTCCCAAGCAGATTGCGCGAGTTTGCAGCAAGTTGATTGACCAGTCACAACGCATCACAGACCATCGCTGAGTCGAGCAAACCTGAGCAAGGCAGCAGACAGGAGAACAACCATGAAGCTACGGTTCCTTGGTAAGAACTCCACGGTCGGTGACTGCCCGACCTTGTACGTCACGGACCAGGAGACCTATCTGGTCCAGGGCTGGAAGATCTTCGCGAACGATCTGCTGATGCAGCTTGAGATCCCGGAGGGGGAGACAGCGGTGGAGGTGCCCACGGAGCTGTTCGAGCACCTCACGAAGGACGACCTAACAGTCGGAGAGATCAGGCGCGTCGAGGATCCGATCATGATCCTCACGCCGAACGGTACGTTCGTCGTCCAGGGCCACGAGGTGACCGACCCCGAGGCCCTGGCCCAGATGGAGATTCCGGACTACGAGACCGTGGTCGAGGTTCCCAAGGCCGCGATCACCGCCCTACTGGAGGAACCGCGTGGAGCTGATCTCCAGCGCCGAGCGCAACCAGCTCTTTGAAAGCTTCGCGCAGGACGCATTCCATCTGGAGCTGAGGGACGACTACTCCGTCCCTGACGAGGACAGCCCGTTCACGAGCTGGCTTCGCGGCGAGACTGTCGACTACTCCTACATGGAACCCTGGACGCGGCTCATCAGGCGCATCACGGACGAAGGGAAAACCATGCGCCGCGTCCGAGTGGTCACCGAACCGCACACCCCCTACATCCAGTGGGAGCACGCCACCACAGCCCTGAACGAGGAAGCCGGCGAGGAGATCCGCTGGCTGCCCCGGCACCGTCTGCCAGAGGGCATCACCTTCCCCGTGGAAGGTAACGACTGGTGGCTGTACGACGACCGCCTGCTCGCCGTGGGCCACTTCTCCCCGGACGGCAGGGTGCTTGGATCGGAACTGGTCGAGGACCCAGACACCGTGGCCGAGTGCGTACACCTACGGGACCTGCTGTGGTCCGCCGCCATCCCGCACCCTGAGTACAAGCCCTGACCGACCGGTGAGCACCCAAGTACAAGAGGCACTGCAAGCGCTTGGTGCCCGGCTGCGCGGCTTCCGCAAGGACGCCGGATTTGCCAGCGGCCGGGCCTTCGCGCATGCCACCTCGTGGCAGGAGTCGAAGGTCTCCCGCATTGAGAACGGCAAGCAGCGCCCCAGCGAGGACGACATCCGAGTCTGGTGTGAGACCACCGGCCAGGGCGATCAACTCGGCGACTTGGTCGCGATCGTCCGCCATGTCGATGAGCTGTGGCTCGAATGGCGCCGACAACTCCAGACCGGCGTCGAGAAACGACAGCGTCAAGCTATTCCGGTGTACGCCAAGACTAAGGTCTTCCGCATCTGGCATCCCACTCTCATCTGGGGAACCCTCCAGACCGCGGACTACGCTGCCGAGGTCTTCCAGCAGGGCGTCAGCTACTACGAGATCCCCAACGACACCGAAGCGGCCGTGGCGAAGAGGCTCGAACGACAGCAGTACCTGTACCAAGGCGACCGCATCTTCAACGTCCTCCTCGGCGAACAGGCCCTCTACACCAACTTCGGCGGCCCAGAAGTGATGAAGGGACAGCTCGACCGCCTCCTGGCGGTGATGCGCCTTCCCCGCCTCAGCCTGGGCATCGTCCCCAAATCCGCCCCGACCCTCATTTGGCCGGGCAACGCGTTCTCGATGTTCGACAGCCGACTCGTCCTCGTCGAGACCTATTCGGCGGAGTTCTCCGTGTCTCAGCCCCGAGAAATTGAGTTGTACACCAAGGCGTTCGCCCTCCTGAAGCAGTCAGCGGTCTACGGCACCGCCGTCCGAGAACTCATCTCCACGGCGATCCAGCACTACGACCAGATCCCGAACGACTAGGAGAGCGCTCCATGCAGCCGATGGCCCCGAACTGGCGAACCAGTTCCTACACAGAAACGCAGAACTGCGTCGAAGTAGCAGACAACGACCTGACTGTGGTGATGGTCCGGGACACCAAGGCGCGCGGCCGGGGAATGATCGAAATCCATCGGGCTACGTGGGTGGCTTTCGTAGAGCACACCGTCAGTTCGAGCAGACCCAGACGAGCGACCCGGACCCGTCACGGGTGACCTACTTCGACGAGCCGAAGCTCTTCGTGAACACGGGCTTCGCCCACGGCCGGCTGGGCGAAGCGGCGGACTGCCGAACCGTTGATCGCGGACGCCTTACGCAGGGAAGGTCGGGACAACCAGCGCTGCTGTGCGTTTCACGCGTTCTGGCTGGCCAGGACCCAATGGGTCAGGGAAAGCTCGACCAGGCGTGCCACACTGCCACGCAGGCTCTGGAGTCCGCGTCGAGCGTGGTGTCGGAGCGGGTGACGGGTTATCTTAGAGAGATCTAGGCCAGTTGGCTCCCGACAGGCAGGAATCCGTAGCTCTGGCCTTCGAGGCCCGGCTACAGGAAGTTCTCACACCGGTCAGCGGATCGTTTCGTCCATGAGCAGGTAGAGCAGACCGACCAGAGACCCGCTGCTCACGACCTCGCGACGGTCGATCATCCCTCGTACCTCGCTTAGGGGGATCCACTCGATGCGGTCGGACTCGTTCTTCTCCGTGGGCGGTCCGGAGTAGGTCGCGCCGTCTACGCGGAAGACGTGATGCTGCGAGTCGGTGATGCCGTTGGCCGGCTCGGCGTAGATCAGAGACTTGACGGGGCCAGGGCGCCAGCCGGTCTCCTCCAGTACTTCGCGCGCCGCTGTTTCCTCCGGGGTCTCGCCCTCTTCGACCAGGCCCATGGGAAGCTCCCAGGCCCACGAGTTGGTGATGAAGCGGTGCCGCCACATCATCAAGACCTCTTGGCGGTCGTTGACCACGGCGGCCACGGCCAGGTGCCGCAGGCGAACGACGTGGTACTCCCAACGGCGCCCGTCCGGCTGCTGGACATCCACCAACCACAGGTTCACCCAGGGGTTGTTGTAGATCTGGCGCTCACCGTGGGTCTTCCACTCCATGCCCGCGGCCCCTCTCGATCGGACTTCAGAATCTCAGACCGATCGAGAGGAGGACGAGGAGGACGAGGGCCCCTCTCTTTTCGCGTCACACTGACGAGATGCGCGGTGAGCGATCACGGTCCCCGCCCGGCAGCCTCAGGGCATTGCGCGCATTTCTACATCGAATTACGAGCTCTACGGCCCCAGCCGTGCTCTGCAAGGAGTGATGTACCGCATCCTCTCCGCCGGTCAACGCTTGCGGCTGGAGTCGTTCACTCCGCTGGTCGCTGTTGGTGTGGTGGGTGCCGGGGGCGTAGTGCGCCGGTTGGCTCGGGTGGAGGTGTCGTGGGGACTTTCCGGTAGGGCGGGTGGGTGGGCGCTGCGACGTAGACGCCATATGAGGACGTCACTGATGGAGTCGGCGGTGTAGAGCTCGCCCCGTCGGGTCGCGTCGGCGAGCAGGGCGGCCGGGTCGTGGCCGGCTTTGCGGGCGTCGTCGAGGGTGGCGGCCGGGGCGGACCAGCTTCCTTCGGTTTGGATGCCGTGGGCCAGACGCGGCAGCACCTGGTGGAGCAGGTCGGCTTGTCGCTGTCGGGCGCGCGGGGACAGGCGCTGACCTCGTCGGCCAAGGGCAGTCATAGGCTCGACCGCGGTCACTTGGTAGGCGGTGCGGAGGTGTCCGGCGGCTTGGCGGGTTGCGGCAGCCTGTTGGCTGTGGTGCCTTTTAGCGTGCCAGTTTGCTGCGGTGATGGCGAGGAAGAAGGCCATCGCCGCCTGGCTCCCCAACACGGAGCATGACCTGGCTAGCCACCTGCTGGCATTTGCGTCGTGAGTCATCCTCGCGCGCAGGCCCGCTGGGGGAGAGACGCTGGGTGGTGTGCCCGCTCCTACTGCGGGTGTGTCTCGTTGACCACCCAGGACAGGTATGCCTCCGACCCTCCGGTGACGGGCAGCGTGATCCACTGGGGGACGTCATACGGGTGCTTCTCGTGCAGCCACGCTTCCAGTGCTGGGAGGCGGTCCGCTGACGTCATGTACGAGATTCGCCACTCCTGCGCCGATTCGACCTTGCCCTTCCACCAGTAGAAGGCGGCGATGGGCGCATCGATGTGAACGCCAGCTGCCAGCTTGCTTTCAACCGCGCCTCGGGCGAGAGCCTTCGCCTGACCTTCGTTGTCACTGGTCGTCTGCGCGATCACGATCTCGTGGTCCATGCGGCTACCTCTCCAGCTGGGATACAGCGACCCTATCCAGATTGTCCGATGCAGGGTCATGTCCCGCTGGGTGGTGTAGTCAGGGCAGTAGTTTCGGTTCCGGTTGGGCGGTTGATCTGCGGTTCGCGTTCGGTTGGCTTGGTAGTGCAGAGGTCGGCCATGGAGGCTTTGGAGAGGTAGCGGCGGTCGAAGACCTGCCATTCGTCGTGGAGTTCGCAGAGGACCGCCGCAGCGAGTCGGTCCAGTGCCTAGTGAAAACGAGAAGCGGCGATGAACGCGGTGGACGAAGAGCGCATGTGCGGGCGGACATCAGTACGGCGTCATTGGGGGAAGCTGTCCGATTGCACCGAGCTGTCGGGCCTCGCGCGCAGACGCGTTGGAGAGTTCCTCAAGGGACGTGCCGTGCCGGAGCGGGTCGACGACGCCGTTCTGGTCACCTTGGAGCTCGTGGGCAACGCGCTCAGGCATACAGCCAGCGGACCGGACTGCATGTGCGTGGAGGTCTACCAGGACGTGGCGGTATTGCGGGTCCACGATGCGGGACGGGATGTCTCCAGAGTCCGGGCACGCTCCGCGGGAAAGTCGCTGGATGAGCTGACGGGCAATGGTCTCGGGTTGCTGCTCGTCGAGGAGTGGCCTGCGAATGGTCGGTCCAGCTGACCGCGATCGGCAAGGAAGTGATTGTGGTGCTCGCTCTGGATGGTGGTGGGCTATCCGAGCGGGACGCTCTTCCATACATCCCAGCGGTACGTCCGTCCCTCACGACGGAGCTCCACCAGCTGGACGACGGACACCAGGAGTTCGACGGCCGGGAGGGTGCGGAGGCTTGAGACCGCCTCCACGACAGGGGCGGCGGGGCGCCGACGGTTGTTGTACGCGAGGCTCAGGTGCGGCCGGAAAGCGGACGTCGGCTTCTTCGGAACCGAGCCGACGTCGCTCCCTGCCTTGGCCAGCGCATGGTGAAGCAGAAGCAGGGGTTCCCATGGACCGAGGGACAGCCGGACGGCACCGCGGGAGCCAGCCAGCGGCATGGCGCGTACTGAGAACGCGGAGGGCAACAGCGTTTCGGCGTCCCGCGCCAGGCTATCCAGCTGGCCGGGTGTGACGACGTCAGCTGTTCCTACTCGGGCGAGGGTGGTGTGCAGTCCGTCCGTCGGCACCGGGTCGAGACCGAGAGGAGCCAGCTCCTCCTGACAGCGCTCGGCAAGAGCAGCGAGCCGCTGAGCCTTCGGGAAGGTCAACATCCAGTAGTATGCACGGCTGCCATCCGGCCAACCGTGGCGTGCCCAGTGGTCGGTCATCTCGTCGAGTGCGCTGAACGCTGCCCAGTCGTGGGCCGCGATGACTACCGGATCGTGCGTATTGGCGGGTGGATCGGCGGGGAACGCGGCGGGATCGGCACTGAGCAGGGGCACCCGTCGAACTCCTTCGGCTTCACGCTGCTCTGGAGCACGACGACACCGACAGCGCCTACGACGCGGATGACGCCACGGCCAGGGCGGCCGGCTGCGAGCTCCAGGTCCGGAACTCCTTGCCATAATCGCGCACCGCCGGGTGATCATGGCGGGGAGCGGGGACGCCGCCCGTTGGCCGAGAGGGTGACCGAACTGCTGCGGACCCGGGCGGCGTCGTGGTTGAGGTCGGGCTTGTAGCCGTCCTCGCGGACGACGGTGGCGATGATGTGGATGTGGTCGTCGGCGTGCCGGACGGCCGCCCACCGGCATCCTGTCCCCTGTTTGGGGTCGTCGATACCTGCGGCGGTGACCATGCGGCGGGCGATGTCGCCCCACTCCTGGTCGCTCAGGATGCGGTCTTCGGCGGCGTTGCGGACAGACACATGCCAGACGTGCTTCTTCGGCCGCTCGGAGCCGTCGATGTTCTCCAGGGGCTGGTCGAGGAGCTGCTGGAGCTGTTTGAGCGTGGCGCTCTGGTCGCGGCCGGGGTCGGGGGCGTTGCTGTCCCAGGATGCGACGAGGTGCGGGTCGGTGTGCTCCTCGAACTTGCCCGGCCCGTAGAGGTAGTACAGGAGTCCGAGGGTGCGCTGCCCCCGTTTGTGGATCCTGGGGATCATGCCGGTGCCGCGTCCTGGCCTTGCTGGAGGAGCTGGTCGGTGGCGCGCTGGACGCGTTGGACGGCGCGTTGGGTGGCGGCGATGACGGCGTCCAGTTCGGGTGGGTGAGCGCCGACGTTGATCGCGCGTGTGACTTGGTTGAGGTTGTTGCCGACGTGGCCGAGATGGCGGCGGGCGGCGAACAGTTCGGCGATCACCTCACGCTCGTCGGCGACGGTGCTTGCGGTCCGATCGAGGTCGCGGGCGGCGGAGAGGGTAGCGCGGGCGAGGAAGCCGGCGAGGGTGAGGCCGGCGGCCTTCGCGCCGGCGGTCACGAGGGCGAGTTCGTCGTCGCTGAAGCGGGTGTTGCGGACATGCGGACGCTGGCGACGCTGGTATTTGCGGCGGCGTGTACGCGGCTGCTCAGGTCTGTCCTGTGTCCCCTCTGGCTGCGATCCGCCCTCGGTCGCAGCCTCCTCGTCCGGCGTCCCCCGGCGCCGGACGAGCCCCTGCCCCCCAGGGGCAGGGGAACCTTTGGATACTCCGCTCAAGGCGGAGTATCCAAAGGGATAACTTGCTCCGCCTGGGGCTGGGGAGGTTGCGTTCTGGTGCGCCTCAGTGGACGTCTGAGGAGGACGTTGATGCATGGAAGCTCCTTGGCAGCGTATCTGACGCGGCGGCGTGGTCTGTGGCGGTCGGGGCGTGAGAGAGGGCAGGCGGGGCCGGGACGGTCCCGCGGGGATGCACCGGATCGGGGACCGCGGAGACCGGCCTTCTTCATCCGGTCCCGGCGAACGGTCCCCGTGGCCGGTCCCCGCTTGAGGGGACCGTGCTACCAGTCGGTCCCCGCGTGTATCGGTCCCGGCAGGCGACGAAGACGTCGGTCCCCAATCCCCAATCCCCGGTCCCCGCATGATTGGTCCCCGGGTGTGCTGCGGGGACCGAGGCTGCTCTTGTAGGGCGTTGTACTGCTTGTTGTCCCCGGTCCCCGGTCCCCGGTCCCCGGTCCCCGGTCCCCGGTCCCCGGTCCCCGGTCCCCGGTCCCCGGTCCCCGGTCCCCGGTCCCCGGTCCCCGGTCC
>NZ_JBIAQL010000013.1:205729-218767 GCF_042889045.1 Streptomyces sp. NPDC002701
CCGGGTCCGATTAGTTCGTTGGGGACCGGTCCCCGTACGGTGCCGTGTTCAACTCCGGGGCCGGTCCCTGCTTCGATCGGGGACCGGTCCCCGAAGTGCACAGTCGGGACGGTCCCCCGAGAGGTGGCGTCGGTCCCCGTTGCTGGAGGCGGTCGGTCCCCGGGACTGGTCCCCGCTTCGATCGGGGACCGGTCCCCAAAATGCGCCGTCGGGACCGTCCCCCAAGAGGTGGCGTCGGTCCCCGGACGGGACGGTCTGTGCGCAGACGCCGACCGGCCGGCTGCACGGATGGCGTGCTTCGGTGGGTCTAGGCGGGGTCCTCGCGGCGGCGGTCAGGGCCGGTGAGGATGACGCGTTCGGTCATCTCTGCGAGGCGGGAGGCGACGCGGTCGCCGAGTGTGGTGCGGAGTTCGGCGGTGGGGAGGTTGGTGGTGATGAGGGTGGGGAGCAGGTGTTCGTAGCGGTGGTTGATGAGCCGGTAGGTCAGCTCCTCGGTCCACTCGCTGGTCTTGGCTGCGCCGAGGTCGTCCAGGAGCAGCAGCGGGCAGCGGGCCAGGGCCTGCAGCTCGCGTTCGCTGTCGTGCCCGGTGCGGGAGCTGGGGCGCAGGCGGGCGTGGAGGTCGGCGCTGGTGGTGGCTTCCCAGCGCAGGCGCACGCCTCGGTGTAGGAGGGTGCGGATGGCGCCGTATGCCTGGTGGGTCTTGCCCGTGCCGGTGGGGCCGACGATCAGCAGGGAGCCGCCCTCGGATATACCGGGTGCGCCGGCTGGGCCTGGGCGTCCTGCTCGGGCTATTTGAGCGGCCCAGGCGGTGATCTGGGGGTGGTCGGCGAGGGCACCGCGATAGCGGGCGGGGATGCGTCTGTCGGCCAGCTCCAGGGCGCTGACCGGTTCCTCCGGTGGCGGTGCCGCCGTGGCTTCCGGGTCGAGGCCGCGGGCGGTGAGGATGGCTTCGAGGCGGTCCGTCATGGTGCCGACGGGCTGAGGTGGGCGCCTGCGGGTGCCGGTGGTGGTGTTCAGAGCTGGCCTCCGTAAGCCGCTGCGGTATCGGCCGGGTTGGTCCAGGCCCGGCTCGGGGTGCTGCTGTGCGTGGGCGTGTTCATCACGTCGTTGACGAGGCTGGGCAGCACGCTGGGGTGCATTCCCTTGGCCCGTTGCCGGATGAGCGCGGCGCGGATGTGGTCGGCCTTGATGCCCTCGGCCAGCAGGTTGCGCACTTCGCGTCCCAGGTGTCCCAGGAAGCCGCTCGGCGGGCGTTCGGCACACGCGGCGACGTACTCGCCGATCAGCTCCTTCGCCGAGACGTTCGCGGGCGCGGGGGCGCTTGCGCCCCCCGAAGGGGAAGATCCTAGATCCATGTTCCTAGGTCCTAGATCCGGACCGTGAGGGCGCACGGAGTCCTGCGTGAGCCCTCCGTGAGTTGGCGATGAGGACTCACTGAGTACCGTCTGACTAGCGCCTTCTTCGGCAGGCGGGGGCGTCGCTCCGGCTCCGTGAGGGCTCACGGAGTGCTCCGTGAGGTCTGCGTGAGTCCTCGGCGCCGGCTCACGGACAGGGCCGAGGTGTCCGTGGTCGTGGTGCGGGCAGTCGGGGTGGCGCACGCCGCTGGGCCGGTTGATCTTCTGGTGGCGGGCGAAGGTGACGAGGTGCAGGTACCGCTTGCCGTCGCCGCCCTCGTAGCGGCAGATCAGCCCGGCTTCCTGGAGCTGGCTGAGGTCGTCATCGACGTCCATGGGGCCGTGGTCCGGGCGCAGCGACCACAGCAGGCCGGCGATGACCGCGGCCTGGTCGCGGAACCGGCCGCGGTCGTCGGCCTGTGTGAGCAGTCCGAAGAACGTCCGCTCCGCGGACAGGGACACCATCGCCAACGACTCGGAGGCGAACGCTTCGGGCTTGATGGTGCGGATACGGGCGATGTCGATCGACCACCTTCGTCGTGATTCGGGGCGTTGTCCGGCGGGAGCGCCGGGGCGCGTGGACAACACAGCCACACCCGCCGCGCACAAGTCCAGAGTTGGTTTACAAACTCTGTAGTAATCGTGCGGGGCCGGAAAACCATAAACCCGAAACGCCGGTCGAGGAAAAAGGTGCCGGAAACCGGCACCTCGCGTGCATCGCTCACGGCAGACACCACACCGCTTCCCCCTGCTCGGGAAAGCAAGCTACAACACACCCATGCCGCTACGCCCCCTCGAAATCGGCCCGGCCGGACAAGCCGCCGCGCGTGCCATAGAGCGCCTGCGCACCGCACGCGGCTACTCGCAGCGCCGACTCGCCGCCCGCGTCACCGCCCTCGGCCGGCCCCTGACCTTCACCCAACTCTCCCGCATCGAAAGGCGAGTTCGCCGTTGCGATGTCGACGACCTCGTGGCCATCGCCGCTGCTCTCGGCGTGCCTCCCCAGGCACTCCTCGGCGAGGCCGGCGCGTGTCCCCGACCGGACGGCGAGGGAACATAGCCGACGATCGCCGGTTAGCCAAACCGGCGATTCTCCGCACTATTGAACGACCAGGGACGCCGACGTGTCCCAATGTTGTGTGTGAGGAGTCGAGCAGTTTGCCACATCCCCCAGTAGGCGATTTTTTGTTGCTCTTCGAGGGGTGTATTCGTGCCTTCCGGAACGGATTGAAGAGGAGTCTTCGGGATCAGTGTTTCCCTTCTTCACCTTCACGGTGGGCACAGCGTGCTCGCCTGAGCGGTAATAACCGCTCCGCGCTCCGGCCCAAGATCCGGGCGCGGGCCCGCCGCCGCAGCGCACATTCCGGCCTTCGGCGGGCCGCACCTCGTTGCTGCCGTCACGTGACGCATCTCCTGGGCGATGTGGTCTCACTGCCCTGACCGGGCTGGTTGACCTTCGTCCTGCATCGCCCGGCAGCCCGGCGGAATCGAATCGCCGGCTCTTTCCTCCCCTCCATGTCTCCGAGGAGTCGCCCATGCCTGCCCGTTTGCTGTCCATCCCTGCCGTGGCCGCCGCCCTGGACGTCGACCGCCGCACCGTCTACCGCTTCATCGCCGCCGGGGACCTTCCCGTCGTCGACCTGCGCACCGGCACGCAACGCTCCCGGGTCCGTGTCCCCGCTGCAGGGCTGGAGGAGTTCATCGCCAGCAGGCTGGTCGCTTCCCCGCGCGCCCGCCGGTGATCTCTCGCCGTCGCTCCGGCCCTCACCGTTCCTGCGTGAAGGAGCAGTACCACGTATCTGCGTAAATTGAAGTCCGGCAGGTGGCAGGCGACCGTACGAAACCGGGCCGGCGACCGGTTCAGCGAGTCCTTTCCCCTCAAGGCCCAGGCGCGGGCCTGGGGCATCGAGTTGGAGACCCAGTTCGCCCGCGGAGCCGTGCGCGACCCGCGGGCCGGGGAAATCGCGTTCCGGGAGTGGCACGACCGATGGTGGAGCGCCCGCATCGTCGAACCCCACACCCTGCGCGGCGACGCGTCCAGCATCAAGAATCACGTCATGCCCCACTGGGCGGACTGGGAGATGCGGGCCATCACCCGCATGGACGTCCAGAGCTGGATCCGTTCCCTGGTCGACAAGGGTGCGGGCCCTGCTGTGATCAAGCGGGCCTACAACCTGACGTCGTCGATCATGCGTGCGGCGGTCGACGACGATGTGATCGCGGTGAGCCCGTGCCGCAGCATCGATCTGCCGCCCATCGCGGTCAAACCGCCGCAGTGGTTCACGCCTGACCAGGCGCAGAGCATCCTCGACGGACTCGCCCCCGCCTGGCGCACGATGTGTCTGCTCGGCTTCTACACCGGACTGCGCTGGGGAGAACTCTCCGGCCTGCACCGCCACCGCATCGACGTGCGCCGCTCGCGCCTGTTCGTGGTGGAGGTCAACACCAAAAGCGGCATCAAGGAATACCCCAAGAGCTCCAAGAGCCGCCGGGAGGTACCGCTCCCGCCCCACGTCCTGGAAGCGTTCGAACGCCACATCCACCGGCTCGACCGCGACGCGGTGGTGTTCACCACCATCACCAAGGGCCGCTCCGGGCGCCTGCTCGCCGACAGCAACTGGCGCCGGCAGACCTGGTGGCCCGCCGTCGAGGCCGCCTACCACTTCGGCGACGACGGCGAGTTGCAACTCGTCCCGCACTACCCGCCGCACTCCATGCGCCACACCTGCGCCTCGTGGCTCGTCCAGAAGGGAGTCTCGCTCTACGAGGTCCAACACCTTCTCGGCCACGAGAGCTTCCAGACCACCCAGCGCTACGCCCACCTCCAGCCGGACGCCCACAAGGCCGTCCTCGGAGCCTGGAAACGCATGGAAAACCCGCTCACCATCACCACATGAATGTTCCTTCGCCCTGTCCTCGATGGACGGGGCGAAGGGGTATCTGACCGGTTCCACGAAGCCCCCATTGCCGGTCTCTGGGTTAGCTCTCCGTCACAGAACCACCACGAACGGCGCTCGGCGCATGCGAAAATCCCGCAGGTGGTGCATCACCGTGGAGAGGGCGTGCTGCCCGCCACGCCAGGGGAGGGGAGCCCCGCATGGTCCTGCTGTCGTCGAGTCCGAAGTGGCCCACGCTTTCGGACTACTTCCATGACTGGGCGCTGGTGGACGTGGAGACTTCTGGGCTGAGACCGGGCCGGGACCGTGTCCTCTCGCTGGCGATCCTCACGTTGGACGCACAGGGCAACCAGACAGGGGAGTTTTCCACCCTTCTCAACCCGGGCTGTGATCCAGGTCCGGTGCACGTCCACGGCCTCACTCCGGACCGTCTCGCCGACGCGCCCACCTTCGAGGAGATCGCCCCGCAGACGGGTGCACTACTCAGCAGCCGTGTCCTGGTTGCCCACAACGCGCAGTTCGACTACGACTTCCTGGCCCACGAATTCGCCCACGTCCGCTCCTGGGTCCCGGTCAGCAGACGTCTGTGCACGCTTGCCCTCAACCGTCTGGTCGGGCCCGCGACGCCCGATCTGAAGCTGGGCACACTCGCCGAGCACTACGGTGTGCGCCAGGACAAGGCCCACGATGCGCAGGACGACGTACGCGTCCTCTCCGGCATCCTGCGCGGCTCGCTGAGCGCTGCCGAGCAACTGGGCCTGGCCTTGCCGCTCCTGGAGTGTCCGCCGCGCCAGGACTATAAGCCGTACGTGCCCAAAACGCCCTGCGCGTACCGCAATCCGGGTCGGCTTGAGTCGGGTGAACCGCTGATGCAGGGGATGAAGGTCGCCATCACTGGGGAAACCCGAGTCTCTCGCGAGGAACTCGTCGCCCGCTCGGTGTCGGCCGGGCTCAACATGATGACGTCGGTCAGCAACCAGACCAGCGTCGTCGTCACCAACGACCCCGCCACCGGATCCGCCAAGCTGAAACGCGCCGCGGACGACGGTGTCCCCCTCGTGGACGAGCTGACCTACCTGCGACTGCTGGAAATGGTGCAACCCGGCCAGGCCAAGGGCGCCGCCCGGCAGCGTGCCGCTGAGGAGACGCTCCCCGGCGAGCCCACCGCACCGCCTGCGCCGACGCTTGCTGTCCCAGTCCAGCGGACTGTCGCACCGATGGAACCAACTGTCAGGGCGGGGCAGCCGCTCAGCGGGCGCAGGGTCCTGGTCCTGGGCGGCACCCACGACGAGGCCGTCGAGGCACGCGCGCGTGCTGTTGCCCTGGGAGCCTCCACGGCGGTCAACCTCTCCACCAGCGTGTCCGACATCGTCGTGCTGCCCGGCGGCGAAGCGGACCGGCGCATGAGCCGAATCGCAGCCCTTGGCCTGCCCGTGTACGACGCCGACTGGCTGCTCGCGCCCGCCACGCCGGCGATGCCCTCGTTGGCACAGAACGCGGCCGGACACCGGCCGGACACAGCGTCGGTCTTGCTCCGAGGCGCCGTTCTCGACCTGTCCGACACCGGCACGGCCTGGACGGTCACCGCCGCCTGGCGTCAGCAAACCGCCTGCGACGTGGACGTCGTCGCCTTCGCGGTCGATGAGCACGAACAGGTGTCAGGCGACGAGGACTTCATCTTCTACGGTGCTCCCGAGCACCCGGACGGCACCGTACGGCTCGCCACGGACGGTCCGACGGAGCAGACCGTCACCGCCGACTTGGACCGGCTCCCCCTAGAGGCTCACCGGCTCGTCATTGCGGCCGCGATCGACGGCGCCGCAACCTTCGCCGACGTCGGGGCCGTCGAGATCACTGCCACCCGCGGGATCGGCGCGGCCCCGATCGCCCGGGCCACCCTCGACGCCGCCACCACGGAACGCACCATGATCCTTGCCGAGCTCTACCGCCGTGGCGAAGGCTGGCGGCTACGTGCCGTCGGGCAAGGCTATGACCATGGCCTCGCCGATCTAGCTCGTAGTTACGGCGTCGACGTCGCGGAATAGCCGACAAGCCTTCTCACAGAGCCGGGCTTTCAAGGACCTATCAGCCGTACGTGTCATTGCAGGGGGCGTTGGAGCCCGGGCACCGAAGGCGCTTTCCAGTTGCGCCGAATACGCGGTGTCCTCCCTGCACTGGCGCTACTGGCGATCGACGTGATCCACGTGGAAGGTCAGCCCGGCGACGCTGCCCGACTGGACGACGGGACCGTGCTGGACTCCGCCGCTGATGCGGTTGTCCACCGTGCGCCGGCTGTCTGCCGCGGACGCCGAGAGTTGCAGTAACGAGGTCAGCAGAGCCCGCAGGGCCTCGTCGCTGTTGTCGTCGGCTTCCGCGAGTCGGCGCAGACGGCCACCGTATCGTCGGCCGATCTCGCGGGCGGTCCGTTCACGTTC
Source organism: Streptomyces sp. NPDC002701 (assembly GCF_042889045.1). Lineage (NCBI taxonomy): Bacteria > Bacillati > Actinomycetota > Actinomycetes > Kitasatosporales > Streptomycetaceae > Streptomyces > Streptomyces sp. NPDC002701. Next base: position 212,457 of record NZ_JBIAQL010000013.1, read on the forward strand.
CGTGGCGTCGGCGGCGAGGAGCCGGGTCCTCGCGTCCTGCAGGTCGTCGAACGTGCCGGGGTCCGCGCCCGTGCGGGTCAGGTACCGCCCGACGAGTTCCCGGGCGTGTGTCCAGGAGTCGGTGACCATGAGGGAGACCAGTGTGCTGGCGCCCGACGCCGCGAGTATGGCCAGTTCGCTGTCCATGCGTCTTCTCCTAGGCGAGGGGGGAGCCGGAGGCAGGTGCCTCGTCATCGTCCGGGCCGAGGGACGCCGGCGGGTCGAAGTGGTGCTGGATCTCCTCGGCGGTCTCATGACGGTTCTGCTCCTTGATGAGGCCGGCGATCTGTGCGGCGAGCATCGGGCGGCGTACATCTCCGTCGGTGAAACCGATGCTGTTCAGGAAGTCGGACAGATGCATCGTGGCCGTCTCCCGTCCCTGTGGCGCTGAGGGAGGCTCCTCCCGGGGAAAGTCCGGCGTCGTCGGCTCGCCCGCCTGCTGGGAGATCAGATCCCGGAGCCGTTCGGGAATGTCGGTGTCATTGGCCGCCGAGGTGAGCTGAGCGAGCAGGGCCAGGTCGTTCACCGTAGGTTCCACGTGTTCGTCGTTCTTGGTGAGCCACCAGACCACGGCGCTGCCGGTGTTTTTGAGGACGTCCTCGCCCAGGTACCGGCGCCTGCTCTGCTCGTACTTGCGCTGGTGCGCCCAGACTTCCTCGTCCTTGCGTACGTCGGCGAGCTTGTCGAGGCGTTCCTGGTCCTGCTCCGCCAGGACGAGCTGGATGTTCTCCGCCATCGCCTGGAGGTGCCCGGTGGGCTCAGGCAGCATCCGGCTGAGGGCGCCGGACAGTTCCTGCTCGACGAGTGAGGCCCGGGCCGGTACTCGTTGCTCGGTGATGGCGCGGGCCCGCTTCAGGACTGCGTCGACGGCGAGGCCCGCCGGGTTGAGAACGTGGGCACTCGCCGGCGTGTCGACGAGGTACCAGCGCACCGTCGCGGAGAAGGCGAAGTCGTAGTCGGCCCACTTGCTGGGCAACGCAACCTGGCTGACTCGATGTTCCGTTCGTTCCACGGGGGCCGCCGTGAGCTGCTCTTCGAAAACCACCGGTACCGTGCCGCGGCGCACCGCGGCGATCCGGAAGACGACTGCGGGGACGACGAGCAGCAGCACTGCCAGCAGTGGCCAAGCCCATGCCGGCCACCGCTGCGTCAGACCGACGATGCTCAGCAGGAGACCGCTCAGAACGGTGAGGAAGACGGTGGTGGTTTTCCGTGCGGTGGTCATGGTCGAGTCCCCCCGGGTGATGTCGTCGGCGATGTGGCCGGAGCGATGCTTTGAGCCGCGCTGATCTTGCGGAGCAGCAGACCGGTGGTCTCCGCGGCCCGCGCCGCATCCCCTGGGCCGGTGCGCTCGGCATCGCGGGCGCATGCGTACAGCAGAGCGAAGACCTTGCCCCGCTTCTCCGTGCACTGCTGTGCCGCGCTGACGAGGAGATCGAGCAGGAGCCCGCCGTGCGGTCCGGTGTCGGCAGCCGCCCAGTGGAGCCAACGTCGTGCTTCGGCCTGCCACTGCGGAGGCGGCAGCTCGGCCAGTACCGCGTGCCAACAGGTCGTCAGGGAGTCCTGCGCGCCCTGTTCGTCGATCAGCGTGTGCGAGGTGCCGGTGTGCTGCGTCAACAGTTCGGGGTCGCTGGCCTGGAGGAAGATCCCGAGATTGGCGGGTGAGAAGTCGGAATGGGCGAGACGGTCGAGCAGCACGCGGTGCAGCCGGCGGCTGCGCGCCACCAGCTCGCACAGCGCCTGCCGGGCACGCGTCGTGCCGCGCTCACGCCGGGCCAGGTGATAGAGCCTGACCAGGGCTTGATCGGGATGACTGGTCGCGAGGACGTCGGCACAGACGCGGACCAGCACCTGCGCGAACTCCCCCTTGAGTTGCCGTTTGGCGCACCACTGGTAGGTCTGCTCGCGGAAGTCCCTGGCGTGCACCGGGTCCGCCAGGCCGCAGGTGAGCGCATGAACGGCCGCTTCCAGACGAGGGCGGCTCGTCCCACCGGTGCTCCAGCCCTCGATGAGAACCCCCAGCCCGTCCGCACGTCCGGTCCGCAGATATTCACCGGCCACTCGTTCCACCAGGCCGTCGCGTACGACGGGGACGACGTGCGGGTCGTTCAGCTCCACCACGCTCGCCGCCCAGGTGCCGAGGTGAGGGCGGAGATCGGGCATGTGGTCCCAGAAATGGGCACGAACGGCGGAGTCGAAGTCCAGCCTCTCGAACCGGACCTGTCCGTTGGGGGTGGCAGTGGCCGAGATCTCAAGGAGTCGCTCGGCGAGGTCCCGGTGCTGCAGCGGCGAGTCGCCCTCCGACGGAGGCCCAAGGGCGCTCAGCAGTTGCCCGGCCGCGCGGTGAACGACATCGGCATGCGCTCCGTGCAGCATGGACACCGCGATCAGCAGGGCTCGTTGCGGCGCCTCCCGTAGCTTGGTGACGAGCGCGGCGGCTTCCCGTCGGCCGTCGTTTCGCGCCCGCAAGGCCGCCTCGCACCACTGACCGAATCCGTCTCCGGGCTGTCCGGCTTCGCGTGCTCGGCGCACCAGGTCGGCGAATTCTGCGATCTCCCGCATCGGCCTGTTTGCCGTCAGGAACCCGGTGACGGTGTCGTCCGGCCGGAGATATTGCTCAGGGGGTACACCGTGCAGGCGCAGATGCCGCCGGAGAACGCCGATTTCGGGTGGTCGTTCGAGCACCACACGGCAGTACTGCAGGTCCGGGTCGAGAATGCCGCGGGGCGGCATGACCACGACCAGGTGAGCCCGCTGCTCGTGCACGGCCTTGCGCAGCGCCGGGAGGTCGGCCTGGGCCGCGGCCCAGCGGCGGTCGTCCGCGGCGGACAGATTCAGCAGCAACTGATCACCGGTCCCGACCAGAGCGGGGTCCTGGAGGGACAGCTCTCCCTCCTCACCGGGCAGAAGTTCGTGGAAGACACCACTGTCCCGGTGATGTTCGTGCAGCAGTACGCGGGCCGCAGCTGACCGGCCGCTGCCAGGGTCACCGTCCAGGATGACGGTGCCGGTGTCGGCGAGTACGGCACGAGCCTCACCCATGCGCGGCGGAGCGACCAGTACGTAGCGCAGTCGGCGGAGTTGGTCCTCGGCGATGCGGCGGAACGCCGGCTTGTCCGAGTCCTGCAGTTGCGTTCCGATGTAGACGTCGCCAGGGCCCGTGACCGTGACGCCCGAGTCCCGGACCCAGGTACTGGTATGCTGGCTCACCGGTCCTTGTCCTCGTGACCGTTCCGTTCGCCGAACCGGTGCTGGACGGCGCCGTGGTGGTCACCCTCGGAGTACGTCATCCCGTCGCCGCCCGAGACATGACGTGAATGCGAGTAGATGCTGCCGTTCCCGGTGTGAACAGGACCGTGGGCGCCCTTGACGACCGTGCCGACGTCGCCGGTGAAGTCACGGCTCTGTACGGCTGTACCGTTCACGGTCCCGATGGAATTGGTCACGCTGCCCGGCGCGGGCGTCCCCGCCTCGGTTCCTGACCGGTCGTCAAGACCGGGAATCAGGTCGGCCATCAGATCACCGATGCGCGCGACGCACACCTCGGTGTCACCGGAGTCGAACGCGATGGACTGGAGATCGGCGAGCCGTTGCAACGTGGGCGGGAGATCGGCCTTGCTCAGCCGATTGGTTTTGCGTCCATCCAGAACAGGGACCACCGGGACCTCACAGGTGAAAGCCTCCTCGATCTCCTTGCGCACCCAGTCCCCGGGGTCCTCCAGCCGGGTACGGAAGTTCGTCCAGTCCGGTCCGATGATGGCCAGGAGTACGGAGCTGCGCCGTACTGCGGCCAGTAGCCGTTCGGGCCAGCTTTCACCGGGGACGATGGATTGTGACGCGTGGAACGCGTGTCCCGGTCCGAAGCGGTGCGACAGTCCTTGACGCAGTAGGGCCGCGGTCTTCTCCCCGTCTCCGGTACGGTAGTTGATGAAGATCTCGCTCATGACGGTGACTCCTCAAGAGGGGTGGTCGGGCGTGACAAGGTGCCGAGCCGCGGTGCCAGCCGGCGTACCGGTGGATGGTCCGGGTAGCGGCCCAACACCCGTACGAGCCGTCGGAGATCGGTCGTGACGGTCGCCGAGCGCACCGCCGTCAAGCCGTCGAGCAGTGGCTCCGTGAGTGCGCAGGCGTGGTCGATCTCGCCGGCACAGGCATAGGCGAGCGCGCGGCGTACGCCGTACCGGACCTGCGTACGCACCGCGTCGGGGCCGACCAGAGTGAGCTGCCGATCCAGTTCCTCGCCCGCCTCGTGCGGCCGCCCGAGATCGACGAGGCACCAGCCGGTGACCATGCCGACCGAATCGGGAAGATGCATGGAGCCGATCACCGGGCCGTCAGCACCTTCGGCAATGCCGTCCCGGCGGGCGAGCAGAGTACGAGCCCGGTCCAGGGCACGTAGACAGGCGCCGACATCACCGGCGAGGGCGTGACCTTGCGCTTCGCGCTGTGCGGCGAGACCGCGGATCCGTGATGGCAGCACGCCGCTCTGCGCCCGGCGGGCCAGTGCGATCGTCTGCTCGGCATCCTCCCTGTACAGCGTGACCAACGCCCTGCGGACCAGCGCATAACCGGCCAGTGCCTGATCGCCGCCGACGGCGGCCAGGTCGACCGCGCGCTGTGTCCACCACAGCGCCGCACGCTCGTCCCCGGTCTCCTGCACCAGCCAGCCCACGTACTCGGCGTACCGGGAACCGAGCGCCAGCAGGCGACGCCTGGTGGAGCTGTCGCTCTGCGCCGACAGCTCCCGCAGCGTGTGTGTCTGCGCGATCAGCACGGGCAGAAGCAGGCCGGGTTCCACGGTCTGACCGAGTCTGCGGTAGTGCGTGAACAGGGAGCGTGAGGCTTCCAGCATGCCCGCGCCGGCGGTTGGGGGAGCTGGTCCTGATCCGTCCGACCTCCAGGTCATCAGCGAGGCGACACCAGCGTTCATCACCTCACGCCGGCCCACGGGCCCGAACGAGTTCGGGCCGTCCGGTGACAACTGCATCATCCAGTTCTCCTCCTCGACCCGGCCTGGCGCCGACATGGCAGGTGAGTCGACAGCGGTAGGGGTGCTCAGCGCGATCAGTGCCCCGTCGGCATCGAGTGCGGCGTCGCACAGCCGCGCGAGATCACGGCTGGGCGCCTTGATGCCCCGCTCGACCTTGCTGAGCTGCGCCTTGCTGTAGTGCACGAGGCCGGACAGGTCCGTAAGGCTCAGTCCGGCTTCCAGACGCCGCTTCCTCAGTTCCTCGCCGAACAGGGTGGACGGATGTGGCACGGGAACCTCCCGAACCCGGTCATCCGGGTCGAGGCGGTGCTGCACGAAAGAGTGCGGCACCAACTCCCGGACGGACAAGGCGATCGAAGCTGTTTCCCGTTTCCTTCTCCGACGCTGGGGCGCGGCAAGCTCATGCGGGGCAGTTGAGTTGCCCAAGGGCCGGTGCTCGTGTTTCCGGCGGACGGCTGGGTCGCCTTCGTTTCAATGGGTGCGAGTGGGCGCTTGGGTGCCTGAGCCGAGATGCGGTCCGTCCGACACCATGGATCCGCACGATGACCCGAAGGAAAGCGCAAGGAGGTCTTCGGCGTGCGCCCGCCCACGTGGCTGGGCCCGCGGCACAGCCGACGAGCCGCTTTATGAGCATCGGTGCCCGGGGGGCCGCCGGCGGCGGTGGTGTCCGAGGCGCACACCGTCGCCGAAAGCAGCGAGCCCCGGCAGCCGGGGCTGGTGCCGAGTGCGGTGGCCGTCGTCCGCGTACGCGAGCCCCGGCGCCAGGACGCCCGCCAGGAGCGCCGCGGCGGCCGCCGCGCGCCTCAGCACGTGCGTGCCCCGTCCGGTACGTAGTCGGTCACCATCCAGCCGTTCGGCCACTTCTTCGCCGTCGCCGTCGCGACGTAGCGGCGCGGCTGGTTCGTCGGGAGGGGAAGGACCTTGTTGGTGCGGGTGTCGATGGTCTGCCACTTCGACAGGTCGACGCAGTCCTCGATCGTCGCGGTCGGCAGCTTCGCGACCGCGTCGAGCGAGGTCACCTTCGCGTCGTGTCCGAGCTCGCCCCGGAGCACGGTGCGCTGTTCCTTCATGTGGGCCAGATCCGAACGAAACTTCGACAGCGCGTCGGTGCTTGCGTGGGTCTCCAGGTCGGGGCCCTTGGCAACGGCCTTCCCGTTCGAAGTTACTCATCGGTCACCCGGTCTGTTCAGAGTCCGAGTCTGTGATCCAGCGCCCTTCGGCGGAGTCGTGCACGTACGCCGGCCTCCCCCTGGTTCCGCTCGTGCGGAACGGCTTCCCGCCG
>NZ_JBIAQL010000014.1:0-203194 GCF_042889045.1 Streptomyces sp. NPDC002701
GCGCGCGGTCTGCTCCGCAGACACGACGCGACGCCGCTACGCGGCGTTACCGTGGCTACGCCACGGAGCATTCCACTCCGTGGAATGCGGCGGGACTCCGTCCCGCCTGCCCGGAATCGCTCCGCGATCCGGGACAGATCCGGCTGACGCCGGATCAACCCCTGTACCGGCCTGCTCCGCAGTCCAGTACAGGATGCTGCCACCCGCTCCGCGCGCGGCAGGAAAGCGGCTGGCTGGATGAGGAGGCCGGGGCAGAAGTCGGGTGCGGGCCGGATCCTGTCTAGGTCCGGACACGGCCGGGCGACTTCCGGTCACTTCCGAACAGATGGCATGCGTCACTTTAGATCCCGGCTTGCTTCTGGGATGATGACCTAGTGCCTCTCCCTCCCGCAGGGCGTGGAATGACACCGGTCCGTGGGAGTCGAGGAATTCTTCATTTTGGAGACCGGATGGAATCTGGGTTAAGGCCAGAATCCCTCCCCGAACCCTATGAATACGAGGTCTCGTGACTCAGATGGAATTGCGTCCGCATCAGGCTGAGGCGGTTGATAACGTCGTTCGTATTCTCGGTGTGCCGCCCGGTGGCCGTATGCCGCCCGAGGGGCTGAGGACGCAGGTAATCGCCGCTACCGGTTCCGGTAAAACCCTGATCGGCGCGGAGTCGGCGCAGCGGTTGTCGGCTCGGCGTGTGCTGGTGTTGGTGCCGACGTTGGATCTGCTGACGCAGATGGCCGGCGCCTGGCGCAGGGCAGGCCGGAGTGGGGCGATGGTCGGAGTCTGCTCACTGCGGGCGGAGGAGAGTCAGGGTCTGCCGTGCACGACCGACCCGGATGAGCTGGTCTCCTGGGTGAGCGGGTTGGAGACCGTGACGGTGTTCGCGACGTACGCGTCGGTCGGGCTCGGGATCCTGCAGCGTGCGCACGCCGCCGGCTTGCCTGTGTGGAGCCTGATGGTCGTGGACGAGGCCCACCGGACCAGTGGGGACGGTTTGAAGCCGTGGGCGGCCGTGCACGACCAGGCGCAGCTCCCCGCGGAGCGCCGGCTCTACATGACGGCCACCGCTCGCGTGTGGGAAGCCGAAGGTGAACGGCCGCGGTTGGTGGCGTCCATGGAGGACGGCTCGCCCGTGTTCGGCCCGGTCGCCTACAAGCTGACGCTGTCCGAGGCGATCGGCCGGGGCATCGTCGCGCCCTACCAGGTGCTGTGCCTCGACATCCGCGACCCCGACCTCTACGCGGCCCTCGCCACAGAGGCAACCGGCTCGGATGCTGTGCGTGGGGCGCGGCTCGCGGCCATCCAGACGGGGTTGATGCGTGCGGCGGTGGAGGAGCGGTTCCGGCGGGTGCTGTCGTTCCACAGTCGAGTCGGTGAAGCGGAGGCGATGGCGGTGTCGGTGCCGGCGGTCGCGGCCCGACTCGCCGAGGACGACCCCGACACCTACCCGCCTGTGGAGCAGGTGTGGGCGGACTGGCTGTACGGCGAGCATGCTCCTGGGCATCGCCGGAACGTGCTGGATGAATTCGCTTCCGATTTCCTCGGTGGGCCCGAATTTGACGGCCGGGATGTGCGTGCCGAGTTGCGTGTTCTTTCTTCGGTTCGGGTTCTCGGTGAGGGGGTCGATACGGCCGAGTGTGACGCGGTGCTTTTCTCAGATGCGCGCGGTTCGATGGTCGACATCGTGCAGATGGTCGGGCGCGCTCTGCGGCTGAACCCAGATCACGGAAAGCTCGCCACACTGATTGTTCCGGTATTCCTCGGACCGGGCGAGGATCCGAATGAATTGCTCACCTCGGACGCCTACACCACCCTCAGCAAGATCCTTGCAGCCCTGCGAGCGCACGACGCGGAGACGATCGAAGCACTCGCAGATCCGCGTCTGCGCAACAGCCGATCCGCTGTCGACCGCGACGGGGACGGCGACGGCGACGGGGAGGACGGTCTGCTCGACGGTGAGGAGCACGACCAGGACGGCCAGGAGGACGTCGACCGCGAGACGACGCTGGTGTCGGAGCGGGCTGCGGGGGTGCTGCGGTTCAGCGAGGAACGCGACCCCGCCGCCCTCACGCGGTTCGTGCAGCTGCGCGTCATCGACCCCGAAGGCGCCTACTGGCGGCGCGGCATCGAAGCCGCCACCCGCTGGCTACGCGAGACCGGCAACACGGAGCTGCGCGTGCCGTTCACGTACGTCACCCCGGACGACTGGGGATCCGCCGGCTCCCACCCGCTGGGAGTGTGGGTGGCGGATCAGCGCCGGTACTACAGCGCCGGAACGCTGGAGGCATCGCGGGTCGCGGAGCTGGAGAAGCTGGGGATGCTGTGGTCGGTACACGCGTCCGCGTGGGACGCCGGCCTCGAAGTTGCCCGCTCCTACGCCGCCGCACACGGGCACTTCCTTCCGCCCACCGGCGCCGTGTGGGGCAGCGGCGGGGCCGACGGTGTCGGCGGCGGGGCCGGGGCAATGGCCATCGGTGTGTGGGCCAAGAACCAGCGCGCAGCGGCCCGGAAAGCGGTGGAGAACGCCGCACGGCGGGCCGCCGGGGAAACGGGCGTCTCCTACGCCGGAGAGCTGTCTGAGGCCCGGCAGGAGGCGTTGGCAGAGGTGGACCCGGGATGGTGTCCGGCATGGGAGGTCGGCTGGCAGCGCTGCTATCGGCTCGCCCTCGCCCACGCGAAAGCCGGCGGCGCCCTCCCGGCCGCGGCGGGCGAACTGGTCGTCCAGGGCGAAGACCTCGGAGCCTGGATCGGAGCGCAGCGGATGGGATGGGAGAAACTGATGCCCGCACAGCAGTACCTGCTGGAGACCCTCGGCATCGAGCCGCCCGCGGACGGCGAGACGCTCGCGCCGGTACGGCGCTCGCAGGATGAGCGGTGGAGCATCAATCTCGCGGCCGCCCGCCAGTTCCACGCCCGTGAAGGGCATCTGCGGCCCGCCCGTAAGCACGTCGAAATGATCACCATGGACGGTGGTGGGGAGGGCGAGCAGGAGGCCGTGAAGCTCGGGGCGTTCGTCGATAACAGCCGGCGCCGGGCCGCGAAGCTGAGTCCGGAGCGCCGGGCTGCGCTCGATGATCTCGGTATGCGCTGGTAGGGGGCGCTCTCTCGGTACTGCGGGCCCGCTTTCTAGTCGTACGAGGCGGGCCCGCAGGTGCTACCGGACAGCAAGAAGAACTGCCGACTTCGCTTGGATCAGTAGCGGCTCTGGAGCCATAGGTGGAGTTCAGAACCTGTTTCTGATCCCTGAAGTTGCAGGTCATGAACCTGCATCCAGGATGCGTTGCGTCTCAGGAATGGAGCTGGTTCCACCACCAGGCGATGCTCGGGTAGGGGAGCGGAGCCAGGCTGGGGTCGGATGGCTTCTCGGCGCGGACGAGCGTGCGCGGTGTGCTCGTGGTGAACCGAGCGGTGGTGTGACACCAGTCCAGGACTCCGCCCAGGGTGTGCCCGAGGTTGTCGAGATAGGCACGCGTGGCGGGGCTGACGCGGGGAGCGGTCTGCTCGCGCAGGCGCAGGAAGAGCACCATGATCCGGTCGCAGATGGCCACGGCCTCCCTGCGTGCCAGTCGCGGGTCGCTGCCCGTGGTGCTGCTGAGGACATTGATGATGTTGTGGGAATCTGTGGACTCCTTGGCGTGGGAGAACAGATCGGCGTAGAGGTTCATCAGCACGCCAGCCGCCTGGGTCAGCGCGGTCAAGGCCGGGCTTTCGCGTTCTTCCACGGGGAGTTCTCCGCCGCCCCCGCAGATCTCCATGGTGATCGTCACGGCGCGGACGGCCCCGCTGTACATCCGGAGGAACAGGTAGTCGCTGATGCCGGGTAGGGTCCCGTCTCTGGCGCCGTCCAACTCCAGGGCGAATCCCAGCAGCGTTGCTTGGAAGGCGTCGCTCCACCGGCGGACCTGGGCGGGGGTGGTGTGCTGGTCCAGGTAGCAGCGCATGTCGTGGAACAGCGTGACGGTCGGCGGGTCGTCCCCGGCCTGTGCAAGAGGGGATTCCAGAACCCTGAGCAGGCGGGGGGCGAGGTTGCGGTATTGGCGTGTTCGCTCCTCCAGGGGGCCGGTGTCGAAGAGGTCGTCGATCACGAAGCCCCAGTACATGTAGGTGACATACAGCAGGAGCAGGTCTTCCGGGGCGTCCGGGATCATGCTGCCGGCTACGCGGGCGCTGTCCGTGGCCAGCGTCCCCTCGCGCGGGATGGCCGCGTCGCCGAAGAGCCGGTGGCGTTCCATCCAGTCGAACGCCCGGTTCTGGACCTCCGCTGCTTTGGGATGCCGGGTGAGCTCGATAGGACAGAAAAGCACCACCGGCTCCAGTTCTGTCGAACCGTCCGGGGACTCCGTGGTCATGTGGCCCCTCCTTTCGTTTGCGTTCAGGCCGCGCGTGCGGCCTGAGTGTCGGTGTGGTTGTCGCGCAGGAGTCCCTCACTGGGGGCGACGGCTTGGTCGCGTCAGTGGCACTTAGTGATCGCGGTGCACGATCAGATCGGCCAGCGCGGTGAACTCGGCGGCGGCCGCAGCAGACGTGGCCGCCTCGCGCACCAGGCCCAGGGCCGCCGTCAGGTGCTCTTCGGCCTGAGCGCGCGTTGCGGCCAGGCCCCCTGCTTCCTCGATCAGGGTTGCCAGGTGGTCCAGTTCGCGGGTGGTGAACGGTTCGGGGCGGGCGTAGAGGCCGGCGAGTTCGCGGGCTTGGGGGGTGTCGCTGGCGAGTGCGGCGGTGACGGGAGCGGTCATCTTGCGGGAGTTCAGATCCGATCGCGCCGGCTTGCCCGTGCGCTCGGATGTCCCCCAGATCCCAAGGAGGTCGTCAGTGAGCTGGAAGGCCACGCCCAGGCGTACCCCTGCCTCCCGCAACCTGTTCACCTGCTCGTCCCCGGCGCCCGCGGCGCGGGCGCCGAGCGCGCACGCGGCCGCGATGAGGGCGCCGGTCTTGCCCGCCGCCATCGCCTGCGACTCGGCCGCGCCGGCTGTCCGGCTGTCCTCCAGCTGGACGTCGGCGTACTCGCCCTCGATCAGCTCCTGCACCGCCGCGGTCAGCTCCCCCACCCCCGCGGTGCCCAGCGGGGGCGGGGCCTGGTGGAGGACCTGCACGGCGAGGAAGAACAACGCGTCCCCGGCCAGCACCGCGGCCGGCATGCCCATCTGGGACCACAGCGCGGGCCTGCCGCGGCGCATCCGGTCGCCGTCGATGAGGTCGTCGTGCAGCAGCGAGGCGTTGTGGACCAGTTCCACCGCCACAGCCGCCGGCACCCCCGCCGCGCTCTGTCCGCCGACCGCCTCGCACGCCAGCAGGGTCAGCGCGGGCCGCATCATCTTCCCCGCCCGCCCCTCAAGCGCCCTGCCCGCGCTGTCCCACCACCCCAGATGCACGCCCACCGGGTGCCGGATCCGCTGCGGCAGCCCGCCGACCGCCTCCCGCAACCCCGGCCCGGTCACCGCAGCCGCATCGGACAGCACCTGCCCCACCTCACGGGCCGCACGGATCACCGGCTCCGCTGTCATCCCACACTCCACCCCGGTAGGCAGCCCGACAGCACACGCCGTCCAGCCCAGCACGACAGACCGCGACGCCGGCTCCTCCCATTGACGCAGCCGCGCTACTACGGCGATAGAGCGCGAACCGGACGCCCCCGGCCTGATGCCAGATACCGGCGGTGCCGACGACGTCGGCGGCGGGGCCGGCTCGATGACTGTCGGAGTGCGGGCCAAAAACCAGCGCGCAGCCGCCCACACGGCGGCGGAGCACCCGGCACGGTACGCGGCCGCGGAAACGGGGGCGTCTCCTAGGCCGGGGAGCTGTCAGAGGCCCGCCAGGAGGCCCTGTGGCAGATCGGCCGGGCGGTGTCCGATGGCGTGGGACGTCTCGAGGCAGCGCCGCTACCGGCTCACCCTCGCCCACACGAAAGCCGGCGACGCCTTCCCGGCCGCGGCGGGCGAGCTGGTCGTCCAGGGCGAGGACCTCGGCGTGTAAGTCACCGCGCAGCGGGCGGGGTGGGATCGGCTGGTGCCTGCGCAGCAGTACCTGCTGGAGGCGCTCGGCATCGAGCCGCCCGCGGACGGCGAGGCGGTGGTGCCGGTGCGGCGGTCGCAGGATGAGCGGTGGAGCACCAGCATCGCTGCCGCCCGCCAGTTCCACGCCCGCGAAAGACACCTGCGCCCCGCCCGCAAGCACGTCGAAGTGACCAACGCGAACGGCAGCGGGGAGGGCGCGGAGCGTCGTACGCAGGCTGGCCGGCCTCGGTCTGCGGTGGGCAGAAGGTTGATGGGGATCCAGCACCGAGCTGTGGCCGGTCGACGTCCACTGTCTGACAGTCGTGGTGCGGACCTGGGTGTATGACCCGCGGGCGGCTGCCAAACCACGACTACGTGCAGTCTCGCAGAATCACGCGGCGCTGCTGACTGCTCCGTCCTCGCCACGCCGCCCCGAACGTGATTGGGCCTGTACCCGTGTACACGCCGGGCGTGCGCCTCCCGCTCAGATAACACAATATGCCAGCGCCCCTTTTGCTGGTTCTACGCTTCAGCATTACCCGAACCGGGGGTTTGGCAGCGGGAACTGATTGGTTGCTTCCCTGAAGGGCACCCGCATTTCAAGCAGGTTCCGCTCACTACCGCCCGGAGGCAGTAAATGTTTGCAGGTTGGGACAGGGAGCATTTCATGCATTCCGCATCCAACGCACGGCAGACTTACCAGTCGGCGAATACTGCCGTGATCGATGGACAGAACTCTTTCGCTCTCGAGTGGCTGGAAGTGGCCTGGCTGGTCTACGACAACACGCGGAAAGCATGCTTGGAAAATGCCATAACCGCCGTGCGCCTCTCAACATACCGGCGGTGCCGACGGCGTCGGTGGCGGGGCCGTACCGCCGTCTGGTATTTGTGAGTGGCCAGGGCCGTGCGGGTCGTTGATGGTGGTGTCATGTCTGGTCACTTTTTGCTACTGAACGGCACGTCACTCACAGCCAACTGACGGGATACACAACTGGGCATCCTTCGAGCAGCGCGGCTGGTTCATCTCATCGATCGGCCAGTCGATCGCACGGAAGAACGGAAACCGCAACCCCAGCGACCCAGCGACCCAGCGAGACTAACCGATTCATCATTGCGAATGATTTAACCGGATAAGACTACGTCTCGTGGAACACCGGAATACACCATACCCAAGCATCTTGGAATTGGAGTTCATCATGACGGACACTTTGACAGAACGCGACGAGGCGCAGGAAGGTCATCTCTACTGCAGCTTGCCAGAGATGCCGCAGCGTACGCTAACGACATTCGATCCGGAGCGCGAGAGTGCTATTCTCCGGAGCGAGCAGAAATGGCTCAACGGCACCACCATCAGGTACTACATGTTCGATAGCGTGCGCGACAAGAAGAAGTTTCCGGGTTGGGGCGGCGACCAGTCCCAGCAAAAAGTCGTGCGTGACTCCTTCGCGGAATGGAAGAGTCTCGGAATCGGGCTGAGTTTCCTGGAAGTGAAGAACATCCAGGACTCGGACGTACGCATCGGATTCATGCCCCGCAACGGTTCATGGTCCTACGTTGGCACCTACGTTCGAAACAGGCCCAAGACCGAGCGCACGATGAACTTCGGATGGGATCTCACCACTGACTACGGCAAGACGACCGCCCTCCATGAAATCGGTCACACACTGGGTATGCCACACGAGCACCAGAGTCCGTTCGCCGGAATCGAATGGGACACGCAAAAGGTGTACGCCAGTCTTTCAGGTCCACCCAACAACTGGTCAAAGGATGAGATCGACCACAATATCCTGCGGAAGTGGCCCTCCGAAAAGGTAACCGGTTCCCAATGGGATCCGGACTCCATCATGGAATATTCCTTCGAAGCGGGATTGATCAAGAAGCCGGAGAAGTACCAGAGGGAAGCTCTCAATCCGCCTGGCAAGATCTCCAAGGTGGACCAGGAAGAAATCAAAGCCTGGTATCCGCAGCTCCCTTCCAAGCTTCCGGCCCTGGAGCCATGGTCGTCCAGGAAGCTGACACTGTCCGCCGGCCAACCCGTCAACTTCCTCCTCACCCCGGACGCCGACCGAACATACAAGATCGGCCTATTCGGTCACGCCGACGCAGAACTTGCGCTTTTCGAGGAGATCGACGGCGAGTACCGGATGGTCCGCAGGGACGACGACAGCGACGAGAACCGCAACGCCGAAATCGAGGCCAAACTGTTCAAGGGGCGCAACTACATGGTGGGCATGCGGCAGTACTTTGAGTCGGGTACCGGAGAAACAGCCCTCATGTACTGGTGACTGCCGAGCTCATCCGCGTGCGGCCAGCTGAGAACGACGGTCCGGCGATCTCTGTACACGTCAAGGAGCAGCGTTTCTACAGCAGTTCGGGAGGCACTCCGGCGGCCGACGCCGAGTTGTTGTTCGCGACAAGGGCAATACGCGGCTTATCGCGTCAAACTCCCCGGCGTCAAAAATGTGCGGAACCTGGAAGCCGTCGTTTCAGGGGGTGAGTCCGACCTTCGTGCCGTAGTGCTCAAGGTGTGCCGGGTCGTGGGTGGCCAGGCCGATGTGGCCGTCGGGGCGGATCAGGAACAGGCCGCGGCCCAGTGCTTGGGTCAGGGCGCTGTCGGTCACGTGCAGGGTGGGGACGGTCGGCGGCATCGGGGGTGCTGGGTGGTCGACCGCGAGCAGTGTGAAGTGCGGGCCCTTGAGTAGTTCGAGGAGGGGTCGGGGGGTGTTGTGGGGTGCGGCGGCGTTCGCCGCCGGCGGGATGCAGGGGAGGTCGGGGACGCGGTCGCCGGCCTGAACGGCTGTCGTGGTGATCGGTTGGCGGGTTTCGGTGCTCAGGGGGCTGTCGCGGTAGGTCACGGTCAGCAGTGTGAGGCGGCGACGGTGGCGTGCGCGTTCGCTGCTTCCTTCTGGGCTGCGGCCGAGGCGGTAGAGCAGGGAGCTGAGTTCCAGGACGTCGGCGGCTGCGGGGCGGCGTTCGGCGTCGTAGCTGTCCAGCAGGTCGTGGGGGGCGTGGTGGCGCAGGACCTGGCCCAGTTTCCAGCCCAGGTTGTAGGCGTCCTGGACGCCGATGTTCAGGCCCTGTCCGCCGCCGGGCGGGTGGACGTGTGCGGCGTCGCCGGCGAGGAGGACCCGGTTTTCGCGGAAGTGTTCGGCCAGGGCGGTGCGGGGCTGGTAGTAGGAGGTCCAGAGCACGTCGGTGACGGCGTCGGCGGGCAGGTGGGTGCGCAGGGCGATCAGTTCCCGTACCCGTTGGGCGGTGCAGTCGGTGTCCTGGTCGCCGGCGCGGGCGTTGAGCTGGAAGTGGTCGGTGCCGGGCAGCGGGCACAGCAGCAGGTCTCCGCCCGGGCCGTCCGGCCAGATGTGCCAGTGATCGCGGTCCAGGTCGCGCACGCGCACATCCGCCACGATCGCGGCGTGCAGGTCATCACCCTGGTCCTTCATCGCGATGCCCACAGCTTCGCGGACGGTACTGCGCCCGCCGTCGGCGCCGACCAGATAGGGCACGCTCAGGGTCCGGCGGCTGCCGTCGCTGTGCGTCACCTGCGCCCGGACCTGCGTGTCGGTCTGGGTCAGGGAGGTCAGGCGGGTGCCGTACTGCACCGTCCCGCCCGCTGCCAGGAGCTGTTCGCGCAGGATTTCCTGGGTCCGCCACTGCGGCACCAGCCACGGCACCGGATACCGCGAGGGGGGTGACTGCGGATCGCGCTCCACCAGCCGCCACTGGCCGTCGCGGCGGCCGTCGCGCCAGGTCTGCATGGGCGGGAAGGGGCTGCCTGTCTTCTGCAGCGCGTCCATGACACCGAGATCGTCCAGGGCTTCCTGGGTGCGCGGCTGCAGGCTCTTGCCGCGTGAGCCGGCGAACTGCCGGTCGGCCGCCTCGATGACGAGGGTCCGTACACCGCGCCGGGCGAGGTCGAGGGCGAGAGTGAGGCCGGTCGGGCCAGCCCCGACGATGAGGACGTCCACGGGGTGGGGGGCCTGGGCTTGTGGCATGGGGTCGGCGGGCATCTCTCACCGCTTTCTGCCGTCGGTCACGGCTTGGGATGAATGCGCGTAGACACCATCTACCACACAATCAGAATATGCCAGACACACCAGACATGCCCCGTGGTCCCGCGGTCTCGTCGTCCGGCCCTCCCCTGCCACCCGCATGGCCGGACGACTCCGCCGGCGCCCGGGCAGCCTCCGACGTGCCGCTGTGCCCCTTCGACTTCAACGACCGTCTGGCCTTCGACCCGCTGCTCGCCCACCTCGCCGACCGGGGCCCGCTCACCCGCATCCGCCTGCCCTACGGCGACAGCGACGCATGGCTGGTCACCAGCTTCGACGCCGTGCGGCAGGTCACCACCGACCCCCGCCTGAGCCGCGCCGCCATCGTCGGCCGCAACTACCCCCGCCTGACCCCCGAGCCGATCATCTGCCCGGAGTCGATCAACGTCCTGGACCCCCCGCACAGCACCCGCCTGCGCCGCGCTGTCGCCGCGGCCTTCACCCACACACGCGTGGAACGGATGAGACCGGCCATCGAGCAGGTGGCCCATCGCCTGCTGCAGGAAATGGCCGAGCACGGCCCGCCGGCCGACCTCGCCCGCCACCTCTCCATCCCGCTGCCCGGCCACACCATCTGTGAAGTGCTGGACGTGCCCGGCGCCGACCGGGCGGTGCTGCTGCACCACACCCAGCAGATGCTGGCCACCTCACCCGACGCCCAGCCGGCAGCCGCAGCCGCCAAACAGCACTTGCGCGACTACTTCAGCGCCCTGGTCGCCCAGCGGCGCACCGCGCCGGGAACAGACCTCATCAGCACGATGGCCACCGCCGGCGAGGACGGCGAGGACGGCGAGGCGCCGCTGAGCGACCAGGAACTGGCTGTTCTGGCAGTGACCCTCATCCTGAGCGGCAACGACACCGCCACCTGCCAGATCAGCAACATCGTCTACACCCTGCTCACCCATCCCGGGCAGTGGGACCTGCTGGTGCACCATCCCGAGCGCCTGCCCCGCACCCTGGAGGAACTCCTGCGCTACCTGCCCTTCCGCAAAGGCGTCGGCATCCCGCGCCTGGCCCTTGAGGACGTGAAGATCGGCGGAAGCCTCATCCGGGCGGGCGAGTACGTGCACGTGTCCTACCTGGCCGCAAACCGTGACCCCGCCGTCTTTGACCACCCCGACGTCCTCGACCCCGACCGCCCCTCCCACCCCCACATGACATTCGGCTGGGGCGGCCACCACTGCCCCGCCACCACCCTGGCCCTGGCCGAACTCCACTCCGCGATCAGCGCCCTGCTCACCCGCTTCCCCCGCCTGCACCTGGCCGTGCCCGCCCACGAAGTGCACTGGGACACCACCACCATCAGACGCTTCCCCCTGCACCTGCCCGTCACCTGGTAACCGACAGACACAGGGACCCCCCTGGACCCTCTTGGCGTTGATCTACACCTGCGCGGCGGATGATCATCCACTGACCCCGGCCAGAAGGAGCCGCAACAGCCCGATGCCGGTGTCCTTGTGTCCCTATCTGGATACACCGGCAGTGACCACCCACCAGGCTGCTCATTCCTGCAGGCATGAGTCTGTGCCAGGTCACAGAAACCATGCCGGTGCCACTTCAGCGGCCCGCCGACACCGCAACGGTCCCTGTGGTCGCGCAGCGGCCGAGGACCGCTCCCGGCCGCGCCGGAAAGCTCCAGCAGGCCGCCTGAACCCGCGCCGGCACAACCGCCCTGCACGCCACGTCCTGCAACACCCTGGAGGGAATCCCTGATCTGCGCGGCGTGCTGGGTGCCGTGTCTGTCGACCCTGCCCCGATGACCGCCCGCTCCGCACCGGCTCTGCGAGGCGGTGCGGGGCACCACGCCCTGCTGACGCCTCGTCGTTGCCGGTGGCCGGCAACGACGCTCGGTTCCGTATCAGTTCTCCACGGGCAGCGGATCGGCAAGCTGGCACTGGTACAGACGAAAGTCCAGCCACTGCCCGTGCCGGTGGGCCATGCTGCGCAGCAGTCCGCATTCCTCGAACCCGTACCGGCGGGCATACGCGTCCGTGCGCGGCGCCGCGGTGGTCTGCGCCACGGCACCGATGAGCTGACGCAGACCGGCGTTGCGGCTGGCTTCGATCAGCGGCTCCATCAGCGCATCCCCCAGCCGGCGGCCGGTGTGGCCAGGCGCCAGGTAGGCGGAGACCTCACCGGCGTACCGGTAGGAAGGGCCCGGCTTCCACGGAAACACACACGCGTAACCCACCACCTCATCTGCCACCGCCACGAGAAACGGCAGGCCGCGCGTGCGCAGGTCGTCGGCGAACTCCTTCCACTGCGCCATGGTGCGCTCCGTCTCCGGCACGCAGATATCGGTGTTCTCGACGTAGTGGCGGTGAATGGCAGCCACAGCCACCAAATCCTCATCGATGACGGAACGCACACAAACTTTGCTTTCACTCACAAAATCAATGATCACCCCACAGCACTCTCGCCAGCCCGCACCCCACCGCACCGCACCCTCCCCTTTTTTTCGTGGGGCGCTGGGGATGTGGCCTGCTCTGCGGTACGGCGGCAGGGCGAGGGCCCGAGCGAAGCCACGGCGGCAGATCGACCGTCAGGACCAGGCGCCCGCCGTCGAACCGCGGCAGTGGCAACCCGGCCAGTACCGTCCGCAGCCGCCCCACGTCGAGACGGCCATGGTTCAGGCCGCCGTACATCGCTCTCCGTGCCCACGACGATGCTCGGGCAACAGCGTCAAGTCCACCGGGGACTTCACCGCCCCGTCCGCACACAGCACCGCGTCGACCAGCTCGTCGCGCCGAGCGGTCAGACACTCATAGATCTCGCCCCGGAAGCGTGACGCTTCCGCCAACGCTCCCCTAACGAGTTGGTCCGTGATAGCGGGTGAGGCGTGTTTGGCCTGGTCGTGGCCTGCAGTCAGGCGGTGATGGTGCGGTCGGAGACGAGGCTGGCGATGGCGCGGTGGGTGTCGGGCAGGCGGTCGCGGCGGTGGGTCCAGCGCGTTAGTTGCTTCCAGCGTTTGTGGTCGGCGGGGGCGTGTTCGACGGTGATGCGGTCGGATGAGTGCCGGTGACGGTCCCGTTCCCACTGCTCGACCCTGCCGGGCAGTGCTCCCGGCCGCGGCTTTCTCGGCGGGGTGATCGCTTGCCCGCGGTGGTCGCGGCTCAGGCCGGGGTAGCCGTCGTCCAGGAGGACCTCGACATCAGGGAAATGCTGGAAGCAGACGGCGATGCCCTCGTTGCGGGCGGCCGTGGCGTCGTGCATACGTCCAGGTCGCAGGGCATTGGTCCCTAACGTGCGACCCCGCCAGTCCGCGATCACGGTGGCCTTCATCGTGTTCTGTTTCTTCTTGCCCGACACGGACGCCCGCCGTCCGCCGCGGCCGGCTGGTGGCCGGCGGACCTGGATCTCGGTGGCGTCCAGCCGCAGCTCAACCCCCTCGGCCCGGGCATAGGCGAACACATCCGTCAGTGTCCGAAGCCGCAGGCCGGGACGGTCAGGGACCGCACATCCCCGCTCGGCCGGGAGCGGACGTATCTCCGCGATCGCGCGAGTGATGGTGGAGCGGTCGACGCCGAACAGCAGGCCCAGCACGGCGTGCGGCAGGTCGTGGCGCAGATGGATCAGCGTGGCCACCAGCCGGTCGACGAAAACCAGTTGGTGGCGGGCCC
Organism: Streptomyces sp. NPDC002701; assembly: GCF_042889045.1. Lineage (NCBI taxonomy): Bacteria > Bacillati > Actinomycetota > Actinomycetes > Kitasatosporales > Streptomycetaceae > Streptomyces > Streptomyces sp. NPDC002701. The sequence goes on from NZ_JBIAQL010000014.1 coordinate 13,654, forward strand.
CGGCGCCCTCGGTCCGCTTGCGGATGCCGCCCCGCGCAGCATGACGGCGACCTTCAAGGCCGGCCTGCCACGGCAACGCCAACTCCTCGATCAGACAGGCAAGATGACGCCGAGAGATCCCCGTGAACGGCCGATGCGCCAGTACCGTCCGATTGACCATGATCGCCACAGTCGAATCATGCCACCAGCCAGGCACGACGCCTCACCCGCTATCACGCACCAACTCGTTATACCGCAGGCAGGGGAGCGCCCGGGGCGGTGTCGGTCTGTGCTGGTCGGGGGCGGTGGTGGTGGGCGTTGCCGCGGGTTCCGGGCAGGACGGGCATGTCGTCGGCGACGAGGACGAAGCGTTCCAGGCCGGGGACGATCACGTTGCAGACGCTCAGGTGGTCGCTGAGGTGATGTGCGCGGGCGTAGGCGGTGTAGCCGCGTCGGGCCAGTTTGTGGAGCAGGTTGTGCAGGTGGCCCTGGGGGGTGGCCGGTGTGGGGTGGTCGGGGAAGGCGACGGTGGTGGCATCGGGCAGGTGGCGGGAGAAGTCGGCCAGGTGGCAGCGGTGCAGGGCCGGGTAGGAGCGGGTGCGTCCCGTGGCGGGGCGGGCGGCTTGGGCGGCTTGGGCGGCGGGTCGGGAGGCGCAGCTGTGGATCTGGATCAGTTCGCTCAGGGCCCGTTCGGCGGCGTAGGCGCGTGAGAGTGAGGCGCCGGCGCCGCGGGTGCGGGCCGGGGTGCCGGGTGGGGCGGGGGTGTAGGCCCAAAAGACGGGCACGTCGAGGTCGGTGGTGGCTTCCAGCAGGTGCACCGGGGCTTTGAGGCGGCTCTGAGCGCTTTGGTGCAGCTGTTGCAGCCGGCCTGGGAGCGCTGTGGGCTCTACCACGCGCAGTGAGCCCGGTTCGGGAGCAGGGGGGAGGAACTGCTCGATGAGCAGCAGGGACATCGCGTCGCGCTCGATGATCTCGTTCAGGGCGTGTACCAGGGCCTCGGCCCAGGTGGCGCCGGCGGCCCATCCGTTGTTCATCGCATACCGGCACACCCCGGTGTAGGGGTAGGCGTCCGCGTAGCGGGCGGCTGCGGTGCGCCGGGAGTCGTTGAGGTAGTCCGGAACGTTCAGGAACACCGGCACCAGAAGCTCTTGGCTGTCGTCGGACAGGCTGCGGTAGGGCAGGCAGGCCAGCGGTTCATCGGGGCCCTCGGCCAAAAGCCTCGCCACCGCCTCCCCCCTCAGCGGCCCCGCGGCGATCTGGCGGGCGCTGCACAGGACCACCTCGTCGGTATCGGGCAGTGTTGCGGTCAGGTGATGTTCCAGCGCCTCGAACAGCGCCCCCACCCGGGCCGCCGGCTCATCGCCCTTGCCGCTGCCCCGGCCGCCCGGCACCTGACGTCCGTCGCGATACAGCACACATTCCCAGGCACCCGGATCCGTCTCGGGCACCGGATCCAGCGTGAACGTCAGCCCCAGCTCGCCGGCGGCGGCCACACCGTGCTGCCACGCCCCCGCCAGATCCATGCCGCGCTCACCGCACTGCCGCACCCCCGAGACATCACCGGACACAGGAAAAGCAGTCACCCTCACACTTCACTCCGCAGGACGGTACGGCAGCGCACCAGACGAGCAGACGGCCGGTGCGGCCCGTCACCGCCGAACCGCACCGGCCACCTCGACACACGCGACACTCAAGGACGCCGACTTTTCAGTCGGCCGTCTCCTGCGGCGTCTTCTGCTCCTCCTGCGCCAGCTCGGCCAGCTGCTCCTGCTCACCAGCACTGAGCTGCTCAGCCTGCGGATCGTCCCCGGTGTAGGCGCTGACGTCGTTGAACCAGAAACCTCTACCCATGATCATCGCCTTCTCGCTAGGGTTTCCTCCCGCGAAGGCCGGACCTCCACCGGACGGCCCGGCCGATGTGGATGACCGTACGAGCACGCCCGCGAAGAACCACTGCCCCCTCACAGGACTCGACGACCACCGAGTAACCCCAACACAATCGGCATAAACGAATAAAGCGCCCAATAAGGGGCGGGATGGATCAACGGTCGTCCCCGCCCACCCCGCGGTCGACTGGGAGCAGCTGCGCACGGTGGAGAAAGGCCGACGCTCTCCGCTCGCGGTGCTGAAGTCGGGCCGGGCCCCGGTAACCGCCTGAGCCTGCGGGCGCCCGTACAGCGCTACAAGGGTGCTCCCCCGCCCGCCGCGCGTCCCAGCCGTCCAGAAAGGCAGCCAGGGCGCGGCGCTGCTCTTCGTCGCGGGCAAGCTGCCGGGCGAGGACGTCGCGGTCGACGTAGGGGTCGACGTAGGGCTCGACGTAGGGCTCGACGTAGGGCTCGACGGCGGTGAGGACCAGGCGCTGGAGCTCGGCCGGCTCCAGCGCCTCCACCTCCGGTGCCCTTGAGCGGGGCGGACAGGCGGCCGTCGGCTTCGCGAAGGACGACTTCGGCGAGGACGCCTCGGCCGCCGCTCTTGGGCAGGGCGGCGAGACGCCGGACGTCGGCGGCCACCGCGCGGGCGTGCCCGGTGAGCTGGAGGGCGATCTGCTCGTAGTCGTGTCCGGCTTGCGCGGCTCTCCGGGGGCACGGGCGGCAGTTGTTGCTGAGCTGAGTAGGCGCGCCGGCAGCTCCGTTGTGTAACGGCCTGTGGCGCAGGGTGGCGGGAATGTGATGATGTCGCCAGGGTATGCGGGGTGGACAAGCGCTTCGGCAGTGAGGCGGACGGTGTGTATCTGGCTGGGCAGGACAAAGGACGGCACCCGCTCATAGGGCCTGCGCTGTCGGCTTCCGCCGTCTTCGAGAGCAGCCCGGACATTTCCGCTGCCCGGGTCATGACCCGGGACTTTCTGGAATCGGTACAGGCCGAGCACGGGCTGCCGGTGTCGGACCGGGCCACGGGCATGGTGCAGCTGGTGGTGAGCGAGCTGGTGACCAACGCCCGCAAATACGCCCCCGGCCCCTGTTTGCTCACCCTGTCCGTCGTCGCGGGATCCGTCGAGGTGATGGTGTGGGACAGCAGCACCACCCTGCCCACGGTCCAGCCACCGGACCCCACCCGGATCGGGCAGCACGGCCTGGAGATCGTCATGGCCCTGTGCCAGAGCTTCGAAATCCACCGCGAGCCCGTCGGCAAACGCATCAAAGCAACGCTCGTCCTGGCCGACGACCCCGGCGGAGACGCAGCCGGCCGCCAGATGATGTGACCACAGCCCACCGCAGTAGCCTTTGCGGCGGAAGCGCAGGTCGGAGCAGCACCGAGTGTTGTTGAGGAAAGTAGTGGCGAAGAACAACGGTCCAGCCCGGGGCAACCGGTTTTCGGTCGTCTGCACTGCCACCGACGGCATCCGCGTCCTGACCCTGCGCGGCGAGATCGACCATAGCGCCGCTCCCGGCCTCCTCAAGGCCCTCACACCGGACGACGACACCACAGCCATGCGCATTGTTCTGGACCTCAAGAACGTCACCTTCATGGACTCCACCGGCATCAACGCCCTCATCACCGCCCACCAGACAGCCCAGCGCACCCATGGCTGGCTGCGCCTGGCCGCCCCCACCGAAACCGTCCAGCGGGTCATCCACATCGTCGGCCTGGACCACCTCATCCCCTCCTACCCCACCCTGCGCCAGGCCCTCCACCCCTAACCCGCCCCGCCGCGCCCGCCCCGCCGCGCCCGCCGCGCCTGGTAAAGCGCGGGCCCCGATCACCCGAGGCGCGCCCGCACACCCCGACCACCCTGCTCCTTCTTCCTTCCGGCCTGGTGGGGTGGGGGTGCGCTGAGAGGGATGTCAGCGCACCGGGCTGCCGGCGGCTGCTTTCTGGCCTGGGAGAACGTCTGAGCCCCGGCGAAGGCGGGGTACCCCATGCCCTCCCTGCTGCCCTCCCTGATGTCCTCATGTCCTCCCTCCCGTGCGCCGGTGGCCATCCACGGCCTGGCGGCCGCGCTCGCGGGAGGGCTGGCTGTGTGAAGAGACGCTGTCCCGCGCTGGCAGTCCCTTGTCATCACCCACACCTGCGCGCTCGGAGCTCTGCTGCCAGCCCTCGCTCCGTTCCCCCGCTTTCCCGTACACGTCGGTCTGGTCCGACGTGTACGGCGCGGAGGCGGAGCCGACGCGCAACAAGAGGACGGCGCCCCGATCCCCCGGGGTGCACCGGCCCGCCCCGCCCTTCCCGTCTTCTTTCTTGGTCCGGGCGGAGGTGGAGAGGTGCACACAGGGGGATGTCGGGCTGGCGACCACCGCTCACCACCCATGGTCACCTGCACTTTCGCCGTCTGACGCCGGGTGGGGTGCAGACAGTTGTCGGACCGGTCGGGGGCGGGGTTCTGGGCCCGGTCGGGGGTGGTGTTGTCGGATCGTGACCGTGGTCGGGCCTTCGTGGTAAGCGAACCGGTCGGGGCCGGCTGCTGCCGTGGCAGGACAAGCGCGGCGCCCGCACCGAGGGCGCTGCCGTGTCGCGGAGGCAGCGATGGTGAATGTGGACGCGGGTGGCACAGACCGGCTGGTGCTGGCGGTGCTGGCGCAGTACCGGATGGCGACGACCGAGCAGCTGCATCTGCTGACCGCTCCCGGGGTGCGGATCGAGCAGACCCGGCGCCGGCTGATGAAGCTGCGCGGCGAGGGGCTGGTGGAGCGGATCACGCTGGCGCAGGCGGGGCGGATGCGGGTGTGGTTCGCCACCGGGTACGGGGCGCGGATCGCCGCCACCTGGCCGGAGTTACGTGATCTGCCGGCACGGCGGTATGCCGGCGACCGGACCGCGGTGCGGCTAAAGACCGGACACGGGCTCACTGTGACCGAGGTCGGGCTCGCCTTCGTGCAGGACGCCCGGCGGCGCGGGGAGATCTGCCGGCCGCTGGACTGGATACCCGAAGTCCACCACCCACTCGGCAGCGGAGAGGCGGTGATCCCCGATGCGCTGGTGTACTACCGCACCCGCGAAACCGGCCGTGACGAGGGCGGGGTGATGCTGCGCGCGTTCGTGGAAGTCGACCGCGCCACCATGGGACCCGAGCGCCTGGCCGCCAAGGTCGGCGCCTACGCCCGGCTCCACCGCCACATCCCCGTGCCGGGCGGGCGCCACCGCGGGTACGGGACACAGCCGGCCGCGCAGCAAGACCAAGAGGCATGGCGCAAGCGGTACCCGATCTTCCCCCGACTGCTGTTCGTCCTCGACGCAACCGGGCCCGCCGGCATCGAACACCGGGTACGGGCCCTGCGCGCAGCCACCCGCGAACCCCTCCCGCACCGCTTCCTGCACGAGGTACCCGTGCTGTCAGCGGCCATGACCGACCTGCTACGCGAGGGGCCGTCAGCAGCCGTGTGGAGGCCCGCACAACACCCCGACCGGAGAGTGAGCTGGCTCAACCCCTGGCCCACCTGACCACCCCTCACTGCCCCGGTGGGCCCCGACCGGTTGGGGCCCACCGGGCAGAGCGGTCGGCCCCCACCGGGCGTGACGTGGTCGCCCCGACCATGACCATGACCACGGCAGGTCACGCCCATGGTCGGGGGTCAGCGGACGAAGGGGCACACAGTGACTGCGGGCAGGCCGTGACCGGGGCGCACGCGACGTCGTTGACGTTGACGAAGCGTGTTTCCCGTCCCCCGCGTGGAATGCGTAAGCGAGCCCCCGGTGATGACGCCCCCCGGGGGCTCGCTGCTTCCACCCAGGCCGCGTGCGAACACCGCCGGCCAGAACGGGCACCACCCCGACCACGGCCCGCCGCAGCCGTACCGCCAGGACGACCATGGACGCCACACAGTTGCGCAGCCGAATGTGCACCCCCGTGCTCACTCGCGCTGCGCATGCACGGCCGCGCTGCACGCGGGGCCGGCGCCTGGCCCTGCTGCAGACCGCGCTCCTGGGGCACGCCGCCGCGCACAACCTCCGTACGGTCATGACGTTCCACCAGAAGGTGCAGGAGGCCGCCGCGTTCGCGGAGAAACTTTCCGAGACAGCAGCCGAGCTGTACGTCAACGACGCCACCGACGACGACCTGGCCGCTGCGGACAAGCTGCCGAAGTCCTCGATTGACGCGGAGTTCTACGAACTCGAGGCCGGCCGCCACGTACCGCCGGACCGGGCGTGGTCGGCATGGCTGTGCGGCGACCACCTCGTCAGCGAACGGCGCGAGGTCCTGCGCCAGTTCGCCAACGGCATCGACGCGGCCGGGCGCCGGGTCCACCGGGCGTTCCTCGCCAGCGTGCGCGTGCTCGGGGAGGGCGTCGACATCACGGGCGAGCGGGGCGTGGAGGCGGTGTGCTTCGCGGACACCCGCGGCTCGCAGGTGGAGATCGTGCAGAACATCGGTCGAGCGCTGCGCCTCAACAAGGACGGCAGCACGAAGGTCGCGCGGATCATCGTGCCGGTGTTCCTGGAGCCCGGCGAGGACCCGCAGGACATGGTCGCCTCCGCCTCGTTCCGCCCCCTTGTAGCGGTCCTCCAAGGACTCCGCAGTCATGATGAACGACTCGTCGAGCAGCTCGCCTCCCGCGCTCTCACCAGCGGGAAACGCAAGGTCCACGTCCGGCGTGACCAAGACGGGCAGATCGTCGGGGCCGGCGGCGAAGGTGACGGCGAGGGCCAAGACGACACGCAGGCCGCTGCCGAAGCGGCGCTGCTGCACTTCTCCAGCCCGCGCGATGCGGCGACGATCGCGGCGTTCCTGCGCACCCGGGTCTACCGGCCGGAGTCGCTGGTGTGGCTGGAGGGCTACCAGGCCCTGCTCCGCTGGCGGAAGGAGAACGAGATCACCGGCCTCTACGCCGTTCCCTACGACGTCGAGGTCGAGGTCGGGGCGACGAAGGCGTTTCCGCTGGGGCACTGGGTCCACCAGCAGCGGAAGGCACTGCGGGCAGGTGAACTGGAGGAGCGGCGCAAGACCCTGCTGGACACCCCCGAGGCCGGGATGGTCTGGGAGCCGGGCGAAGAGGCGCGGGAGGCCAAGCTCGCCGCGCTGCGCTCGTACCGGCGGGCCACCGGGCACCTCGCCCCGAGACAGGACGCGGTCTGGGGCGAGGGCGAGGCGATGGTGCCCATCGGCCAGTACATGGCCAACCTCCGGCGGAAAGGCGCGAAGAACGGCCTGGGCAAGGACCCGGAGCGGGCCGCCGTGCGCGCGGCGCAGCTGACCGCGATCGACCCGGACTGGAACTGCCCCTGGCCGCTGGACTGGCAGCGGCACTACCGCGTGCTGGCGGACCTGGTCGACGCCGACGGCAGCCTGCCCGACATCGCACCCGGCGTGCTGATGGACGGCGACGACATCGGCAAGTGGCTCCAGCAGCAGACCCAGCCGGGCACCTGGGCGCGGCTCCTGCCCGAGCAGCAGGAGCGGCTGACCGTGCTGGGCGTGAAGCCGCTTGAGGAGCCGTCTGCCGCCCCGGCGGCCGGACGTGCGGCGAAGGGTCCGAGCAAGGCGCAACAGGCGTTCCAGCGCGGCCTGGCGGCCCTCACACAATGGGTGGAGCGAGAAGGCGCAGACCGGCCGGTGCCGCGCGAGGCTAGCGAACAGATCACGGTCGACGGCGACCCGGAGCAGGTAGTCGTGAAACTGGGCGTATGGGTCTCGAACACCAAATCGAGGCGCGACAAGCTCACAGCGGAGCAGCTGGACGCGCTGCGGAAGCTGGGCATGGAGTGGGCGTAGCGCGTTGGGGGTGCGGCTGGCCGCCGCAGACAGTGGTCGGCCGCACCCCCAAATCTGGTGTTCAGTCCGTCGATGTGTGATCTCGTGGTGGGAAGAAGCCGAGACGCTCTGAACCGTCGACGCTGAAGGCGTAGATCCTGGCACGTTCGGTGACGGCGGCGGGCGGAGTGCCGTTCTCAATGATGATGACCTGTCCCGGGGGGTTGTCGAGCAGGTCTCGGTAGAAGTGCTCGACTACGTCGTAGGTCATCAGCTCTGGATCGGTTTCCCGGTTTTCGGCCTGTCGGAAAGTGACGACAGGCGAGTCGAGCATCACGAATCCGGGGTGGATGAATCCGCGAGCTCGGTTGCGGCGTGCCAGCGATACGACGAAAGCCGCATGGATGATGGACCGCATGCCGTGGCCTCGGCTACCCCGGGGGCGCCCGTCAACTGCGATCTCTGCACTCGTCGGGTTGTAGGTGACCCGGTTCTCCCCGGGGACATGCCAGGCTTCAAGCGTTTGATGAATCGCCTGCTCGAAGTCTGAAACGTCGGCAGCGGGAATGCCGTCTGACCTGACCGGCGGCGGGGCGGGCAGGGCATTCGACAGTGATGCCTTCATCTCCTCGAGCTGCTCGATCTGGGCGTGGATGGCCAGCTCCTGCTCCAGGCGTGAACGAGCCGCGAGGACCTCGCTGGTGTCTGTCGTGAGTGGTTCGAGCTGCTCCTCGAGTGCGCGCAGTTCACTGTCGATGCCTGTGAGCTGGTCATCGTGGAGGGCGCTTTCCGCGTTCAGATCTGCCGTTTGAGCCTCAAGATCTTCGATCGTGCTGAGAAGGTCGCGGTGCAGCTCGGTGGTCTTCCGAGTCTCGGCAGCTACAGCTGCGACCAGTTGCGTTGTCTCAGCAAGGTGATGCCCAGGGTGCTGATGCTCTGGTTCTGCACCGCAAAAGACGCAGGTTCCGGTCTGGAAGTAGCCCAGGAGATTTCCTGCTTCGCCGACCATGCGCAGGCGTTCGAGATCTGACTCGTACTGCTCCCGTAGCAGTGAGAACCGGGCTAGAAGTTGACGCACTTCGCTGGCGCGCTGCTGATTGGCGCTGCCGCTGGCTTCCAGGGCGCGGCGACGCTGTAGGAGCGCGGAGCGAGAAGCGATGAGCTGACTGGATCGGGAAGTGGCGTTGTCCAGTGAGCTTTGCAGGCGGGCCAGCTGCTCACGTAGCTCGGACTGATTTGCGGCGATGGTGAGCTTTCCGCGGTTGTCATCGATGAGGCGGTCAAGGATCTCGACCTGGCCCTTGCCGACCTTCTTCTCCACAGTGCCGGGAGCAGTCGGGCCGACTGGCTCGTCCTGTCCGGTGAGGAGGAGCTTAAGGACTGACTTCTCGCTGGTCTCGTTCTGCGGCAGCCCCGTAGTGAGGACCGGAGACCGCTCACCGCCCATACGCGAGTCGTTGATGACGGACAGCCGAGCCAGGTCCCGGAAGTTGAGCAGTCGTACTTCACCGCGTGAGTTCCGCAGGATCTTCAGTCCGTCGATCCCCAACGCCTTGAGGAGGTAACGGGAGATGTTTCGCTGGGAGGTCGAACTGTGCTTGAAGCCGAGCGTGGCGTCGGCCGGCGCCGTGGTGAGCTGTCGCAGATCCCGGTTGAACACGTCGATAGTGCTGTCCGCGAGCCCACGGGAGAGGGTCAGGACCCTGCCGTCGTCTGCTCGCAGCCCGAGCAGGATGCGACTGTAGCCCTCGTCCTCCGGGATGGGCTTGAGCTCGCTGGCACCGAGCATGTAGTCCACGGACTTCTCTACGTAGGACTTGCCACGCTCAGAAGCGCCGTAGATGACAGTCAGGCCCGGGCTGAACTCAACGGTCGCGGGAGGCTTGCCCACCCCGAGGAATGTCAGGTGTACCAGCGTCAGCCTGTTCACAGCACGTCCCCTTCGGCTGGGTGAGGAGTGTCAGCGGTGAGGCGGTCGAACCAGCGCTGAGTGATCTGCTTCATGCCGTCGCGGACGTCCGTTTCTTCGTGCATATAGGTGCTGACTAGCCAGGAGGCCCGTTTCGTGAGCAGCCCGACGTAGGGGGCTTCCAGGACGTTGAGGAAGCTGGCGGCCTCCTCTGTGGCCCCGTAGAGGAAGCCGTCGTCGGTGGCGATCATGTCGGCCAGGCCGGCGCGCATCAGCACGACGAGTCCCTGTTCGATGAGGCGCCGACGCATGCCGAGTTCGCCAGGACCAACGGGAAGCTTGGGGTGGAGGCTGGACGGGCCGTCGGTGAGGTCACCGCTGTGGAGCATCGCGTGATCGAGGTAGACGAGCTGGGCGACGTCCAGGCGGCGGGGGAAAGTCTCGGACAGCAGGACCAAGGCGCGGACGCCGACTTCCAGGGGGCTGTTGAGAGGATTCACGCGGACTCCTCTTTGCACCAAGTCAGCTTGTGGTCGTTCGCCAGATGATGGCAGAGCCCCTTGAGATCGAGGACTTCCACGACGGGGGCGAGGATGTTGTGTGGGTTGGGCTGGTGGGCTGCGGCGGCGTCCAGCACTGCGTCCAGGCGCTCGTGTCCGCAGTTGTAGTCGCGGTCCTCGATGTCGACCACGGCGTTGTACAGGTTCGTTTCGATCTTCTTGTACGTGGCCTCGGGAACACTCTCGCGGGCGAAGACCCGCAACGCGTCTGCGTGGAAGAACGCCTCGCGCTGGCGAGCCAGGTGCCGGTTGATCCGCTCGTGCTCGCGAGCCTGGGCAAGGGTCTCCAGGCTGAGGCCGTACTTCTCGTTGTAGACGTCCAGGAGCTTTTGCACATACACGGCCTCGTCAGCTCTCTGTTCCGCAGGCGCCGGATCAGCATCTGGACGCGGCCTCAGCCGCTCCGGAAAGCGCCGTACGTGGTGCGGGGTCGTCGCGTGCAGCTCAAGGATGTTGTCGATGTCTGCGGCCTCGAACATCGAAAATTCCGTCTGTCGAGCGAGGTCCCCGACCGCCTGGCGTACGACCAGGTCAAGGTCCGCCCCGAGCTTGGAGTCCGCCTTGTCCCAGGCTTCGAGGAAGTCCTTCTTCAGTTTCGGGGGGTGGAGGAGGAGCCGATCAAGGGTCTGGCCGATCTTCGGTGCCACGAAGACGTACCGAGTGGGCAGCTCGTACTCACCCAGCACCTTCGCCGTGAAGATCTTGACCATCTCGGGCCACGCATCGCTCTGCGTCAGCGCCTTGCTGTAGTGCTTGCACTGGTAGCAGTGCCACTCACCGGCGGTGCCCTGCGGAGTCAGGCAGGCCGCGACGTCCGCTCCTCGGTCGCCTGCCCCGCCCATTCTCTTCACCCGCAGATAGGGGCGCCCGTTCCACAGGCCGAATGCCCGGACCCATTCGACGGTGAAGTCCTCCCAGTCGTCGGCCTTGTAGACGTGGGCCAGGAGCTGTTGCGGCGTGAAAGTAGGAGCGCCCTGCGGAGTGGTGACCACCACCGGAGGCGAGGCCGGCTCCGGAATGTTCTCGAAGACTGGCCTCGCCCCATCACTGCCTGGCTCCAGCTCCCCAGCCACACTTCACCGCCCCCCGACACTGATCCGTCCCGCAAGATCACGCAACGTAGTCATATCATCCCGGCTTGCTCAGCGTGAAGGCCGGGAGACGCAACGCGCACGCTTCAGCTGGGTCTGGTGGTAGCAGCAGGACAGCATCAGAGTTCTTGGTGGAAGGAATCGGGTGTGACATGGACGCTGCCCGAGCCGATGCTGACCATCCCCGTGCCCGTACCCGATCTGCGGCCTGGCTGTGCTGCGGAGCCAAAGTGGGACGGCTTTCGGGCTCTCGTCTCCGTCGACGCGGGCCAGGTAGTGCTGCGCTCCAGGCGCGGCACCGAGATGGGGCCGGCATTTCCGGAGGTCGTGGCCGGGGCCGTACAGCTGCCGGACGCGACCGCGTTGGACGGCGAGCTGGTCGTATGGGATGCCGCGGGCCGCCTCGCGTTCGAGCGGCTACAGAACCGGCTGCAGCGGCGCGGAGCCGGAGCAATCCGGGCGGCTGAGGAATGGCCGGCCCACTTCGTCGCGTTCGATCTGCTGCGCCTGTCCGGGACGGACACCACCTCTTGGCCGTATCGGCGGCGCAGGGTCGCGCTTGCATCCGTGTTCGCCGCCCGCCGGTTGTCGGCGCCGTGGGCGCTGTGTCCGTCGACCACCGAGGCCGACGTCGTGCGCGAGTGGCTGACGTGGGCGTCGGTCGGGATGGAGGGAGTGGTCTTCAAGAGACTGGACGACGCCTACCGCCCGTCGGCGAGGGGCTGGCAGAAATACAAGGTCCGTGAGAGACGAGCGAGGCGATCGTCGGCGCGATCACCGGTTCTCTGGCCGTTCCCCGCACGCTGCTGCTCGGCAGGTACGCCGACGGAGGACGCTTTCAGTACGTCGGGCGCACCACCTCCCTCGCCCAGGCGGCAGGTGCGGCGCTCGCCGGTCTGCTCGCTGCGGGGCGGCGCGGTCATCCGTGGACAGGCTGGTCGTTCTCTGCCGGGTGGGGCAGCCGGGAGAAGCTGAACGTGACGTTGGTGGAACCCGGGCTGGTTGTGGAAGTCGGCGTCGACGTCGCCCGCGACGCCTCCGGCCGGTGGCGGCATCCCGCACGCTGGCACCGTGCCCGCCCCGACCTCTCCCCCGCCGACATCCCGACCTTCTGACGGCGACGTTGCGCAGCAAGGGCCTTCCGCTGCTTGGCCGGGTCGCCACCAAACGCCCAGGGTCATCGCTCGGGAGTGGTCCGTCCCGTCCCTGACGCGTGTGAGGCGTCGGTGAGGTCGGCGCCGGTGGCGGCGTCTCGCTGGGAGTGGTTGGTGCCGTGCCAGTCCAGGCACATGACGGTCGCGTCGTCCTGCAGGTGGCCGTCGTTGGCGTCGACGATCGCCGCGATGAGGGTGCGGGCGGCCTCGCGGGGATGCAGCGGGCGGGTGCGCACGATCAGGTCGGACAGGTTGAGGGTGCCTGCGTTGTGCTCCAGCATGCCGTCGGTGAGCATCACCAGCCGGTCGCCCGGACGCAGGTCGAGTGACTGGACCCGGTAGGTATGAGGGGCGTCGAAGCCGAACGGCATGTCGACAGTCGGAGTGATCTCCTGTACTTGGCCGTTCCGCATGCGCAGCGGCCAGGGGTGCCCGGCGTTGATGAACTCGGTCTTGCCGTCGATCAGGTTGATGCGCAGGAGCTGGCCGGTGACGTAGCCCCTGTGGCCGTGCTCGCGCATGGCCTGGTCGGCCTGGCGGGCCTGTTCGGCGAGATCGGCACCGGCCCGCCGGGCCCGGCGCAGGGCGCCCACCGCAAGGGTGGCCAGCAGGGCGGCGTCGACATCGTGCCCCATGGCATCGGTGACGGAGAGCTGGACGGTGTCCCGGTCGATCGCGTAGTCGAAGGTGTCACCCCCGACGTGGTCGGCCGGCTCCAGCGCTCCGGCCACCGCGAACTGCGCCGCCTCGCAGGCCAGTGACGCGGGGAGCAGCCGGTGCTGGATCTCCGCGGCCAGACTCAGGGGGACGGTACGGCGGCCCCACTGGTACACGTCGGTGTGGGACCGGTTGGCGATGACAATGTATGCCAGAGCGTGCGCGGTCTCGCCGATCTCCCGCATCGTCTCCGCGTCCGGCGCGGCGGGCAGGAAGAGTTCGAGGAGTCCGATGGCGTCCCCGCGGTTGGTCACCGGGGCCACGATCCGCACCAGAGCGCCCTCGCCCTTGTCCTCCACGCCCGGCCGCTGGGTACGGATCACATTGTCGTACAGGGTGCCCCGCAGCGTGATGCGCCGGGCGGGTTCGTCGGTGTCAACGCTGCCCGCCGCCCCCAGCCGTACGACCGAACTGCCGGTGAAGTCGGTGATCAGGAACGACACCGACACCGCCCCGAGGCGCTCCTGGAGCATGCGCGCGACCACGTCGAGCGACTCCACGGGCGCCGCGGCCTCCGCCGCCTCCAACGTCCCCGCCAACGTCATCGCCCTGCCCCGGCCACTTTCGCCCCGGTGAAGACGAGCGGTCCGCCCGCCGTCCGGCCTTTCTACGGTCACAGCGGCTCCTCCATTGCTCGATGACGCTCAGGGCTTCGCTCGGAAAGACGCGGGAGATCAGTACCGGTCCCGGTACCCGGAGAGGTCACATTGCACCACCGGGCCCGACTTCTGCCCTCGAACACCGTTACTAGGTGGCTGCGAGGAGGATGGCGGTGTAGTGCGCGGTGAAGGCAGCGATGGTCAGAGCGTGAAAGACCTCGTGGAAGCCGAACCAGGCCGGGGAGGGGTCCGGGCGCTTGAGTCCGTAGACGACGGCGCCCCCGGTGTAGAGCAGACCGCCGGCGACGACGAGGACGACGACCGCGATGCCGCCGGCGTGCGCGAAGTCGGGCAGATTGAAGACGGCCACCCAGCCCAGCGCGATGTAGCACGGGGTGTACAGCCAGCGGGGAGCCCCGATCCACAGGACGCGGAAGGCGATCCCGGCCAGCGCGCCCGCCCACACCACCGTCAGCAGCACCCTCTGCCGGCCTTCGGGCAGCAGCAGTACCGCCAGCGGTGTGTAGGTGCCGGCGATGATCAGGAAGATGTTCGCGTGGTCCAGCCGCCGTAGGACCGCCTCCCCGCGCGGGCCCCACGTTCCGCGGTGGTAGACCGCGCTGGTGCCGAACAGCAGGCAGGCCGACAGCACGTACGCCGCGCAGGCCGCCACCGCCGCGCCCGTGCGTGAAACAGCGATCAGGACGATCCCGCCGACGAGCGCCAGGGGGAAGACGCCGGCGTGCAGCCAGCCGCGCATCCGCGGCTTCAGCGCAGCCGCCGCGCGCTCCGCCCCGCCTTCCAGGCCGGTGGCGGCAGTCAGCCGGCCTGTTGCGACGGGAGACGCACCAATCGCCGGGATGCGCAGGGTGTCGGGCGGGTTGCCCGGGCCGGGCTGGGGCTCCCGTCCGTGGGACGGCGGCTCAGTGCCTTCGGCGATCATGCGCTCATATTCTTGAAAGGGCGGAAGTGTGCGGTTGGGCGCGGCATCGCGGACCGGGTATCAGGTGGCGGCTGTGTGCAGGGCTGCGCTACGGCGGTGTTCGGCGTTGATGCGCTGGGCTTCCTCGAGCTGGTCCTCGAGGGCGATGATGCAGCACGCGGCCTCGGTCGGGGTGCCCTGGTCGACGAGTTCCCGGGCGCGGGCGGCGATGCGCAGCTGGTAGCGGGAGTAGCGGCGGTGTCCGCCCTCGGAGCGCAGCGGGGTGATGAGGCGGTGGTCGCCGATGGCGCGCAGGAAGCCCTGCGTGGTGCCGAGCATCTCGGCGGCCCGGCCCATGGTGTAGGCGGGGTAGTCGTCGTCGTCGAGACGGCCGTACGAGTCGTCTGCTGTCATCTGACCTCTCTGTGGCACGCGTGGAGGGCCCTGGCGCCGTGCGGCGCCAGGGCCCGAAGGAACTGCTACACCATCTGCCGGTCCTTACTGCGCCGGCCTTCTGTTACCGCACGCCCGACCGGAATGCTGCCGGGAATGCTGGGATCGCGGTTGCTCGACCGGAGACCACCTCACTATCGATGTCCTGCGGTACCCGGACTCAACAAGCCGCCCGGGCGATCCTGATGGCGCCCAATTCCTCCGTTCATTCCCTCAATGCTGGTACTGCTCTACTGCGTACTGCTGGTGATGCGACCTGCTCCGTGGCCTGTCACAGCGCCACTCTTCGGCAGCCAGCCCCGTCGCCCGTCCTGCATCTGCTCTGGCTTAGAACCCCACTGCCGAACCTCCCGGTGCGCGCGTCCGCAGCCGACGCCTTCACCGAGGTACCGCTCACTGACTGCACTGCTGGGTACTGCGAACTTCACTTGCGGGTACTGCCACTGCGGTACTGCTCACGGCGGCCCCTGATCACTGCGGGCCACCCGGTCCGGTCGTCAGTCCCGTCACCGTCCTGCAACCCTGGCTTCGGAACTCCACCACCGCACCGTCCTGCGCACTGCAACTACGTACTGCTGCCTGGCAGTTCGTGTCTGCCAGGCCCTGCTGTCTCTCTGGGCTACGAGGAAAACCATAACCACACCACCACCCAATGTCTACTCCAGCCAGCACAGGTTTTCTGCGTGTCCGACGGTGGGGTATCGGCCATCGAGTAGCGATAGGAGCACAGATGGGGTCCGCCCAGGCCGAGGGTGCCAACCGGAGACCGGCCGGCGCAGGCGTGACGCGTCGCGGTCTCGTTGCACCGCGCGCCCCGGCCGGGCCCCAAGGGATGTCAGGCTGCCCGCCCCTTGGGACGTGTCTGGGGCAGGCCGTCATGGCAAGGCGACGGGCCAAGAGGGGCGCGCTGTCCGTTACTCGGGGTGGCCACTGGTGGCGTGTCCACCGGGGCCGTCGGACAGGGCGATGCGGGCCGTGATGTGCTTGCCGACCGGCTCCTGCTCGGTGAACAGGGCTTCGGTGACAGCCTTGACGATCTCCAGGCCGTGCTGGCCGATCCGGTCGGGATCAGCGGCCCGGGCCGCGGGAACGGTGGGGTCGCTGTCCCACACGACAACGTCCACGGCGCGGGCATTGATGCACAGTTCCAGCAGGACAGGGCCTGGAGCGTACTTGCGGGCGTTGGTGACCAGCTCACTGACCACCAGTTGGGTGAGGTCCCTCGCGCGAGCAGGCACGGGCAGGCCATGGTCGGTCCGGGCCTTCTCGAGGAAGGCGACGGCATGGTGGCGGGCTTCGGCGATGCAGCCGTCGTACCCGCTCAGGGCGTAGCCGGCGCGCATCAGGTATCCGTTCGCGGCCCTACAGCCGCCACCGTCGGCATGGGATCCCACTGGCCTCGCCCTCATTCCCCGTACACGAGTGCGCGAGTACCCACCCTCCCTGCATACATGGCAGAGGCACGTGGTTCGGCAGGCAACCGGGCGCATTCTGCCTGGGCGGTGGGGCAGAATCATCCGCGCACGCCCTGCCCGGGCCGGCCTAGGCACAGTCGAGGAGACCGTGAGCAACATCCAGAAGGAAGACCGGCCGGGCCGGTTCTCCGTCAAGGTCGAAGTGGTCGACGGCGTCCTCGTGGTGACCGTGCACGGCGAGATCGATCACAACGTCAAGGACACCCTTGGCCAGGCGCTGGCCTGTGAAGACGGGATGACGCCGCCCCTGCGGATCGTGGCGGATCTCAGCGGTGTGACATTCATGGACTCCAGCGGGATCAACGTCTTCATCACCGCCCACCGGAAAGTAAGCCAGGCTCAAGGGTGGCTGCGCATCGCCGGTGCCCAGGAGTCCGTCCTACGTGTGCTGCAGATGGTCGGCGTCGACACCGTCATTCCAAGCCACCCCACCGTCGAGCAGGCGTTGAACGCCTGACCACCCCTCATCGGGCCGGCCCATGGTTTCTGCATGAGGGGCGTCGCTGTACCGCCGGGTGGGGCAGCCAGGAAAAACTGGTCGTCACGCTGGTGGAACCCGAGCCTGTGGTGGAAGTCGGCGTCGACATCGCCCGCGACGCCTCCAACCGGAAGCGGCACCCCGCCCGCCGGCACCGCACCCGCCCTCGCCCCCACCCACATCCCCCGCCTGACGTCGCCACCAAGCTGACAGCCCCCGCGAGGCGCGGGTTGCATGTGGTCCGGTTTCGGGGGTAGACGAACGCCCTTGGCCGGGTTATTCAGGACGAGGGTGACGGTGTGGAGCCAGTGGTGCACGAAGACGAGGATCAGCTGTCGGCTGATCGTCCCCTACTGTCCGCAGTCGCCCTGGAGGGCGGGGAGCGAATCGCTAAAGCCCGGGATGCGGCCCGCCGTTTCATGATCGAAGTGCAGGCCGTTCACGGGATCCCGGTGTCGGAGCGTGCGATGGGCCTGGCGGAGCTGGTAGTCAGTGAGCTGGTGACCAAC
Source organism: Streptomyces sp. NPDC002701 (assembly GCF_042889045.1). Classification (NCBI taxonomy): domain Bacteria; kingdom Bacillati; phylum Actinomycetota; class Actinomycetes; order Kitasatosporales; family Streptomycetaceae; genus Streptomyces; species Streptomyces sp. NPDC002701. Next base: position 31,127 of record NZ_JBIAQL010000014.1, read on the forward strand.
GCGCACAAGTACGCGCCCGGCCCGTGCCTGCTGGATCTGGAGGTCAGCGACGGCGCCGTGGAAATCAGCGTCTGGGACAGCGATCCTGCCCTGCCGGTGCCCCGGGAAGCCGATCCGCACCGGATCGGCAAGCACGGCCTGGAGATCGTGATGGCCGTGTGCCGCAGCTTCGAGATCCGCCGCGACCCGGTGGGCAAGCGCGTCAAAGCCGCGATCGTGCTGGCCGACGACCCCGGCGGCCACCCGGCAGGCCGGCTGATGTGACCGGCCCGGTAACCAAACTGCTTGCCAGCCTCCGGCGCTGCACCTCAGTACCCTGATACCGCGGCACGGGCGCGGCATCCCCGGCCGACGCACAACCGGCTGAGCGCGGCCCGCGCCGCCCATTTCGTCCGTCCCTTCTCCTTCACTCCAGCCAGGGACATGGGCGAAAGTCGAGTTGAGAACCATCCCCGACCCGGGTTATCCACAGGCCGCAACGGGATCGGCGGTTCCTCCGTACGCTGCTGCCCGAGTCGATCACACGGGGGTGTACGGGATGCGGTACGGCGTGGTGGTGGAGGAGCTCGCGGTGGAGGTCATAGCGCAGCTGCCGGACGACCGGGCCCGGCAGGAGGTGCTGGCGCTCGTGGAGGTCGCGCGGATGGATCCGCGAGCCTGGCCCGACGTGCGTGACCCGGGATCCGTGGAGGAGATCCGGGAAGCGGTGCTGGATCCAGTTCCTGCCGCACGCCGCAACGATCGAGGTCCGTGACATCGGATGGGCGGGCTGATCAACTCGGCACGCATGAGGGCACCGGGGAACTCGGTCAGCGGTGGCGGAGCTCCCCCGCCCACTCCTGAAGCTGGTCTTCGAGGACCAGATTGTCGCCGCGGGCCACGGTCTGGAGCAGCTGCGCGCACACGGTCGCTTCGGCAGCGAGGCCGGCCGGACTGCCCAGGACAGGGAAGACGGTACGGACGCGGGCGGCGGTGTCCGGCTGAAGCAGCGAGTAGGCGTAGAGCGTGGCGCCGTCGAACCCCTCCGGCGCGCGCCCCCAGCCCTCCCAGTCCAAAAGCCTCAGCGGCGCGGTGACGTTAGCCCAGTGCAGGTCGGAGTGAGCGGCGGTCCAGCAGGTCACGGCCGGGGCCGGGATGCCCACGAACTCGGCGATCGCCCGGTCCATGTACTGCTGCCGTACGGCGACGCGGTCGGTGTCAGCGGCCGCCACCTTCTCCAGCGTCGCGGCAAGGTCCTGCCACCAGGAGTCCGGAAGCTGGAGGTCGCGCTGGAGCACCGGGTCGTCGGACAGGACCGGCTGGTCGACGCGGGTCGACAGCTCCGCCCGGTAGGCGGTGCCGTCGTCGACGGCGTCGTGGACAGCCAGGAGGGCGGGCCGGCGCCCGTCAAGGTCCCCGAAGGCGTGCTGTGCGTCGAGGGCGCCGTCCCACAGCTTCCCCGACGCCTTGTCCTCCGGGGCGGACACGAGCCGCAGCCACGCCTGTTGCCCGGTGGCGGTGCGGGCCGGGGCACTCAGGGTGCGCCCGGCCCAACCCCAGAACTCCCCGCCCGGCTCGACTCGTACGTCCAGCGCCTGGGCGGCGCGAGCATGGCGGGTGCGCATGCGCTGTTTGGTACCGAGGTCAGGGGGAGGCGAGTACACCAGTGATCTCCCGCAACTTGGCGGCGGTCAGCGAGGGTTGAGCAACGGCGTCGGCCGCCTGACTCCAGTGTGGCGCACCGGAGGCGGCCAGAAGGACGTCCGTCACTCCGGGGCATGACGCGACCGCCAGAACGCACGCCTGTGCGGGGGTCAGGCCCGGTCGGATGAGGTCGGCGAGCTCCTGGTCGACCATGGCGGGGAGCTCACCGCCATGCAGCGGAGCAGAGGCCATCACCCGCAGCCCCGCCCCGGCGGCGGCCGGGAGCGGCCCCCGGCCGTGCAGGGCCTGGACGATCGGCGTCATCATCACGAGGCTGACCGGCAGCTGGACCGCGACCAGGTGGTCTCGGCCGCCCGCTGCTTCGGCGGCCAGGGCGAGCAGCTCTCCCACCGTGAACGCTTCCTTTTCCAGGCCCGCCCACGTGGCGATGCCGTACCCGGCCACGTTCCCGGCTGCCACGGCTTCCTCGAGGACGACGAACGCCTCCCGCATCGCGCGATGCAAGGCGGGACGGTCGCCGGGGTGGGCGCGCTCCGGGTTGTGCAGCAGGACCAGATCCAGCCGCTCACGCCCGAGCTGCTCGCGGTTGCGGCCTATCTGCCAGCGCACATAGTCCGGGATGAGGCTGTGCCCGGCCCTGGCCTGGTCCCCGGTGAGGACACCAGCGCTCACGGCATCGGCACCGGTGGCCGCGGTGAAGTAGCCGGCCTTCGTCGCGATCCGCAGGGACGGGTGGGCGGCCAGCGCCGGGGCCAGCAAGTCATGAGCGCTGCCGGTGGCGTAGTTGGGGGCGGTGTCGATCCACTGCGCGCCGGAGGCGGCCGCACGGACGGCCGCCTCCGGGATCGCCCTGCACCGGTAGGTGCCCAGAGCGAGCTGTGCCGTCACAGCAGGCTCCCCACCGTCGCGGCCTGCCCAGCAACGAGCTCCTGGACCAGCCCGGCGACGTCCTCCAGGGCGAGGCCGGCCGTGTCGGCGAGCGTGGCCAGGTTGATGGTGCGGCCGTCGACCAGCGGGCGCAGTACGGCCTCCGCCGCGGGGGCGAACTCGAACGTGCTCCCGGCGGCGGACAGCGTCACCACGTCCTCGCCGACCTCCAGCACCGCGCGGGCGGTCGTCAGCCGCACCCGCAGGCCGGGGCTGGCGGGGACGCCGTCGATGTACGGCAGGCTCGGCACCATCCGGCCGACGGCCTGTCCGTCCATCGCGGCCCGGTAGCGGGCAAGCAGCGTCGGGGCGTCCAGCAGTTCCGCGAGCCGCTTGCGCATCCCGTCCACGGCGCCGGCCTGGACGTCCAGCGCAGCGAGCAGGGGCAGGTCGCGGCGCCAGTCCTCGTGCGTGAGCAGCTGCTCGGACACCCACGCCATCAGGTCGGTCGCGGTGTGGGTCTGCAGTCCGCAGGTGACGTGCAGCGAGCGGGTGCCCTGGTCGGCGGAGACTGCGTGCCACACGCCGCGCGGCACGTACAGAACATCGCCGGGATGCAGGACGAGGTCGGCGACCGGCTCTGTGGGCGCCTCGCCGGGGTCCTCGATGTCGCGGTAGAGCGGGAACGGGCGGGTGGTGCCGTAGATCCGCCAGCGTTTCGCGCCGTCCAGCTGGACGATGACGGTGTCGTGGTCGTCCCAGTGAACGCCGAAGCCCTCGGTACTGGTCCACGACGCGTACAGGTTCGCCTGCACGCGGGTGCGCAGTTCGCGCTCGATCGCTTCGCAGAGGCGGGCGATGGGCGGGTGGAGTTCGTCGACGCTGTCCAGGGCGAGCGAGGCGCCCTCCTGGAGGCGGGCGTGCAGTTCGGCGGGGTGGAGGCGGTGCCACACCGTGTGCCGTCGCGTGGCCACCGGTGTGGTGTAGCCGCCGACCAGCAGCGTCTCGCCGTCGCAGGAGAGCCGCATGCGCGGCGGCTCCAGCCGGTGTGCGGCCAGGACCCGGTTGAGGTCGTCCCAGGTCATCAGTCCGGCGACGTCGAGTGCGCCGCGTACGTGGCGGTATTCGCGGGGCAGTGCCTGGGCGAGGAAGTCCTCGCCCAGGCACGCCGCGATGGACAGATCCGTCATCGCGTCAGGGCTCCCGATCGGTCAGTCGTTGCCGTCGCTCTTGCCGGTGCCGCCGCCGTCCGAGGGGATGGCGTTGCGGCCCCGGGCGGCGACGATCTGCCGGCGGGAGCGGACCAAACCGCCGGTCGACGGCCCGGACGTGGCGGGCGGGGGCGTGGCGGGACTCTGCATGGAATCCTCCTGCGGGGTTGGTGGCCGGGCCCTGGACAGCCGCGGCCGCGAACACCCCCAGTACAGCCGCGGCGGACCCTGGCGATAACCCCGTGACGGGGCCCCCACGGTGGGTATGGTCGTTGGGTTGACGCACTGTCATTCCACGGGCTTTCAGGGGGACTTGTGGACGACTTACCGCCGTCACCCGCCCAAGTACCGCGCCGTCTACTGGCCGACCACGTGTTCGTCCGGGCCCTGCGCGAGCGGGACTTCACCACGGTGTTCGCGATGGCCCACGACGCAGGGATCTCCTTCAACCGGATCGCGGAGGCGTGCGCGCTCAAATCCGATCGCGTCAGCCAGATCGCCCGGGGCACCGCAGCTGTCACCGCGCTGGCAACTGTCGAGCGAATCGCGGGCGGTCTGCGCATTCCCGGTGCCCTCCTGGGGCTTGCTGCGCAACCCTGGGAAGACACCGCCGTCCTCAGCACGGAGTCCCAGCATGGAGATGACCCGATGAAACGCCGCAACCTGCTGCGCGGCGCGCTGGCCGCCGGCCTCACCGCTCCGGCCCTCGCCGCGCTCACCGCCGCCCGGACCGACGTCGATCAGACCCTCTCTCCCGGCGCCCTGGAGGAACTCGCCGACCTGGAAGCGGCAGCCGAGAGCTATGGGTACGGCTACCACGGACAGCAGCCCACCCGCGTCCTGGCCGACCTGGTCACCGACTTCACGACCCTGCGCCCGCTGCTCACCGTCCCGCAGCCCGCACCGGTCCGGGCGCGGCTGTGCCGGACGGCCGGGCAGATGGCCGGGATGACCGCGATCGTCTTACACGACCTGGGCAGCCGCCGGGAGTCCCGCGCCTGGTTCGCCACCGCTGCCCGGGCCGCCGCCGAATCCGGCGACGACCAGCTGCACGCCTGGGTCCTCGCCCGCGAGGCGATGGTCCCGCTCAACTACGGTGCCCCGAAGGCGGCGACCGGCCTCGCCGAACGGGCCCGTCACGTTGCCGGGCACCGGCCGACCGCCGCAGCAGTGTTGGCGTCCGCGGTCGCCGCCCGCGCCTACGCCCTCAACCACCAGAGCGAGCAGGCCCGCGCCGCGCTCGAGGCCGCCGACGCCCTCATGGACCAGCTCCCTGAGTCCGAGCGGTCGGACACGTGGCTGACGTACGGCGAGCAGAAGCACCACGTCCACCTCAGCCACGCGTTCACCACGCTCGGGGACACCCGCCTCGCCCACGTCAGCCAGGAGCGCGCCCTGGAGCTGTCCGCGCCGACCAGCACCATGACGCGCACCCTGCTGAACATCGACACGGCGGCGTGTTCCCACCACGACGGCGACACCGAGCAGGCGTGCCGCCGTACGGTCGCCGCCCTGACCGGACTGCCCCCGGACTACCGCACCGGCCTGGTCCGCCGCCGTGTCCTGGACCTGTACGAGGCGATCCCCGCCCAGCACCACCACGAACGCGCCGTCCGGGAACTACGCAACGTCGTAGCCGGCTGACAACGACCGCTTCCACCGTCCGGTTCGTGGTGTGCGGCGGCGGGGTCGGAGTTTTCTCCAGCGCAGCTGTGGCACTGCTGGCCCGGTCGATGCCCTGGGGCGTGGCGAACGCGGTGATCACCGTCGTGTCGACCGTTCTGTGCACCGAGTTGCACGCGCGTTTCACCTTCGGGACCGGGAGGCGGGCCGGATGGCGTCGGCACTGGCAGTCCGCCGGGTCGGCCACAGTTGCCTACGCGGTGACCTCCCTCGCCGTGTTCGTCCTGCATCTGGTGCAGTCGTCGTCAGGGGCGCTCACCGAGCAGGTCGTCTACCTCAGCGCTTCCGCCCTCGCGGGGGTCGGACGTTTTCTGGTGCTGCGGCTGTTCGTCTTCGCGGGTGACCGCGGCCCGGCGAGGCGCGGCGGGTTTGTTTCCCGGCCGCTTGCCGCACGGGCCGTGGCACCAGTGGCGGTTGCGCATGTGTCGCTCACGCGGACGTCCCGTTCTGGGCTGCTTCTCGCGGCCGGGGCTTGAGCCGGGCACTGCGACCACCCGCGTGCGAGGGAGAGCTCGGGAGTGGTCCTCGCTGTACGGCAGTTCAGGCCGCTGTCGTCGGGTGCGGTTCGCGGGTGGTGACGTGCTGTCGGGCGTTGATGCGCTGGGCTTCTTCGAGTTGGTCTTCGAGGATGACGATGCGGCAGGCGGCTTCGATGGGGGTGCCTTGGTCGACGAGTTGGCGGGCGCGGGCGGCTATGCGCAGTTGGTAGCGGGAGTAGCGGCGGTGACCACCGGCGGACCGCAGCGGGGTGATGAGGCGGGCGTCGCCGATGGCCCGGAGGAAGCCGGGGGTGGTGCCGAGCATCTCGGCGGCCCGGCCCATGGTGTAGGCGGGGTAGTTGTCGTCGTCGAGACGGCCGTATGCGTCGTCTGCTGTCATCTCACCTCTCTGTGAAGCACGCTGAGGGGCCCCGGTGCCGTATGGCACCAGGGCCCCGAAGGAACTGCTACACCATCTGCCGGCCCTGGTACTGCGCCGGCCTGTTGTTTTCAGCAGACCCGAATCACTTGCTGTCGGGGATGCTGGGATCGCGGTTGCTCGACCGGAGACCACCTCACTATCGATGTCCTGCGGTACCCGGGGTCATGACATCCGCCCGGGCGATCCTGATGGCGCTCAACTCCTCCGTTCTTCCCTCGATGATTCAACTGCTTCTCTTACGGAATACTGCGGTGCTGCTCATTGGCGGCCCCTGATCACTGCGGGCCACCCGGTCCGGCCGTCAGTCCCGTCGCCGTCCTGCAACCGCTCTGGCTTCGGAACTCCACCGCCGTACCGTCCTGCGAACTACGTACTTCTCCCCGGTAGTTCGTCTCTCCGGGCTTCCTCGATCTCAGCTACGAGAGAAACCATAACCATCACGCGATCCAATGTCTACTCCAGCGAGCATAGATTTTCGTTGCTTCGACAGTGCACTTATCGCCTTCGAGGGGTGGTGAGGCGGGGTCGTCATCGGATGAGGGCGCGCAGTGCGGTGGTGCTGACGCCGGCGGCGGTCGGGCCGGCTACGGCCGCGGTGGCCGGGTGGGTGCCGGACACGACGGTGAGGGCGGCGATCACCAGGCCGATGACCGCGGCGGCGAGCAGGACGACTGCGGTGTGCAGGGACAGAAACGGCTCGGTGCCGGGGGCGGGCACCGGAGCGGGCACGGGGGCGGACCGGTTGATCGGTTCGGGCGCGGTGGTGGCGTCGGGTCGGGCGGGTGGGACGGGCTGGACGATCCGGGCGGGCTCAGGAGTGCTCATGGCGCAACCGTCCCGCCGGACGGAGCGGCGGCGGGCGCGGGCCGAACGGATCCGATGACACCCGATCAACAGGCCGGTGCGGGTGAACACTCTTCCTATCCGGTCGAACGCAGCGTTGCCCCTGTGTCACACCGGCGGGCTGTTCGGCCGAGTTCGGTGCTGTTCCACCACGGCCCTTCTAGCCTGCTCAGCACAGCTGGACGGCAGCACAGCTGGACGGGGGACGGGCGACGGTGAGCGAGTACGACACGAAGGCCGAGAGCGCTGGAAGCTCCGGAAACGCTGGGCGGGTTGAGGGCGCGGGCCTGTATGAGGGGCACCTGGAGCGCCAGGCGCAGGCGCTGCGGCGGTTGAAGGTGCAGCGGGGTGATCCGTCGTTGCGCAGGATCCAGGCGCGGGCCAGAGAGCTGTTCGGTGACGGGGTGCCGCTACCGCCGGCCACCCAGCACGCCGCGTTCAACGGCCGTTACGTCAGCCTGGACAAGCTGATCATTCTCGTACGCACCCTCATGTCGTGGGACCCCTATGGCCAGTCCTGCCCGCCTCCCGACCGCACCCATCCCGCCCTCGCCCCCTGGCACGAGCAGTGGCGTGTCATCGCCGAACTGCGTCCTCGACGGCACCGCCCCGCTTCCGCCCGTACGCCGGCCTCTGTCTCTGCATCGGGCGGCCCGGAACCGGCAGTTGATCCCGAGGGGGCGGGCTCGCGGGGTGCTTTCCCCGAACCCGCGGCCGCGCCCTCGGCGCCACCGTTTGCCCGCGAGGCTCCTTCGTCGGCCGTGGTCCCGCCGCGTCCGCCGGTGGGGTCCGGTCGCTTCGCAGCGCGTGTCTTCGCCCGGGCGGGCCGGACGCTGACGGCCACGAGCCTGGTGGGTGTGCTGGTTCTCGCTCTGGACGCCAGCAGCCCTCGCCTGTGCACGACCGCGTACGTCGGCACTGGCGCCCCTTACGCGCTGCCTGCCGCGGGCCGCCAGGCCGACCACCCGGCCCGTGCGGCGGGAGGGCGGCAGCGACTGCGTCCGCAAGCGCCGGGCTTCTGCGTCGTCGGCGCCGGATGCCCCCAGGACTTTCCCGCGCCCACGCTCACCTTCGGCTCCCCACCTGCCACCACTCCCCCGGCCGGGCCGGATTCCTACCCCGGCCCGGATCCCAGCCCCAGCCCCAGTCCACTCCGGAGTTCCAGCCCGGACCCGAGTCCCAGTGTGAGCTCCGTTCCGAGACCGGAGCCCTCCCGTAAGCAGGACGTCTGCGGATAGAGGCCGGCTCGGACCGATACATGGCCCGACGGCCCCTGGCGGCCACCGCCGCTACGAGCGTGGTCGGGCCGTGGTGCCCCTTGCCGGGCTCCCCCGCTCGGGGAGCCCGGCAAGGGGGCGTTTCAGCGGTTGCTCCAGAGGTGCCACAGGAATCCGCCGCGGCCCGGGGCGCAGCTGAAGCTGTCCCAGTGGCCGCGGGTGACGCCAGCCCGGCCGGCCTCTTCGCAGTTGCCCTTGCTCAGGTACCAGCCGCGGTAGACGTCGTGTCCCGCCGCCTGGGCGACGGACACCGATGCCGGGGCCGGGGCGGGCGCGGCGGTTGCGGGTGCAGCCGCGGCAAGTCCCAGTCCGGTGACGGCGAGCGTGATGAGGGCGGGCAGTGCAGTACGTACACGCATGTCGAAGTTTCCTTCCAGTGAGGGATGAGTCGGCCTTGACCGGCGTACGCCGGCACGGCCTGGATCGCCGGTGCGCTCACCCTTGGAGGTGATCTCCGCAGCCGGTACGCCGAGTTTGCATCGGTAGGGGCGCCTATGACCATGCGATCCCGCTTGCTTCGGTGATGTCGGGATCCATACATTTCTGACCTGCTGGGACGTCCCTGTCCCGGGACCTGACGCAGCCAGCGGGACACCACTTCCACGCCCTCGGAGACCACCGCGATGAGCAACCGGCCACCCGTGCATCCCTCGCCCGCACGTCAGTTGGGCCAGGCGCTTCGCGAACTGCAGCAGCGTTCGGGTCGTACCCTGCGCGCTCTCGAACAGCAGGTCGCCATCAGCGACTCATCGCTCTCCCGGTACTTCCGCGGCGATACCGTCCCGCCGTGGCCGGTCGTGCGCGGCCTGTGCCAGGCGCTGGGCGCGGACCCGGCCGAGTACCGGCCGCTGTGGGAGGCCGCGGAGCGGGCCCGCCCTCACGAAACCCCGGGCGCCACCGCTGCGGAGCCCGTCGCAGCGGGCACACGGCAACCCTCCGCCTCGACGCGGTGGGACCGGATGCGTGCGCTGCTCACCAGTCGCTGGGCCTTCGCGGCTGCCGGAGCCAGTGTGGGCCTGCTCCTCGCCCTGTTTCTCGTGGACGGCTCGCCCGCCACGTCCCCGGCACACGGTTCCGGCAGCGAACGGCAGGAAGCGGGTGGCTCCCCGTCCAATCCGCGCAAGGCTCCGCCCTCGGCTCAGATCTTCGTCAACAGGAGCACCGGCAACTGCCTCGACGACAGCCTCGACTACGGGCTGCGTGCCTTCAAGTGCAATCACCTGCCCTACCAGTGGTGGACCATCCTCGAGGTCTCCGACGGCACCCGTCAGATCCGCGACCAGGCCACCGGGAGGTGCATCGCCGACACCCGCACCGGTCTGCGGATCCAGGACTGCACCGCGTCCTCCGCCCAGCACTGGACGATCAACGCGGGCGGCGACGACGCCGTCACCCTCAGGAACTCCGTCACCGGTCACTGCCTGGACGACAGCAGCGCGGGCCTGCGCACCATGCCGTGCACCACCACGAGCAAGCAGAAGTGGTCCTGACGCCCCGTCGCGGTGGACGTGGCAGCCGCTGCTCCCGCGGGCTCGTCGCGCAAGCCGCTACTGGCGTTGCTGCGTGCTGCGGGGGTGGCGTTCGCCGGGACCGTCCAGGAGAGCTATCCGGGCGATGACCCGCTTGCCGAGCGGTTCCCGCCGGACCTCGAAACCCTGCGCGACGGCCATGACGATCTCCAGGCCGTGCTGCCCGATCCGGTCCGCGTCGGCGGGGCGCGCCTCCGGCAGGGCGGGGGCGCTGTCCCACACGGCGACCTCCACCAGGTCCCCGGTGACGCGCAGCTCCATCAGGACCGGGCCGGGTGCGTATTTCCGGGCGTTGGTGACCAGTTCGCTGACGACCAGTTGGGTCAGGTCCATCGCGCGTGCGGACACCGGCAGGCCCTGTTCCGTCCGGACGCGGACGAGGAAGTCGGCGGCGCGGTGGCGTGCCCGGGCGATGACAGAGCTGTCACCGTCCAGGGTGATGGTGTCCTGGAGCGCGGGCGCCGCGGGCATCACATGACCCTCATCCTCGCCTGCGGGGACTGCTTGCGCCGTGTCCACTCTCTGTTACCCCGTTCACCCGTCTGCGTGTACCCCGCACCCTCGCCCGCATGCCCGGCGTACTTCGCGGCTAAGGTACCGAACTGCTGTTCGCCGTAACACTGGGGCAGGCTTTCAGCGCTGATCGAGCCGAGCCCCTTTTCACCAGCGAGGACAGCCGAGGAAACGGTGACAGACACCCACGGAGCAGCCCAGCCCGGACAGTTGTCGATCGACCACGCCGCCCTCGACGGCATCAGGGTGGTCATCCTGCGCGGCGAGATCGACCACACCGTCAAGGACCAGCTCAGCGAGGCCCTGCTCGTCGGGGACGGCGTGGCGCCGCTGCGGGTCGTGCTGGACCTCGGCGGCGTGACCTTCATGGACTCCAGTGGCATCAACATCCTTGCCACCGCCCATCGGCACGCGAGCGGCACGCAGGGGTGGCTGCGTATCGCCGGCGCGCAGGAGGCCGTTCTGCGGGTGCTGCAGATCGTCGGCCTCGATCAGCTCATCGACTGCCGTCCCACCCTCGATGAGGCCCTGAGCGACTGATCACGCGACCCGTGCGGGGCCGGAGCCGGGCAGCGGAGACGTGCTGTCCCGGACAGGGGGGCGTTCAGGCGGGGGGTGTCATGTGTCGTGTCTGTCGGGGGCTCGGAGGCGGTCCAGTCCCTTTTTGACGGTGCTCAGGGGGTTCAGGGCGTTGAGGGCGGCCAGGGGGGAGCCGGTCGTCCTTTTTGTTGTCTCCGGTACGGGTGGCCTGGGCGCGGCTTCGCCGCCGGTGAATTCGGCCAGGGCGGCCTGTGCCGCCTCGGCGGCCTCCTGGTAGAGGTCGCAGGACCTGGTCATCGCTTCGAGGGCTTCGGCGTATTTGACGACCATGGCCTGGGCGTGGGCCAGTTCCTCGTCCGGGGTCAGCAGGTGCCAGCCCCGGCGCAGCCGCGTCAGGGCCTGCTCGGCACCTTCGGGCAGGGGGCGCGGCAGGTCCGCGAACTCCTCGACGAGGCCGAGGAGTTCGGTCGGTTCGGAACCGTCCAGGAAGACGGTGTGGACGGTGAAGTGGTCCGCGTCGAAGTCCGGGCTCCGTGGCTGTGTAGGCAGGACGACGGCGCCGCCGCGTGGCAGTCGTACGTCCAGCTCACGTTCCAGCGCGAAGTCGGCGGTCTGTGCCTGTGCGGGCGTGGCCCGGTGTTCGATCACCCGGTGGCGCAGGCTCGGCGGCAGGAACGTGGTGAGCGGCTGCTGTCCCTTCACGTCCGGTGTCATGGCCTCGTGCACGACGATGTGGATGTACCACGTGTCGCGGGAGCAGTCCCGCAGGCGGCGGCGCATCTCGTTCTGGTCCTCGGGGAGGTGGTTCGCCGTCCGCAGGCGTACCCCGAGGACGAAGTCGTGGTCCCAGGCCACCCGGTCGCTGTCGGGCCAGAACATGGTGGCGGGCGAGGGCCATCGGGGGTTCCACGCCTGCTCCGCCTCGGCGGCCAGGACCCAGGTGGTTCCCTCGTTGCCCGCTCGCCTGGCCCCGGCCTCGTAGGTGGTCAGCTGTGCACGCACCATGACGCCGTCGGGCGCGCGCCAGCGGGCCTCGAAGAGGCGGCGGGCCGACGGGCCGGGGGCCGCGGACTCCTCCCGTGGGTGCAGGACGGTGGAGCGGGCCGCCTCCACGGGGTCGAGGTCCAGGAAGTCGTCGAGGACCCCGGCCGCCTTGAGGGCGATCAGGTTGCGGCGGACGTCCTGCTCGGGGTCGGGCCCGAGGTGGCGTCCGCGTGCCAGCCACACGGTGCCGGGGACGGTCGTGGAGGAGCTGCTGTTCTTGGCCATGGAACCGTTCTGTGGGGATCAAGACCCGACCAGTATGGTCCTTGCCCTCTGTACACGTCGCGCCGCGTCCGCGTCCAACGGCAGGTCAATGCGGTGTTCACCGCTTTCCGTCTTCTCGGTCGGCTCCGCGGGCCCGGCGGGAGTGAAGCCACTGGGCGAGCAGTGCGAGGGCGGCGAGGACGGCGACCGTGGCGGCGTAGGCGACGGTCGTCTCGTAGAGCCCCGTGTGGGTGGCGGCGATCCCGGCGGCGACCGCGGGGACGCTGAAGGACAGGTAGGAGATGACGAAGGCCACGGAGAACAGTTCGCCGCGTTCGGAGGGTGCGGCCATCCGGGCCAGCGTGCCGAAACTCGCGAGGGAGGAGGCGCCGAATCCGATCCCGGCGACCAGGGTGCCGACTGCCGCGGTGAGCAGCGAGTCCTCCTCGACCCCCGTCAGGGCGACGGCCGTGCCGGTGAGCAGGAGGCCGGCGCCGAGTGCGAGGGTGCGTGACACGGGCCAGCCGCGCAGCGCCATCGCGGTCAGGCAGGCCGGTACGGTCAGCAGGGTGACGACCAGTCCGCCGACGACGTGGCTGGAGAGGCCGAACAGGCCCACGGCGACCGACGGTCCGAGGGAGAGGTAGAGGCCGCCCAGCGCCCAGCTCGCGACGAGGATCGGCACCAGGCGCAGCAGGTCCGTCCGCAGGTGGGGCGCGACCCTGAGACGGGGCTGGAGTGAGCGGGCCGCTCCGGGCCGCCGCAGCGAGGTCTCGGGCAGTGCTGTCACCAGGGCCGCGGCCAGGACGAGGCCCGCCAGCAGCAGCACGTACACGAGGCGGGTGGGGTGTGGCCCGTACTCGACGAGGATGCCGCAGCCCAGGGCGCCGAGCCCCAGTCCGAAGGTGGGTGCCGCGCCGGTGACGACGCCGGCCCGGTGGGGCGCGTGGGTGGGGTTCAGGTCGGCGAGGGCCGCGCCGAGGGCGGTCATGGCGGCTCCGGTGGCGACGCCCTGGACCAGCCGTGCGGTCAGCAGCAGGGGCACGCCGTCCGCGGTGAGGAAGAGCGCCATCGACGCCGCTTCGAGTGCGATCGCGGACAGCAGGACGGGGCGGCGGCCGAGGTGGTCGGACAGGGCGCCGAGCACCAGCAGGGCCGCGATCATCCCGAGTACGTAGACGGCGAACACCGTGGTGAGGGTGGTCGCGGAGAAGTCCCACTGCTGCTGGTAGACGACGTAGAGGGGTGACGGCGCGCTGGATGCCGCCATGAAGAGCACGAAGACGACCGCGAGGGCGGCGAAGGCGGTCGGCCGGTTCAGTTCGCGGCGGCTTCGGCGGGGTGGCGCGGCGGCCTCGGCTGCCTCTGCGGTGTCTGGGGTGTCGGTGGGGTCTGCGGTGTCGGGCGGTGGGGGTGTCTGGTTCTCGGGCAGGGCGGAGACGGACACAGCTCTCTCCAAACGCAGTGATCGATGCGTTAAGGACGCTACCACTAACGCAACGATCGGTGCGATAATTTCTTCATGGTTGACGCTCCAGACGCTCCGACTCAGGTACGCCCCGGTGGACGCTCCGCGAAGGTCCGGGCGGCCGTGCACCACGCCGTCGCGCAGTTCCTCGCGGAGGAACCCGCGGAAGCCCTGACGATCCCCGCCGTCGCCGCCCGCGCAGGGGTGCACCCGACCACGGTGTACCGGCGCTGGGGCTCAGCCGCCCAGCTCCTGACCGACGTCGCCACCAGCCGATTCAGCGGCGACGTCGTCGTGCCCGACACCGGAACCCTCGTCGGTGACCTCGAACGCTGGCTCGGCGACGTGGCCACCGACCTCACCGATCCCGACACCCTCGCCCTGATGCGGGCCACCATCGGCTCCGGACCGGAAGGCGGCTGCGCCTGCATCGGAGACCGCCACGAGCAGCTCAGCGCCATCATCGAGCGCGAACGCTCCCGCGGCGGCCGCGCCCCCGAGGTGGAGAACGCCGTCGACTTCCTGCTCGGACCCCTGTACTACCGCGCCATCTTCAGCGCCCAGCCGGCCTCCGGCGACTGGGCGCGACAGCTGGTGTCCACGTTCCTCGCGGCGTCCGAAGCCCTGGCGTGAGAAGGCCCTTGGCCGGCCCGGGCGCTATGGCTTGGGCCGGATCGCCGGGGAGTAGAGCCGGGTGATCTGGTCGACGCTGTTGTTGTCGTCACAGATCAGGTACAGGGGCTGCCAGCCCTGGTAGCGGCCTGTGGTCCATTTCTTGCCCACGGCCATGCCCTCCACGTTGTCCACCAGGGGGTTGCCGTGGTTCGAGACGGGCCTGACGACCGCTCCGGGGCCGCCTGCCGGGCAGGCGGCCAGGTCGAGGACCAGGCCCTCACCGTCGTACCACTGGGGGAATTTCTGCCCGTTCGCGCGGCGCAGTGTGTGGGCGGTGTCGGCGGTGGGGTTCAGGTCGAACGGGCTGCCGAGGGTGAGCGGGAAGAGCAGGCCGGGCGAGTTGTCGGCGAGCGCCAGCGCTTCGACACCGTCCGGGCCCTTGGAGACGAGGGCGAGGGAGGAGAGTCCCACGATGGCTTCGTAGTCGACGTGTCTCTCGTTCAAGGCGTCGGAGTGGTCCAGCAGGACCGCTCGGGGCGCCGCGGCGTCGGTCGGCGGGCCGTCGCCGCTGGCGAAGAAGAAGCTGAACGCCGCGCTGGTGAGGGCGACCACCGGGGTGAAGACGAGGCTCACCTCGCGGAAGGCTTCGGTGCCGAAGTGGGTCCTCCCGTGACGGCAAGTCCGTCCGGCAGCTGTGGCTTGTGTGGCAGGTACGGCGACCGCCGGCCTGCTGTGCTGATCTACCGCGCCACCGTTGTGCGACAGACGCCGTGCGTCGTCGTGACGGCGCAGTTTTCAGATCGGCGGTGAGGTCTGCCCCTCACCGACTTACGGCCACAGCCACGGCAAGCGGTGAGCGAGGCGTGCGATGACGTCGCCGTCCTCGTGCTTCGGCGGCTCGGTCCGGCACACCCCAGGGTGAACGCCCCAGAGACCGCGCCACCGTGGGCACTCCCCGGCGCGCCCGGCAGGGGACGGTTTCCGCCGTCCGGCCGCGTGGCGGATCAGCCAGGCACAGACTGGAACAGACAGGCGGAGACCAGGGCGCCATGGCTTCCCCTGTTCTTCCGATGCCCTCCCGATGCTCACAGAAGAGTCGGTCGTCGTCGGCTGGGCAGACGTGGGCCCGGCTGGAGGGGGGAGTCCAGCCGGGCCTGGTCAAGTCCTGAGCTCTGAGCCTCTAGGTTCTTGAGCCTCACCCTTGAAGGTTGGGTCGTGAGGCTCGGATGCCTGCGCGGCGTCGGGCCGGAAGCCTGTCAGTGGTGTCCGTGCGCGGAGCTCGACGCGCCGCCGAACAGTCGGGCCACGGCCCGGAACGGCAGCGTGACGACAGTAGCGATGGCGCCGCCGATGGACCGAAGAACATCTGCGATTGCCTTCAACACGGTGGACCTCCGTCCTCCTCCGGCACACTGCGCCGGATCTGGCTTGCCGCTGTACGGCCGATCGTTCAGCGGATGCCCGGCAATCGGGTGGGGAAACCGACCATCCCATCGGCCGACGACTAGCTCACCGTCCAACGCGCGAAAATCTGTCGTGGCGAGAATAGACATTGGGCTGCGTCGTGGGTATGGTTCTTCTCGTAGCCCAGAGAGACAGCAGGGCCTGGCAGAGACGAACTGCCGGGCAGCAGTGCACCAGTAGTTCATGCAGTTGCAGTTCGCAGGACGGTACGGCGGTGGAGTTCCGAAGCCAGAGCGGTTGCAGGACGGCGACGGGACTGACGGCCGGACCGGGTGGCCCGCAGTGATCAGGGGCCACCACAAACAGCAGCGGAGTACGTGTGCAGTACCCCGGTAAAGGCGTCGGCTGCGGGCGCGCGTACCGGGCAGAAAGCAAGTGATGCAGAGGGATGAACGGAGGAGCGGAAGCGCCATCAGGATCGCCCGGGTGGCATGTTGAGCCCGGGTACCGCAGGACATCGACAGTGAGGTGGTCTCCGGTCAAGCAACCGCGATCCGAGCAGTCCCGACAGTGTCTTGGTCGGGTCTGTGGAAACAGCAGGCCGGCGCAGTACCAGGGCCGGCAGATGGTGTAGCAGTTCCTTCGGGGCCCTGGTGCCATATGGCACCAGGGCCCCTCGACGCGCTCCACGGAATTTCGCAGAGAGGTGCAAGTGACAGCGGACGACGCGTACGGCCGTCTCGACGACGACGACTATCCCGCCTACACGATGGGCCGGGCCGCCGAGATGCTCGGCACCACGCAGGGGTTTCTCCGGGCCATCGGTGAGGCCCGGCTCATCACGCCCCTGCGCTCCGCCGGCGGTCACCGCCGCTACTCCCGCTACCAACTGCGCATCGCCGCCCGTGCCCGGGAGCTCGTCGACCAGGGCACGCCCATCGAGGCCGCCTGCCGCATCGTCATCCTCGAGGACCAACTCGAAGAAGCCCGCCGTATCAACGCCGAATACCGCCGCGCCGCCGAGGCAGTGAGCCCGACGGCCGCGGCCTGAAGCGCCCCCGACCGGCTCGCTCCCCCGATCCCGCGCAGCCGGGTCGGGAGAGCCAGGAGGACTCCCCCGGTCAGAACAGCTCAGGCTGCTCTACGAGCGGGGTCGAGCGGTCGGGCTGGGCGGCGTACCGCCCCGTGTCCGAACGGGCCTGAGCGGGCGGCTCGTCGCCGAACAGCGGGGGCGTGCCGCACTCGTCGGGGACGGCCGGGACCGTGGCCGAGTCGGCGTCCACGTCCTGGCGCAGCGGCGCCTCCTGGTCGAAGTCGTCCGGGGTCATACGCGTCCAGTCACGCCCAGGTCGCTCACTCACTCGTCGTCTCCCGTCGCCGCTTCCTTCAGCCGCTTCCGCAACCGCAGTACACCTTCCCGGTATCCGCGCCGAGTGATCATGGCCTTCGTGTCCCGCCGCGCTGCGCAGAGGGCCGGGGACGCGACGCGGTCCGGTGGTCGAACGGGCCTGCGAGCAGCGACCGAGCGACCGAAGCGACTAGAGGCCCGGCACAGTTCGTACGGGCTCCCGGTGGAACGGACGTCCAGGGTCGGTCGCTCCGGTCGCTGCCACCCGATCGAGCAGCGACTGAAGAACAGCGACTCAGGATACTTTCAGTCGCTGCTTCAGTCGCTGAGAAAAGTGCAGGTCAGAGGCTGTGACCCAAGAAGAGCAGCGACTGAAGCGACTGAAGGGCCCTATATATGAGGGAGTTTTGATGTGTTCGTGTGCGTGATAGATAGAGAAGTTCAGTCGCTTCAGTCGCTGTTTGGTCTGCCACACATGGTGTGACCTGGTGTTTTGTCATCGCGGAAAAAACAGCGACTGAACGCCTTCAGTCGCTGGGTCGCTGGTTCAGTCGCTGCCGTACGGAAACGGCCGCGTCAGACACACCTCAGCTCTTCCCAGGTGCTCCACGCCCTGGAGTCGGCTGTTCGCTAGGGTGTGTCAGTCGTTGAGTCGCTTCGGTCGCTGATAGGGGAGCAAGATGCCTGCTGAGCTGCGGAATTCTCGCAGCGACTCACGGCGGGCTGTCTTGGACGCGTCAACCGCCGGCCGGTCGTTGGCCACGGCCCGCTGGTGTGCCCGGCAGGGCTGGCCCGTGCATCCGCTGGCTCCGGGACGGAAGACCCCCGCGGCGAACTGTGCCGACTGCAGGCGGCCCGGGCACACCCACGACGGCTGCCCCTGCCTGGCCGCGGGTCGCTGGTGCCACGGCTTCCACGCCGCCACCCTCGATCTGCAGCGCATCGACCAGTGGTGGGGCGAGCAGCCCCGGTTCGGCATCGGAGTCGCCTGCGGCCCGGCCGGCCTCGTCGTCATCGACATCGACGCCCACGCGGCACAGCCGCCCGCCCGGGACCGCATCCTGCCCGGCATCCCGATCGCCGAGGACGTCGATCTCTCCGGCCTGGCAACGGGGTTCCACACCCTCGCCGTGCTGGCCGCCCTGCGCGGGGTGCCCAGCCCCGCGGACGACGAGGCGACGCTGCGCGTGCGCACCCCGTCCGGGGGCCTGCACGTCTGGTACCGGGCGGGCGACAACCGGCGCTGGCAGTGCTCCGCCGGTTCCGGTTCCGGCCGGGCGCTCGCCTGGCAGGTCGACGTCCGCGCGCACGGCGGCTACATCATCGCTCCTGGTACCACTACAGGCGCCGGCAGCTACCAGGTGGTGGGAGACGTCCGGCAGCCCGCCGTGCTGCCCTCCTGGCTGGCCCAGGAGCTCGAGCGCACCGGTCATCTGCCCGCGTCCGACATCCCCGCCCCGCGCCCGGTGCCGCCCCGCGCCCAGCAGGCCGTGCTCGCCGCGGGCGGCGGCCGCGGCCGCACCGAGCGCGCCCTCGCGTCCGCCCTGGCCGCCGTCGAAGCCTGCGGCCAGGTCAGCGAGGGCGCAGGCTTCTCCGACGCCCTCAACCGTGCCGCCTACACCCTCGGCGGTCTCGTCGCGGGCGGGCAGCTGGCCCAGGAGCGGGCCGAACGCGTCCTGTCGGAGGCGGCGCTCACCGCCCGCCCCGGTCAGGAACGCCGGATCCAGCAGATCATCCGCAGCGGCATGGCAGCCGGCCTCAAGCGCCCGTTGCAGCCCGGGAGCCGCTCATGACCACCTCCGGCAACGACGACGTCCTCTTCGACTTCGACCCCCAGGCCGTGGCCGAGCAGATCCTCAAGCAGGGTCAGAAGCCCGCGCTCTTCCCCGCCCAGGCCACTCCCCCGCCCACGACCGGGCAGGCGACGGCGGCCGGGCTGCTCCCCGACACGCTGTCCGACCGCGGCAACGCCAAACTGTTCGTGAAGCTGTACGCCAACGACTACCGGCACGTCCCCGGACTCGGCTGGTACCGGTGGGACACCACGCGGTGGCAGATCGACGAGGACGACACCGTCGTCTGGGCCGCCGGGGACCTCGCCGAGAGCATCGCGCATCACGACCCGCGGGGCGTGTTCAGTACCCAGGCGCTGCACAAGCACCGGCGCCGTGCCCTGTCGACCACCGGTATGAACGCCATGCTCTCGCAGGCCAAGTCGGCGCCCGGCATGGTTCTCAACGCAGCCCGGTTGGACGCCGACCCGTATGCGCTGTGCACCCCGGACGGCATCGTCGACCTGCGCACGGGTCTGGTGAAGACCCCGGACCCCAACAAGGACTTCCACTCCCGCTCGACGAGCGTCGGCCCGCAGCAGATGGCCGCCCCTCGCTGGAACCGGTTCCTCACCGACACCTTCGGCGACGACGCCGAGGGACGGGAGATGATCGGGTTCCTGCAACTGCTGCTGGGTTACTCCGTCACGGGCGACGTCGGCGGGCAGGTGCTCCCCTTCCTGTTCGGCTCCGGCAAGAACGGCAAATCCGTCCTGCTGGACGTGCTGATGAAGCTGCTCGGGGACTACGCCGACGCGGCCCCGCCCGGTTTTCTCATGGCCCGCCCCTACGAGGGCCACCCCACCGACCTCGCCGAACTGCACGGACGGCGCGTCATCGTCTGCTCCGAGGTCAAGCACGGCGACAAGTTCGACGAAGCCCGCGTCAAGCTCCTGACCGGCGGCGACCGCATCAAGGCCCGCCGTATGCGGCAGGACTTCTTCAGCTTCCAGCCCACCCACAAGCTCTGGCTGCTGGGCAACCACCGGCCCGAGGTCGGCACGGGCGGCTTCGCGTTCTGGCGCCGTATGCGTCTGATCCCCTTCGAGCGCGTCGTCTCCGACGACCGGAAGATCGACAACCTGGCCGACATCCTCGTCACCGAGGAGGGCCCCGGGATCCTGGGCTGGCTCATCGACGGGGCCCGCCGCTATCTCGCCGGGGACAAGGACCTCACCGGCCCCGAACGTGTCCGCATCGCCACCACGGCGTACGCGGAGACCGAGGACCACACCGGACGCTTCTACGAGGAATGCTGCCGTATCGACCCCGACCTGCGGGCCGAGCAGACGGGTCTGTACGCGGCCTACAAGACGTGGTGCCAGAATGAGGGCGCACCGCACATGACCTCCCGCGCATTCGCCGCCCGCACCCGCGAACTGGTCGGACTGGCCTCGCCCAAGCAGATGATGACGTCCAACCAGCGCAAGTACTATCCCGGCATCGGACTGCTCGCCGACGAGGAGAGGGCATGAGCTCCCTGATCACCGAGGACGAGATCAGTCAGGAGACCGACCTCGTCTGGCTCGAGGACGTCACCGACCTCGACTACGTCCGCCAGAGCCTCGACCGGCTGCCCACCCGCCGCGGCAAACCCCCGTACCACCGCGACGGCCGGATGGTCGGATACGCCCTGCTCGGGCCCGGAGCCAAGGCGTCCCGCTCCTCCGGCACCTTCCGCCGCCGTGTCTTCTGGCTCCTCCCCCACGACCGCGACAGCGAGCCCGAGGGTCTCTACGCCACCGGCGCGCCCGCCGAGGCCGTCGACCCGCGCACCATCCGGGCCCGGGTCAAGGGCTACAAGACCGAACGCTCGGAGGGCGGCCCGCCCTCGACCGCCATGCAGGAACTCGGCATAACGCTTCCTCTGTGACGTGGTCGACGTCCTTTCTCGAGGCCGTAGAGTTGATCCACTGATCCGAGAATCCGGAAAGAGACGATGCCTGAGCGGAACATCGAGTTCGGCAGATACGGTGCCCGTGGCATCAAGGGCCACGAGGCTGTCGCCCGCCAACTGGACGGCCTCGCGGGCTACATCGCCACCCCCGTCACCGCTCGCCGTGGTCTGCTCGCCCGGCTGCACTACCTCACCCGCACCGAGCACGCCCGCACCGCGGCCCGTGCGGCCGGACTGACCGTCACCGACCGCACCCTGCGTGCCTGGCTCGCCGGCACCCGCTCCCCCTCGCGGAAGAACCTGGAGCGCGTCGAGCAGGCGTACCGGACGGTGCGGCGGGAGAACGTCGGCCGCTATCTGGCGGCCCGTCTCAACCGGCAGGGGCGCGGTACCCGGGTGGAGATCCACCCGCTCAACCAGTCGCAGGTCGACCGGCCGCGTCAGCGGCCGGTGACGTTCCGCACGATGAACGTCCGGCACTGGGACCGCATCGTGCGGGCCTGGGTCGCCGGCGACGAGCGGGAGCTGGACGACGCGTGGGTCGACCAGGTCGTGGACCTCGGTTCGGAGTGGGGCCAGTACGAGTACGTCACCAATATCGGCTTCGCCGCCTGACAGCTGACAGGTCCCCCCGGCCGGCTTACGGCCGCTCTCTGGGCGCTGGAGGCCCGTGGTGCCCCGGTTCTGTGGTCCGCGGGGCACCACGGGAGGGAGAGCGCGTCAGACGGCCCGTGCGGAGTCCGTGGTCCTGTTCTCCCCCGGCGCCGCAGCGGTGCTCGTCCTCTGCCAGGTGCGGCACACGGTGACGACGGAGTCGTACAGCACGACGAGAGCGGTCAGGCCCAGGGCGAAGGGGGCATCGCCGTGGGGCAGTACGTGGGTGAAGTACAGGGTGCCGGTGGTGGCGACGGCGGGCAGGGCGAGGGTCCCGGCCGGCCTGCGGATGGTCCGGATCGTCCGGTAGAGCCGCCGGCGGACCGCGCGGGGCGGGATCAGGCTCCAGGCCGGGGTCGGTCCGGTGTTGCTGTCGGGGTCGATGAGGGTCAGATGTTCGCTCACGGAACTGTCCTTGGACATGGCTCGGCCGTACGGGGCCGGCCGGGCGGGGGGAAGTGCTCGTGTGCTCACGTACAGGGGGTGGTGCGGGGATACCGGGGCGGACGGGGCGGGTTACAGGTCCTCGTCGTCGAAGTCGTCGGTGAGGCCCAGCTGTTCGAAGCGGTCGGTCTCGTCCTCGACGAGGCGGCCGAGGCGGCGGGCGGTGACCTCGTCGCGGGCTATGACGAGCCCCTCGACGAAGGGGGTGCTGCCGGTGGCGGCCTTGTAGAGGATCTTGCTGGCGTCCCAGGGCCTGGTGACGGCGCCGCCGTTGCTGTAGAGGCGTACGGCCATCCCGTGACCGGCGGAGACCAGGACGATGGCGCTGTTGAGGACGCCCTCGGAGACGTGGATGGCGGCCGGCACGGCACGGTTGAGGACGGCCTGGATGATGGTCGAGCTGGTGTCGTCGACGACGATCAGGTTCTTGTACTCGCGGCGCAGCCGGTCCTCGAGGCCGGTGACGGACTTGGGCAGGACGATGTGGCCGGGTTCGGGGTCGGGAAGCTGCGGTTCGCCGAGCATCTGCATCCAGGTGCCGTCGGGCAGGAGCCGGTGGGCATTGGTGCAGTCGGACATCAGGGCCGAGTCCACGGTCACGGCGGCCGCGTGCAGGGGGTGGTTGGGGAGCCACACCAGCACGGACAGGGAGGCGGCGTTCGCGGCGCCGGTGACGAAGAGGCGTCGCAGGCATCCGGTGGCGGAGATCGACACGACCGGACGGCTGTTGAGGATGTGCTCGCGGAAGTCGTCGGTGCGCTCCTCCAGGCTGCCCTTGGCGCCGATGACGGTGATCGGAACGCCGGCGGTGTTGGTCACCCGGTCGAGTGCCTTCTGGACGGCGCCCACGATACGGGGCATGAGGGATGCCTCGAAGGTGTCCCAGAAGCGGGTCTGTGCCGGGCGGCCGTTCCAGGGAGGGCATGGATCGTCGAGACTCTCGAGCTCCCGGACGTGGCGCAGTTCGTCGTCCTGCGGGAGCTTCTGGTCGGCGTCCTGGCCCTGTTCGAGTTCATCGCGGAAGGTCCGAAGCGTGTCGAAGATCGTGGACGCGCTCAGGCCGGATATGCCGTCGGCCCGGTAGGGCACCTTCACACCGTCGCCGGGAAAAGGCTTGCTCATCAGGGGTTCAACTCCTTGTGACAGGGGGGTGGTTGCGCAGTGAGCGGTTGGGGCCCGCTTCGGTCCGCTCTGAGACTACTGGATGAGCGTCATGGCACTCATATGGAGCATGCCATGACGCACTACAGGAAACTTATGATGCAATAAGAGATCTGAAGTGTCGTAGGACACAGCGCCTTCACGAGTTTTCCTTCATGATGTCTATGTGCGCGATAATATCTGTGTCAACGACGACACGCACTTCGTGAAGTCGCGTACTCTTGGGTAGTTCAGTCAGTCGCGCGCAGCGCGCGCACCGCAGAGCGGGAGGCGTGCCCCGATCCTGGCGTGGACCCGGGGCCGCCTCTGCCCCGACCGAAGGGAAGCTTGTGTCCAGCGAGCGCAAGAAGACCGAGGAAAAAGACCGCCAGGTTGTCGTGTCCGTCCGTTTCCCGAGCCAACTCCTGGAGCGGATCCATGCCGTGGCCGCCATCGAGTCCGTGACCGCCAACGCGATCATCCGCGAGGGTATGGACAGCTACATCCGAGAACATGTGGCCAGCCCAGGCTTCCAGGAGGCCCGTACGGCGTACCTCGCCCGTGCCGAGGCACAGGTCGCCACGGCGCTGCAGGATCACTCCGCATGAGAAGCCCCACGGGCATATGACATCGTTGCCTACAGCTGTCGCACCGGCGGCCGCCGACGCCGGCACCAGCTCTCTCGCACGTACCTCACGCGCAGTCCGTACATCACACGCAGTCCTTTGCCGTCCTTGACCACATGACAGCCTGATCTCTCGAGCCGGGGTCCGTTTCCAGGACCTCGGCTTTGCTGCTCTCAGTGCGGAGGAGCGCACTCCTGCAAGCGGTCCGCGATCTCGCGGTCGGGCCGCCACACCAGTACGCCACCGGTGTCGTCACGACTGGCGAGGCGCTCCACCTCGGCGGTCAGACAGTGCCGTGCGGCGGACGGCGTACGGTAGTGATCGCGGACGTAGAAGGCGAACTGCCCCATGCCTTTGATGAAGTCGTCGTCGGGCCCGTCGAAGCAGTACTTCAACTGGTAGATCCAGAAGTCGGCTTCCTGGATCTCCCCCCGGCCCAGGTGGTGCAGATACAGGCAGTAGGCGGCCGCCCCGTGGTCCGCGCCAGCGGCTAACTGCCACCAGAACTGGGCGCTCTCGGGATGGCCGGCCAGGTAGAGCATGCACGCGAAGACCTGCGCGCCGTCGACGTCCAGGTCGGCGAGCGGCGTACAGCCCTCCTCCGGGCCGTCCTCCCCGATGGCGGCGACCAGACGCTCCACATGAGCGGCGGCCTGCCGGTGGTTGAGGACCCAGCGTGCCACCACCCGCAGTTGATGCCGGGCACGCGACACGGCCGGCATGTCCCGGCCGGCCGGGACGTACCCCGCGTCCTCGGCCAGCCGGCGCAGACCGGCGCCCACGTCGAAGGCGCGCCGGTCCTCCCGCAGAGCTGCGCCGGCCCCGGCCAGCCGCTCCTCCACACTCGTCACCTGCGGTCCCCTTCCTTCTTGATGTACGAGGGCACAGCGCCCTGCAGACGTTCCTTGGCCTTGCGACAGTGGTAGTCGACCGTGCTGGCCGTGACCCCCATGTACCAGCTGATCCTGTGGGTGTCGCAGCCGAGTACGTAGCGCATGACGATCGCGTCGAACTGACGCGGCGGCAGGGCGCTCAGGGCCTTCCACAGACCGATGTCTCCGGGGAGCACTGCCAGCTCCCGGCGGAACACGAGCAGCGACTGCGATATGACGACCCGGCGCACGATGGCCCAGGTCTGCTGGAGCAGGTTGTGCTCTTCGAGCAGGGCGTCCCAATGGCGCAGGATTTCGAGGAACGCACGGTGCACGGCTTCTTCAGCAGCGTCGTTGGTGCCGAGGTAGAGCAGGGCGTAATGGTGGAAGTCATCCTGGGCGGCGAGGTAGAGCGCCTCGAACTCCAGGGGCAGGGGCAGCACGGCCTCTGCTACTGGACTGCCGCCGTCCTCCGCGCGGACATCGTCGGTCATGAGTCTTCTTGCGTCCTCTTCGGTTTCAGCGAGGGCTGGACAGGAAGGGGCGGACGCACAGCCATCGCGCCGCCGGTACATGGCGACTACTCAACCCGGCCGATCCGCCGAACACGCATGCGGGGAACAGCGAAAATCACGCACCGGTGACCAAGGAGCGCCTGCCGCGTCTCCCCTGACGGTGCGTCACGCCGGAAGAACTGCACCTTTACGTTTCACCACCATGCGGAGCGTGGGCTTCACGGCTCACGGGAGTGGCGCACGTCACAGTGGGCGCACAGAGCGCGCAGCGCTACTGGCGCCGCAAAACGTAGGTTCTTCTCGAATCGCTCAGGTGGCTGCCCTCGGGGGCTGCCTGTACCGCTCGGAGGGCAACGGGCGACGGCCGAAACCTGCCCCCGCACCACGGACGCTCGCCCTGACAGACGTGCTGCGGTCTGTCAGGGCGAGTGCGCGTAGGGGCCCGCCGCCGGGCGGGTCTGCATGGCCTCAGGAGGCCGACGCTTCCGTGCTGAACTGCACGAGCAGCGCGCGCAGGGCTTCGGGGTCGCGCTGGGCCGCCGTCTGCAGCATGTCCTTCAGCAGCTCCAACGAGGGCTCTCCCCCGGCCTTGTCCCAGCACTTCGACGCCATCAGCCGGGTGGCTTCGAGGAAGCTCGCAGAGTCCATCTTCTTTTCGAGATGCATGGCCACGTACGCCGGATCGTCGTACGGCAGCTTCCTCGGCTGGCCTCCCTGCGGCTCTGTCACGTCCGCCGGGGTGGCGACCACGTCGTTGCGCTGGCTCGGCAGAGGCGACGGCGGCTCCTGAGGCAGCCTCTTCTGTTCGGCCGGTTTGTTGTCCGCGGACAACAAGTTCGGGGAGGGCTCCCGCTTCGCGGGGTCCGTCTTCCGGACGGCGGGGGTCGCGGGTTCCGGCTCCGGCTCCGGCTCCGGCTCCGGCTCCGGCTCCGGCTCGGTGAGTTTGTTGTCCGCGGACAACAAACTCACCCGCTGAGGAGCGGGCTGAGTCTCCGGGACCGCTTCCTGGACCGCTTCCGGCACCGTCTGCGGAACGCTGACCGGAACGTTGTCCGGAGCACTTTCCGGAACCGTCTTCTCCCGCTGCCTGGCCTGAGCGGCTGTCTCCTTCACCTGCTGGAGGTGGTCCAGCAGCGCGGCAGCGTCGGCGCCCGGGTTCTCCTTCAGATGGCGCGCGAGGGACCGGCCGTCGCGCTCGGGCAGGGTGCCGGCACTGAGCATGGTCTGCAGTTCCGGCGGCAGCTCCAGCAACGAGAGCTGGTTCGTCACCCAGGACCGATCCTTGCCCAGTTGCTCCGCGGCACGGGAACGAGCACCCCGTTCCGACTTCTCCGCACAGATGTCGACGAGCTGCTGCACACCACGGGCGCGCTCTATGACGTCGAAGTCCTCGCGGTCGAGGTTCTCCTTGAGCAGGTGGTTGATGAACTGCTCACGGGACGAGGCGAGATCGTCGCGGACAACGAAGTCCAGGGCCTCCAACCCGACGTGCACGGCACTGCGGTAGCGGCGCTCACCGTTGACGAGTACGTGCTGGGCGGTTCCGATCCGGTCCGCCTGCTCGGGCCACAGCGTCAGATAGGCGTCGCGGGTCACCGCCACGCAGGCAGCCAGCTGGGCCTGCCGCAACTCCTCACCGAAGCGCGTCTTCTCCTCGTCCGAACCGAAGTTGCGGCGCGGGTTGAGGGGGGTGGGGGAGACCTCGTCCAGGTGCAGCCGGACGAGCTCGTAGGACGGTACGTCGCCCTGGGCGACCGCCTTGGCGCGACCGCGGGCACTGCGGCCTCGCGGGACCTGGCCGAACGAGGATCCGGTACCCAACTTGTCGGCGACGCTCATGCGCTGATCCTCCGGGCCACGGTCCGCATGACGTCAGCCTGGTCGCCGTAGGGGGCGTGCACGAGCAGGGGCTTCTTCACACGGACGGCCTCTCGCTGGTCCTTCAGTTCGGGAACGACCGCAAGGACGGGCGGATCGCCGATGTTGTTCCACTCATCAAGGGACGACGTGGCGACGTAGCCCTTGCGGCTGTCGTACATGTTGACCACGAAGCCCAGCATCGAGATGGCGACGTTCAAGTCCTCGATGAGGTCCTGGATCTGCTCGTACAACATGTCGTAGGCGTCGGCGGAGGAGTCCTCGGCCAGGACCGGGATCACGATGCCGGACGTGTTGGCTTCCTCGTTCTCACGGGTGCGGCAGTAGTACAGCGCCGTGTCCATGGCGTAGCCGAGGCTCGGGGGGCAGTCGACGATGATGTAGTCGAAGTCCTGCTCCAGGGATTCGAGGGCCTTCTCCAGTGCTGTCTCCTTGATGCGCACGGACCTGCTGGTCGCCAGCTTCGCGTCGAGCAGGAAGGCGTCCTTGCACGCCGGGAGGAGCCAGAGATGTTCTTCGAAGTCGCCGCCCTTTATCGGCACGAGCAACTCGTTGAGCTCTCCCTTGGCTTCGCCCAGCATGTGCTTGGCGAGGCTCGCGCTGTCGATGTCGAGCAGGGGATAGCCGAGCTGCTTGGTGAGGTGACCCTGCGGGTCGAAGTCGATGAGCAGGGTGCGGTGCCCGGACTCGGCCAGGGCCTGGGCGACACCGGCGGAGACCGACGTCTTGCCCACGCCGCCCTTCTGGTTGCCGAAGATGATCCGGCGGGCTCCGGTGACCCGTGGGGCCTGGGGCCTGGGGGAGGGGTTGCTGTCGAGCCACAGGCGGATCGACTGGGCGATGCCCTGGTTGTAGGAGATGTTGCGTGCCTTGCTGTCCTTCTTGAGCTTGCCGTACAGCCCGGCCGGCAGGTAGGTCGCGAAGGAGGTGCCGCCGCTCGTGTCGACGACGGAACGTTCCTTGGCCTTCCGCCAGGCTTCGACGCCCTCGGTGACGGCGTCCTGGATGTCCTTGCCCAACTCCGCGGCCCGGACCTTCAGTTCCTTGCGCAGCTCAGCCGGCAGTTTGGCTACTACCTTTTCCCGATCATTCGGGTCGTATGGCGCGGTCATGGCGCTACCTTACTCACCTCCCCATGGACACAGAAGCCCCGGCGAGCGCGTGTCACCCCGCACTTGTTGTCCGCGGACAACAAACTCGCGCCTTCCGTCAGCGGGGTTCGCGGCTGGGGTGGAGCCAACACTCGCGCCGTACGGCCCATGTGACGTCACGTACGGCGGGGGAGTGGAGTGCGGATTTTCCCTGCGATGGCTGAAAAGTGGATCGCGGGAAGGCCCCTGGAGCGGCCGAAGTCGCGGCGGCTGGTACGAGGAGACGTTTTGGTGCTCAGCGGGCCGTCAGGCGGCCGCACAGCGGATTCGGGCGCATTCGGACTGCGGCGGGCGGCCGATCGGGCGCCGGGAATCGTCGCGAGCAGGGCCGGGCGGGGCCGGGGGCAGCAACGGGTGACGGCGGCGACAACGGGCGGCGTCGGCGGCGGCAGCTGTGCGTCAGGTCAATGAAGACGTCCCTGGGAGCGTTCCTCATTGACCTGACGACAATGAGGAACGCTCCCAGGGACGCATCACGTTGCGCGGCGGAGCGGAACGACGACGTTCTCGCCGAGGGCCTTCGGGCTCAGGCGGTAGTAACGAATGTGGGCGAGCTTGTCGGACTCCTCGAGCCAGCCGGACTCGATGACCTGCTTGCGGGTGCGGGAGAAGACGGGGGCGGACATGCCGACCAGTGCGGCGAGGTTGGCTCCCGTCTCCACGACGGCTCCCGCGCGGTCGGTCGGGTGCAGGGCGTAGAGCATGACGACGAGGCGCTGATTCGCGGTCATACCCGACGTGGCATGCAGAAGCTCCAGGTTCTTCTGCTTGTCCTCGCTGGTCACTGCGCCTCCCACTGTGCAGGGGTCATTTCGTTGAAGCCCGGGATGTCCGGAGGATTGCACGTCTTCACCGCTTCGCGCTGCTCGAGCCCAGTCCCATGGAAAGCAATGTAAGGGCTCACCCGGTAGAGGTTGTAGTTCCCAATGCGCCCCCGCACGATCAGGATTCGGTGCTTGGTCAACTTACGGTTGATCCTGCCGACGGCGTCGGTGGACATTCCCACTCTCTTGGCGATGTCCGCTCCTGTCGCCCTCAGCGGATCCATACCCTCCGGGGAGACGCCGATCCACCACAGGACCAGGAACTTCTGGCTGGGAGTGAACGCCTTGGATTCGGTGATCGCCTCGACGCGCGCCTTGTCCACCTGCGTGTGCCGGCCCGCGAAGGCGTACGGCGCATAAGGGATCGGCTCGCCTGTGTCGGCGTCGACCAGTCTGCGTGCTGCTCCCAACGGACCCTCCGTGTACGGGGGTGGCGGACATCTGGAGTGACGGCTGTGACACCGACCTGATGAACCTAACGGACATGAGCAGGAAGTCAATCGACTCAGTCCACAGGACGTGTCGGTTGCTTTCCGGGCATGGCTGGAACGGAATCGGAGGGGCGTCGGCGAGGGCCCCGAGGGGCAGTTCGCCGACGTCGACTCATTGCCGTCACGGCAATCTAGGGCGTTCCTCGGATCGTGGCACCCAGTTCCTGTGGACGCCCTCACAGTTCCTAGGAACTGCCTGGCAGTTCACACGATCTGGGTCATTCCCTATGTTTTCGCAGGTCAGGTGCTCTTTGGCGATGTCACGCTCTATAGCTGTCATCTGACAGCCGGTAGTGAACCCTGGGTTCCGCCTCCGGCCCTTGCTGGCCTGTCCGTTCGGGCCATGGACGTGGCCAGGCGCCACACCGGTGCAGGCGCCTTCTCATGAACCTTGAGCACGACTCCACCCCGTCCCGACCCGCACCACCGAAAGCCCGCCACAGTGCGGCCGCACTCGATCGCTCGGGCGCGCGTGTGTCTCCCGCCACCCTCACCGGCCCCTGCCACGCCATCAGTTGTTGTGCGGGCCGCGTCGCGGCAGTCGTCGACGTCGCGAGGCCACCGCGTCGGGGCACCGCAAGCCCGCCAGGGCTGAGGAGCTGCCGACCCGGCACGGGGCGCGGCACCACCGCGAAGAGAGCGAACCCACCGGCTCGCCCGATGGACGCAGTTGTCGACCGGCATGGCGTGGACCGTTCCTGCGGCCCGGGTCGAGCGCTCTTCAAGACTTCCTCGACCGGTCGTCCGCACGCTGAGACCTCAACTCCCGCCCGACCGGCGCCAGGAGGCGACCTGTGACGATGCTGAAGTACCCGGAGATCCCCCTGGACGGTCTGGTGCGGCGGGCGGCACACCGCGATCCGCACGGCACGGCGATCGCGACGGAGCTCGCTTCGGTGACGTTCTCCGTGCTGGACCGGCAGGCCGACCGCATCGCGCACTGGCTCACGCACGTCCTCGGTGATCGTCACGCGGTCGTGGGCGTGGCCAACACGCTGGACACGGTCTTCCCCGCCGCCTACTACGGCAGCGTCCGCTCCGGACACACCGTCGCCCTGATCAACCCGCTGGTGGGCGAGGCCGCCCTGCACCATCTGTGCGCGACCGCCGGCATCGAGATCGCCTTCGTGCCGACCGCCACCGCGGAACTGCTCACCAAGATGGAGGACCGGCTGCCCCGGCTGCGCACGATCGTGGTGACCGACGCGGCCGACCGGGTCGTACCCGGTGCGTCGGTACCGCTGGCCACGGCCCTGGCCGCCGTGTCCCACGCGCCGTTCGAGCCCTCGCCGACGGACCCCGGAACACCGGCCTGCGTGCAGTTCACCACCGGTACCACCGGACGGCCCAGGGGAGTGCGGCTCACGCACCGCAATCTCGTCGCCAACGCCGCCCAGATCGCCCTCGCCCACGACCTCGACGGTGACTCGGTCACCGTCAACCACCTGCCGCTGTACCACGCCATGCACCTCAACTCGGCGATGTACGCGGGTGCTTCGCAGGTGCTGTGCCGTCTTCCCGACCCGGTCGCCTCCCTCGGTGTCGCGGCCCGTGCCGGTGCGACCCACTACTACGGGCTGCCCGCCCGGCTGTACCGCCTCGCCGCCGACGACCGGCTCGGCGACGGACGTACCGAGGGCGTCCCGGCCGGGCCCCGGCTGAAGGTCGTGATGTCCGGCGGCAGTGCCCTCGCCCCGGCTGCCGCCCGCCGGCTGCGCGACGCACTGCGGGTCCCCGTCGTCCAGGGCTACGGCCTCGCGGAGCTCTCCCCGCTGGCCTGCAACCAGCCGCTGGACGCCAACCCGGCCCCCGGGGCGGTCGGTCTTCCCCTCGCGGGCACCGAGTGCCGCGTCGTCTCACTCGACGGGCGGACTCCCGTCGAGGTCTGGTCCACCGGCGAGATACAGTTCCGCGGCCCGCAGTTGATGGCGGGCTACCTGGACGACGACGAGCCCTCGCCCATCGACGCCGAGGGCTGGCTGACCACCGGAGACGTCGGATACCTCGACGACGCCGGTGGCCTGCACCTCGTCGACCGGCTCAGCGACGTCTTCAAGCACGACAACGAACTCGTCTCCCCGAGCGCCGTCGAGCGCATCCTCGCCGAGGACCCACGGGTCGCCGAGTGCATCGTCGCCGACTGGCCCGACCCCGAGCACGGCGCCCTCGTCTGGGCGGGCGTCGTCCTGCGGGAGATCCCCTCCGGTCACGGCGGAGCCGCCACCGGCATCCTCGACGTGCTCGACTCGGTCGCCGAGGGCGCCAACGCCCGCCTCGGCCACGCCGACCGTATCCGCCGGCTCGAAGCCATCGACGCCGTCCCCCGCAACCCCGGCGGCAAGCCCACCCGCCGCGCACTGCGCGAACGGCTGCATCTGCGGGCCGCGGCCGAGCAGGCCGCCTGACGGCCCCCCGCCCAGCCCGCCTTGCCCCACCGCCCCACCGCTACATCGCCCCAACGCCCCAACGCCCCCCGGCATGACCACTTTTGAGGAGCAGGACACCGTGGTGACCTTCGTCAACAAACTGACCGTGCACGGCGACATCGACACCTTCCTCGCCGTCAAGGACCGTCTCACCGCCTACATGAGCGCCCAGCCCGGCCACGTCAGCAACCACACCCTGCGGCACGTAGGTCAGCCGAACGTCTTCCTGGAGTACGCCGTCTGGGAGGACGCCTCCGCGCACCAGCAGGCCGCGCGCAGCGACGAGTTCCAGGCGCTGGTCCGGCAACTCGTGCCGCTCGCCCAGCCGGAACCCGGGCTGTACGAGACCGTAGAGGCGGCCTGACGTGGCCGCCGCTCCGCGGCCCCAGGTCCTGATCGCGGGCGCCGGCCCCGTCGGCCTGACCGCCGCCCACGAACTGGCGCGCCGCGGCCTGCGGGTCCGCCTCGTCGACGCCGCGCCCGGGCCCGCCCGTACCAGCAGGGCGGTCGCCGTACACCCGCGCACGCTGGAGACCCTCGACCAGATGGGCGTCGTCGAGGGCCTCCTCGAACGGGGCCGGGAGAACCGGGCGTTCACCATGTTCGCCTCCGGCCGGCGCCTGGTGCGCCTGCAGGCCGACTACTCGAGCATGCCCACGCGTTTCCCGTACACCGTCATCGTCGAACAGACCGCCACCGAGGCCGTCCTGCGCGAGGCCGTCGCCGCACTGGGCGTCGACATCGAGTGGGGCGTGAAGGTCAAGAGCTTCGAGCAGGACACCGACTCGGTACGGGTGTGGCTGGAGCACGCCGACGGCGGCGAGGAGGCGTGCCGGGCCGCCTGGCTCGTCGGCTGCGACGGTGGGCACAGCACCGTCCGCAAACAGCTCGCCCTGCCGCTGACCGGCGAGAGCCGCGACACCTGGATGCTCGCCGACGCCCCCGTGCGCACCGACCTGGTGCCCGACAGCATCTACTGGGTGCACACCGGCGGCCAGGCCCTGATGATGGTCCCCTACGCCCGTGAGGGCAACTGGCGGCTGCTCGACACCGCGCCCGGGAAGCAGGGCGTGGAGGGGGCGGCGCGACGCTTCTCCGAGAAGCTGAGCGCCGGACTCGGCACGCCCGTCACCGTCGGCGAGCCCGAGTGGACCTCCGTGTTCACCTTCCAGCAGCGCATGGTGCCCCGTATGCACGAGGGCCGCGTCTTCGTCGCCGGCGACGCCGCGCACGTCCACAGCCCGGCCTCCGGACAGGGCATGAACACCGGCATCCAGGAGGCGTACAACCTCGCCTGGAAGCTCGCCGACGTCACCCGCGGCCACGCCGGCCGGGGACTCCTCGACACCTACGACGAGGAACGGGTGCCCATCGGCCGGGCGCTGCTCGGCTCGACCCGCACGGCCACCTCCCTGGTGCAGTTCAAGAACCTGCTCGCCGGCGTCGCGCTGCCGGTCGTCTTCACCGTCGTACGGAACGTGGCGCCGCTGCGGCGCGCCATCCAGCGCAAGGTGCTCGGCGGCATGTCCGGGCTGCGGATCGGGTACGCCGACTCCTCGCTGAGCCTGCCCGTCGACGAGCCGCGCACCACGCGGCCCCCGCTGACCGGCGCGGGATCCCGGGTCCGGCGCCGGGACGTCACCGGCCTGCCCCGACCGTCCGGCACGGGCACCGGTCCCGTACCCGGGGAGCGGGTCTCGGCGGCGGCCGCCGTGCACGCCGGGCAGCCCGGAGCCGACGCCCTCGCCGCCGAACTGCGGGACGTGCGCTGGACACTGCTGTGGTCGGCCGGCGACCCGAAGTCCGACTCCGTACCGGCCGAGACCGCGGCCCGCGCGACGGCCTCGCACACCCGCTGGCTGTCCGTACGGACGGTCGGCGTCCGCCCCGGCAGCATGCCCGGCGCGCTGGCCGACCCCGGCCGCACGCTGCGCGACACGCTCGGCCTCGGCGCGGGCGGCTGGCTGCTGATCCGCCCCGACGGATACCTCGCCGCCCGCGGCGACCGGCTGACGGTGGAGGCGTGGGAGGGCGCGCTGAGCGAACTCGGCCTCGGCCGCGGGGCCACGGCTCTCCAGGCGGCCTCGTCCGTCCCTCCAGCGGGCCGGGACAGGGTGTTGAGCACCATCGCCGGACGGGAGACCCACCGATGACGACAGCGACACCGCCGGGGCCCGTGGCCCTGGTCACCGGGGGCACCAGCGGCATCGGCCTCGCCGTCGCCCGCGAACTCGGGCGGCACGGCCACCGCGTCTTCCTGTGCGCACGCACCGCGGACCAGGTCAAGCAGACCGTCGAGGACCTGCGCGCCGAGGGCCTGGAGGTGGAGGGAGCGGCCGCCGACGTCCGCTCCGCCGACTCCGTGACCGCCCTGGTGCGCTCCGCCGTCGAGGCGTTGGGGCCGATCACCGTCCTGGTCAACAACGCCGGCCGCAGCGGCGGCGGCCCCACCGCCGCGATCACCGACGAGCTGTGGCACGACGTCATCGACACCAACCTCACCAGCGTCTTCAGGCTCACCCGTGAGGTCCTCAACCACGGCGGGATCACCGGTGTCCCGCACGGGCGGATCATCAACATCGCCTCCACGGCCGGGAAGCAGGGCGTCGTGCTGGGCGCCCCCTACTCCGCCTCCAAACACGCCGTCGTCGGCTTCACCAAGGCGCTGGGCAAGGAGCTGGCCCCGGCCGGCATCACCGTCAACGCCGTCTGCCCCGGCTACGTCGAGACCCCGATGGCCGAACGGGTCCGGCAGGGCTACGCGGCGGCCCTGGGCACCACCACCGAGCAGGTCCAGGAGCAGTTCGAGGCGAAGATCCCCCTGGGCCGCTACTCCACGCCGCAGGAGGTCGCCGCACTCGTGGGCTACCTGGCCTCCGGGCCCGCGGCGTCGATCACCGCACAGGCGCTCAACGTCTGCGGCGGACTGGGCAACTACTGACCCGCTCCGGGCAGCCGCCGGGCCGCACACGACCGAACCCCGCGCGCAGAGAGGTGCCGCAGGACATGACCGCCGAGCGCATGCACACGACAGCGCACCACGTGGACGTCGCCGCCCCCGCGGGCGTGGTCTACGGCCTGATCGCCGACACGCCGAGCTGGCCGCGGTACTTCCCGCCCAACGTGCACGTCGAACAACTGGAGTTCGACGGGGTCTCGGAACGGCTGCGGATGTGGGCCACCGCCAACGGCAGGATCAGGTCCTGGACGTCGAGCCGGCAACTCTCGCCGAGGGACCGCCGCATCGTCTTCCGCCAGGACACCCCGGCCGCCCCGGTCCGGAGCATGCTGGGGACCTGGAGCGTCGACGCCGTCGATGCCCACACCTCCCGGCTGACGCTGCTGCACGACTTCACCGTCGAGGGCGACGACCCGGGCGACACCGCCTGGGTCGAACAGGCCCTCGACACCAACAGCCGCATCCAGCTGAGCAGTCTGCGCAAGATCGCCGAGTCCTGGCAACGCCTGGACGAGCTGGTCCTCACCTTCGAGGACTCCGTACGGGTCCGGGGCGGCGCCGAACTCGTCTACGACTTCCTCTACCGGGTGGCCGACTGGCCCGAGCGCGTCCCGCACGTGGCCCGGCTGGACCTCACCGAGGACCAGCCCGGCGTCCAGGTGGTGTCCATGGACACCACTACCGCGGACGGCTCCACCCACACCACGAAGTCCGTACGGGTGTGCTTCCCGCACGCCGGCCGCATCGTCTACAAGCAGACGGTCACGCCCGCCCTGATGACCGCCCACACCGGCGAATGGTCCGTCGTCCCGGACGAGACGGGGGTGTCGGTCGTCTCGCAGCACAGCGTCATGCTGCGCGCGGAGGCCGTGGAAGCGGTCCTCGGTCCTGGCGCGAGCGTCTCCGACGCCCGCCGGTACGTCCGCGAGGCGCTGGGCCGCAACAGCCTGACGACACTGGAACTGGCCCGGCGGCATGCGGAGTCCGCGGTCCGCATGCTGTGAGGGGGATGTCCGTGCTGCGGACCAGATCGATCCGTCCGGCTCCATCGCGCGACGCGGCCGCACCGCGTGGTTCGACGGCCGTGCTGTTCCCCGCCTGGCGGGGACGGCCCCTCACGCTGAGCCGGGCCCTGTACGGGACGTTCCCGGTCTTCCGCGCCACGTTCGACGACGTGTGCCGTGCCGTGGACGGCATCCTCGCGGTGCCGCTGGCCGCCGTGGTGTTCGCGCCCGAGGACGGGGTGGACGGCCACCTGCTGGCACGGACGGAGTACGGGCAGAGCGCCCTGTTCGCCTACGAGGTGGCGCTGTACCGGCTGTGGCAGGCCAGGGGCGGACAGGCCCGGGCCGTGGCCGGTGACGGCGTCGGCGCCCTCGCCGCCGCGTACGCCTCCGGCGCGTTGACGCTGGGGAGCGCGGCGGGGCGGAGCGTGGCCGAGCGGAGTACGGCCGAGCGCGCGCCGGTGCCGCCGTCCGGGCCGGTGCCCGGGCCTTCGTCCGCCGCGGCTTCCGTCCCGGCCTCTGTCACTGCGTGCGGGCCGGCGCCCGGGCTTTCGTCCGTTCCGGCGTCCGGGCCGGTGCTCGGTCTCTCGTCGGACCTGGCGGCTGAGCCGGTGTCTGCCGCCGCCGACCGTCTGCGGCGCGCCGGTCATGTCACGTTGCTGGAGTGCGGCCCGGCCGAGCACCGTCCCGTGACGGTGGGCGACGTGCCGGGCCTGCTGGCCGCGCTCTCCGCCCTCCAGCGCCCCGCCCCCGGCTCCCGCCGAGGAGCCTGAGACGGCCGCGCACCGGACGGGCGGCATTGTCCCGGTGGGTCGTGGCGGTTCGGTTCCGGTGGGGTGTGCCGGCTCGGCTCCGGTGGGCTGTGCCGGTCCGGTTCCGGGGGCGTGCCGGCTCGGTCCGGTGAGCCGTGTCCGCTCGGTTCCGGTGGGGCGTGGCGGTTCGGTGAGCCGTGCCGGTGCGGTGGGGCGGCTGCGGGATCCCTCGCGCCGGTTTCGTACCTCACGACCGCTCGAGAACCGGCTGAGGGACCCGGTGCGCCCCCTGGGTCTGCGGTTCACTGAACCGATGGAGCCCACCTCGACGTCCCGGATTGTCGCGGCACAGCGGTCCGACAGCCCCGGCCCCGGCATCCTCCACCCGCTCTCCGCCCGCCCGCAGCGCCGTCGGCGGAGCTCATCGTCCGGCGCGGCGCCCCACTGGCACACCGGGCTGTCCGCCAACGGGCCCGGCGACGCGCGCGCGGCGGAACGATTCCTGCGCTCCACCACCCTCGCCCCCGACACCACTCTCGCCCCCGCCACCGGCCCCGTCCTGCTGCACGCGGCCCGTGTCCTGCTGCACACCGGCAACCCCCACCGGGCCGCCGCCTGGTGCGCGAAACTCCATCCGCACGTCCCGACTCCCGCCTGGGCCACCGCCTTTCGCGCCCTGCGCGCCGAGGCGCTGCTGCAGCTCGGCGAGGTCTCGGCCGCGGCGGACGAGGCGGCCCGGGCCGTGGACACCGCCGGCCCCCGGCCCGGCACCCTGCGCCTGTGGCCCACCGCCGTGCGCGTGGAAGCCGTCATCGTGCTGGGCCGGTACGAGGAAGCCGCCGGCCACCTCGAAGGGCCCGCCCCCGCACCCCGGTGGCCCGCCGCCCCCTGGTTCCGTGCCCGCGGCCGTCTCCACCTGGCCGCACACCGCTACCAGGACGCCCTCGACACCTTCCGGACCACCGGCCGCCTGGCCCTGCTGCACGGCAACGGCCGGCTGCCGCACCTGCCCTGGCGCAGCGACGCGGCCGAGACACTGCTGCGGCTCGGCCGCACCGGACAGGCCCGCGCGGTGCTCTCCGAGGAACTAGCCCTGCCCGGCCTCGGCCCCCGGCACCGGGCCGTGGCCCTGCGTCTGCTCGCCGTCACCGACGAGCCCGCCCGGCGACCGCACACCCTCGGCAGCGCCATCGACGAACTGCGCCGCTGCAAGGACCGCGTCGAGCTCGCCCGGAGCATGGCCGACCTCTCCCACGCCCTCGACCTCCTCGGCGACTGCTCGTCCAGGGTGTTCCTCCGGCGTGCCACCGACCTGGCGGCCGACTGCGGCCTGTCGTCCGCCGCGCTGGAGACGGCGTATCCGAGTACTCCGGGACGGACGGCCGCCCCGACGTCCCCGCAGCCGCGGCCGGGCCATGCCTTCCGGGAGCCGGCGTCCGAGGCGGCACCGCGGCACCACACCGTCGGGAGCGCCCGTTGAACCGGCGCCGACGCCGGTGCCCGGACCGTGCCGGCGCGGACGTCCGCGGCCTGGCCGGTTCCCGCCGTAGGTGCCGGTGCGCTCGGGCACCCTGGTGACCTTTGCCGCAGCTCCTGCGCCGCAGCTCCTTCGCACATACCTCGTACCGCTCGTATCAGGGAGACGCATGACCACCATCGGCATCATTCTCGGCACCACCCGTCCCGGCCGCGTCGGGCCGCAGATCGCGGAGTGGCTGCAGAAGACGGCCAGTACCCGCGAGGACGCCGACTTCGAACTCGTCGACATCGCCGACTACGCGCTCCCGCTGTTCGACGAGTCGCGCTCACCGCGGATGGGCGACTACGAGCACGCGCACACCCGCGCCTGGGCGGCCAAGATCGACCAGCTCGACGGGTTCGTCTTCGTCACCCCCGAGTACAACCGGTCGATCCCGGCCGCGCTGAAGAACGCCATCGACTTCGTCTACAACGAGTGGAACAACAAGGCCGCCGGTTTCGTCGGATACGGCAGCAACGTCAGCGGCGCCCGCGCCGTCGACCACCTGCGGCACATCGCCGGGGCGGTCCAGCTGGCGGCCGTGCACACCCAGCTCCACCTGTCGCTCCAGACCGACTTCGAGCAGTACACGACCTTCACGCCGTCCGAGCGCCACGAGGCCGCGCTCCAGCAGCTGCTCACCGAGGTGATCACCTGGACCGAGGCGCTCGCACCGCTGCGCCGGACCTGACCGCCGCACCGGATCCGCCCCACCGGATCCGCGACGCCTGTCCCGACCGCACCCCCGCGGTCGGGGCAGGCGTCGTTCGTACGGGACGCGCCGCGCGGACGGTCCGGTGGACGGTCCGGGTGAGAAGCTCTCCGGCGGCGCCGGGTTCTCCAGCGAAACTGGATTCGCATTCGACTATCGGCAGATTCGCATTCCAGCGTGACGCGTGCGAATTCCGGGTGGGTGAATCCGGTCTTCGACGGTCGCTCGGACCCGGCTCAAGGTTCGCTTCCGCCTGCCCGTCCCACCAATGACGTGCCGTCTCCGCTCGTCTAATGTCTCCCTCTGCAGACACCGGTACGGCGGCGTCATTCCTTGATGGCCGAGCGGGCTTTTCCCCCCACCGGGAAGGATTCCATGAGCGACGCAATCTCCTTCGAGGAGCCGTGGACGCGTACCCATCAGTTCGATCCTCCCGCGCTGTTCGACACGCTGCGTGAGAAGCGGCCGCTCGCGAAAATGGAGTACCCCGACGGGCACATCGGCTGGATCACCTCCAGTTACGAACTGGCCCGCAAGGTCCTCAGCGACCCGAGGTTCAGCCACAGCACGGAGATCGGTCACTTCCCGGTGACGCACCGCGGGCAGGTGATGCCCAACCACCCGCGGATCCCCGGGATGTTCATCCACATGGACCCGCCCGACCACACCCACTACCGGCGGCTGCTCACCGGCGAGTTCACCGCCCGCCGGGCCGGCCGGCTCACGGCGCGGGCCGAGGCCGTCGCCGCCGAGCAGATCGACGTCATGCGCGAGCACGGCTCGCCCGCGGACCTGGTGAAGAACTTCGCCAAGCCGCTCTCCCTGCGGGTCCTGTCCGAACTGGTCGGCCTGCCCTACGACGAGGCCGACCGCTACGGGCACGCGCCGACCCTGCTGCACGACCCGGACGCCGACCCGCAGGAGGCCGTGGCCGCGATGGGGCAGGCGGCCGCCTTCTTCGCCGAGGTCATCGAGCGCAGGCGCAGGGAACCGCAGGACGACCTCATCAGCCGCCTCGTCACCGGCGGCGGGCTGACCTCCGAAGAGCTGTGCAACGTCGTGACGCTGCTCCTCTTCGCGGGCTACGAGACCACCGAGAGCGCCCTCGCCGTCGGTGTGTTCGCCCTCCTCCACCACCGCGACCAGCTGGCGGCGCTCCGCGCGGACCCGTCGAAACTCGACGCCGCGATC
Source organism: Streptomyces sp. NPDC002701 (assembly GCF_042889045.1). NCBI lineage: Bacteria > Bacillati > Actinomycetota > Actinomycetes > Kitasatosporales > Streptomycetaceae > Streptomyces > Streptomyces sp. NPDC002701. Next base: position 71,125 of record NZ_JBIAQL010000014.1, read on the forward strand.
GAGGAGCTCCTGCGCTACCTCACCGTCAACCAGTACGACACGTACCGCACCGCCCTGGAGGACGTCGAGCTGAACGGCGAGACGGTCAAGAAGGGCGACAGCGTCACGGTCTCGCTGCCCGCGGCCAACCGCGACCCGGCGAAATTCACGTGCCCCGCCGAGCTGGACATCGACCGCGAGACCTCCGGTCACCTGGCGTTCGGTTTCGGTGTCCACCAGTGCCTCGGCCAGAACCTGGCCCGCGTCCAACTGCGTGCCGGTTTCTCCGCCCTCCTGAACGCATTTCCCGAACTCGGTCTCGCCGTCGATTTCGAAGAGGTGCCGCTGAGGCTCAAAGGATCCGTTTTCGCGGTGAAGAGCCTGCCCGTCTCCTGGTGAATTCCCTTTTCTCCGAAAGGACCTGCGGCACCGTGCGCACCGACCTCATCGAACCTCTGCCCGTCGCACTCCTGGAGAACGCGAACCGCTTTCCCGACAAGGTGGCCTTCGCGGACGACCGGCGAGCGGTCACCTACGGAGACCTCGAGGCACGGACGCGCAGGCTGGCCGGACACCTGGCGCACCTCGGCATCGAGCGCGGCGACCGCGTGGCCATCTGCCTCGGCAACACGGTGTCCACCGTGGAGAGTTACCTGGCGGTCGTACGCGCCGGGGGCATCGGGGTGCCGCTCAACCCCGGGTCGGCGCCGGCCGAACTGGAGTATCTGCTCGCCGACAGCGGTGCCGTACTCGTCGTCACCGACGCCGCCCGGGCACCGCGCTTCAGGGCCACGCCGGGGGAGACGGCCGGGAAGGTGTCCGGGAACACGGCCGGGAAGGTGTCCGGGCCGCTGCTCGTGGTGACCGGCGAGGTCCCGGAAGGTCTCCTCGCGGAGACGGGTGTCCACCCCTACGACGAGCTCGCCGACCGCGAGCCCCCCGTGCCCGCCAGGGACGACCTCGCCCTGGACGACGTGGCCTGGATGTTCTACACCTCGGGGACGACCGGCCGGCCCAAGGGCGTCCTGTCGACACAGCGCAACTGCCTCTGGTCCGTCGCCTCCTGCTACGTACCGATCCCCGGCCTCACGGACCAGGACCGGGTGCTGTGGCCGCTGCCGCTCTTCCACAGCCTCTCGCACATCGCGTGCGTGCTGTCCGTCACCGTCACCGGCGCGACCGCCCGCCTCATGGACGGGAGCTCCGCCGAGGACGTCATCCGGGTGCTGGGCGAGGACGGTTCGACCTTCCTGGCGGGCGTCCCCACCACCTACCACCACCTGGTGACGGCCGCCCGCCACAGCGGTTTCCGTGCGCCGGACCTGCGTATCGGCCTGGTCGGCGGCGCGGTCACGGGGTCCGGGCTGCGCCGGGACTTCGAGGAGACCTTCGGGGTCCCGCTGGTCGACGCCTACGGCAGCACCGAGACCTGCGGCGCCATCACCATGAACCCGCCGGACGGCGCCCGCGTCGACGGCTCCTGCGGCCTGCCCGTACCCGGCGTCGGCGTCCGCGTCGTCGACCCCGCCACGGGCGCCGACGTCCCCGCCGGACAGGAGGGAGAGGTCTGGGTCAGCGGACCGAACGTGATGGCCGGCTACCACAACAGCCCCGAGGAGACCGCCGAGGCGGTACGGGACGGCTGGTTCAGGACCGGCGACCTGGCCCGGCGCGACGAGGCCGGTTACCTCACCATCTGCGGGCGTATCAAGGAACTCGTCATCCGCGGCGGCGAGAACATCCACCCCGAGGAGGTCGAGGCGGTCCTGCGTACCGCCGACGGCGTCGCGGACGTGGCGGTCGCCGGCGCACCGCACGACACCCTCGGCGAGGTACCGGTCGCGTACGTGATCCCCGGGCCCGCCGGGTTCGATCCCGCGACCCTGGTCGCCCGCTGCCGCGAGCGGCTCTCCGCCTACAAGGTGCCGGAACGGGTGTACGAGGTCACGGGCATCCCCCGCACCGCGTCGGGCAAGACCAGGCGCCGCCTCCTGGCCGACCGGCCGAGCCGCCTGCGGTACGCGGCGAGCGGGCATCACGACACCCTGACGTCCGTCGAGTGGGTCACGGCACCGGAACCGGCCGACACCGCGTTCGCGGCGCACGCCGCGAGCGGGGCGGGCGGGATACGCGGGGGAGCGGTGGTCGGCGGCGGCCCCGCGGCGGCCGGACTCGCCGACGCCCTGGAGGCCGCGGGCGCCGAGGTGCGCCGCTACGCGGACCTGGCCGCGGTGCGTACCGCGGTGGCGGGCGGCGAGCCGGTCCCGGACGCGACGGTCCTGGTTCCGCCGACCGCAGCCGACGCGGACGCGTCCCACGCCGACGCGGTCGCCGCGGGGCGCGCCGGGGCCCGGCTGCTCGCGGAGGACGTGGACGCCTGGCTGGCGCGACCGGAACTGGCCGCCTCCCGGCTGGTGGTGCTCACGAGCGGCGCGGTCGCGGCAGCCGGTACGGACGGCCCGCAGGACCTCTCCCAGGTCCCGCTGTGGGGCGTCGCGCGCTCCTTCCAGGAGGCCCGGCCGGAGTCACTGACCATCCTGGACGCGATCCTGGACCCCCAGTCCGGTACGGACGTCGGCGCCGGCGCGGACCAGGTCGCGCGCCTCCTGCCGGCGGCGCTCGCGAGCGACGAGCCGCAGTTCGCCGTACGGTCGGCCGCCCTGCTGGTGCCCCGGCTGACGCGTCTGCCCGTGACCGACCGGCCGGCGCCGCGCCCCTGGCCGGGAACCGCCGGCGGGACCGGCATCGGCACCGGCACCGTGGTGGTCACCGGCGCGGACACCGAGCGCGGCGCGGCACTGGCACACCGTCTGGCCACGGTCCACCAGGTGACGAACCTGCTGCTCGTGAGCGCACCCGGCACCACGGACACCGCACCCGAGGACGTACCGGCCTTCGCGGGGACGAACGTCGTACGGGTCACCGCGGACGCGGCACACCCCGAGTCACTGCGGGCCGCCCTCGCCGCCCTGCCGCATCCGGTCACAGCGGTGGTGCACGCGGCCGACGATCCCGAACTGGCGCTCCACCTCGACCACTTGACCGCCGACAGTGATCTTTCAGCCTTCGTCGTGGTGCCCTCCGGCACCGCCGGGCTGCTCGGCCGCCCCGTCGACCAGACCGAGGCCGTCGACCAGACCGAGGCCGTCGATCCGACCGCGGCCGTCGACGGGATCCTCTGCGACGCGCTGATACGCAATCGGCGGCTGCGGAACCTGCCCGGTTCGTTCCTCGCCTGCGCCGACGGGCCGCTCCGGGAACTGCTCTCCGCGTTCGACGCCGCCCTGACGACGGACCTACCCCCGTCGCTCGCCGTGCTGCCCGGTGTCCCGGCCGACGGCGACCGGGTGCCCGCGATCCTGCGCGACCTGGCCGTGACGGCCGTGCGGCAGGACGCACCGGACGAGACCGTCACAGCGGCCCTGCGTACGGAACTGTCCGGGCTGGAGGAACGCGCGCAACTGGCGCTCCTCGAAGACCTGGTACGTACGCTGGCCGCCGACGTGCTGCACCGGGCGGGCCCCGAACTGGTCCCGGCCGACCGCGCCTTCCGCGACCTGGGCCTCACCTCGCTGACCGTCGTCGTCCTGCGCAACCGGCTGACCGAAAGGACCGGGCTGCGGCTGCCCACCACGGTCACCTTCGACCACCCCACCCCGGCGGCCCTCGCGGCCCACCTGCGGTCCGAGGTCCTCGGAGGTCCGCGGCCGGCACCGCTCAGCGGCCCGGTCCCGGCCGGTGACCCCGACGAACCGATCGCCGTCGTCGGGATGGCGTGCCGGCTCCCGGGCGGTGTGTCCTCACCGGACGACCTGTGGCGGCTGGTCGCCGACGGCGTCGACGCCGTCTCGGACTTCCCCGGCGACCGGGGCTGGGACCTGGAGCGCCTCTTCGACCCGGACCACCCGGACCGTGCGGGCACCTCGTACACCGATCAGGGCGGCTTCCTCGAAGGGGCGGCCCTTTTCGACGCCGGGTTCTTCGGGATCTCGCCGCGTGAGGCCCTCGCCATGGACCCGCAGCAGCGGCTCCTCCTGGAGACGTCCTGGGAGGCCATGGAGAGCGCGGGCATCGACCCGGTGTCGCTGAAGGGCGCCGATGTCGGCGTCTTCTCCGGGCTGTTCGGCCAGGGCTACGGCACGGGTGCGGTCCCGCCCGAGCTGGAGGGCTTCGCGAGCACGGGGCTGGCGTCGAGTGTGGCGTCGGGCCGGGTGTCGTACGTCTTCGGCTTCGAGGGCCCCGCGGTGTCGGTGGACACCGCGTGCTCGTCCTCGCTGGTGGCGATGCACCTGGCCGCGCAGGCACTGCGGCAGGGCGAGTGCTCGATGGCCCTGGCCGGCGGTGTGGCGGTCATGGCGACCCCCGACAACTTCGTGGAGTTCTCCCGGCAACGGGCGCTGTCCGCCGACGGCCGCTGCAAGGCGTTCGCCGCGGCGGCCGACGGCACCGGCTGGGCCGAGGGCGTGGGTGTCGTGGCCCTGGAACGCCTGTCGGTGGCGAGGGAACGCGGCCACCGGGTGCTCGCGGTGCTGCGGGGCAGTGCGGTCAACCAGGACGGGGCGTCCAACGGCCTGACCGCGCCCAACGGACTGTCGCAGCAGCGCGTGATCCGCAAGGCGCTCGCTGCGGCGGGGTTGTCGGCGGCGGACGTGGACGTGGTGGAGGCCCATGGGACGGGTACGGCTCTGGGTGACCCGATCGAGGCGCAGGCGCTGTTGGCCACGTACGGCCGTGACCGTGACCTGGAGCGGCCGTTGTGGCTGGGGTCGTTGAAGTCGAACGTCGGGCACACGCAGGCCGCCGCGGGTGTGGCCGGTGTGATCAAGATGGTGCAGGCGCTGCGGCACGGTGTCATGCCGCCCACGCTGCACGTGGACGCGCCGACGACGGCTGTGGACTGGTCGGCCGGCGCGGTGGAGTTGCTGACCGAGGCGCGGGAGTGGCCGGGCGACAGCGGCCGTCCGCGCCGGGCGGGGGTGTCCTCGTTCGGGGTCAGCGGGACGAACGCGCACGTGATTCTGGAGGAGGCTCCGGGGGACGGCGTCGAGCCGCCTGTCGCGGACGGACCGTCGGTGTCGGGTGACGTGGTGCCGTCGGCATCCGCGGGTGCGGTGCCGTTTGTGGTGTCGGCGCGCAGTGCGGGTTCGCTGGCGGGGCAGGCGGGTCGGCTCGCGGCGTTCATCGAGGGCACAGATGGGGTGTCGTCGGCGGGCGTGGCCGGGGCGTTGGTGTCCGGCCGGGCGCTGTTCGGTGAGCGTGCGGTGGTGGTGGCCGGGTCGGGGGAGGAGGCGCTGACCGGGCTGGGGGCGCTGGCGCGCGGTGAGAGCGCGCCGGGTGTCGTCGTCGGCAGTGCCGACGCTGGGGCGCCCGGCAGGGTGGTGTGGGTGTTCCCGGGGCAGGGCTCGCAGTGGGCGGGTATGGGCCGGGAGTTGTTGGATACGTCGCCGGTGTTCGCGGAGCGGATCGCGCAGTGTGCGGCGGCTTTGGAGCCGTGGATCGACTGGTCGCTCATCGACGTGCTGCGGGGTGAGGCGGACTCGGAGGTATTGGAGCGGGTCGATGTGCTCCAGCCCGCGAGCTTCGCCGTGATGGTGGGCCTTGCGGCGGTGTGGTCCTCGGTCGGGGTCCGTCCTGACGCGGTGCTGGGTCACTCCCAGGGTGAGATCGCCGCCGCGTGTGTGTCGGGTGCGCTGTCGTTGGAGGATGCGGCGCGGGTGGTGGCGTTGCGCAGTCAGGCCATCGCCGGACAGCTTGCCGGGCGTGGCGGTATGGCCTCGGTGGCGCTGAGCGAAGCTGAAGCCGTCGCGCGGTTGGTGCGGTGGGAGGACCGGGTCGAGGTGGCGGCCGTCAACGGCCCGTCCTCGGTGGTCGTCGCCGGTGACGCCGAAGCCCTGGACGAGGTCCTCGAAGCCCTGGCCGCCGATGGAGTCCGCGTACGGCGCGTGGCGGTGGATTACGCGTCCCACACCCGCCATGTCGAGGACATCCGCGAGGCCCTCGCCGACACCCTGGCCGGCATCGAGGCCCAGGCACCGACCATCCCCTTCTACTCCACTGTCACGGGCAGTTGGGTGGAGGACGCCGGTGTCCTGGACGGCGGCTACTGGTACCGCAACCTGCGCGGCCAAGTAGGCTTCGGCCCGGCTGTCGCCGAGCTGATCCGCGAGGGCCACGGCACGTTCGTCGAGGTCAGCGCCCACCCGGTGCTGGTCCAGCCGATCACCGAGACGCTCTATGACGTCCACGACGGCGGCGGCACGGACGCGGTGGTGACCGGTTCGCTGCGCCGTGAGGACGGGGGTCTGCGTCGCCTGCTGGCCTCGATGGCGGAGCTGTTCGTACGCGGCGTATCGGTGGACTGGACCGGCGTGCTTCCGGCCGGAGCCACGTCGGCGCGGCTCGACCTGCCGACGTACGCCTTCGAGCACCAGCACTACTGGCTGGAGTCCACCCAGGCCGTCACCGACGCGACCTCGCTGGGGCTCGCCGGAACCGACCACCCGCTCCTCGGCGCGGTCGTCCACCTGCCGAACTCGGGTGGTCTCGTGGCCACCTCGCGGTGGTCCCTCAAGGCCCATCCCTGGCTCGCGGATCACCTGTTGGCTGATGCCGCCGATGCCGTCGTCGTACCGAACGCCGCGCTTGTCGAGGTGGCCATCCGGCTCGGCGATCTGGCCGCCGTTCCCGTCCTGGACGAACTGACCGTCGACACGCCGGTCGTGCTTCCGCAGCACGGCAGCTGCGGTGTCCAGGTCGTCGTGGGCGAGGCCGACGGCACAGGGCGGCGGCCGGTGGAGGTCTACTCCCGTGCCGCCGACGCCGCGTCGGACGCCGAGTGGACACGGCACGCGTACGGCACGCTGGCATCCGCCGCCGACCGCGAGACGCCCGCCTTCCCGGCCCAGGCCCCGGCGGCGCCGACGGCTCCGACGGTCCCGGCAGTCTCAGGAGCGGACGGCGAAGTCAGCGAGGTCGCTCTCGACGGTGCCGCTCTGCGGGACGCGGACCGGTACGGGGTACACCCGGCCCTCCTCGACGCGGCCGTGCGTACGGTCGTTCCGGACGGCATGCTCCCCGCCGTGTGGACCGGTGTGTCCCTGCTCGCGTCGGGCGCGGTCGCGCTGGGCGTGCGCCAGGGGGAGGCGTCGGCGGAAGGCACGCCGCTCCTGCTGACCGACCCCACGGGGCGACCCGTCATGACGGTCGAGGGGGTTCGCGCGGCGCCGTTCTCTCCGGAACAGGCGGGGACCGGCGGGGCGTTGCCGCCCGACTCCCTGTTCCGTGTGGACTGGACGCGGCTGCCGCTTCCCGCCGTGGACCGCGCCCCTGTCATGGTGTCCGTCGCGGACGGCGACGATGTCGCTGCTGCTGCCACCGCGGCGGGGGTGGGCGGGCCCGCTCCCGAGGTGCTGTTGTACGACGTCCGGGGCGTTTCCGGGGTCGATTCCGAGACCGGCTCCGGGACCGGTTCCGGGGCGGACGGTCCCCGCGGCGCGGTCGGCGCCGTGCTCGCCGTCCTGCAGACGTGGCTGGCGGAACCCGCTCTGGCGGAGACCCGGCTGGCCGTGGTCACCGGGGAGTACGACGGGCTCGAAGAAGCCGCGGTCTGGGGGCTGGTGCGCTCGGCGCAGTCGGAGCACCCGGACCGGATCGTCCTGGTGGACCTCGACGACGACTCCGGGTCCGTACTGCCCGCCGCCCTCCTGAGCGGCGAACCGCAACTGCGACTGCGCGGCGGTGTCGCGCACGTACCCCGCCTCGTACGGGTGCGTGGGGTGGGCGCGGTGCGTGGAGTGCAGGGAGTGCGGGGCACGGCCGCGGAGGCCGGGCCGTCCGTACGTCCGCTCGATCCCGAAGGCACCGTACTGATCACCGGCGGCACCGGGACGCTCGGTGCGCTGACGGCACGGCACCTGGTCACCGCGTACGGCATGCGCCACCTGGTCCTGGTCAGCCGCAGCGGCACCGCCCCGCGGCTGCACGAGGAGCTGACCGCGCTGGGCGCGTCCGTCACCGTCGCCGCGTGCGACACGTCCGACCGCGCCCGGCTCGCGGAGGTGCTGGCGGCGATACCGGCCGAGCATCCGCTGACCGCCGTCGTGCACACCGCCGGGGTCCTGGACGACGGGGTGCTCACCGAACTGACCCCGGAACGGGTCGACACCGTCCTGCGGCCCAAGCTGGACGCGGCCCTCCATCTCCACGAGCTGACCCGGGACCTGGATCTCGCCGCGTTCGTGCTGTTCTCCTCGGCCGCCGGCGTGCTCGGCAACCCCGGCCAGGCCAACTACGCCGCGGCCAACGCCTGCCTGGACGCCCTGGCACGGCAGCGGAACCGGCTCGGTCTGCCCGCCGTCTCCGTCGCCTGGGGCTACTGGTCGACGGTCAGCGCCATGACCGAGCACCTGGACACCGCGGACCTGCGACGCAACCAGCGCATCGGCATGACCGGCCTCTCCGCCGCCGAGGGCATGGCCCTCCTGGACGCCGCCCTGAACCCCGCGACGAGCACGGACGGCACGCTGGTGGCGGCGAAGTTCGACGTCACGGCTCTGCGCGCCACGGCGGCCGGCGGCGGTCCCGTACCGGCGCTGCTGCGCGGTCTCGTACCGGCGCCACGGCCGGTGGCCGGGCAGGGCGGTCCGGCCCGGCCGTCCGCGCGGGCTTCCGTGGTGGAGCGCCTCGGCGGTCTGAGCGGCACCGAGCAGACCGAGGGCCTGGTCGACCTGGTGCGGCGGCACGCCGCCGAGGTCCTCGGACACAGTTCCGTCGACGCAGTCCGTGCCGACCGGACGTTCAAGGACGCCGGATTCGACTCGCTGACCGCGGTGGAACTGCGCAACCGGCTCGCCACCGCGACCGGGCTCACCCTATCCCCGGCCGTGATCTTCGACTACCCGAAGCCCGTGGTGCTCGCCGGGCACCTGCGCACCAGGCTCTTCGGCGGTACGCCGGCGTCGCGGCCTTCGTCGGACGCCGCGGCCCGCACCGCCCCGGTCACGGACGACGAGCCGATCGCGATCGTGGCCATGGCGTGCCGCTTCCCCGCCGGGGTGCACAGCCCGGAGGACCTGTGGCGCGTGGTGGCCGACGGCGTCGACGTCGTCAGCGAGTTTCCCGACGACCGCGGCTGGGACACCGACCGGCTCTTCCACCCGGACCCCGACCACGCCGGCACCACCTACGTGCGCCACGGCGCCTTCCTCGACGACGCGGCCGGCTTCGACGCCGCCTTCTTCGGCATCTCGCCCAACGAGGCCCTCGCGATGGACCCGCAGCAGCGCCTGCTGCTGGAGACGTCCTGGGAGGCGTTCGAGCGCGCCGCGATCGACCCGACGAGCCTGGCCGGACAGGACATCGGCGTGTTCGTCGGGGTCAACAGCCACGACTACAGCGTGCGGATGCACCAGGCGACGGGCGTCGAGGGCTTCCGCCTCACCGGCGGTTCGGGCAGCGTCACCTCCGGCCGCGTCGCCTACCACCTCGGCATCGAGGGTCCCGCCCTCACGGTCGACACCGCCTGCTCCTCGTCCCTCGTGGCGCTGCATCTGGCGGCGCAGGCCCTCAACCGCGGCGAGTGCACCATGGCACTGGCCGGCGGTGTGATGGTGATGGGCACCGTCGAGACGTTCGTCGAGTTCTCCCGGCAGCGCGGCCTCGCCCCCGACGGCCGCTGCAAGGCGTTCGCGGACGGCGCGGACGGCACGGGCTGGTCGGAGGGCGCGGGACTGCTCCTGGTGGAACGGCTCTCGGACGCCCGCCGCCGCGGCCATCGCGTGCTGGCCGTGATCCGCGGATCGGCCGTGAACCAGGACGGCGCGTCGAACGGCCTGACCGCGCCGAACGGTCCCGCGCAGCAGCGGGTGATCCGCAAGGCGCTGGCCCACGCCGGGCTGCGCGCCGCGGACGTGGACGCCGTGGAGGCACACGGCACGGGTACGACGCTCGGCGACCCGATCGAGGCGGAGGCGCTGCTGGCCGCGTACGGCCAGGACCGGCCGGCCGACCGGCCGCTGTGGCTCGGTTCGGTGAAGTCGAACATCGGGCACACCCAGGCCGCGGCGGGCATCGCCGGTGTGATCAAGATGGTCATGGCGATGCGGCACGGAGTCCTGCCCCGGACGCTGCACGTGGACCGGCCGTCGACCCACGTCGACTGGGCGTCCGGTGCCGTGAAACTGCTGACCGAGGCCCGCGACTGGCCGCGCGACGGCCGCCCGCGGCGCAGCGGGGTGTCGTCGTTCGGCATCGGCGGCACCAACGCGCACGTCGTCCTCGAAGAGGCCCCCGACCTGCCGACGGCGTCCATCGCGCCGCACCCCGGATCGCGGACCACGGACGACGCCGCACCCGTACCGGTCCCGGATGCGGACTCGGGCACGGGCACGACTACGGACCAGGGCTCGGGCACGGTGCCCGTGCTGGTTCCGGTGTCCGGGCGGACCGTGGCCGGGCTGCGCGGCCAGGCCGGACGGCTGGCCCGTTTCCTCGACGAGCGGCCCGACCTGCCGCTCACCGCGGTCGCGCACGCCCTCGCCACCGCACGCGGACACCTCGACCACCGGGCCGTCGTCCTCGCCTCCGGCCGGCCGCAGCTGCGCGCCGACCTCACGTCCCTCGGGCACCTTGAAGGGCAGCCCTCTGCGCAGGGAACGACCAGCCCCGCGGTGGTTACCGGCACCCCGGCCACGGGCAAACTCGCCGTCCTCTTCACCGGCCAGGGCAGCCAGTGGGCCGGCATGGGCCGCGAACTCGCCGACACCTTCCCCGTCTTCCGCGACGCCTTCGACGCCGTGTGTGCCGCAGTGGACGCACACCTGCACGGGCACGCGGTACGCCCGCTGCGCGACGTCGTCCTCGCCGCGCCGGGAACGCCCGACGGTGAACTGCTCGACCGCACCATGTACACCCAGGGCGCCCTGTTCGCCCTGGAGACCGCGCTGTTCCGGCTCTTCGAGTCCTGGGGGGTGCGGCCCGATCTCCTTGCCGGCCACTCGATCGGGGAGATCACCGCCGCGCATGTCTCCGGAGTGCTCGACCTGCGGGAGGCCGCCGAACTCGTCGCCGCGCGCGGGCGGTTGATGCAGTCCCTGCCGGAAGGCGGCGCGATGGTCGCCGTCCAGGCCACCGAGGCCGACCTCGCGCCTCTCCTCGCCCGGGCGCCGGGGGAGGTCTGCGTCGCGGCGGTGAACGGCCCCGACGCGCTGGTGCTCTCCGGCGCCGAGGACGCCGTGCTCGACGTCGCCGGTGAACTTGCCCGGCGCGGCCACAAGACGCGCAGGCTGACCGTCAGCCACGCCTTCCACTCCCCGCTGATGGAGCCCGCGCTCGACGAGCTCCGAACGGTCGCCGAGCGCCTGACGTACCGGCCCGGAACCCTGCCCGTCGTCTCCACCCTGACCGGCGGGCTCGCCCGGCACGGACAACTGGCCACCCCCGCCTACTGGGTCGACCAGGCGCGCGGCGCGGTGCGGTTCGGCGACGCCGTCACCACGCTCGCCGAACAGGGCGTCACCACCTTCCTCGAACTGGGCCCCGGAGGGGTGCTCGCCGCGATGGCCATCGGCGCGCCCGGCGTCCAGGAGGACGGCTGCGTCGCCACGCTCCGCAAGGACGGCACCGAGCCCGACGACATCCTGAAAGCGCTCGCGGAACTGCACGTACGGGGGGTGGCCCTGGACTGGCCGGCCGTCCTCGGACACACACCCACCGGGACCGCAGAGTCCGGGAGCGCCACCGCTGTCGGGAGCGAGATCGGGAGTCTGCTGCCCACCTACGCGTTCCAGCACCAGCGGTACTGGGTCGACACCGACGCGGCCACGGCGGGCGGCGCGGAAGCACTCGGCGCCACCGGCACCGGGCATCCGCTGCTCGGCGCCGTCGTCGACGTACCCGGCGACGACGGCGCCGACGGTGTCGTCCTCACCGGACGTCTGTCACCGCGCAGCCGGGGCCTGCTCGCCGCACCCACCGTGACGGACGGCGCCACCAGGTCCTCGGCCGCCACGGCCGGCGCGCTCCTGGAGATGTTCGCCAGGGCCGGCGACGAGGTGGGCTGCGCCGGCCTGGAGGACTTCGCCGTGGAGGCGCCGCTGACCATCCCGGAGCACGGCCACACGCAGATACGGGTCTCGGTCGACGCCCCGGGCCCGGACGGGCGCCACCGCGCCGCTGTCCACGGCCGCACCCTCGACACGGAGCCCGGGCCCTGGACGTGTCACGCCCGCGCGGTCCTCGTCCCCGGGATGCCCCGGCCGGACTTCGACCTGCGGACCTGGCCGCCGCCCGCGGACGACGCCGTGTCCCTGCCCGGCGCGCCCCGCGTATGGCGGCGGGACGGCCGGATCTTCGCGGAGATCGCGCTCCCGGACGAACTGGCGGACCAGGCAGCCGAGTTCGCCCTCCACCCGGTACTCGTCGACACCGCGCTGCGCGTCCTGGACAGCTGCACCGCGACACAGCCGCCCGCGCCCGACGCCGACGCCGGGCACGACCCTCGTACCCGTACCCGTACCCGTACCCGTAGCCGTGCCCGTAGCCGTGCCGGTACCCGTGACCTGTCCGACTGCGCGGGTGCCGCCGTGTACGCCGAAGGCGCCGTGGCGCTGCGGCTGCGGGGCACCCCGGCGGCGGACGGGCGGTACGTCCTCGAACTGGCGGACCCGTCCGGCGAACCCGTCGCCACGCTCGGGCCGCTGACCTTGGACGCCCTCATCGCGGAAGGTCTCGCAGCGGAACCCGTAGAGGGATCCGGCGTGGCCGTCGGCGACGCGCCGGTCCCCGCGAGGGGTCCGGCCCGGCGTGTGGTGGTGCGGCAGGAGGGGACGGGTGAGGCGTTCGCCGGACGGCTGACCGGCCTCCGGGCGCAGGAACAGCACCGCGTGGTGATGAACCTGGTCAGGGAGAGCGTCGCGGTCGTACTCGGCCACCGCGACCCGGACGCGGTCGACTGGGACGCGGGGCAGTCCTTCAAGAACCTCGGCTTCGACTCGCTCGGCGCGGTCAAACTCCGCAACCGGCTGCGCGACTTCACCGGGGTCGACCTGCCGGCCACGCTCATCTACGACCACCCGACCCCGGAGGCGCTGGTCGGCCACCTGCTGGCCGAACTTCTCGGCGAGGACCTGGCGACGACCCCGGCCACGGCTTCGGCCTCGTTCGCGGCCACCGACGAACCCATCGCGATCGTCGGCATGAGCACCCGGCTGCCGGGCGGCGCGGACAGCCCCGAGGAACTGTGGAAACTCGTGGTCGAGCAGCGGGACGCGATCTCCGGGTTCCCGCTCGACCGCGACTGGGACCTCGACGGCCTGTACCACCCGGACCCGGCCCATGCCGGCACGAGCTACACGCGCTCGGGCGGATTCCTGCACGAGGCCGCGCAGTTCGACGCCGCGCTGTTCGGGATCTCGCCGCGTGAGGCCCTCGCCATGGACCCGCAGCAGCGGCTCCTCCTGGAGACCTCCTGGGAGGCGCTGGAGCGGGCGGGCATCGATCCGCTCTCCACCCGGGGCAGTGACACGGGTGTCTTCACCGGGATCGTCCACCACGACTACGTGACCCGGCTCCACCAGGTGCCCGAGGACGTCCAGGGCTACCTCATGACCGGCACGGCGGCGAGTGTGGCGTCCGGCAGGGTGTCGTACGTCTTCGGCTTCGAGGGCCCTGCGGTCACCGTGGACACCGCGTGCTCGTCGTCGCTGGTGGCCATGCATCTCGCCGCGCAGGCGCTGCGGCAGGGCGAGTGCTCGATGGCCCTGGCCGGCGGCGCGACGGTCATGGCCAGTCCGGACGCCTTCCTGGAGTTCTCACGCCAGCGCGGTCTGTCCGCCGACGGCCGCTGCAAGGCGTTTGCCTCGGCGGCCGACGGCACCGGCTGGGCCGAGGGCGTGGGTGTCGTGGCCCTGGAACGCCTGTCGGTGGCGAGGGAACGCGGCCACCGGGTGCTCGCGGTGCTGCGGGGCAGTGCGGTCAACCAGGACGGGGCGTCCAACGGCCTGACGGCTCCGAACGGACCCTCGCAGCAGCGGGTGATCCGTAAGGCGCTGGCCAGTGCCGGGTTGTCCCCGGCGGACGTGGACGTGGTGGAGGCCCATGGGACGGGTACGGCCCTGGGTGACCCGATCGAGGCGCAGGCGCTGCTGGCCACGTACGGCCGTGACCGTGACCTGGAGCGGCCGTTGTGGCTGGGGTCGTTGAAGTCGAACGTCGGGCACACGCAGGCCGCCGCGGGTGTGGCGGGTGTCATCAAGATGGTGCAGGCACTACGGCATGAGCGGTTGCCGGCCACCCTGCACGTGGACGAGCCGACCTCGCAGGTGGACTGGTCCGCGGGCGCGGTCGAGCTGCTGACCGAGGCCAGGGAATGGCCGCGTGACGGTCGCCCGCGCCGGGCCGGTGTCTCCTCGTTCGGGGCGAGCGGCACGAACGCGCACCTGATCCTGGAGGAGGCGCCCGCCGCCGAGGCGCCCGACGGCGAAGGGCAGGCACAGCGGCCGTCGGCGTCCGCGAGTGTGGTGCCGTTGGTGGTGTCCGCGCGCAGTGCGGGGGCTCTGGCGGGGCAGGCGGGTCGGCTCGCGGCGTTCGTCGAGGGTGCCGAGGGGGTGGCGCTCGCATCGGTGGCCGGCGCGTTGGTGTCCGGTCGTGCGGTGCTGAGCGAGCGCGCGGTGGTGGTGGCCGGGTCGGACGAAGAGGCGCTGAGCGGGCTGGGGGCGCTGGCGCGGGGTGAGAGCGCGCCGGGTGTCGTCGTCGGCAGTGCCGGGTCAGGTGCACCCGGCAAGGTGGTGTGGGTGTTTCCCGGTCAGGGCTCGCAGTGGGCGGGTATGGGCCGGGAGTTGTTGGATACGTCGCCGGTGTTCGCGGAGCGGATCGCGGAGTGTGCGGCGGCGTTTGAGCCGTGGATCGACTGGTCGCTCCTCGACGTGCTGCGGGGTGACGCCGACCCCGGTCTGTTGGAGCGGGTCGATGTGCTGCAGCCCGCGAGCTTCGCGGTGATGGTGGGTCTGGCGGCGGTGTGGTCGTCCGTGGGTGTCGAGCCCGACGCGGTACTGGGCCACTCCCAGGGTGAGATCGCCGCCGCGTGTGTGTCGGGTGCGCTGTCGCTGGAGGATGCGGCGCGGGTGGTGGCGTTGCGCAGTCAGGCCATCGCCGGACAGCTTGCCGGGCGTGGTGGCATGGCTTCGGTTGCTCTCAACGAGAGTGAAGCCGACGCCCGTCTGTTGCGGTGGGAGGACCGCGTCGAGGTGGCGGCGGTCAACGGTCCGTCCTCGGTGGTCGTCGCCGGTGACGCCGAAGCCCTGGACGAGGCTCTGGCAGCCCTGGCCGCCGATGGAGTCCGCGTACGGCGCGTGGCGGTGGACTACGCCTCCCACACCCGCCACGTCGAGGACATCCGCGACACCCTCGCCGACACCCTGCTCGGCATCGAGGCTCAAGCACCGACCATCCCCTTCTACTCGACCGTCACCGGCAGTTGGGTGGAGGACGCCGGTGTCCTGGACGGCGGGTACTGGTATCGCAATCTGCGCGGCCAGGTCGGTTTCGGCCCGGCAGTCGCCGAGCTGATCCGCGAGGGCCACGGCGTCTTCGTGGAGCTCAGCGCTCACCCGGTGCTGGTCCAGCCGATCACCGAAACCGTCTACGACATCGGCGGTGACGGTGACAGTGACGCCAACGACGGCGGTGGCGCGGAAGCGGTGGTGACCGGCTCCCTGCGCCGCGAGGACGGCGGCCTGCGACGCCTGCTGGCGTCCATGGCCGAGCTGTTCGTCCGGGGCGTACCCGTCGACTGGACCGGGGTGCTCCCGGCCGCCGCCGGGACCGGTGCGGCGTACGTGGATCTGCCGACGTACGCCTTCGACCGGCAGCACTACTGGCTTCAGGAGGCAGAAGGGGCCGACGCGGTCGCCGAGGCCGCGGAAGGCGCCGACTCCGACTTCTGGGAAGCGGTCGAGCACGCCGATCTGAACGCCCTCACCGAGCTGCTGGAGATGGCGTCGGACGACGAGCGCACCGCGTTGGGCAGCGTCGTACCGGTCCTCGCCGAGTGGCGCGGGAAGCGGCGGGAGCGGTCCTCCGCGGAGAAGCTGCGCTATCACGTCACCTGGCAGCCCCTGGAGCGTGAGGCGGCCGGTGTGCCGGGCGGGCGGTGGCTGGTCGTCGTACCGGCCGAGCGCCGGGGTGACACCGCGATCGACGCTCTGCTGGAGGAACTGACCGTGCAGGGGCTCGGCACGGTCCTGGTGGAGGTCGGTGACGGTGACCGGACGCGGGAGCGGCTCGCCGAACGGCTGACCGGTGTCCTGGCCGGCACTCCGGCCGGGCACGAGGTGACCGGAGTGCTGTCCCTGCTCGCGCTGGACGAGCGGACGGCGGGCGGCCCGCAGAATCCGCTCGCGGTCGCGGCCTCGACCCTCGCGCTGATCCAGGCCCTCGGGGACAGCCGTGTCACCCAGCCCCTGTGGTGCCTGACCAGGGGGGCCGTGAACATCGGGATCCACGACACGCTCACCTCGCCCGCCCAGGCGGCCCTGTGGGGACTCGGCCGGGCCGCCGCGCTCGAACGGCTGGACCGATGGGGTGGTCTGGTCGACCTGCCGGCCAGGACGGACGCGCGGACCGGCCAGTACCTGCTGGGCGTGCTGAACGGTGCCACCGGTGAGGACCAGCTCGCGGTCCGGCGGTCGGGCGTCTACGCCCGCCGCCTGGTCCGCAAGCCGGTCCCGGAGGCGACGGCGGGGGAGGGCCGCTGGCAGGCGCGGGGCACGGTACTGGTGACCGGTGGCGCCGAAGGACTCGGCAGGCACGTCTCGGTGCGGCTCGCGCTCGCCGGGGCGGGCCGGCTCGTCGTCACCACCACCGCGCACGCGCCCGACGGTGCCGTGGCGGACCTGCGTGCCGAACTGGCCGAACTCGGCGCCGCCACCGAGGTGGAGGACTGCGCGGACACGGACCGCGACGCGATCGTCCGCCTGCTGTCCGCGACGGACGCGACGAGCGCGACGACGGACATCACGAGCGTCACGGATGCGACGAGCGCGACGGAGCAGCCGCTCACCGCCGTGGTGCATGCCGCCGACATCACGTGGGCCGGTTCTCTCGACGACACCGGCGCGGCCGATCTCGCCGAGGTGTTCAGAGCCAAGGTCGACACCGCCGTGTGGCTGGACGAGCAGTTCGAGGACACGCCGCTGGACGCGTTCGTGGTGTTCTCCTCGATCGCCGGCGTGTGGGGCGGCGGCGGCCAGGGTCCCTCCGGAGCGGCCAACGCCGTCCTGGACGCCCTGGTCGAGTGGCGCCGCGCCCGGGGTCTGCGGGCCACGTCGATCGCCTGCGGCGCGCTCGACGAGATCGGCGTGGGCATGGACGAGGCCGCCCTCGCCCAGCTGCGCCGCCGCGGTGTGCTGCCCGTGGCCCCGCAGCTGGCGGTGACCGCGATGGTGCAGGCGGTGCAGGGCAACGAGAAGTTCGTGACGGTGGCCGACATGGACTGGAGCGCCTTCATCCCGGCGTTCACCTCGGTCCGTACGAGCCCCCTGTTCGCCGAACTGCCCGAGGCCAAGGCGGTGTTGCGGGCCGCGGAGCGCGACAGCGGGGACAGCGACGCCGCCGCGTCCCTCGCGGACTCGCTGCGCGCGGTCTCGGACACCGAGCAGAACCGCATCCTGCTCCGCCTCGTACGCGGCCACGCCTCCGTGGTGCTGGGTCACGGCGGCGCGGAGGGCATCGGACCGCGTCAGGCGTTCCAGGAGGTCGGCTTCGACTCGCTCGCCGCCGTGAACCTGCGCAACAGCCTCGGCGCGGCCACCGGACTGCGGCTGCCCGCGACCTTGATCTTCGACTACCCCACCCCGGAGGCGCTGGTCGGTCATCTGCGTTCCGAACTCCTCCGGGAGTCCGACGACGGCCCACAGGAGCGTGAGGACGACCTCAGGCGGGTCCTGGCGTCCGTTCCGTTCGCCCGGTTCAAGGAGGTTGGCGTCCTGGAGGCACTCATGGCCCTCGCCGACGACACCGGCGACGGCCGCGACGGCGACACCGGCAGGAACGGCGGCGACGGCGGCGACGGCGGGAACGCCGACGGGCCGGGTGACGGGGTGCCGTCGGCGGGCGGCACCGAGCAACTGATCGACGCGATGGACGTTGCCGGTCTGGTGCAACGGGCCATGGGCAAGACGAGCTGACCACCGATGGCCAAGGAACCGTGGAGGATGGGTATGTCCGCGCCGGACGAGCAGGTTGTCGAGGCACTGCGAGCCTCGCTGAAGGAGAACGCTCGGCTTCAGCAGGAGAACAGCGAGCTCGCGGCCGCGGCCACGGAGCCTCTCGCGATCGTCTCCATGGCCTGCCGGTACGCCGGCGGGATCCGCAGCCCCGAGGACCTGTGGCGGGTGGTGTCCGAAGGCGCCGACGTCTACACCGCTTTCCCCGAGGACCGGGGCTGGGACCTGGAGGGCCTCTACCACCCGGACCCCGACAACCCGGGCACCACCTACGTGCGCGAGGGCGCCTTCCTCCACGACGCGGGCCGCTTCGACGCCCCGTTCTTCGGCATCTCGCCCCGCGAGGCCCTCGCGATGGACCCGCAGCAACGCCAGCTCCTCGAAGTGTCCTGGGAAGCCCTCGAACGCGCGGGCATCGACCCCCACTCGGTGCGGGGCACCGACATCGGGGTCTTCGCCGGCATGGTCCACCAGGACTACGCCCCCGACCTGAGCGGCCACGAGGACTTCCTCAGCCTGGAACGCGCCCTGGGCACCGCGGGCGGTGTCGCCTCCGGGCGCATCGCCTACACCCTCGGACTCGAAGGACCCGCGGTCACCGTCGACACCATGTGCTCCTCCTCGCTGGTGGCGACGCACCTCGCCGCGCAGGCACTGCGCCGCGGTGAGTGCTCGATGGCACTCGTGGGCGGCTCCACGGTGATGGCCACGCCCGGCGGGTTCGTCGGCTTCGCCCGGCAGCGTGCCCTGGCCTTCGACGGGCGCTGCAAGTCGTACGCCGCAGGCGCCGACGGCTCGGGCTGGGCGGAGGGCGTGGGCGTCCTGCTCCTGGAACGGCTGTCGGTGGCCCAGGAGCGCGGCCACCAGATCCTCGCGGTGCTCCGCGGCAGCGCCGTCAACCAGGACGGCGCGTCCAACGGCCTGACCGCACCGAACGGCCCCGCCCAGCAGCGGGTCATCCGCAAGGCTCTGGCCGGTGCCGGACTCTCCCCGGCCGACGTGGACGCGGTGGAGGGCCACGGCACGGGCACGGTCCTCGGCGACCCGATCGAGGCACAGGCACTGCTCGCCACGTACGGACAGGGCCGTGACCCGCGGAAGCCGCTGCTGCTCGGCTCGGTCAAGTCCGTCATCGGGCACACGCAGGCGGCGTCCGGCGTGGCCGGTGTCATCAAGACGGTGCAGGCGCTGCGGCACGGGGTGCTGCCGGCGACCCTGCACGTGGACGCGCCGACCCCGCAGGTGGACTGGTCGGCGGGCGCGGTGGAACTGCTGACCGAGACACGGGAGTGGCCGCGCGACGGCCGTCCGCGCCGGGCCGGTGTCTCCTCGTTCGGGGCGAGCGGCACGAACGCGCACCTGATCCTGGAGGAGGCCCCGCAGGAGCGGACGCGGCCCGCCGGACAGGGGTCCGCGCAAGGACCCGCGCAGGAGGTCGCGCAGGGGGTCGCGCCCGCCGACGCGGTGCCGCTGGTGGTCTCCGCGGGAACCGCCGCGTCCTTGGCGGCGCAGGCGGAACGGCTGGTGTCGTTCCTGGAGTCCGGCGCCGGCGGGGCGTCGCTGACGGACGTCGCCGACGCGCTGGTGACGGGCCGTGCGGTGCTGGGGGAGCGTGCGGTCGTCGTGGCCGGCTCCGAAGAGGAGGCACTCACCGGACTGCGGGCGCTCGCCGCGGGCGAGAGCGCGCCCGGTGTCGTGTCCGGTGCGGATACGCCCGGCAAGGTGGTGTGGGTGTTCCCGGGTCAGGGCTCTCAATGGGCCGGTATGGGCCGGGAGTTGCTGGATACGTCGCCGGTGTTCGCGGAGCGGATCGCGCAGTGCGCGGATGCCCTGGAACGGTGGGTGGACTGGTCGCTCATCGACGTCCTGCGGGGTGAGGCCGACCCCGGCCTGTTGGAGCGGGTGGATGTGCTGCAACCGGCCAGCTTCGCCGTGATGGTGGGACTGGCGGCGGTGTGGTCGTCGGTGGGTGTCGAGCCCGACGCGGTGCTGGGCCACTCGCAGGGCGAGATCGCCGCCGCCTGCGTGTCCGGTGCGCTGTCGTTGGAGGATGCGGCGCGGGTGGTGGCGCTGCGCAGCCAGGCCATCGCCGAACAGCTTGCCGGGCGTGGCGGCATGGCGTCGGTCGCGCTGAGCGAGGACGAGGCGCTCGCCCGTCTGGAGCGGTGGGCGGACCGCGTGGAGGTGGCGGCCGTCAACGGTCCGTCCTCGGTGGTCGTCGCCGGTGACGCCCAGGCCCTGGACGAGGCCCTCGACACCCTGGAGGACCAGGGCGTACGGGTGCGGCGGATCGCCGTGGACTACGCCTCGCACACCCGGCACGTGGAGCGGATCCGTGACACCCTCGCCGACGCGCTGGCCGGCATCGACGCCCAGGTGCCGACGACCCCCTTCTACTCGACGGTCACGGGCAGTTGGGTGGAGGACACCGGTGTCCTGGACGGCGGCTACTGGTACCGCAACCTGCGCGGCCAGGTCGGCTTCGGCCCCGCCGTCGCCGAACTGGTCCGCGAGGGCCACGGCGCCTTCGTCGAGGTGAGCGCCCATCCGGTACTGGTGCAGCCCATCACGGAGATCCTCTACGACACCGGCACGGGTACCGACACCGACACCGACGGGGGCGTCGGCGCCGCGGACGTGGTCGTGACCGGGTCGCTGCGGCGCCAGGAGGGCGGTCTGCGCCGCCTGCTGGCCTCGATGGCCGAGCTGTTCGTCCGCGGCGTACCCGTGGACTGGGCCCGGGCGCTGCCCGTCCGGACCGGGCCGGCACGCGTCGACCTGCCGACGTACGCCTTCGACCAGCAGCACTACTGGCTCCGCATGGGCGGCTCGGGCTCGGACTCGGCGTCCCTGGGGCTCGTCGGGACCGACCACCCGCTGCTCGGCGCGGTGGTGCAACTGCCGCAGTCCGACGGCCTGGTCTTCACCTCACGCCTGTCGCTGCAGTCACACCCCTGGCTCTCCGGGCACGCGATCGGCGGTGTCGTCATCGTCCCGGGCACGGTGTACGTCGATCTCGCCGTCCGCGCGGGCGACGAGTTCGGCTACGGAGTCCTGGAAGAGCTGGTGATCGAGGCACCGCTGGTGCTGCCCGAGCGCGGCGGGGTGCGCGTCCAGGTCGCGGTCAGCGGACCCGGCGGGAACGGCCTGCGCACCGTCGACGTGTACTCCCTGCGCGAGGACGCCGACGACGGCGGCGCCGACGGATGGACACGGCACGCCACCGGACTCCTGTCGGCCGCACCGGCGGCCCGGGGGACGGACTTCGACTTCGCCGCCTGGCCGCCGCCGGGCGCACAGCCGGTCGACGTCGAGAACTTCTACGGAGACCTGACCGAGCGCGGCTACGCCTACGGGCCCGCGTTCCAGGGCCTGCGGGCGGTCTGGCGGCGCGGCGACGAGGTCTTCGCCGAGGCCGCCCTGCCCGACGAACAGCGCGAGGAGGCCGGCAGGTTCGGCATCCACCCGGCGCTCCTCGACGCGGCCCTGCACACCAATGCCCTCGCGAACCCGGACGACGACCGCAAGGTGCTGCCGTTCGCGTGGAACGGCCTCGTCCTGCACGCCGCGGGTGCCTCGGCGCTGCGTGTACGGGTCGCACCGTGCGGCCCGGACGCGCTGTCGTTCCAGGCCGCCGACGAGACCGGCGAGCCGGTGCTGACGATGGACTCGCTGGTGTCCCTGCCGGTCTCCGCCGACCAGCTGGACGCCGCGGCGGCGAACGACGGCCACGACGCGCTGTTCGGCGTCGAGTGGACCGAACTGCCCCCGGCACAGGGGGCGGTGGCCGCACCGACGTGGGCGCCGGTCGCCACGGCCGAGGACGTGACGGCCCTGGCCCGGAGCGCCGGGGCGCCGGCGGCGGCGGTCCTGGAGGCCGTCGGCGGCGAGGGACCCGACGCGGTACTCGCCCTGACCTCCCGGGTCCTCGCGGTGGTGCAGGCGTGGCTGGCCGCTGACGGCCTTGAGGAGTCCCGGCTCGTCGTGGCGACGCGCGGTGCGGTGCCGGCGGGCGACGGCGTGGTGACCGACCCGGCCGGATCGGCGGTGTGGGGACTGGTGCGGGCCGCGCAGGCCGAGTACCCGGACCGGATCGTCCTCGTCGACACCGACCCGGCCACCGGCCGTGACACCGGTGCCGCTGTCGCTGCCGCCGCCGATGGGCCGGCTGCCGTACCGGGTGCCGTACTGGGTGCCGTGCTGACCGGCGACGAGCCGCAGATCGCGGTCCGCGGTACGGCCCTCTCCGCACCCCGCCTCGCCCGTGTCACCGGCCAGGCCCCCGACACCCCGCACGTCTTCGCAGCGGAGGGAACCGTCCTGGTCACGGGCGGCACCGGCTCCCTGGGCGCGCTGGTGGCCCGGCACCTGGTCACCCGGCACGGCGTACGGCACCTCGTCCTGGCCGGCCGCCGGGGCCCGGACGCCGAGGGCGTACCGGAACTGGTCGCCGAACTCACCGGCCGGGGCGCGGCGGTCTCCGTCGTCGCCCGTGACGTGTCCCGGCGCGCCGACGTCGAGGCACTGCTGGCCTCCGTACCGGACGAGCACCCCCTGACCGGCGTGGTGCACCTGGCCGGCGTACTGGACGACGGAGTCATCGCGACGCTCACCCCGGAACGCCTCGCGGGCGTGTTCGCGCCCAAGGTGGACGCGGTGCGCCACCTCGACGAACTGACCCGGGACCTGGACCTCGACGCCTTCGTCGTGTTCTCGTCCGCCGCCGCCCTCATGGGGTCCGCGGGCCAGGGCAACTACGCCGCCGCCAACGCCTTCCTCGACGGGCTGATGGCCGAGCGCCGCGCGGCGGGCCTGCCGGGCCTGTCCCTGGCCTGGGGCCTGTGGGAACAGAGCACCGGACTGACCGCGCACCTGGGCGCCGTCGACCAGGCCCGGATGAGCCGCGGCGGTGTCCTCGCACTCACCCCCGCCGAGGGCCTGCACATCCTCGACACCGGGCTGCACATGGGACAGGCCCTCCTCGTGCCGATCAAGCTGGACCTGCGGACGCTGCGCAACCAGGCCGCGGACGGCGGGGGAGTCCCGCATCTGCTGCGCGGCCTGATACGTGCCGGCCGGCGCGCGGCGCGAGCGGCCGCGGGAGACAGCAGTGCCCTGGTCCGCCGGCTCGCCGGGCTGCCCCGGGACGAACAGGAGAGCGTGCTGCTCTCCGTCGTCCAGGCCGAGGCGGGCGCCGTACTCGGCTTCACCGGACCCGAACTGACGCAGGGCACCCGCGGATTCAGCGACATCGGCTTCGACTCCCTGACCGCCGTCGAACTGCGCAACCGGCTCAGCGCGGCGACCGGCGTGAAACTCCCCGCCACCCTGATCTTCGACTACCCGACCCCGGTGGCCCTGGCCCGCTACCTGCGCGAGGAACTCGGGGACACGGCGGCGGCCGACACGGCCGCCGGAACCACCGCCGCGACCGCCGCGGCAGCCGCCGCGGACCCCGACGAGCCGATCGCGATCGTCGGCATGGCGTGCCGGCTGCCCGGCGGCGTGACCGGCCCCGACGGCCTGTGGCGCCTGCTGCGGGAGGGCCGCGAAGGCATGTCCGCCTTCCCCGAGGACCGGGGCTGGGACCTGGAACGCCTCTTCGACACCGACCCCGACACCGACCGCGCGGGCACCTCGTCCGCCACCCGGGGCGGCTTCCTGGAAGGAGCGGGCCTCTTCGACGCGGGCTTCTTCGGGATCTCGCCCCGCGAGGCCCTCGCCATGGACCCGCAGCAGCGGCTGCTCCTCGAAGCCTCCTGGGAGGCCCTGGAGCGGGCGGGCGTCGACCCGACCACGACCCGGGGCGACAACATCGGCGTCTTCTCCGGCGTCTCCATCCACGACTACCTCGAGTCCCTGAGCAACATGCCCGCCGAACTCGAAGGCTTCGTCACGACCGCCACCGCGGGAAGTGTGGCGTCGGGCCGGGTGTCGTACGCCTTCGGCTTCGAGGGCCCCGCGGTCACCGTGGACACGGCGTGCTCGTCGTCGCTGGTGGCGATGCACCTGGCCGCGCAGGCACTGCGGCAGGGCGAGTGCTCCATGGCACTGGCCGGCGGCGTCGCCGTGATGGGATCGCCGATCGGCGTCCTCGGCATGTCGCGCCAGCGGGGCCTGGCGGGCGACGGCCGCTGCAAGGCGTACGCGGACGACGCCGACGGCACCGTACTGTCCGAGGGCGTCGGTGTGGTCGTCCTGGAGCGCCTGTCGGTGGCGCGGGAGCGCGGCCACAAGGTGCTCGCGGTGCTGCGGGGCAGCGCGGTCAACCAGGACGGGGCGTCCAACGGCCTGACCGCTCCGAACGGGCCCTCGCAGCAGCGGGTGATCCGTAAGGCGCTGGCCAGTGCGGGGTTGTCACCGGCGGACGTGGACGTCGTGGAGGGCCACGGAACCGGTACGGTCCTCGGCGATCCGATCGAGGCGCAGGCGCTGCTGGCCACGTACGGCCGTGACCGTGACCCGGAGCGGCCGTTGTGGCTGGGGTCGTTGAAGTCGAACGTCGGGCACACGCAGGCCGCCGCGGGTGTGGCGGGCGTGATCAAGATGGTGCAGGCGCTGCGGCACGGCGTGCTGCCGCCCACCTTGCACGTGCGAGAGCCCTCGTCCCGGGTGGACTGGTCGGACGGCGCCATCGAGCTGCTGACCGAGGCACGGGAGTGGCAGAGCGACACCGGTCGTCCGCGCCGGGCCGGTGTCTCCTCGTTCGGCATCAGCGGGACGAACGCGCACCTGATCCTGGAGGAGGCCCTGGAAGACGGCGTCGAGCCGCCTGTCGTGGACGGGCCGTCGGTGTCGGGTGACGTGGTGCCGTCGGCATCCGCGGGTGCGGTGCCGTTGGTGGTGTCTGCGCGCAGTGAGGGTTCGCTGGCGGGGCAGGCGGGTCGGCTCGCGGCGTTCATCGAGGGCACAGACGGGGTGTCGTCGGCGGGCGTGGCCGGGGCGTTGGTGTCCGGCCGTGCGCTGTTCGGTGAGCGTGCGGTGGTGGTGGCCGGGTCGGACGAAGAAGCGCTGAGCGGGCTGGGGGCGCTGGCGCGTGGTGAGAGTGCGCCGGGTGTCGTCGTGGGCAGTGCCGGTGCCGGGGCGCCCGGCAGGGTGGTGTGGGTGTTTCCCGGTCAGGGCTCGCAGTGGGCGGGTATGGGCCGGGAGTTGCTGGATACGTCGCCGGTGTTCGCGGAGCGGATCGCGCAGTGCGCGGCGGCGCTTGAGCCGTGGATCGACTGGTCGCTCCTCGACGTGCTGCGTGGTGAGGCCGATGCTGAGCTGCTGGAGCGGGTGGATGTGCTGCAACCGGCCAGCTTCGCGGTGATGGTGGGTCTGGCGGCGGTGTGGTCGTCGGTGGGTGTGCTGCCGGACGCGGTCGTCGGTCACTCGCAGGGCGAGATCGCCGCCGCGTGTGTCTCGGGTGCGCTGTCGCTGGAGGACGCGGCGCGGGTGGTGGCGTTGCGCAGTCAGGCCATCGCCGAACAGCTCGCCGGGCGCGGCGGCATGGCGTCGGTCGCCCTCGACGAGAGTGAGGCGGTCGCCCGTCTTGAACGGTGGGCGGATCGGGTGGAGGTGGCGGCGGTCAACGGTCCGTCCTCGGTGGTCGTCGCCGGTGACGCCGAAGCCCTGGACGAGGTTCTCGAGGCCCTGGCCGCCGATGGAGTCCGCGTACGGCGCGTGGCCGTGGACTACGCGTCCCACACCCGCCATGTCGAGGACATCCGCGAAGCTCTCGCCGAGACCCTGGCCGGTATCGAGGCTCAGGCACCGATGGTGCCGTTCTATTCGACGGTCACGGGCAGTTGGGTCGGGGATACCGGTGTTCTGGACGGCGGGTACTGGTACCGCAACCTGCGCGGCCAGGTGGGGTTCGGCCCGGCTGTCGCCGAGCTGATCCGCGAGGGTCACGGCACGTTCGTCGAGGTCAGCGCCCACCCGGTGCTGGTCCAGCCGATCACCGAGATCATCGACGACGGCAGCGACAGCAACGTCAGCACGGTGGTGACCGGCTCCCTGCGCCGTGAGGACGGCGGCCTGCGACGGCTGCTGGCCTCGATGGCGGAGCTGTTCGTACGCGGCGTACCGGTGGACTGGACCGGGGTACTCCCGGCCGGAGCCACGTCGGCGCGGCTCGACCTGCCGACGTACGCCTTCGACCACCAGCACTACTGGCTGCACACGGCACAGGCCGTCACCGACGCGGCGTCGCTGGGGCAGACGGCGGCCGACCATCCGCTGCTCGGCGCGGTCGTCGAGCTGCCGCACTCCGACGGGCTCGTCTTCACCTCGCGCCTGTCGCTCAAGTCCCACCCCTGGCTGGGTGATCACGTAATCGACGGCACGGTGCTCCTCCCGGCCACCGGCCTGGTGGAGCTGGCGGTCCGGGCCGGTGACGAGGCCGGGTGCGGAGTGCTGGAGGAACTGGCGGTCGAGGCGCCGCTGATCGTGCCGGAGCAGGGCGGGGTGCGGGTCCAGGTCGTCGTGGGCGGCCCGGCCGAGAACGGCTCGCGCACTGTGGAGATCTACTCCCAGCGTGAGGACGCCACAGGCGACCGGGACACCTGGACGCGGCACGCCACCGGACACCTGTCGGCCCCGGCCGCCTCGGCCCGTGGGGGCGCGTTCGACTTCACGGCGTGGCCGCCGCCCGGCGCGAAGGCCGTCGAGACCGGTGACTTCTACTCCGGCCTGCACGGGCAGGGGTACGAGTACGGGCCCGCGTTCCAAGGGGTACGTGCCGTGTGGCGGCGCGGCGAGGAGGTCTTCGCCGAGGTCGCCCTGCCCGAGGAACACCGCAAGGACGCCGACAGGTTCGGTATCCATCCCGCCCTGCTTGACGCCGCCCTGCACGCCGCCACCGTCGGTGGCGCCGACCCGTCGGCGGACGGCGCCGCGCCGCGGCAACCGCTCGACTGGAGCGGCCTGGTACTGCATGCCGCGGGTGCCTCGGCCCTGCGGGTACGGCTGCTGCCCGGCGGGCCGGACACCGCGTCACCCTCGTCTTCGTCACCGTCGGGGCCGTCGCCGGCGCTGTCACTGGAGGCGGCCGACGAGACCGGTGGCCCGGTGGTGTCGGCGGACTCGCTGGTGCTGCGGGCGCTGTCCGCCGAGCAGCTGGCACGGTCCGGTGACACGGCGCACGCCGACTCGCTGTTCCGGCTGGACTGGACCGAACTGCCCCAGGCACCCGGTGCCGTGCCCGCCCCGACATGGGCGCTGGTGGCCCTGGCCGAGGACGTGGCGGCCCTGGCCCAGGGCCCCGAGGTCCCGGCGGTGGCGGTGGTGCAGGCCATCGGCGGGGAGGGACAGGACGCGGTGCTCGCGCTGACCTCCAGGGTCCTTGACGTGGTGCAGGCGTGGCTGTCCACGGACGGCCTTGAGGAGTCGCGCCTGGTCGTGGCGACCCGGGGCGCGGTGCCCGCCGGTGCGGATGCCACGGGCGGCGCGGATGGTGCGGTGACGGATCCGGCCGGGGCGGCGGTGTGGGGGCTGGTGCGGGCCGCGCAGGCCGAGAACCCCGACCGGATCGTCCTGATCGACGCCGACCCGGCCTCCGACGACGGAGTGGTCCCCGTACTGGGGGCGGTACTGGCCGGCGACGAGCCGCAGGTCGCGGTACGCGGCACGGCTCTCTCCGTACCCCGCCTCGCCCGCGCCGCCGACGCCGGACTCGCGGACACGGCACCGGTGTTCGGCCCGGAGGGGACGGTCCTCATCACGGGTGGCACCGGCTCGCTGGGCGGCCTGGCGGCCCGGCACCTGGTGGCCAGGTACGGCGTACGGAGTCTGGTCCTGGCCAGTCGCCGGGGCCCGGACGCCGAGGGCGTGCGGGAGCTGGTCGCGGAACTCGCCGAAGCGGGGGCGGCCGTGTCGGTCGTGGCCTGTGACGTGTCCGACCGTGGGCAGGTCGAGGCGCTTCTCGCGTCGGTGCCCGACGAGCACCCCCTGCGCGGGGTCGTCCACACGGCCGGTGTCCTGGACGCCGGAGTGGTCGGGACGCTGACCCCGGAGCGCCTGGCGAGGGTGTTCGCGCCGAAGGTGGACGCCGTACGGCACCTCGACGAGCTCACCCGCGGCCTGGACCTGGACGCGTTCGTCGTCTACTCCTCCGTGTCGGCGGTCTTCATGGGCGCGGGCAGCGGAAGTTACGCGGCGGCCAACGCCTTCCTGGACGGGCTGATGGCGGTCCGCCGGGCGGCGGGCCTGCCGGGGCTCTCGCTGGCCTGGGGTCTGTGGGAGCAGACCAGCGGCATGGCGGCCGGCACCGACGACCTCACCCGCTCCCGCATGAACCGCCGCGGCGGCCTCCGGGCGATGCCCCTGGAGGAGGGCATGGAACTGTTCCACGCCGCGATGGGAACCTCGCTGTCGCTCCTCGTCCCCGCCAAGCTGGACCTGCGCGGCGTACGGGCCGAAGCCGCCGCCGGCGGCGGGGGAGTGCCGCACCTGCTGCGCGGCCTGGTCCGCGCCGGCCGGCAACTGGCGCGGACGGGAGGCGCCGAGAACGGCGAGCTGCTGCGGCGCCTCGCCGGGCTCCCCACCGCCGAACAGGAGAAGGTCCTCGTGGACCTGGTACGCACCCGGGCGGCGGTCGTCCTCGGACATGCCGGACCGGACGGGGTCCGGGCGGACACGGCGTTCAAGGACACCGGCTTCGACTCGCTCACCTCCGTGGAACTGCGCAACCGGCTGCGGGAGGCGACGGGTCTGCAGCTCCCCGCCACCTTGGTCTTCGACTACCCGAACCCGCAGGCTCTCGCCCGCCACCTGCACACCGAACTGTTCCCGGCCGGCGACGGCACGGAGACCGGCCCGGACGTGGACGAGGAACGACTGCGACGCGCACTCGTATCGCTCCCGCTGGCCCGCTTCCGGGCAGCCGGACTGATGGACGCCCTGGTCAAGCTGGCCGCCCTCGGCGACGGCGAACCAGCGGCCGGCGCACCGGACGACACCGACGAGGAGACGGCGATCGCCGAGCTGAACGTCGACGATCTCGTACAGCTCGCGCTCGGCGACAACTGACCCTGCGAAAACGCTGAAGGATTGGGGAACTCAACGTGAGTGCGTCGTATGAAAAGGTCGTCGAGGCGCTGCGGAAGTCGCTGGAAGAGGTCGGTTCGCTGAAGAAGCGCAACCGCCGTCTCATGGACGCCTCCCGCGAGCCGGTGGCCGTGGTGGGCATGGCATGCCGCCTCCCCGGCGGGGTGGCGGGTCCGGACGACCTGTGGCGCCTGGTGCGTGACGGCCGCGACGCGGTGTCGGGGTTCCCCCAGGATCGCGGCTGGGATCTGGAAGGGCTGTTCGACGCCGACCCGGACCGAGCGGGCACCACCTACACCGATCAGGGCGGCTTCCTCCACGAGGCGGGCCTTTTCGACGCCGGGTTCTTCGGGATCTCGCCGCGTGAGGCCCTCGCCATGGACCCGCAGCAGCGGCTCCTCCTGGAGACGTCCTGGGAGGCCATGGAGAGCGCGGGCATCGACCCGGTGTCGCTGAAGGGCGCCGATGTCGGCGTCTTCTCCGGGGTGTTCGGCCAGGGCTATGTCGCGCCCGGCGCCAGCGTGGTCACACCGGAGCTGGAGGGCTTCGCGGGCACGGGCGGCTCGACGAGTGTGGCGTCGGGCCGGGTGTCGTACGTCTTCGGGTTCGAGGGCCCCGCCGTGACGATCGACTCGGCGTGCTCGTCGTCGCTGGTGGCGATGCACCTGGCGGCGCAGGCGCTGCGGCAGGGCGAGTGCTCGATGGCACTGGCGGGCGGCGCGACGGTCATGGCCAACCCCGGCGCGTTCGTGGAGTTCTCCCGCCAGCGGGGTCTGGCGGAGGACGGCCGCTGCAAGGCGTACGCGGACGGCGCGGACGGCACCGGCTGGGCCGAGGGCGTCGGCGTGGTCGTCCTGGAGCGCCTGTCCGTGGCGAAGGAGCGGGGACACAGGATCCTGGCGGTGCTGCGGGGCAGCGCGGTCAACCAGGACGGCGCGTCCAACGGCCTGACCGCGCCCAACGGGCCCTCGCAGCAGCGCGTGATCCGCGGCGCACTGGCGAACGCGGGACTCTCCCCGGCGGACGTGGACCTCGTGGAGGGGCACGGAACCGGTACGGTCCTCGGCGATCCGATCGAGGCGCAGGCGCTGCTGGCCACGTACGGCCGCGACCGTGACCCGCAGCGGCCGTTGTGGCTGGGGTCGTTGAAGTCGAACGTCGGGCACACGCAGGCCGCCGCGGGTGTGGCCGGTGTGATCAAGATGGTGCAGGCGCTGCGGCACGGTGTCATGCCGCCCACGCTGCACGTGGACGCGCCGACGGCCCGGGTCGACTGGTCGGCCGGCGCGGTGGAACTGCTGACGGAGGCACGGGAGTGGCCGAGCGAGGGCCGTCCGCGCCGGGCCGGTGTGTCCGCGTTCGGGGTCAGCGGCACGAACGCACACCTGATCCTGGAAGAAGCGCCCGCCGAGGAGACGTCATCAGACGAGGAGACGTCCGACGGCGAAGGGCAGGCACAGCGGCCGTCGGTGTCCGCAGGTGTGGTGCCGTTGGTGGTGTCGACGCGCAGTGCGGGTTCGCTGGCGGGGCAGGCGGAGCGGCTCGCGGCGTTCGTCGAAGGCGCCGATGAGGTGTCACTGGCGGGCGTGGCCGGGGCGTTGGTGTCCGGCCGGGCGGTGCTGGGCGAACGTGCGGTGGTGGTGGCGGGCACGGATGCCGAGGCACTCGCCGGGCTGGGGGCGCTGGCGCGCGGTGAGAGTGCGCCGGGTGTCGTCGTGGGCAGTGCCGACGCCGGGGCGCCGGGCAAGGTGGTGTGGGTGTTCCCGGGGCAGGGCTCGCAGTGGGCGGGTATGGGCCGGGAGTTGTTGGAAAGGTCGCCGGTGTTCGCGGAGCGGATCGCGCAGTGTGCGGCGGCGCTTGAGCCGTGGATCGACTGGTCGCTCATCGACGTGCTGCGGGGTGAGGCGGACTCGGAGGTACTGGAGCGGGTCGATGTGCTCCAGCCCGCGAGCTTCGCCGTGATGGTGGGCCTTGCGGCGGTGTGGTCCTCGGTCGGGGTCCGTCCTGACGCGGTGCTGGGTCACTCCCAGGGTGAGATCGCCGCCGCGTGCGTGTCCGGTGCGCTGTCGCTGGAGGACGCGGCGCGGGTGGTGGCGCTGCGCAGCCAGGCCATCGCCGAACAGCTTGCCGGGCGTGGCGGTATGGCCTCGGTGGCGCTGAGTGAAGCTGAAGCCGTCGCGCGGTTGGTGCGGTGGGAGGACCGGGTCGAGGTGGCGGCCGTCAACGGCCCGTCCTCGGTGGTCGTCGCTGGTGACGCCGAAGCCCTGGACGAGGCTCTCGAAGCCCTGGCGGCCAACGGGGTCCGCGTACGGCGGGTCGCTGTGGATTACGCGTCCCACACCCGCCATGTCGAGGACATCCGCGAGGCCCTCGCCGACACCCTGGCCGGCATCGAGGCCCAGGCCCCGACCATCCCCTTCTACTCCACTGTCACGGGCGGTTGGGTCGGGGACGCCGGTGTTCTGGACGGCGGGTACTGGTACCGCAACCTGCGCGGCCAGGTCGGCTTCGGCCCTGCCGTGACCGAGCTGATCGACCAGGACCACAGGACGTTCGTCGAGGTCAGCGCCCACCCGGTGCTGGTCCAGCCGATCACCGAGGTCATCGACGACAGCGACACGAGTGTCAGCACGGTGGTGACCGGCTCGCTGCGCCGTGAGGACGGTGGCCTGCGACGCCTGCTGGCCTCGATGGCGGAGCTGTTCGTCCGGGGCGTACCCGTCGACTGGACCGGCGTGCTCCCGGCCGGAGCCACGTCGGCGCGGCTCGACCTGCCGACGTACGCCTTCGAGCACCAGCACTACTGGTTGCAGGAGACCGGGCCGGCGACGGACGCGGCGTCACTGGGGCAGGCGGCGGCCGACCATCCGCTGCTCGGCGCCGTGGTGCGGCTGCCGCAGTCCGACGGGCTCGTCTTCACCTCACGGCTGTCGCTGAAGGCGCAGCCCTGGCTGGGCGATCACGCCGTCGGCGGTGTCGTCATCCTCCCCGGTACGGGCTTGGTGGAGTTGGCCGTACGGGCCGGTGACGAGGCCGGGTGCGGAGTACTGGAAGAGCTGGTGATCGAGGCACCGCTCGTCGTGCCGCAGCATGGCGGGGTGCGCGTGCAGGTCGCCGTGGGCGCGCCCGGCGGGAACGGTTCGCGGACCGTGGAGGTCTACTCCCAGCGTGAGGACGCTCCCGGCGACGGGGACACCTGGACGCGGCACGCCACCGGCACCCTGGCGGCGGCATCGTCGGCGCCGGTGACCGAGGTGGACTTCGCGGCCTGGCCGCCGCCCGGCGCGGAGCCCGTCGAGGTCGGTGACTTCTACGGCGACCTGGTCGAGCGCGGCTACGGCTACGGCCCGGCGTTCCAGGGCGTACGGGCCGTGTGGCGGCGCGGCGAGGAGGTCTTCGCCGAGGTCGCCCTGCCCGACGAACAGCGCAAGGAGGCCGGAGGCTTCGGTATCCATCCCGCGCTCCTTGACGCCGCGCTGCAGGCCGGCACCATCGGGACCGCGGCGGGCGCGGAGGCTGCCGACTCCGGGCAGCCGGTGCTGGCCTTCGCGTGGAACGGGCTGGTGCTGCACGCCGCCGGTGCCTCGGCGCTGCGGGTGCGGATCGCACCGAACGGCCCGGACGCGCTGTCGGTCCAGGCGGCCGACGAGGCCGGCGCCCCGGTGGTGACACTGGACTCGCTGGTGTCCCGGGCGGTGTCCGCCGACCAGTTGGAGACGCCGGTGGACACGGCGGTCGCCAACGCGCTGTTCCAGCTGGAGTGGAGCGAGCTGCCCCAGGGGACCGAGTTCCCCCCGTCGTGGGTGCCGATCGCGACCCCCGACGACGTGGCGGCCCTGTCCGCGAGCGTCGGCGTACCGGCGGTGGCGGTCCTGGAAGCCGTCGGGGGCGAGGGACCCGACGCGGTGCTCGCCCTGACCTCCGGCGTCCTCGCGGTGCTGCAGGCGTGGCTGACCGCCGACGGCCTCGACGAGTCGCGGCTGGTGGTGGCGACCCGGGGTGCGGTGCCGGCGGGTGACGGCGTGGTGACCGACCCGGCCGGAGCGGCGGTGTGGGGTCTGGTGCGCGCCGCCCAGTCGGAGAGCCCGGACCGCGTCGTCCTCCTGGACACCGATCCCGCTGCCGAGGCCGCTGTGGATTCGGTCCTCGACTCGGTCCTCGGCTCGGTGATGGCCGCCGGGGAGCCGCAGGTCGCCGTCCGTGGTGCGGCCCTGTCGGTGCCCCGACTCGCCCGCGCCACCGGCCACGGCACGGACGCGGCCGCGGTGTTCGCACGTGGGGGAGATGAGGGGACGGTTCTGGTCTCGGGTGCCGGGTCGCTGGGTGCCGTCGTCGCGCGGCATCTGGTCTCCCGGCACGGCGTACGGCACCTGGTCCTGGCCAGTCGCCGGGGCCCGGACGCCGAGGGCGTACGGGAGTTGGTCGCGGAACTCACGGAACAAGGTGCGGCCGTGTCCGTCGTGGCCTGTGACGTGTCCGACCGCGGGCAGGTCGAGGCGCTCCTCGCCTCGGTGCCCGACGAGCACCCCCTGCGCGGAGTCGTCCATACGGCCGGGGTGTTCGACGACGGGCTGATCGGGGACCTGACGCCGGAACGGCTCGCCGGGGTGTTCGCGCCGAAGGTGGACGCCGTACGCCATCTCGACGAGCTCACCCGCGGCCTGGACCTGGACGCGTTCGTCGTGTTCTCCTCCGTCGCGGGCCTGTCCGGCGGTGCCGGCCAGGGCAACTACTCCGCGGCGAACGCCTACCTGGACGGCGCGATGAGCGGTCGCCGGGCGGCGGGGCTGCCCGGCATCTCTCTGGCCTGGGGCCTGTGGGAGCAGTCGCTCGGCATGGCCGGCCACCTCAGCGCCGTCGACCAGGCGCGGGCGAGTCGCAGCGGAGTGCTGGAGATCTCGGCGGCCGAGGGCATGGACCTGTTCGACGCCGCTCTCGGCTCCGAGCGGGCCCTGCTGGTGCCGGTCAAGCTGGACCTGCGGACCGTGCGGGCCGACGCGTCGGCGGGCGCGGCGGTCCCGTACCTGCTGCGCGGGCTCGTACGGACCGGCCGGCAGCAGGCCCGGGCGGCGAGTGCCGCCGAGGAGAGCGGCCGGCTGTCCGACCGGCTGGCCGGACTCGCCCCCGCCGAGCAGGAAGCGCTCCTCCTCGACCTGGTGCGGGCCCAGGCCGCGGTCGTCCTCGGCCACACCGAACCGGGCGGCGTCCGGGCGGAGACCGCGTTCAAGGACGCCGGATTCGACTCACTCACCTCGGTGGAACTGCGCAACCGGCTCCGCGAGGCGACCGGTCTGAAGCTTCCGCCCACGCTCGTCTTCGACTATCCCTCCCCGCAGGCCCTCGCCCGCTATCTGCGCGAGGAGTTCGGTGAGGTGACGGCACCCGGGTCGCAGGCGCCCGCGGCCGTCCCGGCCGTCGCGGCCGACACGAACGAACCGCTCGCCATCGTCGGGATGGCGTGCCGCTATCCGGGCGGTGTGTCCTCGCCGGACGACCTGTGGAGGCTGGTCGCCGACGGCGTCGACGCCGTCTCCGGCTTCCCCGAGGACCGGGGCTGGGACCTTGAAGGGCTGTTCGACGCCGACCCCGACCACGCGGGCACCTCGTACACCAGCCAGGGCGGCTTCCTGCGCGGCGCGGGCCTCTTCGACGCGGGCTTCTTCGGGATCTCGCCGCGTGAGGCCCTCGCCATGGACCCGCAGCAGCGGCTGCTCCTGGAGACCTCCTGGGAAGCGCTGGAAGGCGCGGGCATCGACCCGGCCTCGCTCAAGGGCACGGACGTCGGCGTGTACTCCGGCGTCTCCGGCCAGGGCTACGCGACCGGTGAGATCGCCCCGGAGGTGGAGGGCTTCGCGGGTACGGGGCTGGCGTCGAGCGTGGCGTCGGGCCGGGTGTCGTACGTGTTCGGCTTCGAGGGCCCGGCGGTGTCGGTGGACACCGCGTGCTCGTCGTCGCTGGTGGCGATGCACCTGGCCGGACAGGCGCTGCGGCAGGGCGAGTGCTCGATGGCGCTGGCCGGCGGCGCGATGGTGATGGCGACGCCCGCCACCTTCATGGCCTTCTCGCGCCAGCGCGGCCTGGCCGGCGACGGCCGCTGCAAGGCGTTCGCGGACGGCGCGGACGGGATGGGCCTGTCCGAAGGTGTGGGTGTCGTGGTCCTGGAGCGCCTGTCGGTGGCCCGGGAGCGCGGACACAAGGTCCTGGCAGTCCTGCGCAGCAGCGCGGTCAACCAGGACGGCGCGTCCAACGGCCTCACCGCCCCCAACGGACCCTCGCAGCAGCGCGTGATCCGGCGGGCCCTGGCGGGCGCGGGCCTGTCGCCGGCTGACGTGGACGTCGTGGAGGGTCATGGGACGGGTACGGCTCTGGGTGACCCGATCGAGGCACAAGCCCTGCTGGCCACGTACGGCCGCGACCGCGATCCCCAACGACCGCTGTGGCTCGGCTCGTTGAAGTCGAACATCGGCCATGCGCAGGCCGCCGCGGGCGTGGCAAGCGTCATCAAGATGGTGCAGGCACTGCGGCACGGCGTGCTGCCGCCCACCTTGCACGCGCGACAGCCCTCGTCCCAGGTCGACTGGTCGGCCGGCGCGGTGGAGCTGCTGACCGAGGCACGGGAGTGGCCGCGCGACGGCCGTCCGCGCCGGGCCGGTGTCTCCTCGTTCGGCGTCAGCGGCACGAACGCGCACCTGATCCTCGAAGAGGTGCCGGACGACGACGCCCAGACGCCGGTCGCGGACGGGTCGCCGGTGTCGGGTGCTGTGGTGCCGCCGGTGTCCGCGGGTGCGGTGCCGTTGGTGGTGTCGGCGCGCAGTGAGGGTTCGCTGGCGGGGCAGGCGGGTCGGCTCGCGGCGTTCGTCGAAGGCGCCGACGAGGTCTCGCTGACGGGTGTGGCCGGGGCGTTGGTGTCCAGCCGTGGAGTGCTGGGTGAGCGTGCGGTGGTGGTGGCCGGGTCGGGCGAAGAAGCGCTGAGCGGGCTGGGGGCGCTGGCGCGGGGTGAGAGCGCGCCGGGTGTCGTCGTCGGCAGTGCCGGGTCAGGTGCGCCGGGCAAGGTGGTGTGGGTGTTCCCGGGGCAGGGCTCGCAGTGGGCGGGTATGGGTCGGGAGTTGCTGGATACGTCGCCGGTGTTCGCGGAGCGGATCGCGCAGTGTGCGGCGGCGCTTGAGCCGTGGATCGACTGGTCCCTGGTCGACGTCCTGCGCGGCGAGGCGGACCCCGGTCTGTTGGAGCGGGTCGATGTGCTCCAGCCCGCGAGCTTCGCCGTGATGGTGGGCCTTGCGGCGGTGTGGTCGTCGGTGGGTGTGCTGCCGGATGCCGTGGTCGGCCACTCGCAGGGTGAGATCGCGGCCGCGTGTGTCTCGGGAGCGCTGTCGCTGGAGGATGCGGCGCGGGTGGTGGCGCTGCGCAGTCAGGCCATCGCCGAGCAGCTTGCCGGGCGTGGCGGTATGGCGTCGGTGGCGCTGAGCGAAGGTGAAGCCGTCGCACGGTTGGTCCGCTGGGAGAACCGGGTCGAGGTGGCGGCCGTCAACGGCCCGTCCTCGGTGGTCGTCGCCGGTGACGCCGAAGCCCTGGACGAGGCTCTGGCAGCCCTGGCCGCTGATGGTGTCCGCGTGCGTCGGGTGGCGGTGGACTACGCCTCGCACACCCGCCATGTCGAGGACATCCGCGACACCCTCGCCGACACGCTGGCCGGCATCGAGGCTCAGGCACCGATGGTGCCGTTCTACTCGACGGTCACGGGCGGTTGGGTCGGGGACGCCGGTGTCCTGGACGGCGGGTACTGGTACCGCAACCTTCGCGGCCAGGTCGGCTTCGGCCCCGCCGTGACCGAACTGATCGACCAGGACCACAGGACGTTCGTCGAGGTCAGCGCGCACCCGGTGCTGGTCCAGCCGATCACCGAGATCATCGACGACGGCGACAGCAATGTCAGCACAGTGGTCACCGGCTCGCTGCGCCGTGAGGACGGTGGCCTGCGTCGCCTGCTGGCCTCGATGGCGGAGCTGTTCGTGCGGGGCGTACCCGTGGATTGGAGCGGGGTGCTTCCGGTGGGAGCCGGTGCCGCTGCGGCGGGCGTGGACCTGCCGACGTACGCCTTCGACCACCAGCACTACTGGCTGCACACGGCACAGGCCGTCACAGACGCGGCGTCGCTGGGGCAGACGGCGGCCGACCATCCGCTGCTCGGCGCGGTGGTGCGGCTGCCGCAGTCCGACGGGCTGGTCTTCACCTCGCGCCTGTCGCTGAAGTCCCACCCCTGGCTGGGTGATCACGTCGTCGGTGGTCTGGTGCTCCTCCCCGGTACGGGCCTGGTGGAGCTGGCGGTCCGGGCCGGTGACGAGGCCGGGTGCGGAGTGCTGGAAGAGCTGGTGACCGAGGCGCCGCTGATCGTGCCGGAGCAGGGCGGGGTGCGGGTCCAGGTCGCCGTGGGCGGCCCGGCCGAGAACGGCTCGCGGACCGTGGAGATCTACTCCCAGCCCGAGGACGCCATCGGCGGCGACGGGGACGTGTGGACACGGCACGCCACCGGCACGGTGGCCCCCGCGGTCCGGCCGGACGCCGGCGCCGACGGGTTCGACTTCGCCGCGTGGCCGCCGTCCGGCGCCCAGCAGGTGGATCTCGACACCGACGACCTGTACGCGGGACTGCTCGAACGCGGATACGCGTACGGGCCCGTCTTCCAGGGCGTACGCGCGGTCTGGCGGCGCGGCGGGGAACTCTTCGCCGAGGTCGCCCTGCTCGACGAGGAGCGAGCGGTGGCCGGGAACTTCGGTGTCCACCCCGCGCTGCTGGACGCGGCCCTGCAGGCGGGGACGTTCGCCGTCGCCGCGGACACGCCGGAGGAGGAAGCGGGGCAGCCGGTGATGCCGTTCGCGTGGAACGGCCTGGTGCTGCACGCGGCGGGCGCCTCGGCGCTGCGCGTACGGGTCGCGCCGAACGGCCCGGACGCGCTGTCCGTCGCCGCGGCCGACGAGACGGGCAACCCGGTCCTGACGATGGACTCGCTGGTGATGCGGGCGGTGTCCATCGAGCAGCTCGGTGCCACGGCGGCGCAGGACGGCCGCGACTCGCTGTTCGCGGTGGAGTGGACCGAACTGCCTCCGGCCCGGGTGACGGAGCCCGCGCCGCCGTGGCTGCCGGTGACGAGCGCCGACGACATGGCGGTCCTGACGGCGAGTGGCGGCGTACCGGCGGTGGCGGTCCTGGAAGCCGTCGGCGGTGAAGGGGAAGGTGCCGTACTGGAGCTGACCTCCCGGGTCCTGGAGGTGACGCAGGCGTGGCTGACCGCGCCCGGCGTGGAGGAGTCGCGCCTCGTGGTGCTGACCCGGGGCGCGGTGGCCGCCGGCGCCGACGGCACGGTGACCGACCCGGCCGGGTCCGCGGTGTGGGGGCTGGTGCGTGCCGCGCAGTCGGAGAACCCCGACCGCGTCGTCCTGCTCGACACCGACCCCGACGCCGAGGGCGGTGTGGAGCAGGTGCTGGACTCCCTGCTCGCCACGGTGCTGGCCGGCGGCGAGCCGCAGCTCGCGGTGCGCGGCACGGCTCTCTCCGTACCCCGCCTCGCCCGTGCCGCCGACGCCGGACTCGTGGACGCGGCACCGGTGTTCGGGCCGCAGGGGACCGTCCTGGTCTCGGGCGGTGGCTCGCTGGGTGGTCTGGCGGCCCGGCACCTGGTGGCCAGGTACGGCGTACGGAGTCTGGTCCTGGCCAGCCGTCGCGGCCCGGACGCCGAGGGCGCGCGGGAGCTGGCCGCGGAGCTCACCGAAGCGGGGGCGGCCGTGTCGGTCGTGGCCTGTGACGTGTCCGACCGCGGGCAGGTCGAGGCACTGCTCGCCTCGGTGCCCGACGAGCACCCGCTGCGCGGTGTCGTGCACACGGCAGGCGTGTTCGATCCCGGGGTGATCGGGGCACTGACCCCGGACCGCCTCGCCGGCGTGTTCGCGCCGAAGGTCGACGCCGTACGGCACCTCGACGAGCTCACGCGCGATCTGGACCTGGACGCGTTCGTCGTCTACTCCTCCGCCTCGTCCGTGTTCATGGGTGCGGGCAGCGGCGGCTACGCGGCGGCCAACGCCTACCTGGACGGCCTGATGGCACACCGCCGGGCGGCGGGCCTGCCCGGGCTCTCCCTGGCCTGGGGGCCGTGGGAGCAGATCACCGGCATGGCCGACACCATCGACGACCTCACCAGGACGCGCATGGGCCGGCGGGAGGGGCGCGGCGGAGTCCACGCCCTGCGCTCCGCCGAGGGCATGGACCTGTTCGACGCCGCACTGCGGACCGGGCAGACGCTGCTCGTTCCGGCGAGGCTGGACCTGCGGGCCGTACGCGCCGACGCGACGGCGGGCGGCGGGGTGCCGCACCTGCTGCGCGGCCTCGTCCCCGCGGGCCGGCAGTCGGCGCGGACGGCCGCCGGTGGCGGCGAGCAGCGACAGCTCTCCGACCGGCTGGTCGGCCTGTCCGCCGCGAAGCAGACGGCGCTGCTCCTCGACGTGGTACGGGCTCAGGCCGCGGTCGTCCTCGGCCACAGCGGACCGGAGAACGTCCGGGTGGAGACGGCGTTCAACGAGGCCGGCTTCGACTCGCTCACCTCGGTGGAACTGCGCAACCGCCTGCGCGAGGCGACCGGTCTGAAGCTCCCCGCCACGCTGGTCTTCGACCACCCGACCCCGCAGGCCCTCGCGGGCTATCTGCGGGAGGAGCTGGCCGTCGACGAGGGGTCTCCCGCCGACGCGGTGCTCGCCGGTCTCGCCGGACTGGAGGCGGCCATCGAGTCCGCCGCACCGGACGAGGGGGCCCGCGACCGGATCACCCTCCGCCTGCGGGAGCTGCTGGAAGCGGCGGAGGCCGCGGGCGGCCACGGCGGGGGCCAGGGCGGTCCGGACACGTCGGACGAGGACCTGGAGACCGCCAGCGACGAGGAGCTGTTCGCGCTGGTCGACCAGCGCGACTGACACACACCCGTGCGGGTCGTGCCCACCCGGGCCCGACCCGCACGGCACCGCACGGACGAAGGCGCCGCACGCACGCCAGCACACGGACGAGGCACCGCAGGCACGGCAGCACCGTACGGACGTAAGCACCGCACAGACGAGGGCGCCGCGCAGCGGTGCGGGACCCGCCCATGGCCATCGCACACATCCACTCCCTGGGGGTTGAATCCAGTGGCTGACGAGGCACAACTCCGCGACTATCTGAAGAGGGCCATCGCCGATGCCCGCGCTGCCCGCAAGCAGCTGCGCGAGGTCCAGGAACAGGCGCGCGAGCCGATCGCCATCGTCTCCATGGCGTGCCGCTACCCGGGTGGCGTGACCTCGCCGGACGACCTGTGGCGGCTGGTCGCCGACGGCGTCGACGCCGTCTCCGGCTTCCCCGAGGACCGGGGCTGGGACCTCGAAGGGCTGTTCGACGCCGACCCCGACCACGCGGGCACCTCGTACGTCACCCAGGGCGGCTTCCTGCGCGGCGCGGGCCTCTTCGACGCGGGCTTCTTCGGGATCTCGCCCCGCGAGGCCCTCGCGATGGACCCGCACCAGCGGCTGCTCCTGGAGACCTCCTGGGAAGCGGTCGAGCGGGCCGGCATCGACCCGCTCTCGCTCAAGGGCGCCGACGTCGGCGTGTACTCCGGCGTCTCCGGCCAGGGGTACGGGGCCAGTGCCGGCGTGGTGACCCCGGAGTCGGAAGGCTTCGCGGGCACGGGAGCGTCCTCCAGCGTGGCGTCGGGCCGGGTGTCCTACGTCTTCGGCTTCGAGGGCCCCGCGGTGTCCCTCGACACGGCCTGCTCCTCGTCCCTGGTGGCCATCCACCTGGCCGCGCAGGCGCTGCGGCAGGGCGAGTGCTCGATGGCCCTGGCCGGCGGCGCGATGGTGATGGCGACACCCGGCAACTTCGTGGCGTTCTCGCGCCAGCGGGGCCTGGCCGAGGACGGGCGCTGCAAGGCGTTCGCGGACGGCGCGGACGGGATGGGCCTGGCCGAGGGTGTGGGTGTCGTGGTCCTGGAGCGCCTGTCCGTGGCGAGGGAGCGCGGGCACAAGGTACTCGCGGTGCTGCGGGGCAGTGCGGTCAACCAGGACGGCGCGTCCAACGGCCTGACCGCGCCCAACGGACCCTCGCAGCAGCGGGTGGTCCGCAAGGCGCTGGCCGACGCGGGGCTGTCCCCGGCGGACGTGGACGTGGTGGAGGCCCACGGGACGGGTACGGCCCTGGGTGACCCGATCGAGGCGCAGGCGCTGCTGGCCACGTACGGCCGCGACCGTGATCCCCAACAGCCGTTGTGGCTCGGCTCGTTGAAGTCGAACATCGGACACACGCAGGCCGCCGCGGGCGTCGGCAGTGTCATCAAGATGGTGCAGGCGCTGCGGCACGGTGTCCTGCCGCCCACCCTGCACGTCGACGCGCCGACCTCGCAGGTGGACTGGTCGGCGGGCGCGGTCGAGCTGCTGACCGAGGCACGGGAGTGGCCGAGCGACGGCCGTCCGCGCCGGGCCGGTGTCTCCTCGTTCGGCGTCAGCGGCACGAACGCGCACCTGATCCTGGAGGAGGCGCCCGCCGCCGAGGCGCCCGACGGCGAAGGGCAGGCACAGCGGCCGTCGGTGTCCGCGAGTGTGGTGCCGTTGGTCGTCTCGGCGCGCAGCGAGGGTTCGCTGGCCGGGCAGGCGGAACGGCTCGCGGCGTTCGTCGAAGACGCCGACGAGGTGGCACTGACGGGCGTGGCCGGGGCGCTGGCGTCCGGCCGGGCGGTGCTGGGCGAGCGCGCGGTGGTGGTGGCCGGGTCGGACGAAGAGGCGCTGAGCGGGCTGGGGGCGCTGGCGCGTGGTGAGAGCAGTACGCATCTGGTGTCCGGCAGTGCCGGATCAGGTGCGCCGGGCAAGGTGGTGTGGGTGTTCCCGGGGCAGGGCTCGCAGTGGGCGGGTATGGGCCGGGAGTTGCTCGATGCGTCGCCGGTGTTCGCGGAGCGGATCGCGGAGTGTGCGACGGCGCTTGAGCCGTGGATCGACTGGCCGCTCCTCGACGTGCTGCGAGGCGAGGCCGATGCCGAGCTGCTGGAGCGGGTCGATGTGCTGCAACCGGCCAGCTTCGCCGTGATGGTGGGCTTGGCTGCGGTGTGGTCGTCCGTGGGTGTCGAGCCCGACGCGGTGCTGGGCCACTCCCAGGGCGAGATCGCCGCCGCGTGTGTGTCGGGTGCGCTGTCGCTGGAGGACGCGGCGCGGGTGGTGGCGTTGCGCAGCCAGGCCATCGCCGAACAGCTTGCCGGGCGTGGTGGCATGGCTTCGGTTGCTCTCAACGAGAGTGAAGCCGACGCCCGTCTGTTGCGGTGGGAGGACCGCGTCGAGGTGGCGGCCGTCAACGGTCCGTCCTCGGTGGTCGTCGCCGGTGACGCCGAAGCCCTGGACGAGGCTCTGGCAGCCCTGGCCGCTGATGGTGTCCGCGTGCGTCGGGTGGCGGTGGACTACGCGTCCCACACCCGCCATGTCGAGGACATCCGCGAGGCCCTCGCCGAGACCCTGGCCGGTATCGAGGCTCAGGCACCGACCATCCCGTTCTACTCGACCGTCACGGGCGGTTGGGTCGGGGACGCCGGTGTTCTGGACGGCGGGTACTGGTATCGCAACCTGCGCGGCCAGGTCGGTTTCGGCCCGGCTGTCGCCGAGCTGATCCGCGAGGGCCACGGTACGTTCGTCGAGGTCAGCGCCCATCCGGTGCTGATGCAGCCGATCACCGAGATCATCGACGGCAGCGACAGCAACGTCAGTACGGTGGTCACCGGCTCGCTGCGCCGTGAGGACGGCGGTCTGCGTCGGCTGCTGGCCTCGATGGCGGAGCTGTTCGTCCGGGGCGTATCGGTGGACTGGACCGGCGTGCTTCCGGCCGGAGCCACGTCGGCGCGGCTCGACCTGCCGACGTACGCCTTCGAGCACCAGCACTACTGGCTGGAGTCCACCCAGGCGGTCACCGACGCGACCTCGCTGGGGCTCGCCGGAACCGACCACCCCCTCCTCGGCGCGGTCGTCGAGCTGCCGCACTCCGACGGGCTCGTCTTCACCTCACGCCTGTCGCTCAAGTCCCACCCCTGGTTGGCCGACCACGCGATCGGCGGCAAGGCGCTCCTCCCGGGCACGGGACTCGTCGAACTGGCCGTACGGGCCGGTGACGAGGCCGGGTGCGGGGTGCTGGAGGAGCTGGTGATCGAGGCACCCCTCGTGGTGCCTCAGCACGGCGGCGTACAACTGC
Source organism: Streptomyces sp. NPDC002701 (assembly GCF_042889045.1). Taxonomy (NCBI): domain Bacteria; kingdom Bacillati; phylum Actinomycetota; class Actinomycetes; order Kitasatosporales; family Streptomycetaceae; genus Streptomyces; species Streptomyces sp. NPDC002701. The sequence goes on from NZ_JBIAQL010000014.1 coordinate 114,585, forward strand.
AGGTCGCCGTGGGAGCGCCGGGCGAGAACGGCGTACGTACCGTGGAGGTCCATTCCCGGCGTGCGGACGCCGGCGGGGACGGGGACGCGTGGACGCGGCACGCCACCGGCACGCTCGCGTCGGCATCGGCGGCACCGGTGACCGAGGTCGACTTCGCCGCCTGGCCGCCGCAGGGTGCCCAGCGCGTCGAGGTCGATGCCGCCGCCTTCTACGACGAACTGCGTGAGCGCGGTGTCGGCTACGGGCCGGCGTTCCAGGGGGTGCGCGCCGTGTGGCGGCGCGGCGAGGAGATCTTCGCCGAGGTCTCCCTGCCCGAGGAGGAGCGCAAGGACGCCGGCAGGTTCGGGATCCACCCCGCCCTGCTGGACGCGGCCCTGCAGACCGGCACGTTCGGGTCCGCGGGAGACACACCGGACGCGGACGGGGACGGGGAGGCCGGGCAGCCGGTACTCGCCTTCGCGTGGAACGGCCTGGTGCTGCACGCCGCCGGTGCCTCGGCGCTGCGCGTGCGGGTCGCACCGAGCGGTCCGGACGCCCTGTCGGTCGAGGCGGCGGACGAGACCGGCGCGCTGGTCGTGACGATGGACTCGCTGGTGTCGCGGGCCGTGTCCGCCGACCAGTTGGAGACGGCGGCGGACACCACGCGCGCCGACTCGCTGTTCCAGGTGGAGTGGAGCGAACTGCCCACGGCCCGGGGACCGCACCCCCTGCCGTCGTGGGTGCCGGTGGGCACCTCGGACGAGGTCGGGGTCCTGGCGGCCGCACGTGCCGAGGCTCCGGCGGCGGTACTCCTGGATGCCGTCGGCGGCGAGGGCGAGGACGCCGTACTGGCGCTGACCTCCCGTGTCCTGGGAGTGGTGCAGGCATGGCTGGCCGCGGACGGTCTGGAGGAGTCGCAGCTCGTCGTCGTGACCCGGGGCGCGGTGCCCGCCGGCGCCGACGGCACGGTGACCGATCCGGCCGGGTCGGCGGTGTGGGGGCTGGTGCGGGCCGCGCAGGCCGAGAACCCCGACCGCATCGTCCTGCTCGACACCGACCCCGACACCAACCCCGATACCGACACCAACCCCGATACCGACACTGATCCCGATACCGACAGCGGCGCCGACACCGAGGGCGTCGTGGGGGTGCCGGACTCCCTGCTCGCCGCGGTGCTGGCCGGCGGTGAGCCGCAGCTCGCGGTGCGCGGGACGCGCCTTTCCGTGCCCCGCCTCGCCCGCGCCACCGGCGCCGGACTCGTGGACGCGGCACCGGTGTTCGGGCCGCAGGGGACCGTCCTGGTCTCGGGCGGCGGTTCACTGGGCGAGCTCATCACCCGGCACCTGGTCGTCCGGCACGGCGTACGGCACCTCGTCCTGGCCAGCCGCCGGGGCCCGGACGCCGAGGGCGTACGGGAGCTGGCCGCCGAACTCACCGGGCACGGCGCGGCCGTGTCGGTCGTGGCCTGTGACGTGTCCGACCGCGGGCAGGTCGAGGCGCTCCTCGCCTCGATGCCCGACGAGCACCCCCTGCGCGGAGTCGTCCACACCGCCGGTGTCTTCGAGGCCGGGCTCGTCGACACCCTGACCCCGGAGCGCCTGGCGAGGGTGTTCGCGCCGAAGGTGGACGCCGTACGTCACCTCGACGAGCTCACCCGCGGCCTGGACCTGGACGCGTTCGTCGTCTACTCCTCCGCCTCGTCCGTGTTCATGGGCGCGGGCAGCGCCGGCTACGCGGCGGCCAACGCCTACCTCGACGGCCTGATGGCGGGCCGCCACGCCGCGGGTCGGCACGGACTCTCGCTGGCCTGGGGCACCTGGGCGCACGCCACCAACATGACCACCCACCTCAGCACCGACGACCAGGCACGGATGAGCCGGCGCGCGAACCGCGACGGAGTCGTCGCGCTCGACCCCGCCGAGGGCATGGACCTGTTCGACGCCGCGGTGGCCCTCGAAGAGCCGCTGCTCGTGCCGGTCAAGCTGGACCTGCGGGGCGTACGGGCCGGTGCGGCGGCCGGTGGCGCGGTGCCGCATCTGCTGCGCGGCCTCGTACCCGCCGGGCGGCAGCAGGCGCGGGCGGCGGCCGGGAAGGACGGCGACCTGCTCGGCCGGCTGTCCGGGCTCACCGGGCCGGAGCAGGAGGCCGTGCTCCTGGACCTGGTGCGGGCCCAGGCCGCGGTGGTGCTCGGGCACAGCGGGCCGGAGGGCGTCCGGGCGGAGACCGCGTTCAAGGACGTCGGGTTCGACTCGCTCACCTCGGTGGAACTGCGCAACAGGCTGCGCGAGGTGACCGGCCGGAAGCTGCCCGCCACGCTCGTCTTCGACCACCCGACCCCGCTCGTGCTCGCCCGCTACCTGCGCGACGAACTCGGTATCGGTGACGACGGGTTGTCGCAGGTGAACGCGCGGATAGCAGACGTCGAGTCGCTGCTCGGTGCAGTGCGCCTCGACGAATCCATGAGGTCCGGTATCGCACTGCGCCTCCAGGGCCTGGTGGCCAGGTGCAATGGAGTCGTCGAGCAGGGGGGCGGGGCCACGGTGGCGGACAAGCTGGAATCCGCATCGGCCGACGAGGTCCTCGACTTCATCGATGGAGAACTCGGGCTCGTGTGAGACCGGTTCTGAGTGTCCCGCTCCGTCACATCTCTCGTGAGGACTGAAGAATGGCCACGGACGAGAAGCTCCTCAAGTACCTCAAGCGCGTCACCACGGAACTGCACACCCTGCGCAAGCAGGGCTCCTCGCACGCGGGTGAGCCGATAGCGATCGTGGGCATGGCGTGCCGGCTGCCGGGCGGCGTGACGGGGCCCGAGGACCTGTGGCAGCTGGTGCGGGAGGGCCGGGACGCCGTGGCGGGGTTCCCCGAGGACCGGGGCTGGGAGCTGGAGGGCCTGTTCGACCCGGACCCCGACAACCCCGGCACCTCCTACACCGATCAGGGCGGCTTCCTCCAGGGCGCGGGCCTCTTCGACGCGGAGTTCTTCGGCATCTCACCGCGTGAGGCGCTCGCGATGGACCCGCAGCAGCGGCTCCTCCTGGAGACGTCGTGGGAGGCCCTGGAGCGCGCGGGCATCGACCCCGTCTCGCTCAAGGGCACCGATGTCGGCGTGTTCGCCGGGGTGTCCAGCCAGGGGTACGGTTCCGGCGCGGGCGGAGTCGCGCCGGAACTGGAGAGCTTCACCGGCACCGGCGTGGCGTCGAGTGTGGCGTCGGGCCGGGTGTCGTACGTGTTCGGCTTCGAGGGGCCCGCCGTGTCCGTGGACACGGCCTGCTCGTCGTCCCTCGTCTCGATCCACCTCGCCGCGCAGGCGCTGCGGCAGGGCGAGTGCTCGCTCGCCCTGGCCGGCGGCGTGATGGTGATGGCGACGCCCGGCACCTTCGTGGTGTTCTCCCGGCAGCAGGGCATGGCCGCCAACGGCCGGTGCAAGGCGTACGCGGACGGCGCGGACGGGATGGGCCTGGCCGAGGGCGCGGGCGTGGTGGTCCTGGAACGGCTCTCGGAGGCCCGGGAGCGCGGGCACAAGGTCCTCGCGGTCATCCGGGGCAGCGCCGTCAACCAGGACGGCGCGTCCAACGGGCTGACGGCGCCCAACGGCCCGTCGCAGCAGAGGGTGATCCGCAAGGCCCTCGCCGGTGCCGGACTGGTCTCCGCGGACGTGGACGTGGTGGAGGGACACGGGACCGGAACGGCCCTGGGTGACCCGATCGAGGCACAGGCGCTGCTGGCGACGTACGGACAGGGACGTGATCCTGAACGCCCCCTGTGGCTGGGCTCGTTGAAGTCGAACATCGGGCACGCGCAGGCCGCCGCGGGCGTGGCGAGTGTCATCAAGATGGTGGAGGCACTGCGGCACGGCGTCCTGCCCCCGACGCTGCACGCGCAGGAGCCGACGACCGAGGTCGACTGGTCCGCGGGCGCGATCGAACTCCTCGGGGAGGCCAGGCAGTGGCCGCGCGACGGCCGCCCCCGCCGCGCGGGCGTCTCCTCGTTCGGCATCAGCGGCACGAACGCGCACATGATCCTCGAAGAGGCCCCCGCCGAGGACGGACCACCGGCCGGGGACGAGCTTGCGGCCGGGGACGGGAGTGCGGCCGGGGATGAGGTTCCGGCCCGGGACGGGACGGCGGCCGCGGGTGTGGTGCCTCTCGTGGTGTCCGCGCGGGGCGGGGCCTCCCTGGCGGGCCAGGCGGAGCGACTGGCCGCGTACCTGGACGCCCGGCCCGGCACCGACACCAGCGCCGGCACCGGCGCCGGTACGAGTAGCGACACAGACACAGACACAGACACAGACACAGGTGCAGACACAGGTACCGGCGCTGTGCCGTTGGCGCGCGTCGCCGGGGCCCTGCTGTCGGAGCGGGCGCTCCTGCGCGAGCGCGCGGTGGTCCTGGCCGGCTCGGAGCAGGAGGCCCTCGCCGGACTCGGGGCGCTGGCACGGGGCGAGCACGCGGCCGGTGTCGTGACCGGCCGCGCTCCCGGCTCGGGCGGACCGGGCAAGGTCGTGCTGGTCTTCCCGGGCCAGGGCTCCCAGCGCGTGGGGACGGGCCGGGAACTGTACGAACGCCACCCCGTGTTCGCCCGGGCCCTGGACGAGGCGTGCGAGCAACTGGACGCGCAGCTCGCCGGACGGGTCGACCACCCGGTGCGGGACGTGGTCCTCGGCAGGGTCGCGGACAGCGCCGGGCTCCTGGACCGGACGGTCTACACGCAGGCGGGCCTGTTCGCGGTCGAGAGCGCCCTGTTCCGGCTCGTGGAGTCCTGGGGCGTACGGCCGGACGCGGTCATCGGCCACTCGGTCGGCGAGGTCACCGCGGCCCATGTGGCGGGCGTGCTGTCCCTGCGGGACGCGGCGCGTCTCGTCGCGGCCCGGGGCCGCCTGATGCAGGCCCTGCCGCCCGGCGGGGCGATGGTCGCGGTGGCCGCCACCGAGGAGGAGGTCACCGGACTGCTCGGCGACGGTGTGGAGGTCGCGGCGGTCAACGGCCCGTCCTCGGTGGTGCTCTCCGGCGACGAGGACGCGGTCCTCGCGGCGGCCGGCCTGCTGCGGGACCGGGGTCACAAGACGAAGCGCCTCACGGTGTCGCACGCGTTCCACTCCCTGCGGATGGAGCCGGTCCTCGCCGACCTCGCCGCGGAACTGACCGATGTGGAGTGGCGGGCACCGGCCGTCCCGGTGATCTCGAACGTGACCGGGCGCCTCGCCGCGCCCGACGACCTCACCAGCCCCGAGTACTGGGCCGGGCACGTGCGGCGGCCGGTGCGCTTCGCCGAGGGGATCGCGGCCGCGGTCGGGTACGGCGGCGCGCTGTTCGTGGAACTCGGCCCGGGCGCGGCCCTGAGCGGGCTCGTCGAGGAGACGGCCACCGCGGCGGGCGCCGAGGTGACCTGTGTGGCCGCACTGCGCGACGGCCGCCCGGAGGAGCAGACCCTGCTGACCGCGGTGGCGGAACTGTTCGTGCGGGGTGTCGCCGTGGACTGGAGCCGCCTGCTCCCGGTCACCCCGGCCGCCGCCGGGACCGGCGCGGCGGACGTGGACCTGCCGACGTACGCCTTCGACCGCCAGTACTACTGGCTCCAGACGGCGCAGGCCGCCACCGACGCGGCGTCGCTCGGGCAGGCGGCGGCCGACCATCCGCTGCTCGGCGCCGTGGTGCGGCTGCCGCAGTCCGACGGGCTCGTCTTCACCTCACGGCTGTCGCTGAAGGCGCAGCCCTGGCTGGGCGATCACGCCGTCGGCGGTGTCGTCATCCTCCCCGGTACGGGCTTGGTGGAGTTGGCCGTACGGGCCGGTGACGAGGCCGGGTGCGGAGTACTGGAAGAGCTGGTGATCGAGGCACCGCTCGTCGTGCCGCAGCATGGCGGGGTGCGCGTGCAGGTCGCCGTGGGCGCGCCCGGCGGGAACGGTTCGCGGACCGTGGAGGTCTACTCCCAGCGTGAGGACGCCACCGGTGCGGGCGGCACGGACCTCTGGACACGGCACGCCACCGGCACACTGGCCGCCGCGGTCCGACCCGGCGCGGGCGACGGCGCCGGTGCCGGCGGGTTCGACTTCGCGGCCTGGCCGCCGCCCGGCGCCCAGCGGCTCGACGTCGGCGACTTCTACGACGGCCTGGCGGGGAGCGGTTACGGCTACGGCCCGGCGTTCCAGGGCCTGCGGGCCGTGTGGCGGCGCGGCGAGGAGGTCTTCGCCGAGGCGGCCCTGCCCGACGAACAGCGGGAGACCGCCGACCGGTTCGGCATCCACCCGGCGCTCCTCGACGCCGCGCTGCACGCCGGGATGTTCGGCACCGGCGCGGACACGGCGACGGACACAGGGGACGCGGGCGCGGCGGCGGAGAGCACCGGGCAGCCGGTCCTGCCGTTCGCGTGGAACGGTCTGGAGCTGCACGCCGCGGGTGCGTCCGCCCTGCGCATCCGCCTGACCTCCGCCGGACCCGGCGCGGTGTCGCTGGAGGCGGCCGACGAGACCGGCGGCCTCGTCGTGACGCTGGACTCCCTGGTGTCCCGGCCGGTCTCCGCCGACCAGCTGGGGACGGCCACGGACTCGGCGGTCGCCGACTCCCTGTTCCAGGTGGACTGGACCGAACTGCCCCCGGCCGAGGGCGCCGTGCCCGCCCCGACGTGGGCGCCGGTCGCCACGGCCGAGGACGTGACGGCCCTGACGGCCCAGGACCTCGGTGCCGGGGTTCCGGCGGTGGCGGTCCTGGAGGCCGTCGGCGGCGGGAGGGACGGCGACGGCGACGGTGAGGACGCCGTACTGGCCCTGACCTCCCGTGTGCTGGGAGTGGTGCAGGCGTGGCTGTCCACGGACGGCCTTGAGGAGTCGCGCCTGGTCGTGGCGACCCGGGGCGCGGTGCCCGCCGCCGCGGATGGCACGGATGGCACGGACGGTGTGGTGACGGATCCGGCCGGGGCGGCGGTGTGGGGGCTGGTGCGGGCCGCGCAGGCCGAGAACCCCGACCGGATCGTCCTGATCGACGCCGACCCGGCCGCCGACGACGGAGTGGTCCCCGTACTGGGGGTGGTACTGGCCGGCGGGGAACCCCAGGTCGCCGTCCGCGGTACGGGGCTGCGGGCCCCCCGGCTCGCCCGCGCCGCCCGGCACGTCCCGGAAGCCGCCGGGGTGTTCGCCCCGGACGGCACGGTACTGATCACCGGCGGCACCGGGTCGCTGGGCAGCCTGGTGGCCCGGCACCTGGTCGCCCGGCACGGCGTACGGCACCTGGTGCTGGCCGGCCGGCGCGGCCCGGACGCCGAAGGAGCGCGGGAACTGGTCGCCGACCTCACCGCACAGGGCGCGACCGTGTCGGTGGTGGCCTGCGACGTGTCCGACCGGGACCAGACCGGGGCCCTGCTCGCCTCGGTGCCCGACGAGCACCCGCTGCGCGGTGTCGTGCACACGGCGGGCGTGCTGGACGACGGGGTGATCGGGGCGCTGACCCCGGAACGCCTCGCGGGCGTGTTCGCGCCCAAGGTGGACGCGGTGCGCCACCTCGACGAGCTGACCCGTGACCGCGACCTGGACGCGTTCGTCGTGTTCTCGTCCGCGTCGGGTGTGTTCGGGTCCGCCGGCCAGGGCAACTACGCGGCGGCCAACGCCTTCCTGGACGGGCTGATGGCGGCCCGCCGCGCGGCGGGCCTGCCGGGCCTCTCCCTGGCCTGGGGCCTGTGGGAGCAGAACGCCGGCATGACCGCCCACCTGGGCGGCGCCGACCAGGCGCGGGCGAGCCGGGGCGGTGTCCTGGCGATCGCGGCGACCGAGGGCCTGGACCTGTTCGACGCAGCGCTCGTGTCCGGGCGGGCGCTGCTCGTGCCGATCAAGATGGATCTGCGCGGGGCGCGGTCCGGTGCGGCGGCCGGGGGAGTGGTCCCGCACCTGCTGCGCGCTCTCGTGACCGCGGGACGCCGGCAGGCGCGGGCGGCGGCGGGGGCGGACGGCGACCTGTCCCGCCGGCTGTCCGGACTCGGCGCGGCGGAACAGGAGGCCCTGCTCCTCGATCTCGTACGGACCCACGCCGCGGTCGTCCTCGGCCACAGCGGGCCGGAGAGCGTCCGCGCGGACACCGCGTTCAACGAGGCGGGATTCGACTCGCTCACCTCGGTGGAACTGCGCAACCGCCTGCGCGACGCGACCGGCCTCAGGCTCCCCGCCACACTGATCTTCGACTACCCGACCCCGCAGGCCCTCGCCGGCTTCCTGCGCGAGGAGTTCGGGGACACCGCGACGACCGGCAGCCCGGCCGCCACCGCCGCTCCCGCCGCCGACCCCGACGAGCCGGTCGCGATCGTGGGGATGGCGTGCCGGCTGCCCGGCGGGGTGGCAGGACCCGAGGACCTGTGGCGGCTGGTGTCCGAGGGCCGCGAGGGCACGTCCGCGTTCCCCGACGACCGCGGCTGGGACCTGGAGGACCTGTTCGACCCGGACCCGGAGAGCGCGGGGACCTCGTACACCAGCCGCGGTGGCTTCGTACGCGGAGCGGGCTCCTTCGACGCGGAGTTCTTCGGGATCTCGCCGCGTGAGGCCCTCGCCATGGACCCGCAGCAGCGGCTCCTCCTGGAGACGTCGTGGGAGGCGCTGGAGCGGGCGGGCATCGACCCGACCTCCATGAAGGGCACGGACGTCGGCGTGTTCTCCGGGGTGTCCAGCCAGGGGTACGGGGCCGGCGTGGTCGCACCCGAACTGGAGGGCTTCGCGAGCACGGGCACCGCGTCGAGCGTGGCGTCGGGCCGGATCTCGTACGTCTTCGGCTTCGAGGGCCCGGCCGTCACGGTGGACACGGCGTGCTCGTCGTCGTTGGTGGCGATGCACCTGGCCGCGCAGGCGCTGCGGCAGGGCGAGTGCTCCATGGCACTGGCGGGCGGCGTGACGGTGATGGCGACACCGGTCAGCTTCGTCGAGTTCTCGCGCCAGCGGGGCCTGGCGGGCGACGGCCGCTGCAAGGCGTACGCGGACGGCGCGGACGGCACCGGCTGGGCCGAGGGCGTCGGCCTGGTCGTCCTGGAGCGCCTCTCGGTGGCGAGGGAGCGCGGCCACAAGGTCCTGGCCGTGCTGCGGGGCAGCGCGGTCAACCAGGACGGCGCGTCCAACGGCCTGACCGCTCCGAACGGACCCTCGCAGCAGCGGGTGATCCGGCGGGCCCTGACCAGTGCGGGTCTCTCCCCGGCGGACGTGGACGTGGTGGAGGGCCACGGGACGGGTACGGCTCTGGGTGACCCGATCGAGGCGCAGGCGCTGCTGGCCACGTACGGCCGCGACCGTGATCCCCAACGGCCGCTGTGGCTGGGGTCGTTGAAGTCGAACATCGGGCACACGCAGGCCGCCGCGGGCGTCGGCAGTGTCATCAAGATGGTGCAGGCGTTGCGGCACGGTGTGCTGCCGCCCACGCTGCACGTCGACGCGCCGACCTCGCAGGTGGACTGGTCGGTGGGTGCGGTGGAACTGCTGACCGAGGCGCGGGAGTGGCCGAGCGAGGGCCGTCCGCGCCGGGCGGGCGTGTCCTCCTTCGGCATCAGCGGCACGAACGCGCACCTGATCCTGGAGGAGGCGCCGGACCACGGCGTCGCGCCCGCCATGGACGAACCGCCGCTGTCCTCCGGCGAGGCGGTGCCCCCGGTGGTGCCGTTGGTGGTGTCGGCGCGCAGCGCGGGAGCTCTGGCGGGGCAGGCCGGGCGACTCGCGGCGTTCATCGAAGACATCGAGCGCATCGGGAACGTAGAGGAAGCCGACGGAGCCGGCCGGGCGCCGCTCGCGGGCATCGCCGGAGCCCTGGTGTCCAGCCGTGCGCTGCTGGGTGAGCGCGCGGTGGTCGTGGCCGGGTCGGGAGCCGAGGCACTCGCCGCGCTGCGGGCGCTGGAGCGGGGCGAGAACCCGGCCGGCGCGGTCACCGGAAGGGCGACCGGTTCGGGAGCACCCGGCAAGGTGGTGTGGGTGTTTCCCGGTCAGGGCTCGCAGTGGGCGGGTATGGGCCGGGAGTTGTTGGATACGTCGCCGGTGTTCGCGGAGCGGATCGCGGAGTGTGCGGTGGCGCTTGAGCCGTGGATCGACTGGTCGCTCCTCGACGTCCTGTGTGGTGACGCCGACCCCGGTCTGTTGGAGCGGGTCGATGTGCTGCAGCCCGCGAGCTTCGCGGTGATGGTGGGTCTGGCGGCGGTGTGGTCCTCGGTGGGTGTCGAGCCCGACGCGGTACTGGGCCACTCCCAGGGTGAGATCGCAGCCGCGTGCGTGTCGGGTGCGCTGTCGCTGGAGGACGCGGCGCGGGTGGTGGCACTGCGCAGTCAGGCCATCGCCGAACAGCTCGCCGGGCGTGGCGGTATGGCCTCGGTGGCGCTGAGTGAAGCTGAAGCCGTCGCCCGTCTGGTGCGGTGGGAGGACCGGGTCGAGGTGGCGGCGGTCAACGGTCCGTCCTCGGTGGTCGTCGCCGGTGACGCCGAAGCCCTGGACGAGGCTTTGGCCGTACTGTCGGGCGACGGAGTTCGGGTGCGTCGGGTGGCGGTGGACTACGCGTCCCACACCCGCCACGTCGAGGACATCCGTGACACCCTCGCCGAGACCCTGCTCGGCATCGAAGCTCAAGCACCGACCATCCCCTTCTACTCGACCGTCACCGGCAGTTGGGTGGAGGACGCCGGTGTTCTGGACGGCGGGTACTGGTACCGCAACCTGCGCGGCCAGGTCGGTTTCGGCCCGGCTGTCGCCGAGCTGATCCGCGAGGGCCACGGCACGTTCGTCGAGGTCAGCGCGCACCCGGTGCTGGTCCAGCCGATCACCGAGATCATCGACGACGGCAGTGACACCCATGTCAGCACGGTGGTGACCGGTTCGCTGCGCCGTGAGGACGGCGGTCTGCGTCGGCTGCTGGCCTCGATGGCGGAGCTGTTCGTGCGGGGCGTACCGGTGGACTGGTCCGGCGTGCTTCCGGTGGGGGCCGGTGCCGCTGCGGCGGGTGTGGATCTGCCGACGTATGCCTTCGATCACCAGCACTACTGGCTGGAGTCCACCCAGGCGGTCACCGACGCGACCTCGCTGGGGCTCGCCGGAACCGACCACCCGCTCCTCGGCGCGGTCGTCGAGCTGCCGCACTCCGACGGGCTCGTCTTCACCTCACGCCTGTCGCTGAAGGCGCAGCCCTGGCTGGCCGATCACCGGGTCGGCGGAGTGGTGCTGGTCCCGGGCACGGGGCTGGTGGAGCTGGCCGTACGGGCCGGTGACGAGGCCGGGTGCAGCGTCCTGGAGGAACTGGTGATCGAGGCGCCGCTCGTGGTGCCGGAGCACGGCGGCGTGCGCGTGCAGGTCGCCGTGGGAGCGCCGGGCGAGAACGGCGCACGCACCGTGGACGTGTACTCGCGACCCGAGGACGCCACCGGCCGGACCGGCGCGGACGCGTGGACGCGGCACGCCACCGGCATGCTGGCCGCCACCGGGCAACCGGGGGCCGGGGTCGACGGGTTCGACTTCGCCGCCTGGCCGCCGCCCGGCGCGCGGGCGGTGGACGTCGACGGCGGCTACGACCTGCTCACCGAGGTCGGCTACGGCTACGGGCCGGCGTTCCAGGGCGTACGCGCGCTGTGGCGGCGCGACGACGAGATCTTCGCCGAGGTCGCCCTGCCCGCGGAACACCGCGGGGACGCCGACCGGTTCGGCCTCCACCCCGCCCTGCTCGACGCCGCCCTGCACTCCCCGCTGCTGCAGATCACGGGCGCGGGCACGACCGCGGGCGACAGCGACGCCCAAGCCCAGGCCCAGGCCGAGGCCGGGCCGGACGGGCCCGGCGTGCCGGAGCTGCGGCTGCCGTTCGCGTGGAACGGCCTGGTGCTGCACGCCGCGGGTGCCTCGGCCCTGCGGGTGCGCCTCGCGCGCCGCGACGGCGACGCGCTGTCGCTGGCGGCGGCGGACGAGACCGGCGCCCTGGTCGTGACGATGGACTCGCTGGTGTCCCGGGTGGTGTCCGCCGAACAGTTGGAGACGGCGGCGGACACCACACGCGCCGACTCGCTGTTCCGCGTGGAGTGGACCGAACTGCTGCCGCTGCAGGGGACGGAGCTCAGCCCGTCCTGGGTCCCGGTGGCCACCGCGGAAGAGGTGGCCACTCTCGCCGACGACGTGGAGTCGGGGGCCGAGGCCCCGGCGCTGGCCGTCCTGGAAGCCCTCGGTGACGACGGACAGGGCGCGGTGCTGGAGCTGACCACCCGGGTCCTGGAGGTCGTGCAGTGCTGGCTGGACGGGCCCGGCCTGGAGGAGACGCGGCTGGCCGTGGTGACCCGGGGCGCGGTGCCCGCCGACGGCGAGGACACGGTGACCGATCCGGCCGCGGCGGCCGTGTGGGGCCTGGTGCGCAGCGCACAGGCCGAGAACCCCGACCGCATCATCCTGATCGACACCGATCCGGCCTCTCCGGTCTCCGCCGACGGAACGGTCTCCGCCGACGGAACGGTCTCCGGCGACGGAGCGGTCTCCGCCGACGGAGCGGCACCCGCTGAGGTGGCGGCGCCCGCTGAGGTAGCGATGCCCGCGCTCGGGGTGGCGCTGGCCGGCGGTGAACCGCAGGTCGCGGTGCGCGGCGCGGTGCTCTCCGTCCCCCGGCTCGTCCGTGCCGGGACCCCGTCCCCGGACCTCTCCGCGGCGGACCCCTCCGCGGTGTTCGGGCCGCAGGGGACCGTCCTGGTCTCGGGCGGTGGTTCGCTGGGTGGCCTGGCGGCCCGGCACCTGGTCGCCAGGTACGGCGTACGGAGTCTGGTCCTGGCCAGTCGCCGGGGCCCGGACGCCGAGGGCGTACGGGAGCTGGCCGCCGAACTCACCGGGCACGGCGCAGCCGTGTCCGTCGTGGCCTGTGACGTGTCCGACCGCGGGCAGGTCGAGGCGCTCCTCGCCTCGATGCCCGACGAGCACCCCCTGCGCGGGGTCGTCCACACCGCGGGCGTGACCGACGACGGCGTCATCGGGTCGCTGACCCCGGAGCGCCTGGCGAGGGTGTTCGCGCCGAAGGTGGACGCCGTACGGCACCTCGACGAGCTCACCCGCGGCCTGGACCTGGACGCGTTCGTCGTCTACTCCTCCGTGTCGGCGGTCTTCATGGGCGCGGGCAGCGGAAGTTACGCGGCGGCCAACGCCTTCCTGGACGGGCTGATGGCGGCCCGCCGCGCGGCGGGCCTGCCGGGGCTCTCACTGGCCTGGGGTCTGTGGGAGCAGACCAGCGGCATGGCGGCCGACACCGACGACCTCACCCGGACCCGGATGAACCGGCGCGGCGGCCTCCAGGCGATCTCACCCGCGGAGGGCATGGAGCTGTTCGACGCCGCCGTGGGCTCCGGGCGGGCACAGCTGGTGCCGGCCAGACTGGACCTGCAGTCACTGCGTACCCAGTCCGCGGGCGGCGGGGGAGTGCCGCACCTGCTGCGCGGCCTGGTCCGCGCCGGCCGGCAGCTCGCCCACACGGCGAGCGCCGGTGACCAGGGCAAGGCGCTGTCCGAGCGGCTGGCCGGACTCCCGGCCGCCGAGCAGGCGGCCGTGCTGCTCGACCTCGTCCGCGCCCAGGTCGCCGCGGTGCTGGGCCACAGCGCCACCTACCGGATCGACGCGGACCAGGGGCTGTTCGAGGTCGGCTTCGACTCCCTCACCTCCATCGAACTGCGCAACCGGCTCCGCGACCTCAGCGAGCGCAAGCTCCCGCCCAACCTCGTCTTCGACCACCCGACGGCGGGCATGCTCGCCGCCCACCTGCACGAGCTGATGTGCGGCGAACAGGCGGCGCTCCCCGCCGCGCCCCCCGTAGCGGTCTCCGTGTGAAGCGGCGATCCCCCGAAAGAAGGTGATGAACGTGTTCGACGTGGACAGGTACCTCGAACGGATCGGCTGCGCCGGAGAAACCGGTGTGGACATCGCGACGCTGCGGAGACTGCACAAGAAGCACCTCATGACGCTGCCGTACAACGGCGCCACCCAGGATTTCAGCGACGGGGTGCGGCTCGTCGACCTCGACGAGGACGCCACGTTCGAGACGAGCGTCGTCCAAGGGCGCGGCGGCACGTGCTTCCAGCTGAACCGGTTGTTCGCCCGGCTGCTGACCGAACTGGGCTACGACGTCGCGGTGCTGGCCGCCAGCACCGCCGAGGGGCGGGAGGCGTCCGGGCTCGACGTGGAGCACATGTTCGGCCGCGTCGCCCTGGACGGCGAGGACTGGCTCGTGGACGTCGGCTACCCCGGCCCCTCCTACCTGGAACCGCTGCTGGTCGGCGAGGCGGTGCAGAGCCAGTACGGCTCCCAGTACCGCCTGGTCGACCGCGGATCCAGGATCGCTCTACAGCGCCGCGGAAGGATCACCCGGTGGACCGTCGTCTACACCTTCACGCTCCGGCCCAGGCAGTGGAGCGACTGGAGACAGATGGAGGAGTTCCTCGTCAGGGAGATCGCCGCGGACACGGACACCGGACCGCAGGACGGCCGGAACATCCTGTGCGGCCGGACCTTCGACAACGGCCAGGTCGTCCTGAAGGGGCGACGCCATCTGACGGTCCGTGACGGCCGCGAGGAGATACGCACGGTCACGGACGACGCCGAACACGAGCGGTTGGTCTCCCACCTGCTCTCGGACGCGTTCAGCGCGACCAGGTGAACCGCACCCCGCACCCCCCGAACACCCCGCATTCCGGCCCGGCGAGTTGGCACCAGGAAGGGAAAACGATGGCGAAGGAAACAGCCGATGTGGTCGTGATCGGCGGAGGGCCGGCAGGCGCGGTCAGCGCCTACGTGCTCGCCAGGCAGGGGCATTCCGTCGTGCTGCTGGAGAAGGAGCGCGACTCCCGGTTCCACATAGGCGAGTCCCTGCTGCCGTACATGATGGGCCTGTTCGAGCGCATCGGGCTGCGGGAGACGGTGGCGGCCCAGGGCTATGTGCGCAAGTTCGGCGGCGAGTTCATCGACCCCACCGAGAAGAAGTTCTTCGAGGGCGTCTTCCGGGCGGACTTCACCAAGCAGGGCGCGGGCCGCCACGACAACGCGTTCCAGGTCGAGCGGGCCAGGTTCGACCGGCTGCTCGGCGAACAGGCCGAGGCCGCCGGAGCCGAGGTCCTCTTCGGCGCCGACGTGACCGACCTGCTCATGGAGGGCGACCGGATGGTCGGCGTCCGCTACGAGCGCGACGGGGAGACGCACGAGGTGCGCTCCGCCTACGTGGTCGACGCCAGCGGCCGGCAGGGACGCATCGCCCACCGCTTCGGACTGCGCAAGACCCTCGAGAAGCTCCGCATGGTCGCCGTGTTCCGCCACTACAGCGGTCTCGACGAGAGCCACAACCTCGGTGTCGAGGGAGACATCCAGGTCGGCGCCCACGACGACGGCTGGGTCTGGGCGATCCCGCTGACCAAGGACACCATCAGCGTCGGCACGGTCATGCCGCGCGACGTGCTGCGCGGAGCGACGCCCGAGCAGCGGTTCGAGGAGCACCTGAGCCGGATCCCGCGGATCGTCACCCGTCTGACCGGCACCCGCCCCGCCATGGACATCAAGGTCGAGACCGACTACTGCTACCACGCGGACACGGTCACCGGCCCCGGCTGGCTCCTGGTCGGTGACGCCGGCTGCTTCGGCGACCCCATGTTCTCCGGCGGCGTCCTGGTGGCGACGGCCACCGCCGTGCGCGCCGCGGAGACACTCGGGGAGATACTGAGCGACCCGTCGGCCGAGGAGCGCCTGCTGGAGCGGTACTCCAACTACTTCAAGACCGGCTACGACACCTACATCCGGCTCATCCACGCGTACTACGACGGCGAGCTGGTCGCCATGGCCGCCGACGCCGCCCGGTCCACCGACCGCGACACCCTGGAGAGGTACCTCGTCCGGCTCATCGGGGGCGACTTCTGGAGCGAGCACAACTCGGTGGCCCAGGAGATGCGGCGGCGCAAGGAGTGGGACACGTTCGAGCCGTTCCAGCGGGTCTACGGCTGCCCGGCCTACCCGCAACTGGACGAGCTCGACCGCAAGGAGCGGTCCGAGTCGCGCGTCCGCCGGGTGACGGCGGGCCGGTAGCGGCGTCATGGCATCCATTCCGCTGCGCCTGAGAGATCACTCGTACGACGTGCTCATCGGCCCCGGGGTGCGCACGTCACTCCCCGAGGTCGTCGGACGGCTCGGCGCCGGGCGGGCCGTCGTCGTGTCGGCCCGCCCGCGGGAATGGGTGCCCGACACCGGTGTGGAGACCCTGCTGCTGCCGGCCCGCGACGGCGAGCGGGACAAGACGCTCGCCACGGTGGAGGCACTGTGCCGCGAGTTCGTACGCTTCGGGCTCACCCGGTCCGACGTCGTCGTCTCCTGCGGCGGCGGAACGACCACCGACGTGGTCGGTCTCGCCGCCGCCCTCCACCACCGGGGCGTGCCCGTGGTGCACCTGCCCACCACCCTGCTGGCGCAGGTCGACGCAGGCGTCGGCGGGAAGACGGCGGTGAACCTGCCGGAGGGCAAGAACCTCGTCGGCACGTACTGGCAGCCCAGCGCGGTCCTGTGCGACACGGACTACCTGACCACCCTGCCGCGGCGGGAACTGCTCAACGGCTACGGCGAGATCGCCCGCTGCCACTTCATCGGCGCCCCTGACCTGTGCTCGCTCCCGCGGGCCGAGCAGATCGCCGCGAGCGTGCGCCTCAAGGCCCGCGTCGTGCAGGCCGACGAGCGGGACGCCGGACTGCGGCACATCCTCAACTACGGCCACACGCTGGGCCACGCACTGGAGAAGGCGACCGGCTTCGCCCTGCGCCACGGTGAGGGCGTGGCCGTCGGGACGGTCTTCGCGGGCCGGCTCGCCGGCGCCCTCGGCCGCATCGGCCGGGCGCGGGTGGCCGAGCACCACGACGTCGTCCGCTCCTACGGGCTGCCCACCGCGGTGCCCTCCGAGGCCGGGACGGCGGACCTGGTGCGGCTGATGCGGCACGACAAGAAGGCCGCCGGCGGACTCACGTTCGTCCTCGACGGACCGCACGGCGCCGAACTGGTGCACGACGTCCCGTCCGACGTGGTCACCCACGTCCTCACCGGGATGCCGCGCGCCCCCCTGGCGGCCCTCGTCGCCGACGACGCGCCTCCCGCCGGCCGCGCGTCCGTGGCCACGACCGATCCGGCACGCTCATGAGGCAGCTGCTCCAGCCGCCGGCCGGCGCCGCCGGGCCGGACGGTGTCGGCGAAGCGGGCGGCATCGGCCTGGCGGACGGCATCGGCGGAGCCCACGGTGCCGGGCGGCTGCTCGCCGGCCGGCTGGTGGACGCGCTGGGCCGGCCCGCCGCGCAGCAGCCCCGCTGGCCGGACCCGGAGCGGGCCCGCGAGGTCGTGGCACTGCTGCGCCGCGCCGCGCCGCTCGTGACGCAGGCCGAGACGGCCCGCCTGCGCGGCGCGCTCGCCGCGGTCGCCCGCGGTGAGGCGTTCCTCCTCCAGGGCGGCGACTGCGCCGAGTCGTTCGCCGAGAACACCGAGCACCACCGGCGTGCCAACCTGCGCACGCTGACGGGGATGGCCGACGTGTTCACCCGCCGTACCGGACTGCCCGTCGTCAAGGTGGCCCGGATGGCCGGGCAGTACGCCAAGCCCCGCTCCCGGGCGATGGACGCCCAGGGGCTGCCCACCTACCGCGGCGACATCGTCAACGGCGCCGGACCCACCCGGGCGGACCGCACCCCCGACCCCGACCGGATGCTGCGCGCCCACGCCCAGGCGGCCGACGCGATGGCACTGGTCCGCGGGCTCGCCCGCACCGGCGCCGCCGACGGCGGCCTCTACGTCAGCCACGAGGCGCTGCTCCTCGACTACGAGCAGACCTCGCTGCGGGTGGACACCAGCGGGTTCGGGCCCCGGCTGGCCAGCGGACTCGGGCACTTCCTGTGGATCGGGGAGCGCACCCGGCAGCCCGACGGCGCGCACATCGCGTTCGCGGAACTGCTGTCCAACCCCATCGGCCTGAAGATAGGCCCGGGCACCACCCCGGAGCAGGCCGCCGCCTACGTCAGCCGCCTCGACCCGTACGCCGAACCCGGGCGGCTGACGCTGATCAGCCGCATGGGGCACACCCGGGTCAGGGACGTGCTGCCGCCGATCGTGGAGAAGGTCACCGCCCGCGGCCACCAGGTGATCTGGCAGTGCGACCCGATGCACGGCAACACCTACACGACGGCGGGCGGCCACAAGACCCGGCACTACGGCGCGGTGGCCGACGAGATCGCCGGCTTCTTCGCCGTGCACCGGGCACTCGGCACCCACCCCGGCGGAGTCCACCTCGAAGTCACCGGCGACCACGTCACCGAGTGCGTCGGAGGCGCCGCGGGAGTGACGGAGGCCGACCTGCCCGCCCGCTACCGCACGGCCTGCGACCCCCGCCTCAACACGGACCAGGCACACGAACTCGCCCACGTCATCGCCGAACTGGCGGCCCGAGGAGCCGAGACCCCGAAGGACGGGCCGCGATGACCGGACCACCGCCCGTCGCGCCCATCACGGGCACCACCCGGCTGTACGCCGTCCTGGGCGACCCCGTCGCCCAGGTCCGGGCACCCGCGCTGCTGAACCCGGTCCTCGCCCGGCTGAACCTCGACGCGGTGGTCGTCCCGGTGCACGTCGGGCCGCGGCACCTGGAGACCGTCGTACGCGGCCTGCGGCACGTGCGGAACCTCGACGGCATGTTCGTCACCGTGCCGCACAAGGCCGCCGTCCGGCACCTCGCCGACCGGTGCGGCCCGACCGTCGACCTCGTCGGCGGCGCGAACGTCCTGCGCCGCGAGGCCGACGGCGGCTGGCTCGCGGAGAACTTCGACGGCTCCGGCTTCGTGGCGGGCCTCGTCCAGGCCGGACACGAACCGGCGGGCCGCCGGGCGATGCTCGTCGGCGCCGGCGGCGCGGGCAGCGCCATCGCCGTGGCACTCCTCGCGGCCGGCGTCGACCGGCTCGCCCTCCACGACACGGACACCGCGAAGCTCACCGCGCTGACCGCCCGGCTCGACGCGCACTGGCCGGGACGGGTGCACGCCCTGAGCGGTCCGCCCCCGCGGGACGTCGGCCTCGCGGTCAACGCCACCCCCCTCGGGCTGCGCGCGGACGATCCGCTGCCCTTCTCGCCGGAATCCCTGGATCCGGGCTGCGTCGTGGCCGACATCGTCATGCGCCCCCACGAGACGCGGCTCCTGCGCGAGGCCGCCGCACGGGGCCACCGTATTCATCACGGTATTCACATGCTGGAGGGCCAGTTGAATTCCTATAGGGCCTTCTTCGACCTTCGCTGAATTCGGTCGAGAACTACCGGACCAAGGGATGTGACGGTACCGGCGGGAACCTAACGTGGACCTGTCGTTAAGCCGTTCTGTGCCGTGCATCGAGCCACCTGAGATTCTTGGAGAATCATGAACGTGCGACAGGCGCCAGAATTCCCCGCGTGGCCGCAGTACGACGGAAAGGAGCGGGAAGGTCTCATTCGCGCACTCGAGCAGGGCCAGTGGTGGCGCATGGGCGGAGACGAGGTCGACTCCTTCGAGCGGGAATTCGCCGAACTCCACGGCGCCCCCCACGCCCTGGCCGTCACCAACGGCACCCACGCGCTGGAACTCGCCCTGCAGTGCATGGGAGTCGGCCCGGGCACCGAGGTCGTCGTCCCGGCGTTCACCTTCATCTCCTCCTCGCAGGCGGCGCAGCGGCTCGGCGCGGTCGCGGTCCCCGTGGACATCGACCCGCACACCTTCAACATCGACGTGGCGGCGGCGGCCGCGGCCGTGACGCCGCGCACCCGCGCCATCATGCCCGTGCACATGGCGGGCTTCCTGGCCGACATGGACGCCCTGGCCGGTCTCTCCGCCGACACCGGCGTCCCGCTGCTCCAGGACGCCGCGCACGCCCACGCCGCCCGCTGGCAGGGCAAACGCATCGGCGAACTCGGCACGGTCGCCGCGTTCAGCTTCCAGAACGGCAAACTGATGACCGCGGGCGAGGGCGGCGCCCTCCTGTTCCCGGACACCGAGACCTACGAGGCGGCGTTCCTGCGGCACAGCTGCGGCCGGCCGCGCACCGACCGCCGCTACCTGCACCAGGTCGCCGGCACCAACCTGCGGCTCAACGAGTTCTCCGCGGCCGTCCTGCGGGCTCAGCTCGGCCGCCTGGAGGAACAGATAGCCACCCGTCAGCGCCGCTGGGCCACCCTCTCCCCGCTCCTCGACGCGATCGACCGCGTCGTCCCGCAGCGCGGTGACGGCCGCACCGACTCCCCTTCGCACTACATGGCGATGTTCCGCGTGCCCGGCATCGGCGAGGACCGCCGCAACGCCCTGGTGGACGAGCTCGTGGCGGCCGGCCTGCCGGCGTTCACGGCCTTCCGCGCGATCTACCGCACCGACGCCTTCTGGGAGATGGGCGCCCCCGACGAGAGCGCGGACGAGATCGCCCGGCGCTGCCCGAACACCGAGGCCGTCAGCCAGGACTGCGTCTGGCTGCACCACCGCGTCCTGCTCGCCGGTGAGCAGGACATGCACCGGACGGCCGAGATCGTCGCGGACGCCGTGGCCGCCGTATGACCGTCAGGACCGCCGTCGTCGGGCTCGGCTGGGCGGGGCGGGAACTGTGGCTGCCGAGGCTGGCCGACCACGCCGACTTCGACGTGGTCGGTGTCGTCGACCCCGCGCCGGCGGCGCGGGCCGCACTCGACGCGGTACCGGGCGTCCCCGTGCACCCGACGGTGGACGCGCTCACCGCCGCCGCGGTCGACCTCGCCGTCGTCGCCGTACCCAACCATCTGCACGCCCACGTCGCCGCGGAGCTGCTCGGCAAGGGCGTCCCCGTCTTCCTGGAGAAGCCGGTCTGCCTCACCTCCGAGGAGGCGGGCACCCTGGCCGCCGCCGAACGCGACGGCGGCGCCACCCTCCTGGCCGGCAGCGCCGCCCCGCACCGCGCCGATGTGAACGCCCTGGCGCGCCTCCTGCCGGAGCTGGGCCGCATCCGCCATGTCGACCTGTCGTGGGTGCGGGCACGCGGCATCCCGCGGGCCGGCGGCTGGTTCACCCAGCGCAGCAAGGCCGGGGGCGGTGTCCTGTTCGACCTCGGCTGGCACCTGCTCGACACGCTCGCGTTCCTGCTGGGCCCGGCCCGCTTCACCCAGGTCGTCGGCATGACGTCGAACGACTTCGTGGGCGCCGGCGCCTGGAGCGCGGCCTGGCGGCAGGACGAGCCCACCGCCGGCACCCCCGGTGACGTCGAGGACACCGCACGCGGCTTCCTCGTACGCGACGACGGCGTCTCGGTCTTCCTGCGGGCCGGCTGGGCCTCGCACGAGGCGCGGGACGTGACCCGGGTCCGGGTGGTGGGCAGTGCCGCGACCGCCGACCTGAGCTGCACCTTCGGTTTCAGCCCCAACCGCCACCCGTACGCGCGGCTCACGCTGACCCGGGAGGGCACCACGACCTCCCTGCCGGTGCCGGACGAGCCCGTCGGCACCGAGTACCGGCGGCAGCTGGACGGGCTGGCCGGCTTCCTGGCCGACCCGGGCCGGCGCGGCGCGGCCGTCGACGAGGCCCGTACGGCGGTCCGCGTCATCGAGGGCTTCTACGCGTCCGCCCGCCGCGCGCACGAGCAGACCGCCGTGCCCGCCCCGCACTAGACGTCATCACCCCGGAACCCGTCACCCGGAACCCGTCACCCCGGAACTCATCACCAGGAAGTGAGGAACCAGTGATATCACCCGTTTCGACAGCCCCGGCCGACGTCACGGGCCGCGGTCCCGCCACCGCCCCGGACGCCGGCCGGTCGGCGACGGCGACGCTGGAGCCGGTCACCCGCGCCGTGGTCTTCGACCTGGACGGCGTCCTCGTCGACAGCTTCGCGGTGATGTACGAGGCGTTCGCCGTCGCGTACCGGGAGGTCGTCGGTGACGGCCCGGCGCCGTTCGACGAGTACCGCCGCCATCTGGGGCGCTTCTTCCCGGACATCATGCGGATCATGGACCTGCCCCTGGAGATGGAGGGGCCCTTCGTTCGCGAGAGCTACCGGCTCGCACCCGAGGTACCGGTCTTCGACGGCATCGTGGACCTGCTCACCACCCTGCGGGCGCGCGGACTGCGGCTCGCCGTGGCCACCGGCAAGAGCGGGGAGCGGGCGCGTTCGCTGCTCGGCCGGCTGGGACTGCTGCCCTTCTTCGACCATGTGATCGGCTCCGACGAGGTCGCCCGCCCGAAGCCGGCGCCGGACATCGTGGAGCTCGCGCTGGAGCTCATGGGCTTCCCGCCCGAGCAGGCCGTCATGGTCGGTGACGCACCGACCGACATCGCCAGCGCCCACGGCGCCGGCGTGACCTCGGCCGGCGCGCTGTGGGCGCTGTCCGACGCCGGCGAACTGCTCGCCGCCGAACCGGTCGTCGTGCTGCGCCGCCCGGCCGACCTGCTGGCCCTGTGCCCGGCCGTGCCGGGCGCCTGAGAACAGGCCCGGCGCCATGGAGAGGACCCTCCACCTCGGTGTCGACATCGGGGGGACCAAGGTCGCCCTGCGCGTGGAGGCCGGCACGCGGTGCGTGGACGAGAGCGTCTTCGCCTGGCGACCACGGCACAGCGCCGGCCACGACCTGGCCCAACTGGCCGCACAGGTCGCCTCGGTGCGCGAACGGCTGGGTACGCCCCCGACGGCCGTGGGCGTCGCGATGCCGGCGACCGTCGCACCCGACGGGCGGATCACGGCCTGGCCGAGCCGGCCCGAGTGGACCGGCACCGACCTGGGCGCCGCGCTGCGCGCGCTGTTCCCCGGCGCGGGTGTCGCCTGGGCGGACGACGGCGACCTCGGCGCCCTCGCCGAGGCACAGGCCGCGGACTGCGCGGACCTCCTCTACCTGGGAGTCGGTACGGGGGTCGGCGGCGGCCTCGTCCTGCGCGGCGAACTGTGTCCGGGCCCGGACCGCGGCTCCTTCGAGATCGGGCACACGGTCGTCGAACCGGACGGCCCGCCCTGCGTGTGCGGGCGACGCGGATGCCTCCAGGCGATCGCCTCCGGCCCGGCCACCCTGCGGCGCGCCGCCCGGCTGCGGGGGAGCGAGGTCACCTTCGACGCGCTGCGGCAGGCATGGCACGACGAACGGCCCTGGGCGGTCACCGCGCTGCGGCACACCTGCCGCGCCCTGGCCGCCGCCGCAGTCGGTGTGCAGGAACTGGTCCATCCACGGCTCCTGCTGCTCGGCGGCGGCTTCGCCAACGGCCTCCCGGGCCTGCACACCCTCCTGTCCGCACACCTCGCGGAGCTGTCCCGCCCGGGCCACCCCCCGCTCGCCGTACGCCCCGCCGCCCTGGGAGCCCTGTCCTCCCTGCGCGGAGCACTCGCCCTCTCCCGCACGATCCGTCCCCCCGCCGGACGGCCGCCCGGCCCGGGGTGATCCGGCGCGCTCGCCCGCGCCGCCTCCCGCAACCGGCCGGGCGGGGCCGCCCGTTCGGCCGCGTCAGCCTGCCCGGCTCAGTCCGGGGGCGGCCGGCACGGGCACGGGCGCGGGTGCGGGCGCGGTCAGCATGGCGCGCAGGGCGTCCACCAGCGCGGCCGTGTCCTCGGGACCGTTCGCGGTGCCGAAGACGTGGTGGTCCGGGCGGACGAGTACCGCGGTCGCGTCGTGTTCCGCCAGGTACGCGCCGTAGAAGCCGTCCACGTCGGTCACCCCGGCCGGGTCCGAGCCGGCCCGGCCGGCCGGCAGCAGGTGCACCACACGGGTGTCCAGGGAGGTCAGGAAGGACCACCGGTCCTCGCCGAGCGCGGGACGCGGATCCTCCGTGGTGAGCAGGACGAAGCCCCGGCCCACGACCTCGTCGAACAGGCCCGGGCGGCCCCGCGCGCCCACGCGCCCCTGCGGGACCACCGCGCCGGCCGGGCCGCCCGCCGGTGTGCGGCGCAGCAGCCCGCCCGACAGCGGCTTCGCCGGTTCCGGCGCCCCCGGCCCCGTACGGCCGCGCCGCCCCGCGAGCACCGTGGCGTCCCGCTCCGCGGCGGCCGTCGGATCCGTCACGCAGATCACCCTGCCCAACTGCACCGACGAGAGGATCGACTCCTTCACGTGCGGCATCCGCTCCTCGGCGTACGTGTCGAGGACGGAGTCGCCGGCCAGGCCGCGCAGCGCCAGATCCAGCTTCCACGCCAGATTGGCCGCGTCCCGGATCCCGGAGCACATGCCCTGCCCGGCGAAGGGCGGCATCAGATGCGCCGCGTCACCGGCGAGCAGCACCCGGCCCGACCGCCACCGGTCCGCCCAGGCGGCCCGGAAGATGTAGGTGGTGCTGCGCAGCAGCGTGGCGGTGTCCGGGGTGACCCCGAACGGTGCGAGCAGCCGCCAGGCCGTCTCCGCCCTGTTCAGCTCGGCGCTGCTCTCGCCCGGCAGCCGCATGAACTCCCAGCGGCGGTGTCCGGGACCGCTGCCCACCAGCGTCGTGGGCCGCGCCGGGTCGCAGATCTGGACGTTGGTCGGACGGAACTCGCGCGGCTCGCGCAGCTCGACGTCGCACAGCAGCCACTCGTAGGAGAACCCCAGATCCGTGACGGGGACACCCAGGTGCTCGCGTACGAAGCTGTTCGCGCCGTCGCAGCCCACCACCCAGCGGGCGGCGACGGTACGGGCCGACCCGTCGTCGGCCTCGGCGGTCAGCGTCACCCGCTCGTCCCGTTCGGCGATGTCCACCACCCGGTGCCCGCGCAGCACCGAGACGCCGGGCAGCTCGGCCGCCCGGGCCGCGAGCAGTTCCTCCAGGGCGGGCTGGTGCATGGTGCTGGCGTCCGGCCAGCCGTACCGCCCCACGCGGGAGAAGGCGATGTCCAGCAGCGTCTCACCGGCCGCGGTGTGCCACTGGTAGCCGGTGGCCGGCTCCGTGACCGGGCCGATCCGGTCGCCGATGCCGGTGTCCGCGAGCAGCCGGGCGGTCTCCCCGTCGAAACTGGTCGCGCGCGGCAGCAGATACGGCCGCGGCCGGCGCTCGAGGACGGTCACCCGCAGACCGCGCTGGGCGAGCAGCACCGAAAGGGCGGCACCGACCGGCCCGTTGCCGACGACGGCCACGTCCGCCACGTCCGTGTCCGGCGTGGCCTCGTACAGGTCGTGCGGGCGCATGGAGGTCATCGTCGTCCCTACTCGCAGGTGTCGGAGAACGGCGCCGGATCAGCCGGCGACGGAGAGCGCCCGGACCGGACACAGGTCGGCGGCCTCGTCGGCCGCCGACAGCAGGACCCCCTCGGGCTCGGCGTCCAGTACGACCACCGTGCCCTCGTCCTCGTCCTGGTCGAACAGCTCGGGCGCGACGCGCACACACTGCCCCGCACCGACGCACTTTCCGGTGTCCGCGACTATCCGCACGGTCATCGCCTCCTACGGGGGTGAACGGCAGGCTCCCGGTCATGATGCCCGAGGCGGACGAATACGACGCCCCTTCACCGGGATATCGAAGGTGCCGCTCCAGCGGAATTCGAGGCGTCCTGAACAGAATCGGGACGAGAATTGCGGGCGTCCTCCGTGCAATCGGCAGCAACGGTCCGTCAGGTCGAGCAATTCCGGGCCGCGGACGCTTTTGCTGCTCCAGAATCCGAGGTGACCGAGTTGAGTTCCACGCCCGTACCGACCATCCCCCATCACTCACTGCTGGTGTTCCTTCTCCAACTGGCGCTCCTGCTCTGCCTGGCGCTGACACTCGGGCAGCTGGCCGCGCGGCTCAGAATGCCGGCGATCGTCGGCGAACTGCTCGCCGGCGTGCTGGTCGGACCCTCGGTCCTCAGCCACCTGTGGCCCGCCCTCGCCGACTGGCTGCTGCCGAAGGACCCCGGGCAGATGCACCTGCTCGACGCGGTGGGACAGCTGGGGGTCCTGCTGCTCGTCGGCCTCACCGGCATGGAGCTGAAGTTCGACCTCGTCAGGCGCCGCCGGGCCACCGCGGCCCGGGTGAGCCTCGCCGGTCTGCTCCTGCCCCTGGGGCTCGGCGTCGGCGTGGGCCTGCTGCTGCCCTCCTCGCTCGTACCGGACGGCACGAGCCCGGCGGTCTTCTCGCTGTTCCTCGGTGTGGCCATGTGCGTCACCGCGATCCCGGTGATCGCGAAGACCCTCATCGACATGAACCTGCTGCACCGTGACATCGGACAGCTGACCCTCGCCGCCGGTGTCCTGGACGACGTCGTCGGCTGGTTCCTGCTCTCCATCGTGTCGGCGATGGCGACGGCCGGACTGAGCACCGGGACGATCGCCACCTCCCTGCTCTACCCGATCGGTGTCGTACTCGCCGCCTGGCTGGTGGGCCGCCCCCTGGTGAAGGCGGCACTGCGGGCGGCGGGCCGCTCCCCGTCGCCGGTCCCCACCGTCGCGGTGGCGACACTGATCGTGCTGCTCGGCGCGGCGGCCACGCAGGCGCTGCGTCTGGAGGCGGTCTTCGGCGCGTTCGTGTGCGGGGTCCTGGTCGGTACGAGCGGGGAGCTGGACCGGGAGAAACTGGCCCCGCTGCGGACCACCGTCCTCGCCTTCCTCGCGCCGGTCTTCTTCGCCACGGCCGGCATCCGGATGGACCTGACCGCCCTGACCAGTCCCACCGTCCTCGCCACGGCCTGCCTGGTGCTCACCGTGGCGATCGTCGGCAAGTTCGTGGGCGCCTACGTGGGCGCCAAGATGAGCGGCCTCGACCGGTGGGAGGCCCTCGCGCTCGGAGCGGGCATGAACTCCCGCGGGGTGATCGAGGTCATCGTGGCGATGGTGGGCCTGCAACTCGGGGTCCTGGGCGCCGAGATGTACACCGTCATCATCCTCGTCGCGATCGTGACCTCACTGATGGCACCGCCCATCCTCCGCATCGCGATGACCCGTATCGACGAGAACGCCGAGGCGAAACTGACCCTGACCACCCCGGCCCCCCACGACCTGACCCCCACCCCGGCCCCCCGCTGAATCCGACGTCAGCGGGCGTCGCTGCCCGTGGTCGCGGTCGGCACGCGGCTCCACGCCCGGGTCAGTTCCACGCGTGAGGCCACGTTCATCTTGCGGAAGATCTTCTTCAGGTGGAAGGCCACGGTGTGGCCGGAGATGAACAGGCGTTCGCCGACCTGGGAGTTGGTGAACCCCTGGCTCACCAGCTCGGCCACCGCGGCCTCGGTGCCGGTGAGGGCGCCCGTGCTCAGGCCGCCCCGGCCGGCGTACTGCGGGCCGCGCCCGCGCCGGACCCCGAGCGAGCGCAGCCGGCTCTCGGCCCGGCGCGCGTCACGCGGCGCCGCGGCGGCCGCGTAGCCGTCCGCCGCCAGCGTGAGGGCCGCGACCGCCCGCTCGCGCTCCGCGGGCCGCGCGGCCAGCAGCTTCCCGGTGTCCTCGTGGGCGGACGCGGCGGCCCAGGGGTCCAGATGCGCGGCGGCCGCGGTGACGACCTGCTCCGGATCACCTTCGAGGAGACCGCGGGCGTGCGCCGCCGCCGCCCCCACGGAACGGAGCCCCCGGTTGCGCAGGGCGAGTACGGAGGCCGCCGTGACCACCCGCCGGGCGAGCGTCTCGTCACCCAGCTTCCGCGTGGCCCTGACCAGCCAGGCGGCGGCGGTGGGCTGCGACGCCAGCAACTCCCCCAGCAACCCGTCGTCGGTGACGATGCCCGCGACGAGCTGCGCCGCGCTCGCCGCACCGCCCTGCACCTCCAGGAGCTGCGCCGCGGCCCAGGCACACCGGCTCGGCCCGTGCGCGGTCCGCCCCAGCAGCGCGTAGTCCCGCAGTTGGTCGGCGAAGCCCGTGCCCCCGCTCAGGTCGCCCTGCCGCAGGGCACTCAGTGCCATCACGGTGTGCGCGTCGGGCAGGAGGTGGTGGAGGCCGGCCCGCCGCGCCCGGTCGGCGCCCCGGCCCGCGAGAGCGACGGCGCGGGCGGTGTCCCCGCCGGCGAACGCCAGGTCCGCCGCACAGAGCAGCGAGGCGGCTTCGATTCCGTGGCCGGTCGCGGGCCGGGCCGCCGTCGGTTCGTCGACGCCGGTGACGATCCGCGCCGCGCCCGGGAGGTCACGGACATGCACCAGGAGCGCCGCGTACCAGAGTCTCGCCGGACCCCCGCACTCTCCGTCGCATGCGTGTTCCGTCCGGACGGCGGCCTCCGCCAGACGCATTCCCTCTTCGAGTGCGCCGCGGGACCAGGCGGAGAAGGACGACTCGGACAGGCGGGCCGTTTCGCAGGAACCGTTCCGGCAGACGCGTACGACGGAGAAGACGGGGGGCAGCCGCAAGCGGAACGGAGAATCGAGCATCACATCTCCAGTCATGGGACACGTGCCGTCCGAGTGGGGGTCCGTGCGGTCAGGGTAAGGGCGGGGCGGTGCGACGGCGGCGTGCGCCGATGCGGCGTGTAGGCGGTCCGGACCATCGCACGAGCGGGCCTTGAGCGGCAGGCCCGGGGCGCACGGGGCGCCTCGCGGCGGCCCGCCCGGACTATCAGCTCTGGGAGTGGCGCACCGCGCCCGGCGACGACAGCATGAGGACGTCCGCAGTCCGCCGCCGAGTTCGCGGGCGCAGGTGAATACCGAGGTGGCCCCCTTGAGTACCGTGCTTCTTCTGAACGGCCCCAATCTGGGAATTCTGGGACGGCGGGAGCCGGAGATATACGGCACGGACACACTCGCCGACATCGAGGCGGCGGTCGCCGAGGAGATAGGCGTACGCGGCTGGAAGGTGCTCTCCGTCCAGCACGACTCGGAAGGGGAACTCGTCGGCGCCGTCCACCGGCACGGCGACACCCTCGGCGCCATCGTCAACCCCGGTGCCCTGATGATCGCCGGCTGGAGCCTGCGCGACGCGCTCGCCAGTTACGCACCGCCGTGGATCGAGGTGCACCTCAGCAACGTGTGGGCCCGCGAGCAGTTCCGGCACGAGTCGGTGATCGCCCCGCTGGCGAGCGGTGTCGTGGTCGGCCTCGGCTCCTTCGGCTACCGCCTCGCCGCCCGGGCGCTCATGCACCTGTCCCCGCCGGCCGCGCCCTGACACACCAGCCCCTGACACCACCCCCTGACACACCTCCCGACACACCCCCGACCGCCCCCTGACCTGGCAGAGCAACGCTCCTTCCGGCAGGTGCGTCGTTCAGGACGGGTGGCCCTCGGCGGCGGATTTTTCAGAGGGTTGAAAAGAACCGCACATCCGGTATATTTTCTGTGTCGCAGCGAACGACTGCATGATCTGGGGGCGGCCCGGACGGGCCGCGGTACGGGGGAGGGCGCTGTGCGAACGTTCACCGCCACATTCGGTGTCTCCGGCAGGGGCCGGACATCCGCTTCTCACAACCGGGCCGGTGCGCCCGAAGGGTGACCGGTCGCCGGGACTCCGGCGCGCCCGGACAGCGCGGTGCTCATCCCGCGCCCGGGAGTCCGCCACGACGGCGGCACGCGCGGGGACGGACTCCTGGCACTTCGGCCCTTCGCGCACGGATGCGTCGTCGGGCACGCGGCAGCTGCCGGCCGAGGACAAGGGGAGGTCGTAATGATGACAGGCCGTCTGCACACTCAGGTGCTTGTCGTGGGGGGAGGGCCCGTCGGCATGCTCGTCGCGGCCGAGCTGGGCGCCCAGGGAGTGCGTACCGTCGTCGTGGAGTCGCGGGCCGAGGTGTACGACGGGCCCCGGGCCACCACACTGCATGCCCGTGCGCTGCAGTCCCTGGTCAGACGCGGTTACCTGACCGAGTGCGCGGCCGGGACCGCGGAGGCGGCGGGCGATGCCGCGGCCGAGGTCACCGCGCCGTTCCACTTCGCCGGGATCCCCGGACTGTCCATCGCCGCTCCGGCCGGGGAACCGGAGCCGATCCTGAAGCGCCCGCAGGCCGAACTCGAGCACATGCTGGAGCGGCGGGCGCGGTCCGCCGGTGTCCGGATCCTGCGCGGCCACCAGGTGGTCGGGGTGCACCAGGACGAGGACCGGGTGCGGGTCACCGTCGAGGGCCCGTCGGGCGCGGTCACCTGCGTCGCGGAGTACCTGGTCGGAGCGGACGGCGCCAGGGGCACGGTGCGGGCGCAGGCGGGCATCGACGCCACGACGTACCCGGCGACGGTGTCCGCCCTGGCGGGCACCGTACGGCTGGAGGACCCCGAGGCGCTCCGGCCGGGCTGGCACCGCACCGAACGCGGCTGGATCGTCGCCAAGGCCGACCCCGAACACGGCATGCACATCAGGACGGTGAACTGGACGGGATCGTCCCCCCGGCGGAACCTGCCGCTCACCCTGGACGAGCTGCGCGACGAGACGTCCTGGATCGCCGGCCGTGACATCGGGATGCGGGACCCGCGCTGGCTCAACAGGTTCAGCGACTTCTCGCGGCTGGCCCACACCTACCGCGCGGGGCGGATCCTCCTCGCGGGGGACGCCGCCCACACGCACTTCCCGATCGGGGGGCAGGGGCTGAGCACCGGCGTGCAGGACGCCGTCAACCTCGGCTGGAAGCTCGCGCTCACCGTGCGGGGCCTCGCGGGGCAGGACCTGCTCGACACCTACGACCAGGAGCGCAGGCCCGCGGCCCAGCGGGTCATCGACAACACGCGGGCGCAGCTCGCCCTGATGCGGCCGGATCCCGAACTGGACCCGCTGCGCTCGCTGTTCACCGGGCTGCTGGCGGGGGACCGGGCGGGCGGGCACCTCGGCGACCTGATCAGCGCCCAGGACACGGTCCTGCCGCGCCGCACCGAGCGCTCCTCCGCGGGGGAAGGAAGGTTTCTGCGGAACATCGGGCTCGACACACCGCAGGGCCGCACCGACGTGGTCGACCTGCTGCGGGCGGCGGGCGGCCCCCTGCTGCTGCTCTTCGGCGAGCGGGGAAGCCGGTACGGGAGGCCGGCGCACCGCTGGGGGGACGTGGTGCGCCTCGTCCACGCGGAGCCCACGGCGGAGGTGCCGTACGACGCCCTGCTGCTACGGCCCGACGGCTACGTCGCCTGGACGTCCGGCGGTGACGGTCTGGAGGAGGCGCTGACGCTGTGGTTCGGCCACCGTGTGCTGTCCAGGGTCCCTTCGCCCCTGACGGGCGCGGGCCGGCCGGGCTCAGCCGGCGGCCGCAAGGTCCCGCTCCTGCAGCAGACCGACGATCTCCTGGTAGACCCATTCACCGCGGTCCTCGGAG
This sequence comes from Streptomyces sp. NPDC002701, assembly GCF_042889045.1. NCBI lineage: Bacteria > Bacillati > Actinomycetota > Actinomycetes > Kitasatosporales > Streptomycetaceae > Streptomyces > Streptomyces sp. NPDC002701. Next base: position 145,629 of record NZ_JBIAQL010000014.1, read on the forward strand.
AGGTCCAGCGAACCGAGCACGGACGGCACCGCCACGCTGGGGAAAAGGTGGCGTAGGAGATCCGAGGACCTGGTGCGCAGGTCCGCGTAGTCACTGACGGCCTGTGACATGGACTGGACGCCGGCGAACGTGCTGACCACGATGTCGGCGGTCACGGAGGGCACGACATGAGGCAACAGCTCACCCTGGGCCTGCCCCTTCTCCAGGTGCTGCTGGATGACGGCGCTCCAGCGCAGGAAGGGTCCGCTGCGGTCCAGGCCCTCCGCCCGCTGGTCCATCGTCAGGCGGACGCCGGCCCGCACCATGGGGTCGTTCTGCAGGCGGTAGGCGTGCAGCAGCACCACGTCCGCGACCTCCTGCAGCTTGCAGGCCCGGTCGGGGATGACGAACCGCTGGTCCTGCTCGGCGAGCACGCCCTGGGCCAGCTGGTCCTTCGACGCGAAGTGGAAGTACAGAGCCCCCTTGGTGACGCCCGCCGCGGTGAGGATGTCGGCGATGGTCGCCGACTGGTAGCCGCGCTCTTCGAAGACCCTGGCCGCAGCCGCGAGAATCGACTGTCGGGTACGGATGGCTCGGTCCTGCTTCGCCACAGTGCCGCCCCGCCTTCCTGGAAGAAATCCGTCGTCATCGAGGCCACAAAAAAACCGCTCAGTTTGTATCTTACAGCTACGTGTTCCCCCTTTGGCGAGCCGGACACGGAGAACGTCTGTAAAACCAATGGACGAAGAGTGATGGATGGGAGATAACGGCGATGATCCTCGTGACGGGAGCCACCGGAGCGATCGGACGCGAGGTGGTCCGCCGGCTTCCCGCCGACCGGGCGGTACGCATCCTGGCCAGGGACCCCTCGCTGGTCACGGGCGCGCCGGCCACGGCGGAGATCGTCGCCGGCGACTACCGGGATCCGCAGTCGCTCGGCCGGGCCATGGATGGCGTGATCCGTGCCTTTCTCGTCACCAGCCGGATCGGGGGCGACGACGACGCCCGTCTCGTCCGGAGCGCGCGGGCGGCCGGGGTGCGGCACCTGGTGAAGCTGTCCGCCGCCGCCGTCAGGGACAGCGGGGCCGACGACCTGATCACCCGGTGGCAGCGCGGCAACGAGGACCTGCTGCGCGACTGCGGGCTGGAGTGGACCCTGGTGCGGCCGCGTTCGTTCATGTCCAACACCCTGTCCTGGGCCGCCTCCCTGCGGGGGAAGCAGGTCGTACGGGCGCTGTACGGGGCGTCACCCAACGCGTGCGTGGACCCGCGGGACGTCGCGGAGGTGGTCGTCCGCGTGCTGACCGAGGACGGCCACGCGGGCAGGGTGCACACCCTGACCGGTCCTGAGCCGATCAGCGCGGTCGAACAGACGGACCAGCTGGGCCGCCTGCTGGGCCGTCCGCTGCGCTTCGAGGAGATCGGTCCGGGCGAGGCGCGGGCACAGCTGGCGCAGCGACAGCCCCCGGACGTCGTCGAGGCGCTGCTGGCCTCGGCGGAACGGCAGCGGGCCGGGGCCAAGGCGCAGGTCGAGAGCACGGTCCTGGAGCTGACGGGCCGGCCGGCCCGGCCCTTCCGTACGTGGGCCGGGGACCATCTGGAGGCGTTCGCCGCCGCGCCGGAACAGGAGGGCGGGCGGTGAGGCCCACCGGTTGCCGTGCCGCCCGGCGGCCGTGCGGGGGTACGCCGGGCGGCACGTCAGCCGGTGACCGCCGCCGCGGTCACCGTCGAGCGGAACACCTCGTGGCCGTCCTGGTGGCCGCTGACCAGCACCGTCTCCACGCCCGCAGCCGTACGGGGCAGCCGGCGCGCCTCGATGAAGCAGGGCGCGTCCAGTTCGGCGTAATGCTTGAACTCGCTGGTGAGGCCGAGCGGCATGAAGGACTCGTGTCCCAGGGTGGCGGCCGCGGCCTGGCGGGCGGCCTCGATCAGCAGCATGCCGGGTATGTGGTCGACCGGGTGGTCGAAGAGGACGGGGTGCCGGGTGTCCACCCGCAGCTGCCAGCGGTCCGCCTCGCCGATGGGGGAGAGGACCACGTCCACCGGTGACATGCGCCCGACGCCCTGCGGTGCCGCCGGCGCCGTGAGGGCGATCGGGTTGAGCGGGCCGTCCAGGACGTGGTGGCCCCGCAGGCGCCGGTAGACCGCCGGAGTGGTGCAGGTGTAGGAGAGGCTGCCCGTGGCGGCGAGGACGCCGTCGCGGCGGATCACCGCCTCGTAGCGGAGCCCGGAGAGGTTCTCGCCGCGCTTCTTGATCTCCGTGCAGGTGATGTCGAGGTCCAGGGAGGCGGGGGTGCCGCCGACCGCGAGCTGCTCCGGCTGCACCTCGACGACGAGTTCCTGCAGCAGGAACTGGTGATCGAGGGGCACACCGAACTCCGCGTGCCCCAGCAGGGTACCGACCTGCCGGATTGTTTCAGCGGCGATCAGGGGATCGTGGTGGCCCGTCTGGCTCGGTGTGAAGAAGCTGTGGCTGCGAGGCCACTGGGCGGCTACCGTGAAGTGTGCCTCGTCCGTGCGCTGCCAGTCCGTGAGCATGACCTCGGCAACTGCGGCACGGTGGACGAATTCCTTGGGCACGGTGGTGGTCAGGGCCATATGGTGAAAAGCCCCGAGGACGTTCACGGTCCGCCGCAGGCTCTCCGCCGGCGCTCCGTCGACCGGTGTGCATTCGTCGTGGAACGTGCTCACAGTCATTGATCCCCCTGGTCACGATGGTGGGAAAGAGGCTGACAGCACCTCTGGGCGTCAAAGATAGAGACCAACCGGTTTTATTTCTAGCGGTACGAGGCACTCCGTTAATCCGGAATGCGCGCGTGTGTACGCCGGCGCATTCCGCCCGTGCACTTCCGGGCCGCGCCGACGCCTCCGCGGTCGGTCGGACCGTTCTCAAGCGGAATCAGAGCCCCCCTCCAGGCCGGTGGCCGACCGTGGCCGAAGGCCAAGGAGGTGTGTGTGGGCGGACGAAGTGGAACGCGCTCCGCGTTGCGCGTGGAGCGCGGCCGGGCCGACGAGACGGAACTGGCCGCTGTCGCCGTGGTGGTGCTCGCGCTGTACGGCGGGGAGCGGCCGTGCGCGACGCCGGCGGGCCGCGGGCCCGGCGACTGGAGCGAGCCGCGGTGGCGCAGGGATTACTACCGGGCCCCCGGCGGCTGGCGATGAGACGAAGCGTATCGTGTCGCTAACGGGGCAAACATTGAAAACCGCGAGGACGGTTTGTTAATGTGGATACCCGAGGCAGGATCCCTCGGCCCGTCTCAGGAGGGACCTGACATGGCGACCTCTACTGCCCGTGCGGTGCCCCGGCTCCCGCGGAACCTCCGCCACCGGGCCGGACGCGCCCGGTCGACGACGGCGTCGGCCCCATCGGGGGCCCCGGGGCGCCCTTCCGGTCCCCGGCGACCCTCCGGACCGGACGCGCCGGAAAGCCCGCACGCGGGTGCGGCAATCCTCCCCGCAACGAACCGACGAACGACAGACGCGGCAATGACGGCACCGGGTGCCCTGTGTCATGCGGCCAGGGCCCAGCCAGGAGACGACTGATGGTCAAGCAGGAGCGGGCGCTCCGTACGCGCCAGGCACTCATCCGTGCCGGGGCGGAACTGTTCGCCAAAGAAGGATTCGTGGCCGCCTCGCTGTCGACGATCAGCAGAACGGCGGGGGTCAGCAACGGCGCCCTGCACTTCCACTTCGAGAACAAGAAGGCGTTGGCCCAGGCCGTCGAGGACGAGGCGCTGGCCACGCTGCGCCGGATCATCCAGGAGGCGCTGGACCGGGACGGGCGTGCCCTGCCGGTCCTGGTGGACGCGACGTACAGCCTGGTGAGCCGGATCGCCGACGACACCGTGGTGCGGGCCGGCTTCGAGCTGGGTGACGACCCCGGGCGCGGCGAGGGCGCCCTGCTCCGGCGGGAGTGGCAGTACTGGGTCGAGGAGATGGTGGACCGCGCGGAGCGGGACGGCTGGCTCGCCCCGGGCATCTCCGCGGACGACGCGGCGACCGCCGTCGTCGCCGCGACGGTGGGCTTCGAGGTGCTCGGCGGTGAGAACAAGGCGTGGCTCTCCGAGGGGCGGGTCAAGAGCTTCTGGAAGCTGATCCTGCCGCGTCTGACGGAGCGGCACGCGCTGGTCGGCCCGGCCTGGGCCGACCGCGGCGGGGCCGTCGTGCCGGTGCCGGGCGCCGACGACGGCACCTGAGGCCGGCCTGTTCCGCGTCCCCCGCACCCGACCGGACGGGCTGGTCGGGTGCGCGGCATGCCCTCCTCGCGGAGGTCGTCCACGAGGGCTCGAGCGGCACTCCAGTCAGTTATGAATAATAAAACAGCATGGTTGGTTTGATATTGACAAACCAACCGTCCTGTTTTTTAGTGGAGTCATGCCAGGAAGCGGCTGTGTCAGGACGACTCATGCAGGGATAGGGGAGACGGCATGGACATCGACGTTCTGGGGGCGCTGAGCGTCAGGGAGAACGGCGTATCGGTGACCCCGACGGCACCGAAACCGCGGCAGGTGCTGGCACTGCTCGCCCTTCAGGCGGACCAGGTGGTGCCGGTCAAGACGCTGATCGAGGAACTGTGGGGCGACCGGCCGCCGCGCAGCGCGCGCACCACGCTCCAGACCTACGTGCTCCAGCTCCGGGAGCTGATCTCGGTGGCTCTGGAGCGCGACCCGGAGAACACCACCCGCACCGCCAAGGACGTGCTCGTCACCCTGCCCGGCGGCTACCTGCTCAACACGTCGCAGGGCACCAGCGACGTCCGTGAGTTCGAGCGGCTGGCCGGCCTGGGCTACCGGGCCATGGACGCCGACGACTTCGCGGGCGCGGCCCGTCAGCTGCGCGACGCCCTGTCCCTGTGGACCGGGTCCGCCCTGGCCGACGTACAGACGGGCGTCCAGCTGGAGATGGAGACCAGGCGGCTGGAGGAGACCCGGCTGTGCGCGCTGGACCAGCGCATCGAGGCCGATCTGCGGCTGGGCCGCCACCGTGAACTGCTCGGCGAACTGACCGTTTTGGTCAGCCGCTACCGCACCCACGAGAACCTGCACGGCCAGTTCATGCTCGCCCTGCACCGCTCCGGCCGGCGCAGCGAGGCACTGGACGTCTACCAGCGGCTGCGCAACGCGCTGGTCCGGGAACTCGGCCTCGAACCGTCCGCGGGGCTGCGCCGGATGCAGCGCTCGATCCTCATGTCCGGTCCCGAGCCCGTCCCGACCGGTGCGCCCGCGGGCGGCGAGCGCCTCAGCCGGGTCGGGTAGCACCGGAGGGGGTGAACAGCTATGCAGGCCAGGTCGCTGCGGACGCGGCGCAGGCTGGTCCGCGCGGGGGCGCGGATGTTCGACCGGAACGGCTGTGCCAGCGCGTCACTGGAACAGATCGCGGAGTCGGCGGGCATGACCAAGGGCGCCCTCTACTTCCACTTCGGCTCCAAGGACCGGCTGGTCGATGCCGTCCAGGAGGAGGCCCACGCCGTACTGCGCGACTTCGCGCACCGGCAGCGCGAGGCCGGCGTGCCGCCCGTGCAGAGCCTCATCGACACCTCGCACTGGCTGACGCGGATGCTCCACGAGGACCCGGTGGTCCGGGCCGGCTTCCGCATCACCGACGAGTGCGTGGGGCGGCAGCCCCCGGTCGCCGACGTACGGCAGGCATGGATCGCCGAGGTGCTGCGGCTGGTCCGCCTCGCCCGCGAGGCCGGGGAACTGCGCGAGCACCTCGACGCGGGAGGGGCGGAGGCCCTGCTGTCCGCGGCCGTGTGCGGACTGGAGGTGCTGTCCGGCTCCGGTGCGTCACCCGGTGAACTCAGCAGCAGGGTCGAGGCGTTGTGGCGGTTCCTGCTGCCCTCCCTCGTCCCCGCCGAGCACGTGGGGCGCTACGACGTCCGCTCCGTGACGCTGGGCGCGCGGTCCGCCGAGGTGGCCTGACCCATGACCGTTGGTATCCCGTCCGTGTCCCGCGCGGGCCGGACGCATCTTCGAACCGTCCCTCTCCGGCCGACCGGAACGGACCCTCAGGAGCCAGACCATGTCCCATGACAGCGGCCGGACACGACCGCCCACGACGTTCGACGAGGCCCCGGCCGACCTGCTGACCGAACTCGTCGGCATGCTCGCCGTCGTCCTGCACCTCAAGCCCGACAAGATCGACCCCGACCAGACGTTCCGGTCGCTCGGCCTCGACTCGCTGCGGACCGTGGAGTTCGTCGCCACCGTCAACGCGTACTACGGCATCGCGGTCCGGCCCGACGCGCTGTTCGACCAGCCCACTCCGCTGGCCTTCGCCCGGCACGTGATCCGCGAACGGGGGAACCCGTCGGCCACCCCGCCGCTCCGCCACGGCGCGCGGCCCGCCGACCCCCCGGCGCGGGCGTCCGGACCGCCACGGCGGACCGGGGCCCCCGCGGCACGGGTGACCGGACGGCCGCAGGGCGGTGCGCCGCCCGAGCACGCCCGGCCCGGCGCCCCGGCCCGGGAGGCGGTGCTGGAGGTGCTGCGCGAGGAACTCGCCCGCATCCTGTGCTGCGACCCCTGGGACGTCAGCACCACGGACCCCTTCAACCTCCTCGGCGTGGACTCCATCCTCGGCGCGGAGTTCGTGGCGACGGTCAACGGCATCTACGGGCTGCACGAGCGTGCCGTCACGCTCTACGACCATCCCAACCTGGCGGCGATGGCCGCGCACCTCGCCTCCGTCATCCCCTCCACCGCGCCGGCCCCGGACGGGACCATGGACCTCGCGGACCTCCTCGACGCCGTGCGCGACGACCGGATCTCCGTGGACGAGGCCCTCACCCTGCTGCCCCGGCGGGCCTGAACGGACCGGTGTGCGATGGACGAACGTGAACTGCTGACCCGGTTCAAGGCCGGGACCCTCGACCGGGACCAGGCCGCCCGCCTGCTGGCGGCGGCGCGGGCCCCGGCGGCCGGGACGGACCTCGTCCGCCGGCCGCCCGCCCCGTACGCCGAGCCGCCCGCCCCGTATGCCGAGCCGCCCGGCCTGTACCCCGAGCCGGCGGCCGCGTACCCGTACCCGGAGCCGGGCACCGTGCCGCCCCCCGAGGGTTCCGTCGCGGGCCCCGTCGTGGACGACCGCTACGCCGTCGTCGGCCTCGCCGGACGCTATCCGCTCGCCCCCGACCTGCGTGCCTACTGGGAGAACGTGCGGACCGGCCGTGACACCTCCTCGGCCGTGCCCGTCGACCGGCCCGGCCTCTCCCCGGCGGCACCTGGACGGCGCGGGCACTTCCTGGACGGCGTCGCCGCCTTCGACCCCGAGTTCTTCGGCATCGCGCCCGCCGAGGCCGCCCTCATCGACCCGCAGGAACGGCTCTTCCTGGAGGTCGCCTGGGAGGCGCTGGAGGACGCGGGATGCACCGGCCCGCGACTGGACGCGCTCACCACCGCGGACGGGGAACGGCGCGCCGTGGGCGTGTTCGTCGGGGTGAGCAGCCACGACTACGCCCTGCTGGCCGCCGAGGCATGGGCCGCCGGCGCACGCGGGACGCCCCCGGACGGCGGCCACTGGGGCCTGCCGGGCCGGCTGGCCGCGCTGCTGGAGCTGACCGGGCCCGCGCAGGCCGTCGACACCGCCGAGTGTTCCGCCCTCACCGCCGTCCACCTCGCGGTCGGCGCGCTGCGGCGCGGTGAGTGCGCGGCGGCGGTCGCCGGGGGCGTCGAACTGCTGCTGCACCCCTCACGTGTCAGGGACGGCGCCGGTGAGGGCGTCGGGGCCGTGGTGCTCAAGCCCCTGCACGCGGCGCTCGCGGACGGGGACCGGGTGCACGCGCTGATCCGTGACACCGCCAGTGGCCGTGGTGCCCCGCGCGGGAACCGCCCCGGCGCCGCCGCCGCCGGGACAGGTGAGCACGAGACGCGTGGGACGACCGCGCGGCGGATCGGCTCGGCCGGGGCGGTCACCGGCATCGCGGCGCTGACCGCCGCCGTGCTGCGGGTACGGCACGAGGCGCCCGCCCCCGGGGACGGTGAGGACGCACAGACCCCGTGGCCGCGGAGTGACGACGGGACGGGAAGGCGGCTGCCGCGCACCGCCACCGTCGAGATCGAGACCGACGGCGGGTGCCGGGCCCGGGCCGTGGTGGAGGAGTACGAGGCGCCGGAACCGGCGGCCGGGCAGGACGGCGAAGAGGACACCCGCGGGGACGACGGGCCGTTCCTGCTGTCCGCGCCGACGCCCGGCCATCTGGCCGCCACCGCCCGCCGACTGGCCGACTGGCTGTCCGCGACCGTGGACGGCGGCCCCCCGGCGGACGGGCGGTCCCTGCTCGCGGGCGTCGCGCGTGCCCTGCGCACCGGACGGGCCGCCATGCCGTGCCGCCTCGCGGTGCGCGCCCCGGACGTACCCCGGCTCGTCGCCGTGCTGCGGCGCCACGCGGACACCGCGGCCGGCGGGGACGAGGCGGACACGGCCGATCTGCGCGCGGGCGGAGCCGATCCGCTGGGCCTGAACGACGTCCCCGAGACCCGTGACTACCTCGCCGCCCTGTGGCGCGCGGGCCGGCACGAGCAGCTGACCCGGCTCTGGCTGGGCGGCGTCGACGTCGACTGGGTCGCGCTGGAGGCCGCGTCGCCGCACGGGGCGCCGGCCGAGCCGCCGCCGTCCGTCCTGCTGCGCCGGCCGCTGTGGCTGGACCGGGCCCCCGCGGACGGCGCCCGGACGGAGCAGGCCCCATGACCGAGGAGACCCCATGACCGAGGAGGCCCTGGCCCCCGGCCCCCCGGCCACCGAGGCGCAATCCGAGCCCGTGAAGCTGTGGTTCTGTCCGAACGACGAGCTGGCGCCGGGCATCGCCGCGACCCTGGCACGGCACTGGATGGACGAACACGAGCAGGAGATCGCCGGCCGGTTCCTCTTCGAACGCGACCGGCGCCAGTACCTCGTCGCGCACACGCTCGTACGGCGGGTACTGGCCCTGGAGAGCGGGCTGCCGGAGGCCGAGGCCGTCATCTGGCGGTCCTCCCGGGGCCGGCCGTTCCTGCAGAAGCCGCCGGACGGACTGCCGCGCGGTGGCCGGGAGCTGGACTTCAACCTCTCGCACGCGGGCGGCCACAACCTGCTCGGCGTGGTGCGACGGCACCGCATCGGTGTGGACGTGGAACGCCTCGACCGCGGCGACCAGGGCTTCGACGCGATCGTGGAGACGTTCGCCGCGCCGGAACGGGACTGGGTGGCGCAGGCGGCGCCCGGCCGGCCCCGCGACCGGCGGCTGCTGCGGCTGTGGACGCTGAAGGAGGCGTACGCCAAGGCGCGCGGCCTCGGTCTCGGCCTGCCCTTCGACGAGTTCTCCTTCACGCTGGCCGAGGACCGCGGTGTCCTCGGGTTCCGGCCGCCCGGGAACGACACCGAGCGGCGGTGGCGGTTCGTCGAACTGGAGCCGGTGCCCGATGTGCTGGTCGCGGTGGCCGTCCTGGCCGACACCGACGCGGCGCCCGTCCTCCAGCTGCACCACGGTTTCCCGTGGGGCCGGTCCGCCCCACGGCTGGTGGTCCTGCCCGATCCGGTGCTGATATCGGGGTGAGCGGATGGCAACGGCAGTGAGGCTGGTCCAGCGGGACGGTGAACTCCGGCTGCTGGAGGACCTGTTGACGGACGCCCGGCAGGGGCGCGGGAGCGCCGCCGTGCTCACGGGCAGCCCCGGCACCGGCAAGAGCGCCGTGCTGCGGACCCTGGCCGCCCGGGCCACCGACGCGGGCGCGCTGGTGCTGAGCGCGTGCGCCACCGAAGCGGAGACGGACCTGCCGCTCGGTGTGGTGGGCCAGCTCCTCAGCGGTACCACGAGCGCCCTGGGCACCGCGGCGGGCGGGACCGGCCCCGGCGGTGGGAACCGGCCCGAGGCGCTGCACGACGCGCTGCGCTCGCTCGGCGCCGGCCGGCCCCTGGTCGTGACCGTGGACGACGTCCACCACACCGACGAGCCCTCCGCGCGCTGCCTGCTGTACCTGTGCGGGCGGCTGACCGCGGCCGGCGTACTGGTGGTGCTGGCGGGGCGCCCGCAGGCGGCGCCGTCGCTGCCGCTGGGCGAGGTCCTGCGGCATCCGCGCTGTGTGCCCGTACCCCTGCGCACGCTGTCCGAGGACGGGGTCGCGGAGTTCCTGCGCGTCCATCCGGCGGGTGCCGTGGACCCGGCGGCGGCCGGGCGGCAGGCTCCCGACTGGCACCGCTTCACCGGCGGCAACCCCCGGCTGCTGCACGGCCTGCTGGCCGACCACCGGGAGTGCGGGCCGGTGCGTCCCGCCCGGCCCGTCGCCGGTACCGCCTTCCGGCGGGCCGTCGCGGGCTGCCTGCCGGGCCCGCGGAGCGAGGTCACGCGGACCGCGCACGCCCTGGCCGTGCTCGCGGACCAGGCCACCCTGACGGTGCTCGCCCGGTTCCTCGGCGTGCCCGAACGGGCCGTGGGCCCGTGCCTGGCGGAACTCGCGGCGACCGGGCTGCTCGACGCGGGCCGGCTGCGGCACCAGGGGGTGAGCGCCGCCGTGCTGGGGACGCTGTCCGCGAAGGAGGGTGCCCGGCTGCACGCCCGCGCGGCCCGGGTGCTCTACGACGCCGGCGCCGAACCGCCCGCCGTGGCCCGCCACCTCGTCGCCGCCGACGCCGCCCGGGCCGCGGACGGCGGCGCGGCGGGCGCCCCGCCCTGGGCCGTCCCGCTGCTGGCCGAGGCGGCGCGGCAGGCGATGCCGGCCGGGCAGGCGCGCCGCGCCGCCGAGTTCCTGCGGACCGCCCACCGTCTCCAGGACGGCGGACGGTGGCCGGACGGCATGCTGCTCACGCTCACCCGGGCCGAGTGGGAGAGCGACCCGGCGTCCGTCATCCGTCATCTGCCCGCCCTGGAACGCGACCTCGCCGGACGGCGCCCGGACGACGCACGCTGGACGGAAGCGGCGGGCCTGCTGCTGTGGCACGGCCGGTACGAACCGGTGGCCGGGGCCGTGGCGGACGCGTCGGCCGGCGCATCGGCCGGCGCGCCGGTCCGGGAGGTGCGGGCCGCGCTCGGCCAGCTGCGTCCGGGCGCCGTCCCGGGAACGGGGGCGCCGGGGGCCGACGCGGTCGAACGGGTGCTGGAGTCGGTCGTGCACGGCCTCGCGCCGCCGCCCTCCGTACCCGCCCTGCTCCTTGCCCTGCTGTCCGCCGGGGAGACGGACCGGGCCGCGCAGTGGTGCGAGCTGACGGCCGGCCCGGACCCGGCCGCCGCCACACCGGCCCGGCAGGCCGTCGCGGCGGCGCTGGCCGCCGTGCTGCACGTCCGTACCGGCCTGTACGAGGCCGGGGCCCGGCACGCGGCGCGGGCGCTGGCCCTGCTGTCGCCCGCGGCCTGGGGGGTGGCCGTGGGCGTGCCGCTGGCCGCGGCCGTGCGGGCGGCGACCGCCCGGCAGGCGCACGACCGGGCGGCGGGGCTGCTGGACGTCCCGGTGCCGGAGACCATGTTCACCACCCGTGCCGGGCTGCACTATCTGCTGGCCAGGGGCGGTCATCTGCTGGCCGTCGGACGGGCGCGGACCGCGCTCGCCGACTTCCACGCCTGCCGCGACCTGCTGGCGGACTGGGGCGAGGAGGAGCGGGACGGGCTCGACTGGCGGACGCCCGCCGACGAGGCGCTGCGCCGGCTGGGGGACGCCCCGGACGGCGACCCGGTCGCCGCGCTCACCCGGGCCGAGCGGCGCGTCGTGCTGCTCGCCGCGGCCGGCTGCACGAACCGGGCCATCGCCGCCCGCCTGTACGTCACGCCCAGCACGGTCGAGCAGCACCTCACCCACGTCTACCGCAAGCTGCGCGTGCGCTCGCGCGGCGACCTGGCGCAACTGATCGGTGCCCGTGCCGCCGGGCCGGCCGACACCGCGCCGTGGACGGAGACGCCGTAGGCGGGGACGCCGTAGACGGAGACAGCGCCGGGGACGGGTTCGGGGCCGGTCAGCGGGTGGCCGCCGCGGTGCGCAGGCCCCGGCGGTTCTTGCGGCCGAGCAGCCCGGCGGACACCAGCTCGGCGAGTGCGCCGGAGGGCACGTGCTCCGGCGTCTCGAAGCGCTCGTACAGGCGGTGCTGGATGGCGTGGGAGACGTCCAGGCCGATGGTGTCCAGCAGCGCGAACGGGCCCATGGGGTAGCCGAATCCGCGCTCCACGGCGGCGTCCGTCCGCTCCAGGACCCGGTCGTCGGCGCCGGGGCGGTCGAGCAGGGCCAGGGCCGCGCCGAGGTAGGGGAACAACAGGCTGTTGACGATGAAGCCGGTGCGGTCGGGGCACTCCACCACGATCCTGCCGAGCCCGCGGCAGAAGGCCCGGGCGGTGGCGAGCGTGCCGGGGGCCGTGGCGGGGGCGTGCGCCAGCTCCACCAGCCGCATGACCGGGGCCGGGTTGAAGAAGTGCAGGCCGACGACGTCGGCGGGCCGGCCGGACGCCTCGGCGCAGGCGGCCACCGACAGACTGGAGGTGGTGGTCGTCAGCACGGTGTGCGGGGCGCAGGTCTCGCCCAGGGCGGCGAACACCGCCCGTTTGACGTCCGGGTCCTCGGCGACCGCCTCGATCACCAGGTCGCAGTCGGCGAGCGCGGCGAGGCCGGCGGCGGCCCGCAGCCGGCCCAGCGCCGCTTCGCGGGCCTCCGGTGTCAGCCGGCCCCGCCGCACTCCCCGGGTGAAGGAGTCGGCGACGGACCCGAGAGCGGCCTCCGCCTTCGCCGCGCTGCGCGCGACCAGAACGGTGGGGTGGCCGGCCAGGGCGGTGACCTCGGCGATGCCCCGGGCCATGGCGCCCGAGCCGAGGACGCCGACCCGGCCCACGGGCCCGGCACCGGTCTCGTCCGGCGCCTCGGCCCGTTCCCGGACCTGGGCGCCGGTCTCGTCGTAGGAGTAGAAGCCGCTGCCGGACTTACGGCCCAGACGCCGGGCCGAGACCATCCGGCTGAGCAGCGGCGCGGGTTCGAAGGCGGCGTCGCCGGTGCGTCGCCACAGGTCCGTCAGGGCGCTGTGGGCGGTGTCGATGCCGATGCGGTCCAGCGTCTCCAGCGGCCCGGCGGGCAGTCCGCAGCCCAGGCGCATCGCCGTGTCGATGTCCTGGTGGGAGGCGTAGCCCTCGGAGCACAGGACGACCGCCCGGTTCAGCAGCCCGTACACCAGGGCGGCGGCGTCGGCGGCGGGGCCCGCGCCGACCTCGACCTCGGTGAGCCCCGCCTCCGTCACCAGGGCGCGGACGGCGGCGGCCGCCTCCGCGGAGGTGAGGGAGGTCGGTACGGGCTCGGCCGGACCGCCGGGGGAGGGCGGGGTGAACAGGCGCAGTCCGACGAGGTCGGCGGGGCGCCCGCAGGCGATGGCCAGCCGGGCGACGGGCAGGGCCGCCGTGGTGGTGACCAGCGGCGTGCCGGGCGGGCAGACGTCGGCGATGCGGCGCAGGACCTCCGTCTTCACGGCCCGGTCCTCGACGACGGCCTCGACGACGGGGCCGGCGCCGCGCAGGTGGGTGAGGTCGTCGGTGAGGAGGGGTTCCGGTGCCCCGGCGGGGGCGGCCGTCGCCTTCAGGCGGGCGCCGACCCGGGCGAGTACGTCGAGGTCGGTGTCCACGCCGACGACACGGCGGCCCGCCGCGTGCAGCAGGAGCAGCAGCGCCTCGCCGACGGAGCCGAGGCCGACGATGCCGATCGGCGCGGCGGGGGTGCGCGGGGTCTGCTGGGTCATGAGGTCGGAGCCTGCCCTTCGCGGAAGCGGTTGATGGCGCCGAGGTGTCGGGCGCGCAGAGCGTGGTCGGTGACACCGAGGCCCTCCTCGGGGGCCAGGCACAGCACGCCGACCTTGCCCTGGTGGAGGTTGCGGTGCACGTCGTGGGCGGCCTGCCCGGTCTCCTCCAGGCGGTACACCTTGGAGAGCGTCGGGTGGATCCTGCCCTTGACGACGAGCCGGTTGGCCTCCCACGCCTCGCGGTAGTTGGCGAAGTGGGAGCCGATGATCCGCTTCAGGGACATCCACAGGTAGCGGTTGTCGTACTCGTGCCGGAAACCGGACGTCGAGGCGCAGGTGACGATCGTGCCGCCCTTGCGGGTGACGTAGACGGAGGCGCCGAAGGTCTCGCGGCCCGGGTGCTCGAAGACGATGTCGACGTCCTCGCCGCCGGTCAGTTCACGGATGCGCTTGCCGAAGCGCTTCCACTCCCGGGGGTCCTGGTTCTGCTCGTCCTTCCAGAACCGGTAGTCCTCGGCGTTTCGGTCGATGACCGCCTGCGCGCCCATCGCCCGGCAGATCCCGGCCTTCTGCTCGCTGGAGACGACACACACCGGGTTGGCTCCGCCGGCCAGCGCCAACTGCGTGGCGTAGGAGCCGAGTCCGCCGCTCGCGCCCCAGATCAGGACGTTGTCGCCCTGCTTCATCTGGGCGCCGTTGCGGGACACCAGCTGCCGGTACGCGGTGGAGTTGACCAGGCCGGGCGACGCGGCCTCCTCCCAGCTGAGGTGACCCGGTTTGGGCATCAGCTGGTTGGACTTGACCAGGGCGAGCTCCGCGAGGCCGCCGAAGTTCGTCTCGAAGCCCCAGATGCGCTGCTCGGGGTCGAGCATCGTGTCGCCGTGGCCGTCGGACGACTCCAGTTCCACCGACAGGCAGTGCGCCACCACCCGGTCGCCCGGCTTCCACCGGTTCACCCCCGGACCGGTGCGCAGCACCACTCCGGCCAGGTCGGAGCCGAGCACGTGATAGGGCAGGTCGTGGCGGGCGGCATGCGGCGACAGCCGGGCGTAGCGCTCCAGGAACCCGAACGTCGGCAGCGGTTCGAAGACGGACGACCAGACGGTGTTGTAGTTCACCGACGACGCCATCACCGCCACCAGCGCCTCACCGGGCCCGGGCAGCGGCACCGGCACCCGCTGGACGTGCAGTGACTTCCGTGGGTCCTTGTCCCGGGAGGCCATGCCCTCGAACATGGCCACGTCCTCGCGGCGCACCACCGCGCCCCGGTACGACTCCGGCAGCGGCAGCGCGGCGAAGTCCTCCGACGAGGCGTCACCACTGGCGACGGCACTGATGATCTCGTCCATGTGAGTTCCCGGTCCTCTCGACACGGCTGCGCGACTGCACCCCGGACAGCAGCGTGGAACACCGGGCCGCCGCCCGGGCACCCCAGACCACCCCCGGTGTTCGCCCGCCCCGGTTCCAGGGGGAGGACAGGGGAGTCCCCGGGGCCCCGCCGGCGCGCATGCTGGTTCGCGCACGCCAGGCCCTTAGGAGAGCTCATGACCGGAACACCCGGCGACAGCCCTTGGTGCAGGATCTTCCACCCGGCACCGCAGGCACCCGTACGCCTGGTCTGCCTGCCGCACGCCGGTGGTTCGGCCGGCTTCTACTTCCCCCTGGCTCGCGCCCTGGCCCCCCGGGCCGAGGTACTGGCCGTGCAGTACCCGGGCCGGCAGGACCGGCGCGGCGAGCCGGCCGCCACCGACCTGGAGACCCTCGCCGACCGGATCGCCGAGGAACTCCTGCCGCTGACCGACCGCCCCTACGCGCTGTTCGGGCACAGCATGGGCGCGGTCGTCGCGTTCGAGGCGGCCCGCCGCCTGGAGGCCGCCGGCCACGCGCCCGCGGAACTGTTCGTCTCCGGGCGCCGCGCCCCCTCGCTGCACCGTGACGACGACCCGCAGCCGGCCACCGACGACGAGGTCGTCGCCGAGATACGGGCCCTGAACGGCACCGGCAGCACCCTGCTGGAGGACCCGGACACCCTGCGCATGATCCTGCCCGCGCTGCGCGCCGACTACCGGGCCCTGGGCCGCTACCGCTACCGGCCGGGTGCCCCGCTGGACTGCCCCGTCACCGCGTTCACCGGCGACCGCGACCCCAAGGCGTCGGTCGACGAGGTGCGGGCCTGGCACACGCACACCACGGCCGGCTTCGCCCTGCACGTGCTGGCCGGCGGCCACTTCTTCCTCGCCGACCGGCAGGCGGAGATGACCGGGCTCCTGACGGAGCGTCTGGACCGGTTCGCCGCACCCGCGGTCGCGTCATGACCGTGTACGCGCCGGCCCTCGGCGGGCTCGGCGTCCTGGGCACCGGCTCCTACCTCCCCGAGCGGGTGGTGAGCAACGAGACGGTCGCGGCGCCGGCCGGCGTGAGCGCCGAGTGGATCGAGCGCCGCACGGGCATCGTGGAGCGCCGCTACGCCGCCGATCACGAGGCGGCGTCCGACCTGGCCGCCGCGGCGGCCGTCCGGGCGCTGGACGACGCCGGGGCGCGGCCCGAGGACCTCGCCTGGATCATCGTGGCGACCTCGACACCGGACCATCCGCAGCCCGCCACCGCCGCCTTCCTCCAGCACCGGCTGGGCGCCCACGGCGCCGCGGCCTTCGACGTCAACGCCGTGTGCGCCGGGTTCGTGGCCGCCCTGCACACCGGGACCCGGCTGCTCGCGTCCGACGGGGACGGCGGCGGACGCCGGCTGGCCCTGGTCGTCGGCACCGAGGTGTACTCGCGGATCATCGACCCGGGCGACCGCAGGACCGCGCCGCTGTTCGGCGACGGCGCGGGGGCGGTGGTGGTCGGGCCGGTCCGCGAGGGCCGCGGCTTCCTCGGCACGGGCATGCGCACCGACGGACGGCTGCACGAGCTGATCGGGGTCCACGCGGGCGGCAGCAGACTGCCCGCCTCCGAGAAGACCGTGGCCCGCGGCGACCACTGGTTCCGGATGCGGGGCCGCGAGGTGCGGGAGTTCGTCGAGCGGGAGCTGCCGCGGGAGGTCGCCGGCACGCTGGCGGCGTTCGGGGTGGCGGCGGCCGACGTCGACCACTTCGTGCCGCACCAGGCCAACGGGGAGATGCTGCGCGGTGTCGTCGGGCACCTGGGACTGACCTCGGCCCGGGTGCACCTGCCGGTGGACCGGCACGGGAACACGGGCGCCGCCTCCATCCCGCTCGCCCTCGACCATGCCCGCCGCGGCGGGGAGCCGCGCGACGGCGAACTGGTGCTGATGGCCGGGTTCGGCGGCGGGATGACCCTGGGGACGACGCTGCTGCGCTGGGGACGCTGACGGCCGGCCGCCCGGACAGGGGGGCCGGACAGGAGGCCGGCCCAGGGAGGGCCGGCTCCGGCCCGCCGGTCAGGGCGTGACGTGCCGGGGCGGACTCTGCGGGAGCCGGGCGACCATCGTGTCGTAGCGGCGTACGAGGTCCTCCTGGGAACGGTTCAGTTCGTCGATGCGCCACTGCAGTCGGGCGATCTCGCCACCGAGCTCCAGCGCCTCCGTCAGGGTCGAGGGCTCGCCCCGGGGAAGCTGCGGGGCCGGGGCCGACAGGTCGGGGGCGTGGTGGAGGATCGCCTCCATCCGGGCACGCAGCGCCGGGCCCGGCTCGATGCCGAGCGCGTCCACCAGGCGCCGCCGGGCCCGCTCGTAGACGCCGAGCGCCTCGGCCTGCCGGCCGCCGCGGTACATCGCGACCATCAGCAGGTCGTAGAACCGCTCGCGCAGCGGATGGTCGACGGTCAGCTTCTCCAGCTCGCCGGTGATCTGGCCGTGCCGGCCGCAGCGCAGGCTCGCCTCGTACAGCGCCTCCAGGGCCGCCAGCCGGTGTTCCTCCAGCCGGTCCGCCTCACCCGCGCAGATCGGGCCGTACCGGCTGTCCTGGAGGGCGGGGCCGCGCCACAGGGACAGGGCGTGCCGCAGCAGCCGGACCGCGTGCCGCGGGTCGGCCGAGACCGCCGCCCGGCCCCGGTCGGACAGACGGTGGAAACGCTGGACGTCGGTGGTGGCGGGCCCGAGGCTCAGCAGATAACCGGTCGGCAGCGTGCTGATCCACTCATGGCCGTCCGCGCTCCCGCCCGGTTCGGGCAGCAGCCGCCGCAGCCGGGCCACATGGGCCTGCAGGGCGTTGCCGGCGTTCGTCGGCGGGTGGTCGCCCCACAGCTCCTCGGTGAGCCGGTCGGCGGACAGCAGCCGGTCGGCGTGCAGGACGAGCGCCGACAGCAGGGCGCGCTGCTTGGAGCCCGGGGGCACGATGCCGGCGCCCGTCGCGCCGTCGTGCAGTTCCACCGGGCCCAGCAGCCGGAACTCCGTCTCCCCGGCGGCCTCGGGCCCCGCCGGCGGACCGCCGTCGGCGCCGGCGGGCCACGCGGTCGGTACGGCACCGTCCGGTGGGCGATCCATGGGGGCTCCCTCGTCGGTCGGCGGGTCGGCGGACAGCTGGGTCGGCGGACAAGTGGGTCGGTGGGCCGATGGGGCGATGGGGCGGCGGGCCGGTCGTGCGGTGCGGGCCGGTCGTCCCGCGGGGTCGTCCCGCGGGGTGGTCCGGCCGAAAACCGGAGGGTCGTAATCCGGTCCGACGGCGCTCCGGTGGCAAGGGCGGACTCTTCGGACGATAGCCGCCGAACGGCATCGGCGCCGGTGCCCGCGAGTGCCGCTCCAGCGGTCGTGAAACCGTTCTTGAGCAGGGCGTCGCCAGGTGAAGGGCCCGCGTGTGCAGAGTCGCTCGAACGCCACTAAAGATGTCGAGGGGTACGGCGCGAACCGGGCTAGCTTGCTTCACGGCCGACGGCTTTGAGCCACGAGGGGCCTCGACCACTCCAACCGGTACGGGAGGAAACCGTGGAGATACAGGTTCTGGGTCCGTTGCGCGCCGACGTCAACGGGGTCTCGATCGTTCCGACTGCGGGCAAGCCGAGGCAGATCCTCGCGCTGCTCGCCTTCTATCCGGGCCGGGTCATGCCCGTGCCCACGCTCATGGAGGAGATCTGGGGCACCAACATGCCGCAGAGCGCCATGACGACCATGCAGACGTACATACTCCAGCTGCGCCGCCGCCTCGGCACCGCCATGGGACCCGACGTCCCCGGCCGGGCCAAGGAGGTCCTCGCCACCCGGCACGGCGGGTACCTGCTCCAGGTCCCGCCGGAGAGCGTCGACGTCCACCGCTACGAGCAGCTCGTGACGGCCGGCCAGGCCGCCTTCGAGGAGGCGCGGGACGACCGGGCCGCCGACCTGTTCCGGGACGCCCTCGCCCTGTGGCAGGGGCCGGCGCTGGTCGACGTCCGGGTGGGGCCGATCCTGGAGATCGAGGTCATGCGGCTGGAGGAGAGCCGTCTCGGCACCATAGAGCGGCGCATCGACGCCGACCTCAGGCTCGGCCGGCACGCCGAACTCATCGCCGAGCTGACCGACCTGATCGCCCGTCACCCGCAGCACGAGGGCCTGCACTCCCAGGCCATCGTCGCGCTGTACCGTTCCGGCCGGCAGGCCACCGCACTGGACGTCTACCGCCGGCTGCGCGGCCGGCTCATCGAGGACCTGGGCGTGGAGCCGTCGCCGCAACTGCAGCGGCTGCACCAGGCGATGCTCACCGTCGACCCCGCCCTCGACGTGGTCTGCGGGCCGCGCCGTACCTCCACCTTCAACCTGTACGCCGCCTGAGTCCGAGTACGGCTCGAGGCGCGCGCACGACGCTGGGCGGGCGTGGCTGCCACAAGCACGGGCAGTCCGGGGAGCCCGCACAGGAGGGACGGTCCATGTCCGACGCACCGCCGGTGCCGCTGCACTGCTTCGCGCACGCCGGAGCCGGAACCTCCGCCTTCCACGGCTGGTCCGCCGGCCTGGGCGAGGGCGTGCCGCCCGTGCCACACCTGCTGCCGGGCCGCGAACGGCGCCGCCGCGAGCCCCGGGTGACCGGCCGCGAGGCGCTGCTGTCCGACCTGCTCGACCACTTCCGCACCCCCGCCGGCCCGTACGTGCTCTACGGCCACAGCCTGGGCGCGCTGGTCGCCTACACACTTGCCCGCGCCCTGCACGAAGCCGGCCTTCCCGCCCCCGCGCTGCTCGCCGTGGGCGCCTGCCCGCCCCCCGACGCCGCCTCGGCCCTCTCCGACGCCTGCGGCACATCCGCGGAGCGGCTGCGGGACATGCTCGACGCCGTGGGCGCCGGCCCCGGGGACACGGTCCCCGGCGACCTGTGGCGGCGCATGGTCCTGCCGGTGCTGCGCGACGACCTGACCCTCGCGAACGCCCTGCGCCACGCCGCCCGCCGGCCGGTGACCGGCGGCCCCTTCCAGGTACCGGTACTCGCCGTCGCGGGCGCGGACGACCCGCTCGCCCCACCCGCCGTGGTGGCCGGCTGGCACCGCTGGACGGCAGGACCGGTGATCACCCGCACGCTGCCCGGGGACCACTTCTTCGTACGGGAGCACTCTTTGCCCCGTCTGCTCGGACGGGCCTGCCGCGTCGTACGCCGGCTGGCGGCGCACCCCGCACCGACGACCACAGGAGGACCGACGTGAGGGACAGCCGATGAGACGAGTCGCCATCACGGGGATCGGTGTGGTCGCGCCCGGCGGCGTGGGCACCGCCGCGTTCTGGTCCCTGCTGACCGAGGGCCGCACCGCCACCCGCCCCATCACCCTCTTCGACGCCTCGGCGTTCCGGTCGCGGATCGCCGCCGAGGTCGACTTCGACCCGGCCCGGCACGGCTTCACCGCCGCCGAGGCCCGACGCCTGGACAGGGCCGCCCAGTTCGGGCTGGTCGCGGCCCGCGAGGCGGTCGCCGACAGCGGCCTGGACACCGCCGCCACGGCCGAGCGCACCGGCGTGGTCCTCGGCAGCGCCGTCGGCTGCAGCAGCGGCCTCGACGAGATCTACGCGCACGTCAGCGAGCACGGCGCCGACTGGCAACTGGACCACACCCGCGCCGAGGCACGGCTCGGCGACTACCTGGTGCCCAGTTCGCTGGCCGCAGAGGTCGCCCGGGACGCCGGTGCGCAGGGCCCGGTCGCCGTCGTCTCCACCGGCTGCACCTCCGGCCTGGACGCGCTCGGCCACGCCGTCGAACTCATCCGCGAGGGCAGCGCCGACGTGATGGTCGCGGGCGCCGCCGAGGCGCCGATCACCCCGATCACCCTGGCCTCCTTCGACGCCATCCGCGCCACCTCGGCCCGCAACGACGATCCCGCGACCGCCTCCCGCCCCTTCGACCGCACCCGCAACGGCTTCGTCCTCGGCGAGGGCTGCGCCGTGCTCGTCCTGGAGGAGTACGGGCGGGCGCTGCGGCGCGGCGCCCGCGTGTACGCCGAGATCGCCGGGTTCGCCAGCCGCTCCAACGCCTACCACATGACGGGGCTGCGGCTGGACGGCGCGGAGATGGCCGAGGCGATCCGCGTCGCGCTGCTGGAGGCACGCCTGAACCCCACGGACGTCGACTACGTCAACGCCCACGGATCCGGCACCAAGCAGAACGACAAGCACGAGACGGCCGCGTTCAAACGCAGCCTGGGCGAGCACGCCCACCGCGTCCCGGTCAGCTCCATCAAGTCGATGATCGGGCACTCGCTCGGCGCGATCGGCTCCCTGGAGATCGCCGCCTGCGCCCTGGCCATCGCCCACGACACCGTGCCGCCCACCGCCAACCTGCACGACCCCGACCCCGACTGCGACCTCGACTACACGCCCCTGACCGCCCGTGCGCAGCGCACCGACACCGTACTCAGCGTCGGCAGCGGCTTCGGCGGCTTCCAGAGCGCGATGGTCCTCACCGACAGGCGACCGGAGGTTGCCGTATGACCGCCCTCGCGGCACAGGAGAGAGGGCTCATCGGGGCCCGCGACATGACGGCCGCCGTCACCGGCCTCGGCGTCGTCGCACCCGGCGGCGTCGGCACCGAGACCTGGTGGGCTTCCGTGCTGAGCGGGCACAACGCCATCGCCCCCGTCACCCGCTTCGACGTCTCCGGCTGGCCCGTCGGGCTGGCCGGCGAGGTGCACGGCTTCGACGACGCCGAGCACGTGCCCGGACGGCTGCTCCCGCAGACCGACCGGGTCACCCGGCTCGCGCTCGCCGCCGCCGCGCAGGCGCTGGAGACGGCCGCACTGGACCCCGCCGAGCTGCCCGACTACGCCGTCGGCGTGGTCACCGCCAACGCGGCCGGCGGGTTCGAGTTCGGCCAGCGGGAACTGCAGGCCCTGTGGAGCCGCGGCAGCAAACACGTCGGCGCCTACCAGTCCTTCGCCTGGTTCTACGCGGCCAACTCCGGCCAGATCTCCATCCGGCACGGCCTGCGCGGGCCCAGCGGCGTGATCGTCTCCGAACAGGCCGGCGGCCTCGACGCCGTCGCCCAGGCCCGCCGCCAGCTGCGCCGGGGCGTGCACGCCGTGGTGGCCGGCGGCGCCGACTCCACCCTGTGCCCCTGGGGGTGGACCGCCCACCTGGCCGCGGGCGGCATGAGCACCGCCGAGGACCCCGACCGGGCCTACCTGCCGTTCGACGCCGACGCCCGCGGCCACGTCGTGGGGGAGGGCGGCGCGCTGTTCGTCATCGAGGACGGCGACACCGCCCGCGCCCGCGGCGCCACCGTCCTCGGCACCGTCGCCGGCTGCGCGGCCACCTTCGACCCGGCGCCCGGCACCGGACCGCCCCGGCTGCTCGCCGCCGCCGAACTCGCCCTGGCGGACGCCGGGATCGGCCCGGCCGAGGTGGACGTCGTGTTCGCCGACGCGGCCGGCGAACGCGACGCCGACCGGGCGGAGGCACAGGCCCTGACCGCCCTGTTCGGACCGTTCGGCGTGCCCGTCACCGCCCCCAAGTCGATGACCGGGCGGCTGCTCTCGGGCGGCTCCGCGGTGGACCTGGCGGCGGCCCTGCTGGCCCTGCGCGACCAGGTCATCCCCCCGACCACCGGCACCCGGCGCGTCGCCGGCGACTGCCCCCTGGACCTCGTGACCGGCGGGGCCCGCCCCGCCCGGCTGCGCACCGCGCTCGTACTGGCCCGCGGCCGGGGCGGCTTCAACGCCGCGACGGTCGTACGGGCAGCCCGCTGACGACGGACCCGACACCCCTGGACCCAAGGAAGACGAGGCACCATCGTGGACCGGCTGGAGCTCACCGAACTCACCGTCCTGCTGCGCACGTTCGCCGGCGAGGGGGAAGGCATCGACCTGACCGACGACGTCCTGGACACCCCCTTCTTCGACCTGGGCTACGACTCCCTGGCCCTGCTCCAGGTCACCGGCGTCGTCGAGCGCGACCACGGCATCACGCTCGACGAGGAGGCGCTGGACGAGGCGGAGACGCCGCGCCAGTACCTCGACCTCGTCAACGGCGCCCTGTCCGCACGCACCGCCGCCTGACGGGGGACCACCGCGATGACCTCCTCACTGAACGTGCCCGCCATGAGCCGGGCCGACGGCCCGCGCGCCGACGTCTGTGTGGTCGGCGCGGGCCCCGCCGGGCTCGCCCTCACCCTGATGCTGCTGCGCTCCGGCGTCGGCGTCACCCTGGTGGAACGCTCCACCGGACTGCGCCGCGACTTCTACGGCGAGATACTCCAGCCCGGCGGACAGCGCGTCCTCGACGAACTCGGCGTCCTCGCCGCCGCCCGTGCCCGGGGCGCCCGCGAACTCGGCGGCTTCCAGGTCCTGCAGGACGAGCGGGTGCTGCTCGACATCGACTACCGCCGGCTGACACCGCCGTACGACTGCCTGCTCGCGCTGCCCCAGCGGCACCTGCTGGACGAACTGCTCACCGCCTGCCGGGCACTGCCCGGCTTCACCTTCCTGGAGGGGCACCGCGTCTGCGCGCTGGTGCGCGAGGACGAACGGATCACCGGCGTGGTGGCCCGCCGGCACGACGGCGGGACCACCACCGTGCGCACCGGGGTCGTCGTCGGCGCCGACGGCCGCCACTCCCGCACCCGGATGCTGGCCAGGATCGACGCCGGCCGCCGGGAGGTGTTCGACCAGGACGTGGCCTGGTTCTCGCTGCCGGCCCCGGGCCGCGCCACCGGAGCGGTACGGGTGCACCGCACCGGCCACGGCGCGCTGCTCGTGCACGACGCCCACCCGGACCGGCTGCGTGTCGGCTGGACCCTGCCGCACCGCACCTGGAACCTGGTCGCGGTCCGCGGCATCGACGACATCCGCCAGGAACTCGCGGCCATGCTGCCCGGTTTCGCGGACCTGATCCACGAGCACCTGCGTACGCTGTCGGACCTCACCCTGCTCGACGTGTTCGCCGCGCAGGCCGACCGGTGGGTGGACGACGGGCTGCTGCTCGTCGGCGACAGCGCCCACACCCACGGGCCGATCGGCGCCCAGGGCATCAACCTCGCCCTGCAGGACGCGGCCGCCGCCCATCCCGTCCTGCTCGACGCCGTCCGCGCGGGCGACGCGAGCCGGACACGGCTGCTGCCCTACGAGCGTCGGCGCCGGCCGGCGGCCGCGACCGTGCACCGGATCCAGCGGGTCCAGGCCAAGGCGCTGCTGGGCCGCAGCGGCCCCGTCGTGACCCGGCTGCGCTCCCGGGCCGCCGCCGTGGTCACCCGCTCCCGCGTCGGCGAACGCATCACCCACCGCATCGCCCACGGCCCCGACCCGGCCACCGTACGCACCGATTTGTTCACGGCCCCCGCGCCCCGGACACCGCAGGCATCGCAGGCACCCCGGGCCGCCCGGAGCCGGGCGTGAGCGCGGGCGGCGGCCCCGGTCCGCTGACCGAGGTCGCCGACGGCGTGCACGTCCACGTCCAGCCCGACGGCGGATGGTGCCTCAGCAACGCCGGACTGCTCACCGACGGCGCCGACGCCGTCCTGGTCGACACCGCCGCGACCCGCGCACGGGCCCTGCGGCTGCGCGAGGCGGTGCTGCGCACCGTGCCGCGCCCTCCGCGCCTGCTGGTCGCCACCCACTTCCACGGCGACCACACCTTCGGCAACCACCTCTTCCCCGAGGCGCTGGTCGTCGCCCACGAACGGGCCCGCGACGACATCACCGCGGCCGGACTGCACCTGACCGCCCTGTGGCCCGACGTGTGCTGGGGCGAACCGGAGGTGGTGACGCCGCACCTCACCTACCGCGACCGGATGACCGTGCACGCGGGCACCCTGCGCGCCGAACTGCTGCACCCGGGGCCCGCCCACACCACCGGTGACACCGTCGTCTGGCTGCCCGAGCAGCGGGTGCTGTTCACCGGGGACCTCGTCATGTCGGGGGTGACACCGTTCTGCCCGATGGGATCGGTCGCCGGCTCCCTGGAGGCACTGCGCACCCTGCGGGCCCTCGGCGCCCGCACGGTCGTCCCCGGCCACGGGCCGGTCGGCGGACCGGAGCTGTTCGACGCCGACGAGGGCTATCTGCGCCGCCTGCAGCGACTGGCCGCCGACGGTCTGGCCGCCGGACTCGGCCCGCTGGAGACCGCCCGCGAGGCAGGCCCCGGCCCGTACGCCGACCTGCTCGACGCCGAACGGCTCGTGCCCAACCTGCACCGCGCCTTCCACGAGGCCCTCGGCGGCCGGCCCGGCGACCCGCTGGACATCCCCGCGCTGTTCGCGGAGATGACGCGCTACCACGGAGGGCTCCCGGTCTGCCGCGCCTGAGCACGCCGGACCGGGAGCCCTCCGTGGACCTCCGTGAGCCGTTCCCCGCGCGGACGGACCGTCAGAAGGACAGGTGGTCCGGGACGACGCGGCGCTCCCGCGTGAACAGCCGGCCGTCCTCGCACACCAGCAGGTCCTCCACCACGGCGCTCGGCCCGATGTCCGGCACCGGGTTCCAGGGCCGGGTGACCGCCACCAGCGTGTAGTAGCGCGTCTGCAGGGCCCCGTCGGGACGCACCGACACCCGCAGCATGTTGTACCAGTGCCGCCGGCGCACCGCCTCCGCGCCGAACCGCCTCTCGTGCGCGGCACGCAGCGCCGCCGCGATGGCCGCCCGCCCGTGGGCGGCGGGGACCGCGGGCGAGGGCGACAGGACGCCGTCGGGCGTGAACGTCGCCGCGAACTCCTCCGCGCGCATCTCGTCCAGCAGCGCGACCTGGTCCGCGTAGAACTGCTGGACGCGCGCGTACAGGGCGGAGTCGCCGGCCGCGAACCGCTCGCTGGCTGTCCCCGCCGCGGTGGGCGCCGTGTGCTGTTCCGTGGTCTGCACCGTCATGTCGTCAGCCCCCTCAGGCCAGGTCGTCCCGGGTGACCACCCGTCGCCGGGTGAGCCACTCGCCGTCCACGAGGACCAGTACGTCCTCCATGACACACACCCGCAGCACCTCGGAACTGCCGCCCCGCGGAGTGACGTACACCAGCGCGTAGCAGCGGGTGCGCAGGGAGCCGTCCGGGCCGCCCTGCACGTCGAGCATGCCGATCCAGTGCCGGTGCTGCTCGCCGCTGTCCCCCTGACGGGCCCGGTTGCGCAGCACGTTGGCCGCCAGTTCCGCCCGGCCGCGCACCGGGCCGGGCACGGTCGGCACGGTGAAGACGGCGTCCTCGGTGAACGTCGCGGCCCACCCGTCGGCGTCGTGCAGGTCGAACAGCTGCATCTGGTGCGCGTAGAACCGCTGCACCCGGGCGTACAGGTCACCGAATCCCCGCTGCCCGGCGAGGTCTTCGATGCGGTCGAGCGTCTCGGTGGTCATGCGGACCAGCCTTTCGTGCCGTCGGATGGACCCCACTGTCCGCCGCCCGGATCGAGCACTCTTCGAACCTTCCTCAAGCGGTCCGGCAGAACGTGGGAAGCGCCCCCCGAGATCCGCAGGAGGACGACCATGGTGACCTTCGTCAACAAACTGACCGTGCACGGCGACCTCGACACCTTCCTCGGCGTCAAGAACAAACTGACCGCCTTCATGGCCGCCCAGCCCGGCTATGTCAGCCACCAGGTCATGCGGCACGCCTGGCACCCGAACGTCTACCTGGAGCTCGCCGTCTGGGAGGACGCCGACGCACACCGGCGGGCGGTACGCAGCACGGAGTTCCAGTCGCTGGTCGGGCAGCTCGGCCCGCTCGCCACCCCCGAGCCCGGACTGTTCGAGACGGTCGAGGCGAGCACGGGATGAGCGGCCCCCCACCCCGGGCCCCCGACGCGGCGGGCCGGGCAATTTCTGAGACACGGCAGGGAAGCAGAGGTGTGTGGTGACGGGTGAGCGCGTGCACAGGACGTCGCACTCGACCGAGGTGGACGCGCCGGCCGGGATCGTCTACGGACTGATCTCGGACGCGGTGCGCTGGCCGCTGTTCTTTCCACCGAACCTCCACGTGGAGCGCCTGGAGACGGACGGCACCAACGAGCGGCTGCGGATGTGGGCGACCGCCAACGGCCAGGTGCGGTCCTGGATATCGCGGCGCGTGCAGGACCCGGGCACCCGGCGGGTGGAGTTCAGCCAGGCGCACCCCCAGGCGCCGGTGGACATGATGCGGGGCACCT
Organism: Streptomyces sp. NPDC002701; assembly: GCF_042889045.1. NCBI lineage: Bacteria > Bacillati > Actinomycetota > Actinomycetes > Kitasatosporales > Streptomycetaceae > Streptomyces > Streptomyces sp. NPDC002701. The sequence continues at coordinate 172,746 of NZ_JBIAQL010000014.1, forward strand.
GGGCGGTCGCGGAACTGCCGGGCGGCACCACCCTGCTGACCCTGCTGCACGACTTCACCGTCCACGGCGACCGGGCGCAGGACGTGGCCTGGGTGGAGCGGGCGGTCGACACCAACTCCCGCGCCGAGCTGGCCAGTCTGCGCGGGCTCGCCGAGCGCTGGACACGACTCGACGACCTGGTGCTGTCCTTCGAGGACTCGGTCCACGTGGACGCGCCCGCCGAACTGGTCCACGACTTCCTCCACCGGGCCGGCGACTGGCCCCGGCTGATCCCCCACGTGTCCCGGCTGGACCTCACCGAGGACACACCCGGCGTCCAGGTCATGGCGATGGACACGCTCACCGCGGACGGCGCCGTGCACACCACGGAGTCCGTACGGATCTGCTTCCCGCACGCCGGCCGCATCGTCTACAAGCAGACGACCACGCCCGCGCTGATGGAGGCGCACACCGGCGAGTGGTCCGTGGTGTCCGGCGAGAACGGCACGACCGCCGTGGCCCAGCACAGCGTGGTGCTGCGCGAGGACGCCGTCGAACGGGTCCTCGGCCCGGGCGCGGACCTCACGCAGGCCAGGCGGTACGTCCGCGAGGCGCTCGGCCGCAACTCCACCGCGACCCTCGAACTGGCCCGCAGGCACGCGGAGTCGGTGGTCCGGGCCGGCTGACCACCCGGGCGCCCGGGGTCCACCGCCGCTCCGGACACACACCACCACCCGCCCCGACAGTCGGCCGGGAAGCCCCCACGGCCCCCGCGGACTTTGGCGGACCCCCCGACCACAGGACGGTGAGGCGATGAACACGGACGCCAGGGCCAGGATCGCGGCCTACCTCTCCAGGTTCTTCCCGGTGTACGACCTCGGGGACGACGACGACATCTTCGCGCTCGGCTACGTCGGCTCCCTGTTCGCGCTGCAGCTGGTCACCTTCGTGGAGGACGAGTTCGGCATCACGGTCGAGGACGGGGACATGGAGCTGGAGAACTTCCGCACGCTCGGCGCGCTCGATGCCTTCGTCACGCGCAGGCTGTCTCTCGCGGCGGCCCGGTAGAGCGCGCCCCGCGACCCGGCTCCGGCACCGCTCGAGTGCCGTTCAGGGCGGGTGCGAGGCGACGTTGTCAAGGTGACGACCGGGCGTGCGACCGGCCCATGAGGTACGAAGGAGCTGATCAGCACGCCATGACCGGCACAGCGGAGACCGCACCCGCGCCGCCCGGCGGTGCACCCGCGCCGCCCGGCGGCCCACCCGGTCGCTGGGCGGCGGCCGCACGCGAGCGTGCGGCCCGGCTGGAGGCCCTGCTCGGCGACCCCTACGACCCGGCCAACCCGCACGGACTGCGGGCCCTGTTCGCCGCCGACGACCGGCGCACCCCTCCGTCCGCGACCGAGAACCTGCTGGCGGAGGAGGGCTGGGCCGCCGAGTTCGTACCCGCCGCGTACGGCGGCCGGCTCACCCGGGCCGACCTGCTCGCCCGCGCCCTGCGCCCGGTCTTCCGGCGGGACGTCGCCCTCGGCTTCGGCCACGGCATCACCTCGATGTTCGCCACCGGCGCCGTCTGGGCGGCGGGCCGCGAACAGCAGCGGCACGAACTGGCCGAACTGCTGCTCGGCGGCGGACGCGCCACGATCCTGCACCACGAACTCGCCCACGCCAACGCCATCCTGCGGGACGAGTTCACCGCCCGCCCGGCACCCGGCGGCGGCCATCTCCTGACCGGCCGCAAGGACGTCGTCATCAACGCCTCGCGCGCCGACGCCCACGTCGTCTACGCCCGCACCGACGCCGCGCGGGGGCCGCACAGCCACTCGGTGTTCCTCCTCGACCCCGCCCAGGCCGGGCCGGGCACGACGCGCCACCTGCCGCGGGCGGCGACCTCCGGGATGCGCGGAGCGCTCTTCAGCGGCCTGGAGTTCGACGGACGGGACGTGCCCGGCGACGCGCTCGTCGGCAGCCTCGGCGAGGGCGTCACCCTGGCCCTGCGCACCTTCCAGGTCAACCGCAGCGTGATCTGCGGCGTCGTCACCGCGGCCGCCGACACCGTCCTGCACTCCGCGGTCCGGGCCGCCACCACCGGGCGCAGCGGCCCCGTGGCCCGCCGCTGGCACAAGCCGCTCACCGGCGTCTTCGCCGACCTGCTGGCCTGCGACGCCATGGCCACCGTCGCGCTGCGCGCGCTCGGCCTGCTGCCCGGCCGCGCCCATGTGTTCGCCGCCGCCGTCAAGTACGTCGTGCCCGACCTGCTGCGGGAGAACCTGGAGGAACTGGCCTCCGTGCTGGGCGGCCGCAGCTACGACCTCGACAGCCCCGAGTACGGCGCCCTCGACAAACTGGTCCGCGACCTGCCGGTCGCCGGACTCGGCCACGCCGGCACCGCGTCCTGCCAGGCGGTGATCGTCCCGCAGCTGCGGACCCTGGCCGAGACCGCCTGGTTCGCCGAGGAGGAGCCGCCGCCCGAACTGTTCCGCACCGACGCCGACCTGCCCGCACTGGACTACCGGGCCCTGGGCATCGCGGGCGGCGGCGACTTCATGGCCGCCTCCCTCGTCGGCTCGGCCGGCCGGCTCGCCCCGAACCGCAGGGTCGGCGGCCAGATCGGCGCGCTCGCCGAATTGGCCGACGCGTTCGTCGCCGACCTGCGCGCCCTGCGCGAGACCTGTCGCCTGCTGCCCCCGTACGGGAGCCGGGCGCTCGCCGATCCCGCGGTGTGCGTGCTGAGCGACCGTTACAGCCTGCTCGTCAGCGCCGCCGCGGTGCTGGGGATCTGGGAGGGCCAGGACGGCACGGACCCGTTCCTCGCCGACCCGGCCTGGGCCGTGCTCGCCCTGTCCCGGATCGGTGCCCGGCTCGGCATCCCGGTGCCGGACCTGCCCGACGGCTGCACGCGCCAGGTACTGGACGAACTGACCCGCCGCTACCGGTCCGGCCTCGGCTGCGACCTGGACGCCACGACCCTCGCGCAGTGACACCCCGCCGCCACCCGGCCGCGTGCGACGACGACGCCCGCGCGGCGACGGCACGCACCGTACCCACCGCACCACCGAGTGCCCGACCCACGGAAAGGGGTGGACTCAAGTGAACAGCCTGGCGCCCACCGGACCGGCCGAGACCGAGCGCATCAGCGAGCCGATCCACGTCGGCGGCCCCGACGGCCCGTGGCAGGCGGTGCGCGAGGGCATGCGGCTGCGCGGCAACGCCGTCGTCTACACCACCTGGGGCGAGTGGCTGGGCACCGCCCTCACCGACCCCGGGCTGCGGCCCCTGCTCGGCCGGGACTGGCAGCGCTACCGGCGCACCGCCGACCCGCTCATCCGCTTCCGGTTCGTCACCTCACGCCTGGTCACCAAGTTCACGGCCGCCGCCGCGCTGGATGCCGAGCCCGCCGACCTGAATCTGGCGTACAAGATCGGCGGACGGCCCTATCTGCGCGGACTCGACCAGGTCGACATCAGCCTCACCCACACCGACGACCTGATCGCCGTGGGCGTCAGCCGCAACGGCCGGATCGGCGTCGACGCCGAGGCCGCCGACCGGGCCATGTCGTTCGACCTGATGCACAGCCATGTGTGCAGCCCCGCCGAACGCGCCGAGCTGGAGCTGCTGCCGGAGAAGCGGCGGACCGCGGCGCTGCTGCGGCTGTGGACGCTGAAGGAGGCGTACACCAAGGCGATCGGCCAGGGCCTGCGGCTCGGCTTCACCGAGTTCGGCTTCGGCACCGACGGGGCGGGGCTGCTGAACCCCGAGGGACAGCCCGCCTCCCGCGGCGAATGGGGCTTCACCACGCACCAGGTGCTCGGCCGCTACCTCCTCAGCGTGGCCTGTCACGACGCCGGCCTGGACACCTCCCGCGACACCGCCGCCCGCACCATGCTCGACGAGGGCTTCATGGGCGCCGTCGCGGGCCTGCTCGCCCCCGGCCCGCCGGACGCGGCCGGCACCGCACCCGACACCACCGCACCCGCCGACACCACCGCACCGGACGGCACCGGGCCGCACGGCGCCGGAGGGGACGGCGCCCGGACGGACGCCTGAGCCGGCGGGCGGCCTGCCCGGCCGGCGGCCGCGTCCAGCGCCGTGTCAGCGCCGTGTCGGGCCCGTGTCGGCACCGCCGCACATACTCGATCCGCGTGCGCGTTCGCGTTCGCACAGAGGGGAGGGAGGGGCCTTCGAGTCGCACGCCGAGGTCGTGCACACAGCCCGTACGCGTGGACCGTGCGCCGTACGCGTGACCACGGAAGGTGCGCGCCCCGGACAGCCGATGACCACAGACCACGGCTCACCACCGCCACCCGGCCGGGAGACGACCGTCGTGCTCGACCTCGCCCCGGCCCCCCACGACGAACCCGCCCTGGAGGTGCACGGACCGCTCGAGGGCAGCCGGCTGGAAGCCGTCCTCGACGAGGTCGCCGTCCGCCACCCCGACGCGTTCGCCCGGCCGCACCGCATCGACCACGCGGGCCCCGCGCACCACACACTGCGGCTCGCCGCCGGGGCGCCCGGCGCCACCGTCCCCTGGGGCCTGCTCGCCGACCTGCTCACCCACCCGGCGCCCCGGGCCCGTACCGCGCAGGCCCTGTCGCCCACGCCGCTGCAGCGCGAGCTGCTCGCCGACGCCGACGCCCACTGCGGCCGCCATGTGGAGCGGCTGGCCTGGGCCTGGCACGGTCCGCTCGACCCCGACCGGTTCCGCGCCGCCTGGCAGTCCGTCGTCGACCACGAGAGCGTGCTGCGCTCCGCGTTCGGCGACGGCGCCGAGCCGCTGCTCCTGGTCCACGACGACGTCACCGCCGACGTCGCGTGTCTGCCGGACGGCACGCTCGCCTGGGACGACCTCGTCGAACACGACGTCCGGCGCGGACTCGACCCGCGACTGCCCCCGGGCCTGCGGGCCACCGTCCTCGGCGGCGCGGCCACCGCGCCCGGCGAGGACACGCACTCCAGGGTGCTGCTCACCTACCACCACGCGCTGCTCGACGACTGGAGCGCACGCCTGCTCGTCCGCGAGTTCTACCGCGCCTACCTGGCGGGCGGGCGGCTGCCCGGCGGTGAACGGCGCCCCGACATCCGGGACTACATCCGCTGGGTGCACCGTCAGGACACCGCGCCGGCCCGCGACTACTGGTCGCGGCCCACCCACCGTGCCGACGCGCTCTCCCCCGTCCCGCTCACCGACGCCGGCGCCCCGGTCGCCGGACACACCCAGGTACGCCTGGACGCGGCCCGCACCGAACGGCTCACCGCCTGGGCCGCACGCTGGGGCAGCAGCGAGAGCGGTGTGCTGCAGGCCCTGTGGGCGGTGCTGCTGTACCGGGCCGGCGGGGCCGAGGGCCCGGCACGGATCCGCTTCGGCGTCTCCGCCACCGGCCGCGGCATCCTGTTCGAGGGCGCCGAGCGCCTGCCCGCCGCCCTGCGCACCCCGCTGCCCCTGAGCGTGCGGGTCGACCCCCGGTCCACGGTGGCGACCCTGCTCACCGAGATACGCGACCGGGTCCTGGACATGGCGTCCTACGAGTGGGTCTCGCCCGGCCAGATCCGCGACTGGTCCCCGCCACCGGAGTCCGCCGTCCCCGACGGCAGCCTCCTGGTCTTCGAGGGCCGCCCGCGCCCCGCCGACGACCAGTCGGGCGAACTCGCCGCGCAGGGCGTGCGCGTGGAAGGGCCCGAACCGCTGGGCGCGCGGACCGCCTTCCCCGTCAGCCTCGTCGTCCGGCACGACGACGCGGGGCTCCTCCTGAGCGCCTCCTACGACCGCGTCCCGCACACGGACGCCACCGAGGTGCTCACCGACAGCGTGTCGCTGCTGACCGAGGTGCCCTACCTGGCGGCCGACACCGTCACCGTCGCCGACCTGCTGCGCCTGCTGGCCAGGACCACCGCCACCGCCGCCCCGGCCGCCGCGCCCCGCGCCGCCGCACCCGGGACGCCGGCCGACCTCCCGCTCGTCCCGCTGCGCCCCGCCACCGAGCCCGGGGCGGGCGTGGTGTGCCTCGTCCAGGCCCCGGGCACCCCGCGCGCCCGCTACGGCGGCCTCGCCGGGGCCTACCGGGGTCCCGAGTCGGTCGTCCTGCTGTGCTCGGCGCCGGACGGCGATTCCGCCGGCCACACCGCGCTGCGCCGCCTCGGCGGCACCGGCCGGCTGCTGGTCCTGGCCACCTTCTCCGGCGGCGGCACCGCCGCCTGCGAGGCCGCCCGGCTGGTCGCCGCGGACGGCGGCAGGCCCCCGTTCGTGGTCCTCACCGGCGCCACGACCCCCGACGACGCCTTCGCCCGCACACTCGAATCCACCGCCACCCGGGCCCGGCCGCCCGGGGCGACCGGTCCGCCGTCCTCGTAGACCCCGTCGGTCCCGCCAACGGCCCCACCGGCTCGCACCGGTGGGGCCGTTCGGGTCGTTCCGGCGGTCCGGGCCGGTCAACGGGCGGGGCCCCGTACCAGGGCCGCGGCCAGCAGGACCAGGCAGGCGAAGGCCGCCGACGTGGTGAAGCCGCCCGCCATGCCGTCGGTGTGCGAGGAGACCGTGACCAGGGTCGCGAGGCCGACCGAACCGCCCAGGGTCTGCACCGCGTTGAGCACCCCGGCGGCGCCGCCCGCCTCGTCGCCGCGCAGCCCCGAGGTGGCCAGCACGGTCGCCGGCAGCACACTGCACGCCATGCCGGCGCCGAGCAGCAGCAGGGCGGGCAGCACGGACGTCGCGTAGGGGTCGTCTGCCGACAGCGTCGCCAGCCACAGGTTGCCGGCCGCCAGCAGCGAGGCGCCGACGGCCCACATCCGGCGGGCGCCCAGGTGCCGTTCCAGGCGGGTGGCGGCGGCCGCCGTGGCCGCCATGGTGACCGGCAGCGGCAGCAGCGCCCAGGCGGTGGCGAGCGCCGACCACCCGTGCTGCCCCTGGAAGAACTGGTTGAGGAAGAAGTACGTCCCGATCAGCGCACCCGGCACCGCGAGCGTGCCCGCGTAGGCGAGCAGCCGGTCGCGGTCGGCGAACAGCCGGGGTGCCACGATCGGCTGCCGGGCCCGCCGCTCGACCACCGCGAACACGGCCAGCAGCGCAACCCCGGCGCCCACCCAGCCGGTCACCCGCGGGTCGCTCCACGGCAGTTCGGCGGCCCGGGTCAGCCCGTACACCAGCGCGGCCGCGCCCAGCGCGGACAGCAGGGCCCCGGGCAGGTCGAACCGGCCGCGGTGGCGCGGTGTCTCCCGCAGCACCAGCGGCGCGAGCAGCAGGATCACCAGGCCCACCGGAACGTCCAGCAGGAGCACCCAGCGCCAGGACCCGAGGGAGGTCAGTGCCCCCGCGAGCAGCAGCCCGCAGGCCGTGCTGACGGCGCCCACGGTGGTGCACACGGCGATGGCCCGCCCGCGCCGGCCGCCCTCGGCGAAGGTGCTCAGCAACAGCGCGAGCCCGCTCGGTGCCGCCAGCGCCGCCCCGGCGCCCTGCACGGCCCGCACGGCCACCATGAACTCGCCCGTCGGGGCCAGGCCACGCAGCGCCGCGGCCGCCGTGAACAGGGCGACGCCCGCCATGAACACCCGGCGGCGGCCCAGCAGGTCACCGGCCCGCCCGCCGAGCAGCAGCAGCCCGCCGAAGGTCAGCAGATAGGCGTTGATCACCCACGACGCGCCGACGGCGGACAGTCCCAGCCCTTCGCGCATGCCGGGCAGCGCGATGTTCACGATCGGATCGTCGAGCTGGATCATCGCGTTGCACGCGGCGATCACTCCGAGCGCGGCGGCCGACCGCCCCCTGATCCGGGGAGCGTGCGCAGGTGCCTCCCGCAGCACCGACTGCTCCGAAACCTGCGCGGTCATGGCGGCCTCCTGGCGGCGTGACGACACGGACGAACGCCGGTCACCCTGTCAACGACCACCGGAGGACCGGTCAGGCACCACTTGAGGCCGGGCCCCCGGACACCCCGCCCCGAGCGGGTCTTGAGCGGTCCTCGAGCGATTCCGGCCACGGTCGGTACACCGCGCGCGGTCCGGCCGCGATGATGGACGCGGCACCGCCCGCAACCCGGCCCCCACCACCTGGAGATGCCTGTGCGACTGTCCTCACCCACCGCGTCCCGGGCGCATTCCCAGCTCACGCTGGAGGAGGTCACCAAGCGCTACGACGACCACGTCGTGCTGGACCGGGTCTCCCTCACCGTCAAACCGGGTGAGAAGGCCGGCGTCATCGGTGACAACGGATCGGGCAAGTCGACGCTGCTGCGGCTGATCGCGGGAGCGGAGAGCGCCGACAACGGTGAGGTGACCGTCGCCGCCCCGGGCGGTGTCGGGCATCTCCCCCAGCGCCTCGACATGCCGGCCGGGGCCACCGTGCGGGACGTCCTGGACCGGGCGTTCGCCGACCTCCGGGACCTGGAGCGGCGGATGCACGAGGCGGAGGCGGACCTCGCCGGTGACGAGGGCCCGCGCCCGCTGGCCGCGTACGGCGACCTGCTCGCCGAGTTCGAGGACCGCGGGGGCTACGAGGCCGACGCGCGGGCCGACGCGGCGCTGCACGGACTGGGACTGCCCGGCCTGGACCGCGACCGGGACGTGGACACCCTCTCCGGCGGTGAGCGGTCCCGGCTGGCCCTGGCCGCCACCCTGGCCGCCGCCCCCGAACTGCTGCTGCTCGACGAGCCCACCAACGACCTGGACGACCAGGCCGTGGAGTGGCTGGAGAAGCGCCTGCGCGAGCACCGCGGCACGGTCGTCGTCATCACCCACGACCGCGCCTTCCTGGAGGCGGTCACCTCCACCATCCTGGAGGTCGACCCCGACCGGCGCACCGTCAACCGCTACGGCGACGGCTACCAGGGCTACCTCACCGCCAAGGCCGCGGCCCGGGCCCGCTGGGAACGCGAGTACGAGGACCACCTCGCCGAGATCGAGCGGCAGCAGACCCTGGCCGCCAACGCCGGGCGGATGCTCGCCAGTATCGCCAAGAAGGGGCCCTGGGCGTTCAGCGGCTCCGAGCACCACCGGGCCAGGGCCTCCAGCTCGGCCACCGCGGGCAAGGCCCGCAACGCCAACGAGCGGCTCAGGCGGCTGCAGGACAACCCGGTGCCGCGCCCGCCGGACCCGCTGCGGTTCACCGCCTCCCTCGCGCTCGGCGGCGACCCCGCCACCGGTCCCGCGGCCGATCCCGCCACCCCGCTGGCCGAGGCGACGGACCTGGAGGTCGACGGCCGGCTGCGGCTGGACCGCCTGGCGATCGCCCCCGGCGAACGGCTCCTCGTCACCGGGCCGAACGGCGCGGGAAAGTCCACCCTGCTGCGGGTGCTGGCCGGGGACCTCGCACCCGACCGCGGCACGGTCCGCCGGGCGGAGCACACCGGCTGGCTGCGCCAGGACGAGCTGCCCAGGCAGCCCCGCCGGCCGGTCCTCGCGGAGTTCGCCGAGGGCCGCCCCGGCCACCCCGACGAGTACGAGGAGGAGCTCCTCGCGCTCGGCCTGTTCCGGCGGGCCGAACTCGCCCTGCCCGTCGGCTCCCTGTCGGTGGGCCAGCGGCGCCGCATCGACCTGGCCCGCCTGGTCACCCGCCCGGTGGACCTGCTGCTCCTGGACGAGCCCACCAACCACCTCTCGCCGCTGCTGGTGGAGGAGCTGGAGGCCGCGCTGGCCGGCTACACCGGGGCGGTCGTCACCGTCACCCACGACCGCCGGATGCGCCGCGCCTTCACGGGCACCCACCTCGAACTGGACGCGGGCCGGCGCGTCACCGGCTGACCCGCGCACCCCGCGCCCGCGCGGGACGCGCACCCCGGGCGGTCCGTGTCACACCTCGACGCGGACCGCCCGCGCGCGTACCTCGTCCAGCAGCGCGGCCTGCCGCCGCGACTCCTCGCCCAGCAGGCGCAGGTGCGGTTCCACCGCGGCCCGCTCGCGCACCGCGGTGGCGAAGAACCGCAGCACCGCCTCGAAGTGGTCCTCCGCCGGCACCGCGATCTCCCGCGTCCCGCGGCCGGCCGCGAGACGGATCACCGGCGCGTGGCCGGCGGCCGTGGTGTAGACGTGGTCGACCGCGAGGGTGCCCTCGGCGCCCTGGATCTCGTACCAGGAGCGGTAGTGGTGCTCCATGCCGAAGCGCAGCTGCGCGGGCGTGCCGTCGGGGGCGGTCAGCAGGACGGCGCCCGACAGGTCGACCCCGAGGCGGGTGCTGTGCCGCAGGCTCGCGCCGGCCACCGTGAGAGCGCCGCCCAGGAAGCGCAGGGAGGCGCGCAGCGGGTAGACGCCGTTGTCCAGCAGGGCGCCGCCGCCGAGCAGCGGGTCGTGGCGCAGGTCGCCCTCGGGACGCGGCGGCACGGTGAAGGCGGCGGAGACGGACCGCAGGGAGCCCAGGACACCGGAGTCGAGCAGTCCGGTCACCTTCCGGTGGGTGCCGTGGTGGAGGAACATGAAGTTCTCCAGCAGCACCAGGCCACGGCCGGCGGCCAGCGCGAACAGCCGCTCCGCGTCCGCGCCCGTGGCCGCCAGGGGTTTCTCCACCAGTACGTGTTTGCCGGCGGCCAGCGCCCGCTCCGCCCACCGCGCGTGCAGCAGGGTCGGCAGGCACAGGTAGACCGCGTCGACGTCCGCACGGGTGAGCAGGTCCTCGTAGGAGGCGGCGGGGGTGCCGCCGAAGCGGTCCGCGTAGGCCGCCGCCCGGGCGGTGTCCCGGGCGGCCACCGCCGACAGCCGCAGCTGCGGGGTGCGCAGCAGCGCGGGGAGGGTGCGGCGGGCGGCGATGTCCCCGCAGCCGAGCAGACCGAGACGCAGGGGAGCGGGCATGTCCGTCCGTGGGTCGGGGGCCGGCGGGCGTCGGCCGTCGGGGGAGGGCGGGGTGTCAGGCGAGGGCGCGGGCGCAGACCACCAGGGTCCGCAGCTCGACGTTGAGGTAGTTGCCGTGCGTCAGCAACTCGGTGAGCTGGGCGAACGTCAGCCAGGCGTAGTCCTCGGGCAGGTCCTCGGGGAAGTCGTCGGGGGCCTCGACGATGGTGTAGCGGTTCTCCGCGTGGTAGAACCGGCCGCCCTCCTCGGACTGCACCGTGTCGTAGCGGAACCGTGCGGCGGGCGCGGTGAGCACGTCCGTCAGGTACGGCGGGAACGGCTCGGAGCCCGGTCCGGTGTGGTCGGCGGGCCGGCAGTGCACGGTCGGCGCCAGCTCCGCCACGTTCAGGTGTCCCACGTCCACCCGCGCCTGCACCAGGGCGTGCACGGTGCCGCGGATGCGCTTGACGATCAGCGCCATCAGCCCGGGTACCTGGGGCTGGATCATCGGCTGCGTCCAGGAGGCCACCTCCCGGCCGCTGGCCGCGATGTCCGCGCCGATCACCCGGAAGCGCCGGCCGCTGTCGTGCCCGATCTCGGTGCCGGAGAACCGCCAGCCGTCCTCGGCGACCTCGCGCAGCGGCACCCGCCGCTGGTCGAGTTCGCGCAGCGCCCGGATGCCGGTCAGCCAGCTGTGGAGCTCGGTCGTGCCGTTCACCGACGGGGCGGCCGGGTCGTGGAAGGAGCGCAGCACCGCGGCGGCGGCCGTGTCCTTCGCCGGGGCGGGCCCGGCGCCCGCCGTCGGCAGACAGGCCAGCACCGAGCGGCTGTCCATGTTGACGACGTTGTCCAGCCGCAGCAGCCGCAGCAGCTGACCGAGGGTCAGCCAGCGGTATTCCTCGCCGGTCTCCACGTCCTCGTCGATCTCGACGATCATGTTGCGGTTGCGTTTGGCGAGGAACCAGTCGGCCTGCTCGGACTGGAGGACGTCCACCAGCACCCGTGCGCGCCCCCGTTCCAGGAACAGGTCCAGGAACGGGATGCCCCGCCCCCGGTGCACGCCGGTGAAGTTGCTGCGGGTGGCCTGCACGGTGGGGGAGAGCTGGAAGGCGTTGACGTTGCCCGGCTCCATCTTGGCCTGCATCAGGAAGTGCAGCACGCCGTCGATCTCCCGGGCCACGATGCCCAGCAGACCCACCTCGGGCTGCACGATGATCGGCTGCCGCCGGCCCCCCGCGGGCAGGGCGTCGGCCGTGACGTGCAGGCCCTCCACGGAGAAGAACCGGCCCGACTCGTGCCGCAGGTTGCCGCCGTCCTCCTCGAAGTGCCAGCCCCGCAGCCGGTCGAACGGCACCGGGGTGACCCGGTACTCGCCCCGGCGGGCCTGCTCGGCCAGCCACGCGGGCACCTGGTCGGCCGTCATCGGCGTGCCGCCGGCCGAGCCGGCCGACAGCAGGACCCGGCGGGCGGTCTCCGCGCGGTCCGCGGCGGCGGACCGCGGCGGGGCCGGCGTCCGGAGGTCAGTGGGCATCGCGCAGTGCCTCCTGGATGAGTGAGCAGACCTGCGCCGTACGGTCGTTGAGGAAGAAGTGGCCGCCGGGCAGCACCCGCAGCGCGAACGGGCCCTCGACCACCTCCGACCAGCGCTCGGCGTCCGAGACCGTCACGTTCGGGTCGGCGTCGCCGGTCAGCACGGTCGTCGGCAGCGTCAGCGGTGTGCCCGGCCGGTAGCGGTAGGCACCGGCCATCGCGTAGTCGCTGCGGATCGCCGGCAGCACCATGTGCAGCAGTTCCTCGTCCTGGAGGAGTGCCGGGTCGGTGCCCTGCAGGCGCGTCACCCGCTCGATGAGCGACCGGTCGTCCAGCAGGTAGGCCGTGTCGGTGCGCGGCACGACCGGTGCCCGGCGCCCGGACAGGAACAGGTGCGCCGGACGCTCGCCGTACCCCACGAGCCGCCGGGCCGTCTCGAAGGCCAGGGTCGCGCCCAGGCTGTGCCCGAACAGGGCGAACGGGCCGGACGTCCACTGCCGCAGTTCCGGCAGCAGCGCCTCGACCAGGTCCTCGACGGAGTCCCGGAACGGCTCGCCGCGCCGGTCCTGGCGGCCCGGGTACTGCACGGCCAGCACCTCCACCCCGGCGGGGGCCAGGGCGGCGGCGAAACGGAGATAGGCGGAGGCCGAGCCGCCCGCGTGCGGGAAGCACACCAGGCGCAGGGCCGCGTCGTCGGCGGGGCGGTAGCGGCGCAGCCATCCGCCGGGGCCGGCGGCGGGCCCGCGTGTCGTAGTGGGCACAGTCACGGTGTCTCAGCTCCTCGGACGGGGGGCGGCGAGTAGTGGGGCAGCCTGCCGGAGGCCAGTACCTCGGCGAGGGAGGGGGCGGCCGCGTCCTTGGCCGAGCGCACGGGCGGCCCGGTCAGGTCCCAGGGCAGGTCCAGTTCCGCGTCCAGGGCGTCCAGGTCGACCATCGCGCCGGGCACGTACTCGGTGGACAGCAGGTAGTTGACACAGGTGCCCTCCTCCAGGGTGAGGAAGGCGTGACCGATGCTGCCCGGCAGGTACAGGGCGACACCGTCGTCGGCGGACAGCCGGGTGACCTCGTGGCGGCCGAAGGCGGGCGAACCCACCCGCAGGTCGACCATGACGTCCAGGATCGCCCCGCGCACGCAGGTCACCAGTTTGCTCGCGCCGTCGGGCACGTCGTTGCAGTGCACGCCGCGCAGCACTCCCTTGCGGGAGACGGAGTTGTTGACCTGGCGGACCGTGAACGGCAGGCCGGTCCGCGCGGTCAGTTCACTGTGCCGGGCGGACTCGTAGAAGTGGCCGCGTTCGTCGGACAGCACCTCGGGCAGCACCCGGTAGGTGCCGGGGATGCCCGTCTCATCGATGCGCACGGCCACCCGCCCCCGCCGTGCCCGTCTTCAGCGGCTCCCACCAGGAGCGGTTGTCCCGGTACCAGGCCACCGTGTCGGCGAGTCCCTGGCCGAGGCCGGTCCGCGGGGCGTAGCCGAGCTCCTCGGAGATCTTCGTGATGTCCACGGAGTACCGGCGGTCGTGTGCGGCGCGGTCGGCGACCCGGCGCACCGCCGAGGCGTCCCGCCCGCACAGCTCCAGCAGCCGCCCGGTGAGCTGACGGTTGGTCAGTTCGGTGCCGCCGCCGATGTTGTAGACCTCGCCGGGCCGGCCCTTCGCGGCGACCAGCGCGATGCCGCGGCAGTGGTCGTCCACGTGCAGCCAGTCCCGGCTGTTGCCGCCGTCTCCGTACAGGGGGACGGTGAGGCCGTCGATGAGGTTGGTGGTGAACAGCGGAACGGCCTTCTCCGGGAACTGGTAGGGCCCGTAGTTGTTGGAGCAGCGGGTCACGCACAGTTCGAGCCCGTGCGTGCGGTGGAAGGCCAGCGCCAGCAGGTCGGAGGACGCCTTGGAGGCCGCGTACGGCGAGTTGGGCGCCAGCGGGTGGTCCTCGGGCCAGGAGCCGGTCTCGATCGACCCGTACACCTCGTCCGTGGAGACGTGCACGAACCGTCCCGCGCCGGCCCGGACGGCGGTGTCCAGCAGGGTCTGGGTGCCCACCACATTGGTGCGTACGAACGCCGTGGCGTCCTGGATCGAACGGTCCACGTGCGACTCGGCCGCGAAGTGCACCACCAGGTCGGTGCCCTGCATCAGCCGGCCGACGAGCGGGGCGTCGCAGATGTCGCCGTGCACGAACAGCAGCCGTTCGTCGTCGCGCACCGGGTCGAGGTTGGCCGGGTTGCCGGCGTAGGTCAGCGCGTCCAGCACCACCACTTGGGTCGCCGCGAGGCCCGGGTAGGCGTCGGACAGCAGCTCTCTGACGAAGTGCGAGCCGATGAAGCCCGCTCCTCCGGTCACCAGGACACGCATCGGCAGGGGCCTTTCCGCGAAGGGGATGGATGGGGTCGTGCGCGGTGCTCAGGCGGCGGAGAAGCCGACCGCGGCGTCCGGCGCGGCGGCGGCCGCCCGGCGGGCGGTCTCCCGCACGTAGCGGCCGTAACCGGAGTCGCCCAGTTCCCGGCCCAGGGCGTGGCACTGCTCGGGACCGATGAACCCCATCCGCAGGGCGATCTCCTCCACGCAGGCGATGCGCTCGCCCTGGCGCTGCTCCAGCAGCTGCACGTACTGGCCGGCCTGGAGCAGGGAGTCGTGGGTGCCCATGTCCAGCCAGGCGAAGCCGCGTCCCAGCTCGGTCAGCCGGGCCCGGCCGCGGGCCAGGTACTCACGGTTGACGTCCGTGATCTCCAGCTCGCCGCGGGCCGAGGGGGTGAGCCCGCGGGCGATGTCCAGCACGTCGTTGTCGTACAGGTACAGGCCGGTGATCGCCAGGTTGGAGCGCGGCTGGGGCGGCTTCTCCACCAGCGACACCAGCCGGCCCTCGGCGTCGACCTCGCCGACGCCGTAGCGCTGCGGGTCCTTGACCGGGTAGCCGAACAGCTCGCAGCCCTCCAGCCGGGCCGCGGCCCGGTGGATGAGCGACGAGAAGCCGGGGCCGTGGAAGACGTTGTCCCCCAGGATGAGCGCGACCGGGTCGTCCCCGATGTGCTCCTGCCCGATCAGGAACGCCTCCGCGATGCCCCGCGGCTCGTCCTGTGCGGCGTAGCTCAGCTCCAGGCCGAGCCGGGCGCCGTCGCCGAGCATCGAGCGGAACATCTCCAGGTGGTCCGTGGTCGAGATGATCAGGATGTCCTTGACGCCGGCCAGCATCAGCACCGACAGCGGATAGTAGATCATCGGCTTGTCGTACACCGGGAGCAGTTGTTTGGAGATCGTGCCCGTCAGCGGGCGCAGCCGGGTGCCGCTGCCGCCGGCCAGGACGATCCCCTTCATCCGCGGCCGGCCCGTCCTCGCACCGGGCGACTGCCAGGGCGTGGGCCCCGCGGGAGCGGCCGGGCTGTTGCGTACTACGTCAATCATGACTGGTCTCCGTCGCCTCGCGGACCGCCGCGATGACGGCCGTGACGTCCTGCGCGGTCAGCTGCGGCCCCATGGGCAGGCTCAGTACCTCGCCCGCCAGGCGCTCGCAGCGGGGCAGCGGCCCGGTGACCGCCCCGGCGTAGGCCGGCGAGCGGTGCACGGCCACCGGATAGTGGACCAGCGTCTCCACCCCGGCCGCCTCCAGCGCCGACACCAGGCCGGCCCGACGGGCCACGCGCACCACGTACTGGTGCCACACCGGCTCCGCCCACGGCCGGACCGCGGGCACACTCAGCCCCGGCAGGCCGGCCAGCCCCTCGGTGTAGCGGGCGGCCACCTCGGCCCGGCGGGCGTTCCACCGGTCCAGGTACGGCAGCTTCACCCGCAGCGCGGCGGCCTGGATCTCGTCGAGCCGCGAGTTCGTACCCGGCACCTCGTGCCGGTACTTGACCCGCGAACCGTAGTTGCGCAGCAGCCGCACCCGCTCGGCGAGCCGCGCGTCGGAGGTCACCACCGCGCCCGCGTCGCCCAGCGCCCCCAGATTCTTGCCCGGGTAGAAGCTGAACGCGGCCACGTACCGGGAACCGACCCGCCGCCCCCGGTACCGCGCCCCGTGCGCCTGCGCCGCGTCCTCCAGCACCGGGATGCCCCGGGCGGCGGCCACGGCGTCGATCGCGTCGAGGTCCGCCGGATGCCCGTAGGGGTGCACCGGCAGCACGGCCCGGGTCCTGGGCGTGACCGCGTCCGCCAACCGCTGCGGGTCGATCAGGTACGAGCCGGCCTCCGGCTCCACCGGCACCGGCCGGGCCCCGACCGCCGTCACCGCCAGCCAGGTGGCGATGTAGGTGTGCCCCGGCACGATCACCTCGTCCCCCGGCCCCACCTCCAGCGCCCGCAGCGTCAGCTCCAGCGCGTCCAGGCCACTGCCGACGCCGACACAGTGGTCGTTCTCGCAGTAGCGCGCGAACTCCTCCTCGAACGCCGCCAGTTCCGGGCCCAGCAGATAGCGGCCCGAGCGCGCCACCCGCAGCACGGCGGCGTCCAGGAGCTCCTGCACCCCGTCGAGGCGGTGCAGGTCCCGCAGGTCGTGAAAGGGCACCCGCCGTGCGCGCGCCGGCGCGGCGGCGGTCACCGCGGTCCCCCCGTCGCGGCCAGGAACTCCGCGTAGTCGCGGTAGTAGTCCGCCTCGTCGTAGTGCAGCGAGGCCAGCACCAGGGCCACCGCGCCCGGCGAGAAGTCCTTCAGGTCCCGCCACACCATCGGCCCGATGAAGAGCCCCTGGCCCGCGTCGTCCAGCCGGTACTCGCCCTGGTTCTCCCCGTCGTCCACGGTGATCGTGAAACCGCCGTGCACGGCGATGACGAGCTGCTCCAGCGCCCGGTGCGCGTGACCGCCCCGGGAGGAGCCGACATCGGGGTCGTGCAGGTAGTACACGCGCCGGATCGGGAACCCGGCCGTCCATTCGGACTCCACGACCGACAGGCTGCCGCGTTCGTCGACGTGCTGTTCCAAGTCGATGACGGTGCAGGGCTTGACCCTGCCCACCGCCACTTCCGTAGTGATCCCCACCGTCACGATCGAGCTCCCCTGGATGCGGGCCCGCTCAGCCGCGGGCGACGGTGACGGGCAGATGGCGGCTGGTCAGCTGGTCGTTCTCGTAGAACTCCGCCCGGTCGTGGTGGACGGTGAACGACGCGAACGCGTCGAAGACCAGATTGAGGAAGACCTTCGCCTCCATCCGCGCCAGGAACGCGCCCAGGCAGTGGTGGATGCCGTGGCCGAACGCCATGTGCTTGTTCGCGGAGCGGTGCACGTCGAAGGTGTCCGGGTCCGGGAACTGCCGCGGGTCGCGGTTGGCCGACTGGCTCCACGCCACCACCATCTGGCCCGCCTTCATCGGCACACCGAGGATGTCGGTGTCCTCCTTCAGCAGCCGGAAGATGTTGTTGAACGGGCTGCGGAAACGCAGGGTCTCCTCCACGGCCGCCGGGATCAGCGACCGGTCCGCACGCAGCTCGGCCTGCGCCCCGGGGTGCTGGTCCAGCACGATGAACAGGTTGCTCAGCAGCGTGGCGCTCGATATGTGACCCGCCGTCAGCAGCAGCGCGACGATGTTGACGAGCTCCTCGTCGGTGAGCCGGCGCCCGTCGACCTCGGACTCGATCAGCGCGCTCATCAAGTCGTCGGACGGCCGCTCCCGCTTCTCGGCGATCTTCGCGTACAGATACGCCGCCCACTCCTTGATGGCCGGGCCCATCGTCTCGGCGAAGTCGTCCGGCAGGTTCGGGTACTCCATCCCCTCGTTGTTGAGGATGACGTCGACCCACTCCCGGAACAGGTCCTGGTCCTCGGCCGGCACACCCAGCAGCTCCGCGATCACCGTCACCGGCAGCGGATACGCCAGGTCCTTCACCACGTCGATCTCGGTGCGCCCCGCCAGGTCCGCCAGCAGCCGGCCGGTGATCTCCGCGATCCGCGGCTCCAGCGCCGCCATCCGCCGCGGCGTGAACGCCTGGCTGACCAGTTTGCGCAGCGGCGCGTGCCGGGGCGGGTCGATACCGCCGAAGGTGCCCGGACCCATCAGCAGGGCCAGCTCCTCGGGCACCGGGAACACCGGCGAGAAGTCCGAGGAGAAGAGCTGAGGGTTGGTCGAGACGGTGTTGTAGTCCGCGTAGGAGAAGACCTGCCACGCGAACCGCGTGGCGTCCCAGAACACCGGCGCCTCCTCCCGGGCGCGCGCGAACCAGGCGAGCAGCCCGGCGGCGTCGGCGTCCGCCGGCTGCGCCAGCGGATGGGGTGTCTCGGCGTCCTGGACGGCCTCGGGAGCGGGGGCTTCGGCGGTCTGTGTCGTCATGTCGCTTCCTGGTGGTCGGTAGGGGTTCGGTGAGGGGCCAGCGCCGCGACGCTCAGGCCGCGGCGGCCGGAACCGGCACGAGCAGCGCCTCGATCGCGTCGGCGGCGGCCACCGGACCACCCGCCGCCTCGATCTCGCCACGCAGCTTCGCCACCGCCGCCCGCACCTCGGCACTGCCGGTCAGGGCCAGCGCCGTCTCGCGCAGCCGCTCCGCCGTGACGTCCTTGCGCAGGATCTTGGCGCCGACGCCGAGCTGCTCGGCCCGGGTGGCGGTCGCGTGCAGCTCCGCCATCTGCGGCACGGCGATCACCGGCACGCCCTCGGACACGGCCTGCAGCACGGTGCTCGTACCACCGTGGTTGATCATCAGGGAGGCGTGCGCGAGGACCGCGCCCTGCGGCGCGAAGTCGTGCACCTGGATGTGCGGCGGAACCTCGCCGAGTTCCCCCTCGGCGACCCCGCCCGCGTGCGTGATGACGACGTCCCACTCGGTGTCCCGGAAGGCGTCCACACAGGCCCGGAAGAACTCCGGCTGCTTGTTGTAGAGCGTGCCGAGACTGACCAGCACCAGCGGCCGGCCGGTGCCGGGCGCCTCCCACGTGCCGTGGAAGGAGTTCGCGCTCGTGCACGGGCCGACGAACCCGACCTCGTCACCGAAGGTGTCACCCGCGTACTGGAACGCCCGCGGCAGATAGACCAGCGCCGGACCCGAGTGCACCTCGGCCGCGAAGTCCCCGATGGACTTCTCCACCCGGTGCTCGGCGAGCAGTCCGGCCACCGCCTCGAACAGGGCGCCCGTCTGCGGGTCCTCGGCCTGCTCCTCGGCTGTGTCCACCGGCGGGTGCAGCGACCAGTGCTCGTTGGCCACGTACGTCGGCGTGCTGCGGATCACCGGCACACCCCACTTCGCCGCCAGGATGTGCCCGCTCCAGAACGACGACGGGTCGCACACGAACACGTCGGGACGGTCGGCCGCGTCCCCGAGACGCCGCTCGAAGTCCCCCAGTGTCTGCCGGGTGAGATCCAGCATCCACGTCATCATGTTCACGAACTCCTGCTGGTCCGTGTATTCGGCCGCGTCCTGCTTCGGCACCATCGTGTCCCAGAAACGATCCTGGTCCATGGCGTACGGAAGGAATTCCGCCCCGGTGTCCAGCACACGGTCACGGTAATTCTCCGACAAGGCGTAAGTGACCCGGTGGCCGCGCGCGACGAGTTCTCTCGCCACGGACAGAGTCGGATTCACATGCCCTGCCGCGGGGAGAATGAAAAAGGCGATGTGCGCCATCGGGCCAGCCCTTCGAGGCGAAACGGATACGGTGTGCCGGCACGCCCCCGGTCGAGGATCGCGACACCACGGCTGCCAGGAGTGAACTCGGCGCGGTCACCCGTCGTCCTGCGGTGCGTGACCACCGTGTACCGGTGCCCTCAAATGCTCGTCGCAGGTCGCTCGCATTCCGCTCCAGCGCGACTCGAATTCCCGCTTTCCCCCGTCATCCGTTGACACAATTCCTCTCCTGCCCGCGGCTTTTCGTTCCGCGGCGCGGTCGGACGCCGTCCGGTGACATGTCCCCGGGTCCGCACACAGAGGAGATTCCGCCATGACCTGCCCACATGCCGCCACGGGCGGCGGAACCGTCCGCACCTATCCCTTCGGCGACCACGCCGACCTCCGGCTCGACCCCGCCTACGCCGAACTGCGGGCCACCGCACCCGTCGCCCGCGTCCGCATGCCCTACGGCGGCGAGGCATGGCTGCTGACCCGGCACGCCGACGTCAGGAAAGCCTCCGCCGACCCCCGGCTGAGCATGCACGCCGCCGCCGACCGGGACGTCCCGCGCGCCGCCCCCCGGGCCCTGGACTCCGTCGGCCTCATGGGCATGCCGCCCGACTCCCACGCCCGGCTGCGCCGCCTCGTCTCCCGCGCCTTCACCGCCCGCCGCGTCGCCGGCCTGCGCCCCCGCATCGCCGAGATCACCCACCGCCTCGTCGACGACCTGGTGGCGGGCGGCGGCCCCGCCGACCTGGTGTCCGGGCTCGCCCTGCCCCTGCCCACCGACGTCATCTGCGAGATGCTCGGCATCCCCCGGACCGACCAGCACATCTTCCGCTCCTTCACCGAAGCGCTGATGTCCGCCAGCCGCTTCACCGAGGAAGAGGTCGCCCAGGCCGCCGAGGAGTACGCCGACTACCTGCGCGGCTACGTGGCCCAGCGGCGCGCCCACCCCGAGGACGACCTGCTCAGCGCCCTCATCGAGGCCCGCGACGAAGGCGGCCGGCTCAGCGAGGACGAACTGCTCATGCTCACCGGCGGCATGCTCGTCGGCGGCCACGAGACCACCGCCAACCAGCTCGCCGGACAGGTCCTGGTCCTCCTCGACGACCCCCGCCGCTACGAGCGGCTCGTCGCCCGCCCCGACCTCGTCCCCGCCGCCGTCGAGGAACTCCTGCGCTACGTCCCCCTGTGGGCCAGCGTCGGCCCGAGCCGGGTCGCCACCGAGGACGTCGAGATCGGCGGCGTCACCATCCGCGCGGGCGAGGCCGTCGTCTACTCCCTCGCCTCCGCCAACCGCGACGAGGCCGTCTTCAAGAACCCCGACGACATCGTCCTCGACCGCGACGCCAACCCCCACATCGCCTTCGGCCAGGGCCCGCACTTCTGCCTCGGCGCGCCCCTGGCCCGCGCCGAACTCCAGTGCGCCCTGGAGGCCCTGACCGGCCGCCTTCCCGGCCTGCGCCTCGCCCGGCCCGCCACGGAACTCGACTGGCACCGCGGAATGCTCGTACGCGGCCTGGTGGAACTCCCCGTCGTCTGGTGATCCAGCGGCGCTCTTGCCGCGTTCCCCATCCTTGCCCGTGGCTCTGCCGCACTTATCCCTGGCTATGGAGAACTCATGACGCCCAAGACCCGTGAGCAGCACGCGGACGACAACGACATAGCCGTCGTAGGGATGGCGTGCCGGCTCCCCGGAGCTGCCACCGTCGGGGAATTCTGGCACCTGCTGCGCGACGCCCGGGACGCCGTCACCCGGCAGGCCGACGGCACCTGGCGCGGCGCCCTGCCGGAACACGGTGCGTTCGACGCCGGATTCTTCACCATGAGCCCCGCCCAGGCCGCCGCCACCGACCCGCAGCAGCGCCTGGCCCTCGAACTCGGCTGGGAAGCCCTGGAGCACGCCGGCATCGTCCCCGCCCGGCTCGGCGGCACCCGCACCGGCGTGTACGTCGGCATCGCCTCCGACGACTACGCCACCCTCACCCGCGCCGCCGGCCGCACCGACGGCTACAGCGCCACCGGCCGGCACCGCGCCATGGCCGCCAACCGCCTCTCCCACCTGCTGAAACTCCGCGGCCCCAGCATGGCGGTCGACACCGCCCAGTCCTCCGCGCTCGTCGCCGTCCACCTCGCCTGCGAGAGCCTGCGCCGCGGCGAGAGCGACCTCTGCCTCACCGGCGGCGTCAACCTCGTCCTCGCCGAGGACAGCACCACCGCCATGGAGATGATGGGCGCCCTCTCACCCGACGGCCGCTGCCACACCTTCGACGCCCGCGCCAACGGCTACGTACGCGGCGAGGGCGGCGCCTTCCTCGTCCTCAAACCGCTGCGCCGCGCCCTCGCCGACGGCGACCGCGTGCACTGCGTCATCAAGGGCGGCGCCGTCAACAACGACGGCGGCGGCCCCAGCCTGACCACACCGGACCGGGCGGCCCAGGAGGCCGTGCTCCGCGAGGCGTACGAACAGGCAGGCGTCCCCGCCGACCGCGTACGGTACGTCGAACTGCACGGCACCGGCACGCCCGCGGGAGACCCCGTCGAGGCGGCCGCCCTGGGCGCCGTCCTCGGTACCGCCGAGGGACGCACCACCCCCCTCGCCGTCGGCTCCGCCAAGACCAACGTCGGCCACCTCGAAGGCGCCGCGGGCATCGTCGGCCTCCTCAAGGCCGCCCTCGCCGTCCGCGAGGGCGAACTGCCGCCGAGCCTGCACCACAGCGCACCCCACCCCGACATCGACCTCGGCCGGCTCAACCTCACCGTCCAGACCGAACTGCGGCCCTGGACCGAGCCGTCCGGCACCCCGC
Organism: Streptomyces sp. NPDC002701; assembly: GCF_042889045.1. Taxonomy (NCBI): domain Bacteria; kingdom Bacillati; phylum Actinomycetota; class Actinomycetes; order Kitasatosporales; family Streptomycetaceae; genus Streptomyces; species Streptomyces sp. NPDC002701. The sequence goes on from NZ_JBIAQL010000014.1 coordinate 195,336, forward strand.
GCCTCGCCGGCGTCTCCGCCTTCGGCATGGGCGGCACCAACGCCCACCTCGTCCTCGCCCAGGCCCCCGAGCCCGCTCCCAGCCCCGAGCCCGCCCACCGCCTCCCGGTGGTACCGGTCGTCGTCTCCGGCCGCACCGCCGAGGCCCTGCGCGACCAGGCCGCCCGGCTGAGCGCCCACGTGGAGCACACCCCGGACCTCGCCCTCACCGACGTCGCCTGGACCCTCGCCCGCGCCCGCACCGTCTTCGCCCACCGCGCGGTGGTCCTGGCCGCGACCCCGCAGGAACTCCTCACCCGCCTGGAACGCTCCGCCGTACACGGTGTGGCGTCGTCGGAGTCGTCGGGGCGGACGGTGTTGGTGTTCCCGGGGCAGGGGACGCAGTGGGCCGGGATGGGCGCCCAACTCCTCGCCGAGTCACCGGTGTTCGCGGCCCGTATGCATGACTGCGCGAGGGCGCTGTCCCCGTTCGTGGACTTCGACGTGGTCGAGGTGCTGCGGGGTGGTGCGGTGTTGGAGCGGGTGGAGGTCATCCAGCCCGTGACGTGGGCGGTGATGGTGTCGCTGGCCGAGCTGTGGCGCTCTTTGGGTGTCGTAGCGGATGCGGTGGTGGGTCACTCGCAGGGTGAGATCGCGGCGGCTGCCGTCAGTGGTGCGTTGTCGCTGGAGGATGCGGCGCGGGTGGTGGCGTTGCGGGCGCAGGTGATCGGGCGGGAGCTGGCCGGGCTGGGTGGCATGGCGTCGGTGTCCCTGCCGCGTACCGAGGTGGAGGCCCGCCTCGCGGACTGGGCGGGCCGGCTGGAGATCGCGGCGGTCAACGGTTCGTCCAGCACGGTCGTCGCGGGTGATGCGGACGCGGTCGTGGAGTTCGTGGAGGCGTGCAAGGCGGAGGGGTTGCGGGCGCGTCAGGTGCCGGTCGACTACGCCTCCCACTCCGCGCATGTGGAACGTATCGAGGCGGAACTTCTGGCCGTCCTGGCCCCGATCTCTCCGCGTGCGGCCCGGATCCCGTTCTATTCGACGGTGGATGCGGCCCTGGCGGACACGGCCTCGCTGGACGCGTCGTACTGGTACCGGAACCTGCGGCACACGGTCCGCTTCGAGGACACCGTGCGGCTGTTGGCCGCCGACGGCTTCGGCACGTTCGTGGAGTCCAGCGCGCACCCGGTGCTGGTGATGGGCGTGCAGGAGACCGCCGATGTGGTGGCGGTCGGTTCGTTGCGGCGCGACGAGGGCGGTCTTGAGCGGTTCCTCGCGTCGGCGGCCGAGTTGTTCGTGCAGGGCACGCACGTCGACTGGGCGGCGGTGTTCGAGGGCACCGGTGCCCGGCAGGTCGACCTGCCCACCTATGCCTTCCAGCGCACCCGGTACTGGTTCGACTCCGTACCCGAGGCCGACGCGGGCCACGGCGTCCCGGACCCCGAGGAGACCCTGCTCAGCCGCGAGCTGCGCGTCCGTTCCGAGACCGACCAGCTGGACCACGTCCTCGAACTGGTCCAGGTGCACGCGGCGACCGTCCTCGGCCGCCCCTCCGCGGACACGATCAGCCCCGGTCTGACCTTCAAGGACCAGGGCTTCGAATCCGTCCAGGGCATCGAGCTGCGCAACCGCCTGCGCGCCGCGACCGGCCTGAAGCTGCCCACGAGCCTGGTCTACGACCACCCGACGCCGCTCGATGTCGCCCGCCTGATCCGGGACGGCGTCGCGGGGGAGGAGACCGCGGGCGTCGCGCCGGCCCCCGAGCTCCGTCACGGCCGGACCCGCGCCGGCGACCCGGACGACGACGCCCTCGCGATCGTGGGGATGGCGTGCCGTTTTCCGGGTGGGGTGGGTTCGCCGGAGGGTCTGTGGGATCTGGTGGTGTCGGGGACGGATGCGGTGTCGGGTTTTCCGGGGGACCGGGGCTGGGATGTGGAGGGGTTGTTCGATCCGGAGCCGGGTCGTGCGGGGCGTACGTATGTGCGTGAGGGTGGGTTCCTGCATGTGGCGGGGGACTTCGACCCCGAGTTCTTCGGCATCTCACCCCGCGAGGCGGTGGCGATGGATCCGCAGCAGCGGTTGCTGCTGGAGACGTCGTGGGAGGCGCTGGAGCGGGCGGGGATGCCGGCGACGGCACTGCGCGGCTCCCGCACCGGCGTCTACGTCGGCGCCATGTCGCAGGAGTACGGGCCTCGCCTCCACGAACCCGCACAGGGCTACGACGGCTACCTCCTGACCGGAAACACCGCCAGCGTCCTGTCCGGCCGGATCTCCTATGCGCTGGGTCTTGAGGGTCCCGCGGTGACGGTGGACACGGCCTGCTCCTCGTCGCTGGTCGCCCTGCACTTGGCGGGCCAGGCCCTGCGCGCCGGCGAGTGCGACCTCGCCCTCGCCGGTGGTGCGGCGGTGATGGCCGGCCCCGGCATGTTCGTGGAGTTCTCGCAGCAGCGGGGGTTGTCGGTGGACGGGCGGTGCCGGGCGTTCGCGGAGGGTGCGGACGGTACGGGGTGGGGTGAGGGTGTGGGGATGCTCCTGGTGGAGCGGTTGTCGGACGCGCGTCGGCTGGGGCATCGGGTGCTGGCGGTGGTGCGGGGCAGCGCGGTGAACCAGGACGGGGCGAGCAATGGTCTGACGGCTCCGAATGGTCCGTCGCAGCAGCGGGTGATCCGGGCGGCGCTGGAGTCGGCGGGGCTGACGTCCGCTGATGTGGATGTGGTGGAGGCGCACGGTACGGGGACGCGGTTGGGTGATCCGATCGAGGCGCAGGCGTTGCTGGCGACGTATGGGCAGGGCCGGGATGCCGATCAGCCGTTGTGGCTGGGGTCGTTGAAGTCGAACATCGGGCATGCGCAGGCCGCTGCGGGGGTGGGCGGGGTCATCAAGATGGTGATGGCCCTGGAGCGGGGTGTGCTGCCGAAAACCTTGCATGTGGATGAGCCCAGTACCCGGGTGGACTGGTCGGCGGGTGCGGTGGAGCTGTTGACGGAGCTGCGGGAGTGGCCGGGGGTGGGGCGTGCGCGTCGGGCGGCGGTGTCGTCGTTCGGGGTGAGCGGGACGAACGCGCACGTGATCCTGGAGCAGGCTCCCCCGACTGAACCGGTCGAGGATGCGGTGGTGCGGGAACTGCCCGTGGTTCCGTTGGTGGTCAGCGCGAAGTCGGAGACCGCTCTGGGCGTGCAGTCCGGTCGTGTGCGGGGGCTGTTGGAGCCGGTCGGTGGGCTGCGTCCGGTGGATGTGGCGTTCAGTCTTGCTTCGGGTCGGTCGGTGTTCGAGTACCGGCAGGTGCGGCTCGGCGAGGTCGTCGTGGAGGGTGTGGCGTCGGAGGCGTTGGGCCGGACGGTGTTGGTGTTCCCGGGGCAGGGGACGCAGTGGGCCGGGATGGGAGCCCAACTGCTGGACGAGTCGCCGGTGTTCGCGGCCCGTATGCATGACTGCGCGGCGGCTCTGTCTCCGTTCGTGGATTTCGACGTGGTCGAGGTGCTGCGGGGTGGCGAGGCGTTGGAGCGGGTGGAGGTCATCCAGCCCGTCACCTGGGCGGTGATGGTCTCCCTGGCCGAGTTGTGGCGTTCCCTGGGCATCGAGCCGGACGCGGTCATGGGTCACTCGCAGGGTGAGATCGCCGCGGCTGCCGTCAGTGGCGCGCTCTCGCTGGAGGACGCGGCGCGGGTGGTGGCGTTGCGGGCGCAGGTGATCGGGCGGGAGCTGGCCGGGCTGGGTGGCATGGCGTCGGTGTCCCTGCCGCGTGCCGAGGTGGAGGCCCGGCTCGCGGGCTGGGCGGGCCGGCTGGACGTGGCCGCCGTCAACGGTCCCTCCAGCACGGTGGTCGCGGGTGACGCGGACGCGGTGGTGGAGTTCGTGGAGGCGTGCAAGGCGGAGGGGTTGCGGGCGCGTCAGGTGCCGGTGGACTACGCCTCCCACTCGGCTCATGTGGAGCGTATCGAGGCGGAACTTCTGGACGTCCTCGGCCCGATCACTCCCCGTACCGCCCGCATCCCGTTCTACTCGACCGTGGACGTGGCCCTGGTCGACACGACTTCGCTGGACGCGTCGTACTGGTACCGCAACCTGCGGCACACGGTCCGCTTCGAGGACACCGTGAAGCTGCTGACCGGCAAGGGGTTCGGCACGTTCGTGGAGTCCAGTGCGCACCCCGTGCTGGTGATGGGCGTGCAGGAGACCGCCGACGTGACAGCCGTGGGTTCCCTGCGCCGGGACGAGGGCGGTCTTGCGCGGTTCCTCATCTCCGCCGCCGAGTTGTTCGTCCACGGCACGCACATCGACTGGGCGGCCGTGTTCGAGGGCACCGGCGCCCGACAGGTGGACCTGCCCACCTATCCCTTCCAGCGCCGGCACTACTGGCACGAGCCCCTTGCCCCCGCGGCTGCTCCTGCCGCTGCCGATGCCGACGCTGATGCCTCTGAGACCGACTCCTGGCGGTACCGGATCACCTGGCAGGGGCTGGGCGGTGACGCGCCCGGTGCGTTGAGCGGGCGGTGGCTGCTGGTCGTCCCGCAGGGTGTGGAGCCGGGGACGGCCGACGAGGCCGAGGCGGCGCTCGCCGGCGCCGGGGCCCAGGTCGAACGGCTCGTGATCGACCCGGCGGCCACCGGCCGCGAGGAACTGACCGCCCTGCTGACGACCCACACGCACCTCGCGGCCGACGCGGACTCCGTGGCCGACGCGGCTCACGACGGACTCACCGGCATCCTGTCCCTGCTCGGAATCGCCCGTACCCCGGCCGCCGTCGCCGGGACCCTGGCCCTCGTCCAGGCCGCCGCGGACGCGGGGGCCGAGACGCGGCTGTGGGCGCTGACGCGCGCGGCCGTGGCTGTCGCACCCGGCGAGGTGCCGGAGGACGCCGGGGCGCAGATCTGGGCCTTCGCCCGGGTCGCCGCCCTCGAACTGCCCGCCCTGTGGGGCGGGGTGATCGACCTGCCCGCCGACGGCGACGCCGACGCCGCCGCCCGCGCCTGGCAGCGGGTCGTCGCCGCGCTGGCCGGCCGGGACGGCGAGGACCAGGTCGCCGTACGGGCGTCCGGCACGTACGGCCGCCGGATCAGCCGCGCCGGCACCGCACCCGTGCGCCGCGCCTACACCCCGCGCGGCACCGTCCTGGTCACCGGCGGCACCGGTGCCCTCGGAGCCCAGGTCGCCCGGTGGGCCGCCCGCGGCGGCGCCGCACACCTGGTCCTGGCGGGCCGGCGCGGCCCCGACGCCCCCGGCGCCGCCGACCTCGCCGCCGAACTGCGCGCCCTGGGTGCCGAGGTGACCCTCGCCGCCTGCGACGTCGCCGACCGGGACGCGCTCGCCGCGCTGCTCACGGAACATCCGCCCACCGCCGTCTTCCACACAGCAGGCATGCTCGCCGACGGCGTGATCGGCACCGTCTCGGCCGACGGCCTGCGGGACGTCCGCGCCCCCAAGGCCGACGCGGCCCACCACCTGCACGAGCTGACCTCGGCGCACGGCCTGGAACTGGACGCCTTCGTGCTGTTCTCCTCCGTCACCGGCAGCTGGGGCAACGGCGGACAGGCCGCGTACGCCACCGCCAACGCCTCCCTCGACGTGCTCGCGGAGCGGCGCCACGCCCAAGGGCTGCCCGCCACCTCCGTCGCCTGGGGACTGTGGGGCGGCGGCGGCATGGCCGAAGGCGCCGGTGAGGAGAGCCTGCGCCGCCGCGGCATCCGGCCCATGGACCCCGGCAAGGGCATCGAGGCCCTGCACCGGGCCCTGGACCGCGAGGACGTCTGTGTCACCGTCGTCGACGTCGACTGGGCGGACTTCGCTCCCCGTACCTGCGCCCTGCGGCCCGGCCCCGCCTTCGCCACCGTGCCCGAGGCCCGCCGTGCCCTGGAGGCCGAGCGCGGCAGGACGGCCGGGTCCGCGGCCGGGTCCGCCACCACCGGACCGGCCGACGGTCTGGCGGGACGCCTCGCCGCCCTCCCCGAGGCCGAACGCCCGCGCGTGCTGGTCGAGTTGGTGCGCGCCGAGGCGGCCACCGTGCTGCGGCACCCTGACACCGACGCCATCCGCCCCGACCGTTCTTTCAAGGACGCCGGCTTCGACTCGCTGACCGCACTCGAACTGCGCAACCGCCTCAACGCGGCCACCGGGCTCACCCTGCCGGCGACCGTCGTCTTCGACCGGCCCAGCCCGGCCGTGCTCGCCGAACACCTCCTCGGCAGGCTGCTCGGCGAGGCCCGGGCTGCCGCGCCGTTTCCCGTCACGGCCAGGGCCACCGGCTCCGGCTCCGCCGAGGACGCCGACCCGGTCGTCATCGTCGCCATGGCCTGCCGGTACCCGGGCGATGCCGCCACCCCCGAGGCGCTGTGGGACCTGGTCATGACCGAGCGGGACGTCATCGGCCCCGCCCCGGACGACCGCGGCTGGAACCTGGACGAGATCTTCGTCCCCGAACCCGAGAACCTGCCGCGCGGCCGCACCTACGTCCGCGAGGGCGGCTTCCTGCACGAGGCCGCCGGGTTCGACGCCGAGTTCTTCGGCATCTCACCCCGCGAGGCCCTGGTCATGGATCCGCAGCAGCGGCTGCTGCTGGAGACCTCGTGGGAGGCCCTGGAACGGGCCGGTATCGACCCGCGCTCCCTGCGCGGCAGCCGCACCGGCGTGTACGCGGGCCTCACCCACCAGGAGTACGCCTCACGGCTGCACGAGGCCGACGAGGAGCACGAGGGCTATCTGCTCACCGGCAAGTCCGCCAGCGTGGTCTCCGGACGCATCTCGTACGTCCTCGGACTGGAGGGACCGTCGGTCTCGCTGGACACGGCCTGCTCCTCCTCCCTGGTGGCGCTGCACCAGGCGGCGCAGGCGCTGCGCGCGGGGGAGTGCGACCTCGCCCTCGCGGGCGGTGTCACGGTGATGGCCGCGCCCGGTCTGTTCGTGGAGTTCTCCCGTCAGCGCGGGCTCTCGGCCGACGGCCGCAGCAGGGCGTTCGCCGACGCGGCCGACGGTACGAGCTGGGGTGAGGGCGCCGGCGTCGTTCTCGTGGAGCGGCTGTCCGACGCCCGGCGCAGGGGACACCGCGTCCTGGCGGTCCTGCGCGGCTCGGCCGTCAACCAGGACGGCGCCAGCAACGGTCTGACCGCGCCCAACGGCCCCTCCCAGGAACGCGTCATCGTCCAGGCCCTCGCCAACGCGGGACTCGGCTTCTCCGACGTGGACGTCGTGGAGGCGCACGGCACGGGGACGCGGCTGGGGGACCCCATCGAGGCGCAGGCGCTGCTCGCGACCTACGGGCAACGGCAGGACGACGAACCACCGCTGTGGCTGGGCTCGTTGAAGTCCAACGTCGGCCATCCACAGGCCGCCGCGGGTGTCGGCGGAGTCATCAAGATGGTGATGGCCCTCGAACAGGGCGTGCTGCCGAAGACCCTGCATGTCGACGAACCCACCACCCGCGTGGACTGGTCCACGGGCGCGGTGGAACTGCTGACCGAGCGGCGCGAGTGGCCGGACGTCGAGCGTCCGCGCCGGGCGGGTGTCTCCGCGTTCGGGGTGAGCGGGACGAACGCGCACGTGATCCTGGAGCAGGCTCCCCCGACCGAACCGGCTGAGGAGTCGGTGGTACGGGAACTGCCCGTGGCCCCGCTGGTCGTCACGGCGCGTTCCGCGAAGGCCCTGAGTGAGCAGTCCGATCGTGTACGGGGACTGCTGGAGCCGGTCGGTGAACTGCGCCCGCTGGATGTGGCGTTCAGTCTTGCTTCGGGCCGGTCGGTGTTCGAGTACCGGCAGGTGCGGCTCGGCGAGGTCGTCGTGGAGGGTGCGGGGTCGTCGGAGTCGTCGGGGCGGACGGTGTTGGTGTTCCCGGGGCAGGGGACGCAGTGGGCCGGGATGGGAGCCCAACTGCTGGACGAGTCGCCGGTG
>NZ_JBIAQL010000015.1:0-77956 GCF_042889045.1 Streptomyces sp. NPDC002701
TCCCACCCGCCTTCCGGCAGGTGGTCGGCCCGACGCGTTTCCGGCTGCGAGCGCACGTCCCACCCCACCCCCGCCCCCGACAGACCACCCCCACCCCCACCCACCCAAGGGGCGCGGGGAACTGCGCGACCAGCCACAACGCACCCGCGGACATCACCCCCCGGCAGCAAGCCCCAACGCACCCACCCGCCCAGAAGCAACCGGCACCGGCACCGCCACCACGGTCACCGCAGCCCCACGCCCCACCCGCTCACCCCGCGAACCCGCGAACACGACCAACCGCAGCACCAGGAACCGCCCAACCCCCGCAGCCCCGGACGCCAAGAGGTACACGACCTGCTCGGCCAGCACCCCGGGCGCCCCCTGCAGCACGTGCAGGACGAACACCGCGAGCGAGGTCACCGCGTACGCCACCGTCGCGGACCCCGCGGACTGCCAGTGCGCCCGCCACCCCGCCCGCCCCCCGGTCCCGAACGTGAACAACGCGTGCAGCTCCGTGCAGACGACCGTCGACACGACAGTGATCACCGCGTTCGCCACAGCCCACGGCATCGTGCCCGTGCCGGCCAGCAGCGCCACCGCCCCGCTGGAGAGAACCCCGACCCCGCCGCCGCACACCACGAACCGGACGAAGGAGGCGAACGGCCCAGGTGCGGCCCCGCCCACCGACTTCGGCTCCGCCGCACGCTGCGACTCCATGGGATCTTCCTTCCGGCAAAGGGCTGAGGGCTGCGAAGACCTGTGCCGCACCCCTGCGATCAACTGGCCACAACAATGCCGTCGTCCGTCCGTCTCCACGAGAGAGCCCGCACCCGGATCCATGGTGGTGCCAGCACTACCCCCACCCCCCGCCGCACCCCCGTACGACGTACCTCTGACGCGATGTCGCCGTGGCGGCCCCGGAATACCCAGCGGGACGGAAGACGCTGAAGGAACCGAGGGAGACAAACCGAGGGAAACAACCGCCGTCGCACGCCGTCGCACCGCCACACCACGGAGGAGACCCCATGGCCCTGACCCGTGAAGAACGCGAGCAGTTCCTCGCCGAACCGCGCATCGCCGCGCTCGCCGTCGACGCCGGGGCGGGCCGCGCCCCGCTCACCGTGCCGATCTGGTACCAGTACGAACCCGGCGGCCTCGTATGGATCCTGACCGGCCGCGACTCCCGCAAGAACGAGCTGATCACCGCCGCGGGCAGGTTCTCCCTGATGGTGGAGCGGGTCGAACCCACCATCCGGTACGTGTCCCTGGAGGGCCCGGTCGTCGAGTCGACCCCCGCGACCCGCGAACAGCTCCACGAGATCTCGGCCCGCTACCTCCCGGCCGACAAGGTCGACGGGTACGTCGACTTCTCCTGGAAGGAGCACGGCGAGATGGTGGTGATCCGGATGCGCCCCGAACGGTGGGTGTCGTCCGACCTCGGTTCGGTCTGAGGCCAGCCGCCACGTGACAATCGGGGCATGAGCGCCGACACCCCCACCCCGCCGCCTGACATCCCCGCCCCACCCCCGGACACCGCCGGCTCCGCCCCGTCCGGCGAGTTCGTACGGCTGCTGAGGTCCCAGCGGGTCTGGGACACCGAGCTGCCGGAGTTCGCCCCGGACACGGCCCCCGCGCGACCGCTGCCGCTCTTCGAGCAGTGGTTCGCGCAGGCCGTGGCGGCCGGGCAGAGCGAGCCGCACACGATGTCGCTGGCCACGGCCGACGCCGAGGGCCGGCCCGACGTACGGACCGTCATGCTGCACGGCGCCGACGAGGAGGGCTGGCACTTCGCCTCCCACGCGGGCAGCCGCAAGGGCCGGCACCTGGCGTCCCGCCCGTACGCGGCACTCGGCTTCTACTGGCCCGCGCAGGGCCGGCAGATCCGGGTGCGCGGCCCGGTGACCGTCGCGCCGCCCGAGGTCGCGCGGGCCGACCTGCGGGCCCGTTCGACCGGGGCGCTGGCCTCAGCCCTGGTGGGCCGGCAGAGCGAAGTCCTGCCCTCGTACGAGGAGTTGACGCGCGCCTCGGACGCGGCCTGGGACCGTGCCCGGCGGGAACCGGACGCTTCCGCGCCGTCGTGGACGGTGTACGTCCTGGACCCGGACGAGGTGGAGTTCTTCCAGGGCGACGCGCGCCGGCGACACGTACGGCTCACCTACCGCCGCGCGCAGGGCACCTGGCTCAGAGAACTGCTGTGGCCCTGAGTTCCGGATCCGTGGCCAGTCGTGCGTGCAGATGCACGTCCCGGAAGGCGTCCCGGCGCCCCGCCTCGAACATCGCCCCGCGCAGGGTCCCCTCGTACGGGAAGCCGCACCGCTCGGCGATCCGGCACGACGCCTCGTGTCCGAGGGCGTGGCCCAGTTCCAGCCGGTGCAGGCCCAGTTCCTCGAAGGCCCACCGCGAGGCGAGGGCGAGCGCGCGCGTGGCCACGTGGCGGCCGCGGGCGTCGGGGAGCACCCAGTAGCCGACCCGGGCGACCCTGATGACGTGGTCGACGTCGTTGATGCCGATGTGCCCGAGCGGTACGCCGTCCGCCGCGTCGGTGACGCAGAAGGAGGCGCCCACCGCCTCCTGGGCGGCCTTGGCCCGTGCCCGCAGCGAGTCCCGCGCGTCGACCGCGTCCACTGTCTGCCTCAGCGGCGTGTTCCACCGCTGGAACTCCGGGTCGAGATGGCCCCGCAGCCACGCCTGGACGTCCGCACCGGCGTCCGCGTCCCAGGGGCGCAGCCACAGTCCGTGACCGTGGATCTCGGGCAGCGGGAGGGCGGCGGAGGCTTCGTACGGGTCGGTCATCACACCATTCAACAACGGCCGCCGGAGCCCTCCGGGACGAGGGCCGGGCGGAACACGGGAACCACGACCGCGGCCCGCGCCCCGGCCGTGTCCTCCCCACCCTGTGCGCGGAAGGCGACCTCCAGCGCCATTCCCACCGTCAGCGCGCCCTCGCCGCAGTCCACCACCTCGGTCATCATCCGCGGCCCTTCCGCCAGGTCGACGACGGCGGCGACGTACGGCGTGCGGGCCGTGAAGGGCGGCAGGTCGTTGCGGTGGACGACGGACCAGGTGTAGAGCGTGGCCCGGCCGCTCGCCCGCTCCCAGGTCACGGCCCCGCTCCAGCAGTGCGGGCAGAACTCGCGGGGGTAGTGGTGGGCGCGCCCGCACACTCCGCACCGGCGCAGCAGCAGGTGCCCGTCGCACGCCGCGTCCCAGTAGGGGCGGGTGAAGGCGTCGATCTCCGGCACGTCGAAGCGGTCGGCCGTCATCGGAAGAGGCCCAGCGCGCTGTCCAGCGACCAGGTCTGCCAGGACATGGCGAAGAGGGCCACCAGGGAGATCAGCGCCATCATCGTGTTCTGCCCCTGCTCGGCCCAGTCGTGGATCATCAGCACGAGGTACAGGAGATTGAGCAGCAGCCCGCCGGCCAGGGCGATCGGTGTCAGGAGGCCCGCGACGAGGCCGAGTCCGAGGGCGAGTTCCGCGTACACGACGACGTACGCCATGGTCCGCGGCCGGGGCGCGACGACCGTGTCGAAGCCGCTGCGCACCGCGTTCCACCGGTGCTTCGCCGCGACGTCCGCCGCCCACGCGATGCCGGTGCCCCGCTCGAACCAGCCCTTCCGGTCCTTGTGCCGCCAGCTCTCCAGCCACCACAGCCCGAGGCCGATCCGGAGCACGGCACCCCATTCCGCACCGGTGAGCCAGATCGTGTCCATGGACCCTCGCCCCTTCCGCACCCACACATCTGACGGTACGTCAGTTGAGCGCACCGGACCCGGACGCGCAAGAGTCCTACGACACGAGCCCCACACACCCCTCCCACAGCCGTGATCGATTCGCAACCGATTCCGGGCTTGACCGAGACCCAACAAATGACGACATGCATACGCTCGGCACATGGCCGACTCTCCCGACCCGACACCCCAGGCACCCGCACCGGCATCCGCGCCGGACGCCGTACCGACACCCGCACAGGCGGCCGCACCGGCACCCGCACAGGCGTCCCCGCAGGCGGCCGCGCCGCGGCAGGACCGACCCGTGTACGTCATCGGCGGCGGGCCGGGCGGGCTCGCGGCGGCGTACGCGCTGCGCGCCCGCGGCGTACGGGCCGTCGTGCTGGAGAAGTCCGACCGGGTCGGCGCGTCCTGGCGGCGGCACTACGACCGGCTGCGGCTGCACACCACCCGGCGGCTCTCCGCGCTGCCCGGCCTCGCGATGCCGCGCTCGTTCGGGCGGTGGGTGGCCCGTGACGACGTGGTGCGCTACCTGGAGAAGTACGCCGAGCACCACGAGCTGGAGATCGTCACAGGCGTCGAGGTCTCCCGCGTCGAGCCCTCCGCCGACGGCACCGGCTGGCTGCTGCACGCCACCGGCGGACGCGAGCTGACCGGCAGCGCGGTGGTCGTCGCCACCGGCTACAACCACACGCCGTACGTGCCCGAGTGGCCGGGCCGTGACGCCTACACGGGCCGGTTCCTGCACGCCGGCGAGTACCGCAACCCCGCCCCGTTCGCCGGCCAGGACGTCCTGGTGGTCGGCGTGGGCAACACGGGCGCGGAGATCGCCGTCGACCTCGTCGAGGGCGGCGCCTCCCGCGTACGCCTCGCCGTGCGGACCGCGCCGCACATCGTGCGCCGGTCGACGGCCGGGTGGGCCGCCCAGTACACCGGGGTCCTCTGCAGGCGGCTGCCGTGCGCGCTGGTGGACCGGATGGCGCGCCCGCTGGCGAAGCTCAGCGTGCCGGACCTCTCCGCGCAGGGGCTGCCGCGACCCGACACCGGGCTGTACTCGCGGGTCAACCAGGGAGCCATCCCCGTCCAGGACGTCGGGCTCATCGACGCCGTCCGCAAGGGCCGGGTCGAGGTCGTGTCCGCGGTCGACGGCTTCGAGGACGGCAAGGTCGTCCTCGTGAACGGCGACCGTGTCGCCCCGGACGCCGTGATCGCGGCGACCGGTTACCGGCGCGCCCTGGAGAACGTCGTCGGCCACCTCGACGTGCTCGACGGCCGTGGACGCCCGGTCGTCCACGGCGCCCGCACGCCGAAGAACGCGCCCGGTCTCTACTTCACCGGCTTCACCAACCCGATCAGCGGCATGCTCCGCGAACTGGCCATCGACGCCGAGAAGGTGGCGAAGGCGATCGCGCGCGACGCCGGGCGGCGCAATCCGTCCCGCATCACGCGCTGACCAGCCCGGGCGGGCCGGGCCGGCCCGCCCGGACCTGCCCGCCGGCGGGCGGTCGCCCCGACTTCTTTGCCTGCAGCACCGTTCCTGACGCGGTGTCAGTTCGTTAATCTGACACTGCGTCAGCTAATGGCAGCCACTCAGGAGCGGGCGGACCGATGCTTGGATCAACCCACGGCACCCTCACCACCGACGCCCGCCGGGCCCGGGTCATCGCCTGCGGCGAGCAACCGGCCCCTGCCGCGCACGGCAGGCCCGCCACCGACGGCGACCTCGACGTCAGCGGCCGTCCGCTGTACGCCGGCGTACCCGATCTGGACCGCTTCTTCCGCCCCGAGTCGGTGGCCGTCGTCGGCGCCTCCGACACCGAAGGGCGCCCGAACGCCGGCATCACCCGGCAGCTGCTCGCCTGGGCGGAGCGGGTCGGCGCCCGGCTGCACCCGGTGCACCCCACCCGTGCGTCCGTGTTCGGCACACCCTGCGTCCCCTCGGTCGCCGACCTGCCCGAGCAGGTCGACCTGGCCGTGCTGCTGGTCTCCGACCCCCTCCCCGTGATCGAGCAGCTCACCGACACCAAGGTGCGGTTCGCGGTCGCCTTCGCGTCCGGGTTCGCCGAGACGGGCGCGGCGGGGGCCGCCGCGCAGGCCCGCCTCACCGAGGCCGTACAGCGCTCCCTGCAGCGCTCGGGACCGCGCTCCGGACTCCGGCTGCTCGGCCCCAACACCAACCTCAACGCCTTCGAGAGGTTCCGCGACGACCTGGACGGACCGGCGATCGCGCTGATCACCCAGTCCGGCCACCAGGGCCGCCCGGTCTTCACCCTCCAGGAACTGGGCATCCGGCTCTCCCACTGGGCGCCCACCGGCAACGAGGCCGACCTGGAGAGCGCCGACTTCCTCTCGTACTTCGCCGAGCAGCCCGAGGTGGGCGCCATCGCCTGCTACCTCGAAGGGCTGAAGGACGGCCGCGCCTTCCTCCTCGCCGCCGACCGGGCCGCCCGCCGCGGGGTCCCCGTCGTCGCGGTGAAGGTCGGCCGCACGGAGACGGGCGCCCGCACGGCCGCCTCCCACACCGGCAAGCTGACCGGCGCCGACGCCGTGGTGGACGCCGCGATGCGCCAGTACGGCGTCGTACGCGTCGACGGCCTGGACGAACTGCAGGACACCGCGGCCCTGTTGGCGCGGGCCCGGCCGCCGGTCGCCGAAGGGGTCGCCGTCTACTCGATCTCCGGCGGTACGGGCGCGCACTTCTCCGACCTGGCGACCCGGGCGGGCCTGCGCCTGCCCGCCCTCTCCGCCGCCAAGCAGGCCGAACTCCACCAGTGGATACCGCACTACCTGGACGTCACGAACCCGATCGACAACGGCGGCCACCCCGTCGGCGACCGGCGGGGCCGCAGGATCATCGACGCGATCCTCGCCGATCCGGCCGTGGGGGTGCTGATCTGCCCGATCACGGGCCCCTTCCCGCCCATGAGCGACCGGCTCGCGCGGGACCTGGTGGACGCGGCCGAGCAGACGGACAAACTCGTCTGCGTGGTGTGGGGGTCGCCGGTCGGCACGGAGCCCGCGTACCGCGAGACCCTGCTCGGCTCGTCCCGCGTCGCGACGTTCCGCACCTTCGCGAACTGCATCACGGCGGTACGCGCCCACCTCGACCACGCCCGCTTCACGGCCTCGTACCGCTCCCCCTTCGACGACGCCCCCCGTACCCCGTCTCCCTCCTTCCGCAAGGCCCAGGCGCTGATGCGGCCGGGCAGCACGCTCAGCGAGCACGCGGCGAAACAACTGCTGCGCGCGTACGGGATCCGGGTGCCGCGCGAGCAGTTGGTGACCAGCGCGGCCGCGGCCGTCCGGGCGGCCGGGCTCGTCGGGTACCCCGTCGTCATGAAGGCGTCCGGCGCGCGGCTCGCCCACAAGACCGAACTGGGGCTGGTGAAGATCGGTCTGACGTCGGCGAGTCAGGTGCGGGACACGTACCGGGAGCTGACCGACATCGCGCGGTACGAGGACGTGCCGCTCGACGGGGTCCTGGTGTGCCAGCTGGTGGAACCCGGCGTCGAGATGGTCGTCGGGGTGACGCACGACGACCTCTTCGGGCCGACGGTGACGGTCGGGCTCGGAGGGGTACTGGTCGAGGTCCTGCGGGACACGGCCGTACGGGTGCCGCCGTTCGGCGAGGAGCAGGCGCGGTCGATGCTCGGCGAGCTGCGGGGGCGGGCGCTGCTGGACGGCGTCCGGGGGCGGCCTCCGGCGGACCTGGACGCGCTGGTGGAGGTGGTGCTGCGGGTCCAGCGGATGGCCCTCGAACTGGACGCGGAGCTGTCCGAGCTGGACATCAACCCCCTGGTGGTGCTGCCACGCGGCCAGGGCGCGGTGGCCCTGGACGCCCTGACAACATGCCGCTGACCCCTCCGGGGGGTGCGCTCCCGAGTGGGGGGTTGGGGGGGGGGGGGGCCCCCGCCCCCCCCCCCCCCCCCCCCCCCCCCCCCCCCCGCCCCCGGGGGGGGCGGCCCCCCCGCGCCCCTGAAGGGGCGGGCCCCTTCAGGGGCGCGGGGAACTGCGCGCTCAACCCCCACCACCCGCACCAACACACCACCGCAAGCCCCACCCACCCGAGGGGCGCGGGGAACTGCGCGACCAGCCCCCACCCACCCGCACCAACACACCCGCCCGCCCACAACTCCCGGAGGGAACCCCGTGATCACGCACGTTCTCAAGGACGGCGTCTCCTGGATCACCCTCAACCGCCCCGACGCGATGAACGCCCTCACCCCAGACCACCGAAACCACCTGATCCACCTGTTGGAGGAGGCGTCAGCCTCCGACAACACCCGCGCCGTCGTGCTCACAGCAACCGGCCGCGGCTTCTGCGCCGGCGCAGACCTCCGCGGCGGCCCACCCCCCACGGCCCGAGCCGCAGGCGACATCGCGAGGGTCGTCCGAACCGGCGCCCAGCGCCTCGTCACCGCGGTCCTCGACTGCGAGAAACCAGTGATCGCCGCCGTGAACGGCACCGCGGCCGGCCTGGGCGCCCACCTCGCCTACGCCTGCGACCTGATCCTCGCCGCCGAGTCGGCGAGGTTCATCGAGGTCTTCGTCCGCCGCGGCCTCGTCCCCGACGGCGGCGGCGCCTACCTCCTCCCCCGCCTCATCGGCGTGCACCGCGCGAAGGAGCTGCTGTTCTTCGGCGACGCCCTGACCGCCGCGGAGGCCCACCGTCTGGGCCTGGTCAACAAGGTCGTCCCGGACGACGAGCTGGAGCAGACGGCCCGCACCTGGGCCGAACGCCTCGCCACCGGCCCCACCCGCTCCCTCGCCCTCACCAAGCAACTGGTGAACGCGTCCCTGGAATCGGACCGCGCCACCGCGTTCACCGCCGAGGCCGCCGCCCAGGAGATCAACATGACGACGGCGGACGCCACCGAGGGCGTGACGGCGTTCGTGGAGCGGCGCGGCCCGCGGTTCAGGGGCCGCTGAGCCGCCGCCGGCACCCCCTTCCGATCTGACACTCCGTCAGCTTCAATGGAGGGTGTGATGGGACACGCAGGAATGGCCGCGGCAGCCGTCCGCTACCTGAGGTCGGCCGACCCCCCGCGGGCCGCGGAACCGGTCGTCGAACCACTCCCGCGCCCCGCCCTGCGCGCGGTCGCCGACGACGAACGCGCCCCCGTCGGCCCCACCGAGTTCCGCCGCGTCCTCGGCACCTTCGCGACAGGCGTCACGGTGATCACCGCTCCGGCCACCGAGGCCGGCACGTCCGGCCCCGCCGGCTTCGCCTGTCAGTCCTTCACCGCGCTCTCCTTGGATCCGCCCCTGGTGGCGTTCATGGTCGCGCGCACGTCCACGACCTGGCCGCGCATCGCCCGCGCGGGCGTCTTCTGCGTGAACGTCCTGGGCGCGCACCAGGAGGACCTGTGCCGCGGTTTCGCGGTGAGCGGCTCGGACAAGTTCGCCGGGGTCGCCCACGACCCGGCCCCGGTCTCCGGCGCACCACGCCTGGCCAGCGCCACGGCGTGGATCGACTGCACGGTCCACGCCGTCCACACCGGCGGCGACCACCTGATCGTGGTGGGCCGGGTGAACGCCCTGGGCACCCCCGACGAGGACGCCGGGGACGCCGCCCCCCTGCTCTTCCACCGCGGCCACTTCGGCGGCTTCACGGTCTGACGCCCTCGCTCTCGCCCTCGCCCCAGCCCTCGCCTTCACCCTCAGGCGACAGCGATCTCCCCCGGCTCCCGCCGCCGCCGGATCACCAGTGCCATCAGCGCGGCCACCGCGCACAGCGCCCCGGAGGCGTACCACATCACGTCGTACGAGCCGAAGGCGTCGCGGGCGGCTCCGCCGAGGAAGGCGACGAGGGCGGCGCCGACCTGGTGGGAGGCGAGGACCCAGCCGAAGACGATGGCGCTGTCGTCGCCGAACCGCTCACGGCACAGCGCGATGGTGGGTGGCACGGTGGCGACCCAGTCGAGCCCGTAGAAGACGATGAAGAAGACCATCGGCGGGTGGACCGAGGGGCCCAGGAGCAGCGGCAGGAAGAGGAGCGAGACGCCACGCAGGGCGTAGTACACCGCGAGCAGCCGCCGCGGGTCGAAGCGGTCCGTGAACCAGCCGGAGGCGATCGTGCCGACGACGTCGAAGACACCGATCACGGCGAGCAGCGAGGCGGCGGCCGTGATGGGCATGCCGTGGTCGTGGGCGGCGGGCACGAAGTGGGTCTGGATCAGGCCGTTGGTCGAGGCGCCGCAGATCGCGAACGTCCCGGCGAGCAGCCAGAAGGGTCCGGTGCGGGCGGCGGAGAAGAGCACCTTCACCGCCCGGCGTGCCGCTCCCGGCACGGGCGGCGGTTTCTCGACGAACCGCGTCGATCCGTACGGTTCGAGGCCGACGTCCGCCGGGTGGTCCCGCAGCAGCAGCCAGACGAACGGCACGACCGCGAGCGCCGCCAGGGCGACGGTCACGGCGGCGGGGCGCCAGTCGTGCTCCGTGACGATCCAGGACAGCACCGGCAGGAAGATCAGCTGACCGGAGGCCGAGGCGGCCGTGAGGATGCCGGTGACCAGGCCCCGCCGCTCGGTGAACCAGCGGTTCGTGACGGTCGCGGCGAAGGCGAGCGCCATCGATCCCGAGCCGAGCCCGACGAGCAGCCCCCAGCACAGGATGAGCTGCCAGGCAGCGGTCATCCACACCGTGGCGCCGGAGCCGACGGCGATGACGATCAGCGCGAGGGCGACGACCCGCCGGATGCCGAACCGGTCCATCAGCGCGGCGGCGAACGGCGCCGTCAGCCCGTACAGCGCGAGGTTGACGGAGACCGCGAGGCCGATCGTGCCGCGCGACCAGTCGAACTCGTCGTGCAGCGGGTCGATCAGCAGTCCCGGCAGGGAGCGGAAGGCGGCCGCGCCGATGATCGTCACGAAGGTGACGGCGGCCACGAACCACGCCCGGTGCACCCGGGTGCGCCGCCGCCCGGTTCCGGGGCCCTTCGCGGGCGTCACGGCGGCCGCGTCAGTTGTCTGTGTCACGTCATAGAGCCTCCGCCGTGCGCCCCCTGCGGACGAGTGGCCCGAAGGACAGCATTCGCTAGGATCGGGCCATGGGTACGCACCTGGCGCACAGCCCGTTCCGCCCGCACCGCGTGGTCGTCCTCGCCCTGGACGGTCTCCTCCCCTTCGAGCTGGGCATCCCGCAGCGCATCTTCGGACGCGCGGTGGACGGGCAGGGCCGGAAGCTGTACGAGATCGTCACCTGCTCGGTCCGGCCGCCGGGCCCGGTCGAGACGGACGCCGACTTCGCCGTGCTCGTCGAGAACGGACCACAGGCGCTGGCCACCGCCGACACCGTCGTGATCCCGGCCTCGTACGAGCTGGGCCCGGTCCACGAGGAGGGCGTGCTCACCGAGGAGCTGGCCGTGGCGCTCGCCCTGATCCGGCCCGGTACCCGGCTCGTCTCCATCTGCACGGGCGGGTACGTGCTGGCCGCGGCCGGTCTGCTCGACGGGCGCCCGGCGACCACGCACTGGGCGTCCGCCGAGCACTTCCAGCGGCTCTTCCCGAAGGTGCGGGTCGACGCGGACGTGCTGTTCATCGACGACGGGGACGTCCTGACCTCCGCCGGGGTGGCGGCGGGCATCGACCTGTGTGTCCACATCGTGCGCCGTGACCACGGCACCGCCGTCGCCAACGAGGTGGCCCGCCGTACGGTCGTGCCGCCGCACCGGGACGGCGGACAGGCGCAGTACATCCGACGACCGGTCCCCGAGCCGCAGGTGGCGACGACCACCGCCGCCCGCGCGTGGGCGCTCGGCCGGCTGCACGAGCCGATCCAGTTGCGGGACATGGCCGCGCAGGAGGCGATGTCCGTGCGTACGTTCACGCGCCGCTTCCGCGAGGAGGCCGGGGTCAGTCCAGGCCAGTGGCTCACTCAGCGGCGGGTGGAGCGTGCCCGGCACCTCCTGGAGTCCACGGACCTGCCGATCGACCAGGTGGCCGCGGAGTCCGGCTTCGGCACAGCACAGTCGATGCGCCAACACCTCCAGTCAACCCTGGGAGTAACCCCCACGTCCTACCGCAGAACCTTCCGCTGACCCCGACCCACACCCACCGCCCAGGGGCGCGGGGAACTGCGCGCCCAGCCCCCACACACCCGCAGACTCAAACGCACCCGCACCCACACCCGACGAGCGGACCTAGAACAACAAAACCCCCCGGGCGACCCGCCCGGCCCCGGCGTCGGCGACGGCCTTCTCGAAGTCCTCCACCGCATACGTGCACGTCACCAGCTCGTCCAGCAGCAACCGCCCCTCCCGGTACAGCTCCGCGTACAGCGCGACATCCCGCTGCGGCCGCGAAGCCCCGTACCGGCACCCGAGGATCGACTTGTCCAGGAACATCGAGGAGACGAGGAAGGACGCCTCGGCGTCCGCCCCCGGCACCCCCAGCAGCACGGCCTGCCCGTGCCGGTCGAGCAGGTCGACGGCCTGCCGTACGAGCTCCACCCGGCCCACGCACTCGAAGACGTGGTCGGCGCCGGTCGGCAGGATGTCCCGCACCCCCTCCACGGAGGTGAGGAAGTGTCCCGCGCCGAACCGCCGCGCCATCTCCTCCTTCGCCGGGTTCGAGTCGACCGCCACCACGGTGAGCGCCCCGGCGATCCGCGCGCCCTGCAGCACGTTGAGCCCGATCCCGCCCGCGCCGATGACGACGACGCTGTCCCCGCGGTCCACCCGTGCCCGGTTCAGCACGGCCCCGACCCCGGTCAGCACCCCGCAGCCGATCAGGGCGGCCGACGCCATCGGGATGTCCTTCGGGATGCGTACCGCCTGCACGGCCTTCACCACCGTCCGCTGCGCGAACGCGGAGTTGGACGCGAACTGGTACAGCGGCTGCCCGCCCCGCGTGAACGGCCGCTGCGGCCTCCCGATCGCCTTGCGGCACATGGTGGGCCGCCCCCGGTCGCACTCCGCGCACGCGCCGCAGTTGGCGAGCGTGGACAGGGAGACATGGTCTCCGGCCTCGACGTGGGTGACGCCCGGCCCCACCTCCGCGACGACGCCCGCGCCCTCGTGCCCGAGCACCACGGGTACGGGGAAGGGGATGGTCCCGTCCAGCACGGAGAGGTCGCTGTGGCACAGCCCCGCCGCCGCGACCTCGACCAGTACCTCGCCCGGCCCCGGACCGCGTACCTCCAGGTCGTCCACCACCAGGGTCTGCCTGCCGTCGAAGACCACGCCCTTCATGACCTCAGCCCTTCGCTTCCCTGGGAAGGCCGAGCACGCGCTCGGCGATGATCGTGCGCTGGATCTCGTCCGAGCCGCCGTAGACGGTGTCGGCCCGGCTGAAGAGGAACAGGTGCTGCGACGCGTCCAGTTCGTACGGGGCCTCCGCCGTCCAGTCCGCCGGTCCGACCGCCGCCCCGGCGCCCCGCACCCGCACCGCGAGTTCGCCGAGCCGCTGGTGCCACCGGCCCCACAGCAGCTTGGCCACACTGGGGGCGCCCCGGTCCGCCGGCCCGCCCAGCGTCCGCAGCGCGTTCCACCGCATGGTGCGCAGCTCGGCCCACTGCCGTACGAGCTGCTCCCGTAGGACCGGGTCGTCGGCCGCACCCGTGGCGACGGCCGTCTCCAGCACCTGGGCCAGCTCCTGTGCGAAGCCGATCTGCTGGGCCAGGGTGGAGACTCCGCGTTCGAAGCCGAGCAGGCTCATGGCGACCCGCCAGCCGTCGCCCTCGCCGCCGACGAGGTGCTCGGCGCGCGCGTGCGCCCCGTCGAAGAAGACCTCGTTGAACTCGCTGGTCCCGGTCATCTGCCGGATCGGCCGGACGTCGATCCGGCCGGGCTGGTCCATGGGCACGAGCAGGAAACT
Source organism: Streptomyces sp. NPDC002701 (assembly GCF_042889045.1). Taxonomy (NCBI): domain Bacteria; kingdom Bacillati; phylum Actinomycetota; class Actinomycetes; order Kitasatosporales; family Streptomycetaceae; genus Streptomyces; species Streptomyces sp. NPDC002701. The sequence goes on from NZ_JBIAQL010000015.1 coordinate 13,528, forward strand.
CAGTCCGTGATGCCTGCGCGACCCCGCTTCGGTACGGGCCAGGACGAAGCACCAGTCCGCCTCGTGCGCCAGGGAGGTCCAGATCTTCTGTCCGCTGATCCGGTAGCCGCCCGCCTCCCGTACGGCCGCCGTGCGGATGCCGGCGAGGTCGGATCCGGCTCCGGGCTCGCTGTACCCCTGGCACCAGAGCTCGTCCCCGGCCGCGACGGGCGGCAGGAAGCGGGCCTTCTGCCCGGCGCTCCCGTGCGCGATGAGCGTGGGGGCCAGCAGCTTCTCCCCGATGTGCCCGCTGCGGGCGGGCGCCCGGGCCAGCGCGTACTCCTCGGCCCACACCACCTGCCGGCTGAGCCCGACCGTCCGGTTCCCGTATCCGCCCTCCGCCCACCCGAGCCCGATCCACCCGGCCTTCCCGAGCGTCCGCTCCCAGTCCCGCCGGTTCCCGCCCCACGGCACGCGCTCCGCCAGCCACTCCCGCACCTCGACACGAAAGGCTTCGTCCTCCACGCCGATCCCGAACTGCATGAATCCCGCCACCTCCTGCGCACCGGCTCACCCAGGGGCGCGGGGAACTGCGCAACCAGCCACAACGCACCCGCACCCACACCCCACGCACGCCCCCGTCCCCTACGACGTCGCCCCCTCCGCGGCCCGAGCGGCACGCGCCGCCCGGGCCATCTCCGCCACCTGTTCCAACAGCGGCATGGGATCCACCCCCACCGTCCCCGGCAGGAAGTCCGCGATCCGCTCGGGGGTCCAGGCCCCCTCCGCGTACCCGGCACGGAGTTCCCGCGGCTGTGCCCACACCGCGATCTTCGGTCCGGCGACCGTGTAGACCTGCCCGGTGATCTCCGCGGCCCGGGCCCGCTCGGACAGCAGGTAGACCACGAGCGCGGCCACGTCCTCGGGCTCGCCGATCTCCTTCAGCTCCATCGGCACGTTCGCCGACATCCGCGTACGGGCGACCGGCGCGACCGCGTTCGCCGTGACCCCGTACTTGTGGAGCCCGAGCGCCGCGCTGCGGACGAGCGAGATGATCCCGCCCTTCGCCGCGCTGTAGTTGGCCTGCGAGACGGACCCCTGGTGGTTGCCGCTGGTGAACCCGATCAGCGTGCCGGAGCGCTGCCCGCGCATCACGGCCGAGGCGGCGCGGAACACGGTGAAGGTGCCCTTGAGGTGGGTGGCGATCACCGGGTCCCACTCGTCCTCGGACATGTTGAACAGCATCCGCTCGCGCAGGATCCCGGCCAGGCAGACGACTCCGTCGAGCCGCCCGTACGCCTCCAGGGCCACGTCCACGAGCCGCTGTCCGCCCGCCATGGTGGAGATGTCGTCGGCGACCGCCACCGCGTCGCCGCCGGCCGACCCGATCTCCTCGACCACGGCGTCGGCGACCGAACTCGTCGGCTGCGCGCCCTCGACCGACACGCCGTGGTCGTTGACGACGACCCGCGCGCCCTCGGCCGCGGCGGCCAGGGCCACCGCGCGTCCGATGCCCCGGCCCGCCCCGGTCACGGCGACGACCTTGCCCGCCAAGAAGTTCCCCACGCGCCGGCCCCTTCCCGCAGTTTCTGACGGCCCGTTAGATTTGGCTCCGATTCTACGGCCCGTCGGACACCTGAGGACAAGCCCCGGGGAGGACTCATGTCACTGCCGGCCGAGTTCCACGAGATCGCCAAGCGCGTGAACAACTGGGGGCGTTGGGGCGCCGAGGACGAGATCGGCACCCTGAACCTGATCACCGACGAGGTCGTGCGCAGGGCCGCCGCGGGCGTCCTCAGCGGTCTGCGCGTGCCGCTCGCGCTGCCCCTGCGGCGGGACGGCGTACAGACGGGGATGATTCCCGGGCGGGTCGATCCGCTCCACACGATGACGCAGATCAACCAGGAGCTGTTCGGTCCCGGCACGGTCGCGTGCAGCGACGACGCCGTGACGATGGGCCTCCAGGCGGCCACCCACTGGGACGCCCTCACCCATGTCTCGCACTCCGGCACGCTCTACAACGGCCGCCCCGCGGGCACGATCACGGCGCACGGCGGCGCGGAGTTCGGCGGTATCGACAAGGTGGGGCACATCGTCTCGCGCGGTGTCCTGCTGGACGTGGCCCGCGCGCTCGGCAGGGAGCGCCTGGACGGCGGACACGCGGTGACCCCGGAGGACCTCGAAGCGGCCGAGGAGATGGGCGGGACGCGGGTCGGTCCGGGGGACGTCGTCCTCGTACGCACCGGTCAGATGCAGGTGCTGCTCGCGGGCGACAAGGAGGCGTACGCGTTCCCGTCCCCCGGACTGTCCGTGCGCACTCCGGAGTGGTTCCACGCCCGCGATGTCGCGGCGGTCGCGAACGACACCCTCACCTTTGAGATATTTCCTCCCGAGATCGAGGGCCTGTGGCTGCCCGTCCACGCGCTCGACCTGGTGGAGATGGGCATGCCGCAGGGCCAGAACTGGAATCTCGAAAAGTTGTCCACAGCCTGTGGAGAACTTCGGCGGCACACGTTCCTGCTGTCGGCGACCCCCGAGCCGTTCGCCGGCGGCACGGGAAGTCCCGTGGCGCCGGTCGCGATCCTCTGAGCGGGGTGTGAAGTCACGGTGGACCGAGGGCCGGTTGGCGGCGCGCCTCCCCCACACCCGGCCACGCCCGGGCGGTGAGGAACCCCCACCTCACCCCGAGCACGGCCACGCGCGCCGCCATCCGGCTCTCCGGCGCGCCCGCCCTGCTCCTGGCCCCACGGGAGCCGACGCCGAATCGCGGTCCGCACTCGCCGAGGGCCTCCGTCACCGAAGTCCTCGTCGTCCCCTCGCGGCGAACCACTGACCACAAGCGTGATGAAACGGACACGGGGCGTCAACACCCCACCAGGGGTTCATCCCTTAAGCACCTTTTGTGGCCCACGCGGAAGGAAGCACGGCCCGGCGCACCCGGCATCACCGGACGTCCGGACCCCGCACTCCGTGCCACCCGTGCGCCAGCGGGCGCGCCGCTGCACGAGCGCCCGCTCCCGCGCGTCAGACCGCCTCGTACGCCAGATCCCCGTACGCCGCCGGGGCCGCCTCGCGGGCCGTGGTGACCGCGGCCGCCGGCGAACAGCGGTCCAGCTCGCACCAGATGCGCTTGCCGGCACCCTCGGCGCTCCAGCCCCACCGGTCGGCGAGGCCGTCGACGAGCGCCAGGCCGCGGCCGTTGGTGTCGTCGCTGTCCGAGCAGCGCAGGCGCGGGGCCCGGGTGCTGGCGTCGAGCACTTCCAGCCGGACGGTGGCGACGACCTCACCGAGGGCCCGCCCGCCGGCCGCCGGCCCGGCCGCGGCGGCCGGTACCGACAGGCGCAGCACGGCGGGGCGGCCGGTGTGCACCACGGCGTTGGTGACCAGTTCGGAGACGAGCAGGATCAGCGTCTCGGCCAGCGGCTCGTCGGCCGCTATCCCGGACCCCGCGAGCCGTGAACGCGCCCACCTCCGGGCCCGCCCCACCTCCGCGGGGTCGGGCCGGATCTCCAGCTGCACTTGAAGCACCTGCACCGCTCACACCATCCGAACCGGCGGACACATCGCCTCGCGCCTCGCAAGGGCCACGATCGTGGTCAGAAAAGGGTTCACGGAACGTGATTCCCTAGAGAGACAGCATGGTTGACGTACAGTCACCCCAACAAGCGCTTCGGGCATATTCCAGCGCGAAGGAGTACGCGTGCGGCATACTGTGCGACGCTCGCCACGGGGAGTCGAACAGGCAGGAACGGTCCTGCTTCCTGCCCCGCGAGCGGCGCGCATCGCCGGATCCGGGGCTGCCCCGGGGGCAGCACCGTGATGGCCCGGCCTCAGAACCACTCGCATCCCACACAAGGTACCGGAGCACGCCGCCGACTCCGGGGCGTGACGAGTCACGCATAGGACACAACCCGATATCGACGCTCGGTAATTCCGGTATGCCACGTTCCGCGTCATCCGTCCCCCGTGACCCGTTCCGCAGTGCCACGATCGGCGGCAAACCGGCGGGGCGGCTCACGTTCCCGGCCGCTCCGCCGGAGCCAGCAGCTCCTCCGCCAGGGCTTCCTCTGCCTCCGCGGCGGCCGGCCCGCGCCGGGCCCGGCACCAGGCCCGTTTGAGGTGAAGGTGCACGTCGGACTCCCAGGTGAACCCCGTGCCGCCGTGCACCTGGAGGCAGTCGCGGGCCCCGCGCACGGCGGCCTCGTCCGCCGACAGCCGGGCCGCCGCGATGTCGAGCGGGTCACCGGTGACGGCCGCCGCGTACACCGCCGCGCGTGCCACCTCCACGCGTACCAGCATCTCCGCGCACAGGTGCTGCACCGCCTGGAAGGCCCCGATCGGCTGCCCGAACTGCTCACGGGTCCGGGCGTGTTGCACCGCCAGCGCACAGGTGCGCCCGGCGGAGCCGAGCTGTTCGGCGGCGGTCAGCAGGACGGCCACCGGATCACCGGGCGCCGCCCGGGGCACCCGGTGCAGGGGCGTCAGCGGGTCGGCCGAGCGCAGGGCGACGGCGCCCGTCACGTCCCCGCGTACGACGTCCGCCGCGTCCAGCCACTCGACGAGGGTGCCGTCGACCGCCGCGACCACGCACGCGCCGGTGGCCGCTCCCGGCACCTCGCCGGCCGCCAGATGGGTGGCCACCAGCGGTCCGGGCAGCAGGGCGCGGCCGGCTTCCTCGAAGGCCAGCACCGCTTCGGCGAGCCCCAGTCCGACCCCGCCCCGCGCCTGGGGCAGCCGCAGCGCGAAGAAGCCCGCCTCGCCCAGCTCGCGCCACAGCGCTCGGTCCAGGACAGGGGCGCTCCCCCGGTCCCCGGCACCCGCGTCCCGGGGCGGGGCCGCGGCGGCCCGCAGCCGCTCCGGCCCGAACCTGCGCGCCAGCAGCTCCCGCACCCCCGCCCGCAGGGCCCGCTGATCGTCGCCGAGCCGGAAGTCCATCCGGTCACCGTCCCTTCGGCAGGCCCAGGATCCGCTCCGCCACGATGTTCCGCTGGATCTGCGAGGTCCCGGCCGCGATGGTGTACGAGAGCGACGACAGCCGGTCCACCGTCCACTCCCGGCCCAGGTCGAGCGCCTCGGGGCCCAGCACCTCCGCCGCCGCGTCGTAGAGCTCCTGGCGTGCCTGCGAGTACCGCAGCTTGAAGACGGAACCGCCGACGCCCGGCACCGCCCCGGTGTGCTCGGACTCGCTCACGTTCCACTGGGTCAGCCGCCACAGGGCCCGGAACTCGGCGTTGAGCCTGCCGAGCCCGCGGCGCAGCGGTACGTCGTCCCAGCGGCCGTTCTTCCGTGCCTCGCAGGCCAGTTGGCGCAGGACGCGCCGGCAGGCGACCACCTCGCCGGCGAAGGCGGTGCCGCGCTCGAAGGACAGCGTCACCATGGTCACGCGCCAGCCGTCGTTCTCCTCACCGACCCGGTGGGCGACGGGCACCCGTACCTCGTCGAGGAAGACCTCGGCGAACTCGGCCGAACCGGTGAGGGTACGCAGGGGACGTACCGTGATCCCCGGCGCGTCCATCGGCAGGGCGAGCCACGAGATCCCCCGGTGCTTCGGCGCCCGCGGATCGGTGCGCACCAACAGCTCGCACCAGTCGGCGACTTCGGCGTGCGAGGTCCAGAGCTTGGAACCGCTGACCACGTAGTCGTCGCCGTCGCGCCACGCGCGCGTGCGCAGCGACGCGAGGTCCGAGCCGGCGTCCGGCTCGCTGAACCCCTGGCACCACACCTCCTCGCCGCGCAGGACCGGCGGCAGCCAGCGCGCCCGCTGCTCAGGGCTCCCCTCGGCGGCGATGGTGGGCCCGGCGTGCAGCAGCCCGACGAAATTGGCCCCCACATAGGGGGCGCCCGCGTTCTCGGTCTCCTCCAGGAAGATCAGGTGCCGGGTCGGCGTGGCCCCGCGGCCGCCGGCGTCCACGGGCCAGTGGAGGCCCGCGTACCCGGCGTCGTACAGCCGCCGCTGCCAGCCGAGGTCGTACGCGCGCCGCCCGGGCCAGTCGCCGGGCGAGGGTTTCGCCGGCAGTCCCGGGAGCACCTCGGCGAGCCATTCCCGCAGCCGTGCCCGGAACTCCTCGTCCTCGGCCGAGTACGAGAGGTCCATCACCTGTCGAGATCCAGGTCCAGCATGCGGATGGCGTTGCCTCGCATCAGCTTGTACACGGTCTCGTCGTCGAGGCCCTTCACATGGTCGAGGGCGACCTCCTTGGTGTGCGGGAAGGTCGAGTCGACGTGCGGGTAGTCGGTCTCGAAGGTCGCGTTGTCCCGGCCCACCACGTCCAGCGAGGCGACCCCGTGCTTGTCGCGGAAGAAGCAGCAGAAGATCTGCCGGTAGTAGTACGTGGACGGCGGCTCGGGGATCAGGTCGCGCACCCCGCCCCAGGCCCGGTGCTCCTGCCACACGTCGTCGGCCCGCTCCAGCGCGTACGGGATCCAGCCCATCTGGCCTTCGCTGTAGGCCAGTTTGAGGCGCGGGAACTTCACGAGCACACCGGAGAACAGGAAGTCCATCATCGACGCCATGGCGTTGTTGAAGCTCAGGGACGCCTGGACGGCGGGCGGGGCGTCCGGGGACGCGGCGGGCATCTGGCTGCTGCTGCCGATGTGCATGTTGACGACCGTGCCGGTCTCCTGGCAGACGGCGAAGAACGGGTCCCAGTACCCGGAGTGGATGGACGGCAGTCCCAGGTGGGTGGGGATCTCGGAGAAGGTCACGGCCCGCACGCCGCGGGCCGCGTTGCGGCGGATCTCGGCGACCGCGAGGCCGATGTCCCAGAGCGGGATGATGCACAGCGGGACGAGCCGGCCGCCGCTGTCGCCGCACCACTCCTCGACCATGAAGTCGTTGTACGCGCGCACGCAGGCGAGCGCGACCTCCTTGTCCTGCGCCTCGGCGAAGGTCTGTCCGCAGAACCGCGGGAAGGTCGGGAAGCACAGGCTCCCCTCCACGTGGTTGGCGTCCATGTCCTTGAGCCGCTCGGCCGGGTCCCAGCATCCGGGCCGCATCTCCTCGCGGGTGATGCCCTCCAGGGTCATCTCGTCCCGGTCGAAGCCGACGGCGGCGATGTTGCGCTTGTACGGGAACTGCAGGTCCTCGTAGATCCACCAGTCGGTCGGCGGCCCGTCCGGGTCCATCGTGATCCGGTACTTGCCCGCCACGTAGGCCAGTTCACCGATACCGGCCGTCAGCGGTTTCGGACCGCGGTCCCGGTACTTCCTCGGCAGCCAGGTCTCGAAGAGGTGCGCGGGCTCGATCACGTGGTCGTCGACGCTGATGATCCGGGGCAGCTCGGTCATGGTCCAGCCCTTTCCGGCAACATATCTGATGGACCGTCAGACGCAGGCTAGCCCCGCACCCCTGGACCGACAAGGCGCCGACGCCTACGCTCCCTGACCAATCTGACAACCCGTCAGCTCGGAGGGTACGGGCATGCCTACGGACACCGCACACGCGCTGGGCGCCTCCCGCACGTTCTGGGAACTGGTCGAGCGCCGCGCCGCGCTCACCCCCGACCGCCCGGTCCTCCTCCAGGACGACCGCACCCTCACCTTCGAGGAGCTGCGCTCCGGCGCGGAGAGGACGGCGGCGGGCCTGCACGCCATGGGCGTACGCCCCGGGACCGTGGTCGCCTGGCAGCTGCCCACCCGGATCGAGACGGTCCTGCTGGCGATGGCCCTGACCCGGATCGGAGCGGTCCAGTCCCCGGTGATCCCCTTCTACCGGGACCGCGAGGTGGCCTTCGCGCTGCGCGCGTCGGAGGCGGCCTTCTTCGCGGTACCGGGCCGGTGGCGCGGCTTCGACCACACGGCGATGGCGGAACGCGTCGGCGCACGCGGCGTCTTCGAGGCGTACGGCACCCTCCCCACCGGGGACCCGTCGACGCTCCCCCCGCCCCCCGCCACCGGCACCGACGTGCGCTGGATCTACTGGACCTCCGGGACGACGTCCGACCCCAAGGGCGTGCTGCACACGGACCGTTCGCTGATCGCCGGGGGCTCCTGCCTCGCCCACGCACTGCACCTGTCGGCCGACGACATCGGATCCATCGCGTTCCCCTTCGCGCACATCGGCGGCCCCGACTACCTGGTCATGCTGCTGCTGTACGGGTTCCCCGCCGTCCTCTTCGAGACGTTCACGCTGCCGGACGCCCTGGAGGGCTACCGCGAGCACGGGGTGACGGTGGCGGGCGGTTCCACGGCGTTCTACTCGATGTTCCTGGCCGAGCAGCGCAAGCGGCCGGACACACGGCTCATCCCGACCCTGCGCCTGCTCGCGGGCGGCGGCGCGCCCAAGCCTCCCGAGCTCCACCACGCCGTGGTACGCGAGATGGGGGTCCGCCTCACCCACGGATACGGCATGACCGAGGTCCCGATGATCACCATGGGCTCACCGGACGACACGGAGGAGAACCTCGCGACGACCGAGGGGAGACCCCCCGAGGGCATGGAGATCCGCATCACGGACGGGGAGGTGCGCCTGCGCGGGGAGGCCGTCTGCCGGGGCTACCTCGACCCGGCGCAGACCGCGGCGGCCTTCGACGACGACGGCTTCCTGATCACAGGAGACCTCGGACACCTCACCCCCACCGGCCACCTCGTCCTGACGGGCCGCCTGAAGGACGTCATCATCCGCAAGGGCGAGAACATCTCCGCGAAGGAGATAGAGGACCTGCTGCACGGTCATCCCGGCGTCGGCGACGTCGCGGTGATCGGCCTGCCGGACGCGGAGCGCGGGGAGCGGGTGTGCGCGGTCGTCGAACAGCCGCCGGCCGCCCGGCCGCTCACCCTGGCGGACCTGTCGTCCTATCTGCGCGCGGAAGGACTGTCCGTCCACAAGCTGCCGGAGCAACTGGAGGTGGTGGACGCCCTTCCGCGCAACGAGGCCCTGCGCAAGGTGCTCAAGTACAGGCTCAGGGAGCGCTACTCGGCAACCATGAAGTAGCGGGCGAACGCCTGCACGATGTCCGGCTCGGTCACCAGCCCGTCGGCGTCCGCGTCGAGCGTGCCCGCCGCGGTGGCGGCCGTCTCCTCGGACGCGCCCAGTGCGGTGAGGACCCGGGTGGTCTCCTTGACGGACACCGAGCCGTCCCCGTCGCCGTCCGCGACGGCGAGCGCCGCGTCCAGGAAGGGGCGGGCGATCTCGGCGAACCGGTCGGGGTTGTCCCGCAGCCGCTTCACGGCTCCGTTGACGAACTCCTCGCGGGTGATCCGCTGGTCGCCGTCACGGTCCGCTATGCCGGCCATGCCCTGCCAGAAGGCTTCCGCGCCGATGTACAGGGCCTGGCCCTTGTCGGACCGGGCCGCCGTGCCGAACTCGGCGAGCAGCGCCTTCGCCGCCGCGTTGAAGTCCTCGCGGTCGATGTAGCCGTTGCCGTCCTGGTCGAAGGTGGCGAACCGGGCAGCGATCTTCCGCTCGTACTCGGTACTGACCATGTCTTTTCGGGCCGCCTTACATCACGTGGGTGCGTCTGGCACGGAGCGTACGACGACCGGGACCCTCCGGGAGCCGGAAAACGACGCTTGTGCCAAGACCGGGGAAAATCCGCGACAACGGCGTCACGGACCTACAGACGATCTTCCCCGTACGTGACGGGATTCACGCGGGCAGTGAACTCGACTCGTCGTCGACGGCGGCCCCGACATCGGGATACACGTCGAAGAGCCTGCGCACACCGAGGGCGCCGAGGACCCGGTTCACATGCGACCCCTCCACGGCGCCCTGCGCGGGCAGGATCAACCGGAGCCGGCCCTGACAGGACTTGATCAGCCGGCGTCCGCCGATCAGGACCCCGACACCACTGGAGTCGCAGAACTGCACTCCGGACAGATCAAGCACGACGTCCCGCCGCCCGTCGGCCACGGCCTCGTGCATCCGCTGCCGCAGCACCGGTGACGTCACCAGATCCATCTCACCCGAGACCCGCACGACGGCCCAGCCGCGCTGCTCGCCTTCGGTCACCCTGAGCGTCACGCGCCTGTCCCTCGCTCGACGATGTCGGTCGCACCCGGACGGCCCGCAACGGCCGGACCGGAACGGAAACGGAAGGCACTCCTTCGCTTCCCTGCTGCGTGGCTGCCCCACCTCCCGCTCCGCGAAACACGGATTACCGAATCGCAACGAGCCCCTGCCGACCGGTTCCGGTCGGCCCCGATCAGAACAAGTCGGCGCCCCGGCGCACGGAGCGTGCGCCCACCCCTGCACCACGTGATCGGCGCCCTACCATCCGGGCTCCTTCCAGGGGCGCGCATTGCCACAAAGGGGCGTGCGCGGTCAGAGGTGCCGACTACATTCGTGAGGAGGCCGGAGAGGAGAATCCGGTGGACACAGGGACAGGCGCACGGCACGGACAGGGGCGAGGGGGCCTGATGGCCAACAGGGACGCGCCACCCCGCTGGGACCGCAAGATGCAGCAGCGGCTCGCGCGGGGAGAGGCTGCCGCGCTCGGTGAGCTCTACGACCGATTCGCTTCGCTCGTGCACGGCCTTGCCCATCGCGTGCTCGGAGATGAGCGCGCGGCCGACAGCATCACCCGCGAGGTCTTCACCCACGTCTGGGAGAACCCCGAGGCGTACGACCCGAAGCAGGGCCCTCTGCGTTCCTGGGTCGCCACCCTGACCCACCGCCTCGCCGTCCAGCGCCTGCGCACCACGGAGACCGCGGCGCTCGCCCACGAGGGCACGGACGACACCGACGAACTGGAACGCAGGGTCCGCCGCGCCTCGGTGGCGGCCCGCGCCGACTACATCGTCACGTCCATGCCGACCTCGCTGCGGGCCGCCCTGGAACTCGCCTACTTCCAGCGCCGCGGCTACCGCCAGACAGCCGCCGACCTGGGCGTCACCGAGGACGAGGCCCGCCGCCGCCTGCGCCTCGGCCTCCAACTCCTGTCCACGGCCCACGACTCCGGCCCCTCCGGGACGCCGCCCGAACACGGGGGTACCCGGTGAACGGCACAAGCTCCTCCGGCGAGTACGACGAGGACGACGAAAAGAACGAGCCACCCCCACAGTCCCCCGACGCGCCCCCGGCACTCCCCACCCCTCTCCCTTCTTCTCCCCGCATACCCATGCCGCGCGCGTCCGTGGAGGACACGGGCCACCCCCTCCCCCTGTCCCTCGCCCCCGCTGCGCCGCCGGCCTTCGAACACCGGGTGCTGAAGGCCCTGCTCGGTGCCTGGGCGCTGGCAGCCTGCTCCCCCGAGGAGACGGCGGCCGTCGAGGACCACCTGGGGAGCTGCGGTGCCTGCGCGGACGAGGCCCTGCGCCTGCGCGAGGCGGTGGGCCTCCTGCACCCGCCCGAGAGCCTCGACCTGGACCCGGCCCTGCGCACCCGCGTCCTGGAGACGTGCCTGGGCCGCCGCCCGCCCCGCATCCCCGTCCCCGCCTGGGCCACCCCGTACGACGCCGAGACAGCCCGCCTGGACGCCCTGCTCCAGGACATCGGCGACGCCGAGTGGCACGCCCCGGTCCGCCTGCGCTGGTTCGACGGCGACGAACCGACGAGCCGGCGCACCACCGTCGCCGGAGTGATCACCCACCTCCTGACCGTGGACGGCCTCGTCGCCCTCGCGCTCGGCCTGGACGACCCCCTGGAAGCGGCGGCGGACACCCCCACGCCCGCCGGCCGCACCGAGGCGTACTGGGGCGCCGCCCACGTCCCGCCGACCCGCTCCGTACGGGGCCCATGGCGCGAGCAGGCGCATCACCTCGTCCGCACGGCGGCCTTCGCCGGCGGCGGCTCCGGCCGCCTCCCGGTCCCGTACGGCGACTTCGAACTCCCGCTGCGGGACGCGATGCTGGATCGCGCCTTCGAGACCTGGGTCCACGCGGGAGACATCGCGGACGCGGTCGACTACCCCTACCAGCCGCCCTCGCCCCGCCATCTGCACGCGATGATCGACCTGGGTGCCCGGCTGCTCCCGTCGGCCCTGGCCGCCCGCCGCCGGGCGGGCCTCGCAGCCCCGGGACCGACCCGCCACCTGGTCCCGGGTCGCAGTCTGCGCCTGGAGATCGAGGGTTCGGGCGGCGGGGAGTGGCTCATCCCGCTCGACTCGCCCGGCGCCGCACCCTCCCCCGACCACGAGGTGGCGCACGTGGCCCTGGACGGCGTGGAGTTCTGCCAGCTGGCAGCGGGCCACGTCTCCCCCGAGGAGGCGGCGGCCGGCCAGCTGGGCGACCGCGAGGCGATCAGAGACGTCCTCTTCGCAGCGGCCTCACTGAGCCGCATGTAGACGCCCCGCAGCCGCGAGACGTCGGAAGGGGGCCGGGGCGACGTGTCCGCCCGCAGCGGATGGCGCGTCCGCTCCGGGCTCCCCGCAAACGGCTCAGTCGCGCCAGACCGAGGATCGGACATGTCACGCCGGCCCCCGACCCCCCGCCCCACGGCAGGCGCCCGAAACGCCCCCGTCACCCACCCACGCCGACCCGGCCACCCCCGGCAGGGCCCTCACCCGCACCCTCGGCCGGTCCCTCAGTCGAAGACGACGGTCCGTCGCCCGTTCAGCATGATCCGCCGCTCGGCATGCCACTTCACCGCCCGGGCCAGCGCCTGGCACTCCACGTCCCGCCCCACGGCGACGAGCTGCTCCGGCGTGGCCTGGTGCCCCACCCGCTCGACCTCCTGCTCGATGATCGGCCCCTCGTCGAGGTCGGCCGTCACGTAGTGCGCGGTAGCGCCGATCAGCTTCACCCCGCGCACATGCGCCTGGTGATACGGCTTCGCACCCTTGAAGCTCGGCAGGAACGAGTGGTGGATGTTGATGATCCGCCCGCTCAACTGCTTGCACAGATCGTCCGAGAGCACCTGCATGTACCGGGCGAGCACCACGAGCTCGACGTCCTGCTCCCGCACCAGCTGCAGCAACTCCGCCTCGGCCTGCGGCTTGGTGTCCTTGGTGACCGGGATGTGCCGGAACGGCACGCCGTACGAGGCCACGAGTTCGGCGAAGTCCGTGTGGTTGGACACCACAGCGGCGATCTCGACCGGCAGCGCCCCGATCCGCGCCCGGAACAGCAGGTCGTTCAGACAGTGCCCGAACCTGCTGACCATCAGCACGACCCGCATCCTCTCCTCGGCCCGGTGGATCTGCCACTCCATCTGGAAGGAGTCACCGATCGCCGCGAAGCTCGCCCGCAGCTTCTCCAGCGTCACCGGCGACTCGGCCGAGAAGTGGACCCGCATGAAGAACAGCTTCGTGTCGTGGTCACCGAACTGCTGGCTGTCCTCGATGTTGCAGCCGGTCATGAAGAGGTAACTCGACACGGCGTGCACGATGCCCTGCTTGTCGGGGCAGGAAAGCGTCAGGACGTACTGCTCGTTCATGTGCGCCAGGGTCCCATACGGGACCCCGCCCCCACGCACTCGCCCGCGATCCGGACGGCCCCCGTCAGGGGCGCGGGGAACGGCGCGCTCGCCCCCCACCGGCCCGCACGGATCCACGCACCCCCAAGCGCCCGGGACCACGCACCCTCAGCCGCCCGGAACCACGCACCCTTACGCGGACCGCGTCATGATCCGCAGAACCTCGAGCGTCCGGGGCGGAACATCCGGCTCCTCCCCGTCGCTCACGGCCATCCGCACGTGCGCGTCCCGAGCCGCCCGCACCGCCTCCGGCCACCCCGGGTGGTCGAGATACGCGGAGACGGGCGCGTCGGGCCCCACCTGATGCATGATCCGCAGCACCCGCAGCACGGCGGAGTCGACGAGCGCCGCCTCCTGGGAGTCCCGGAAGATCGTCCCGACGTATTTCTCGGCGGACCAGTTGTCCAGCCAGGTGTCCTCGACGAGGCGGTAGACGGCGTCGGTCACGTCCCCGTACCCGTCGACCCCCGCGAGCCATATCCCCCGCTGGAACTCGGTGTCGGAAAGCATGTGCAGCGCGGAGCGCACATTGCTGCGCCAGCGCCACCACGGCATGTCGTTCAGTGGCATGCCGCCCATGGTGGATGAGCGACGCCCGCGACGGGAAGAGTTCTCCGAACCTTGCACGGTCACCGATCGTACGTTCCCACCGGACCGGCCCGCCCCGCACCCCGCTGTTCACCCTCCTGTCACCATGCGTTGACCAAGGGTGACACCGGCCGTAGCGGTGTGACGGAATCGTGTGGGTACATGACCGGCAGGCGACCCACGCGCACCTTCCTCCCCGCAGCCCGCGTCCTCCGTCTCCCCTTCACCAGGGCCAGAGTGCTGTTCGCGGGCGCGCTGGCGCTGAGTGTGTCGACAGCCGTCGGGTGCGGTGTCGTCCCCGGTACCACGGGGGGTTCGGGGGGCGACACCATCACCGTCATGACCTGGGCGCCCGAGAAGACCAGAACGACCAACAAGCCCGGAATGCCCGCCATGGCGAAGGCGTACGCGCGCTGGGTCAACTCCCACGGCGGCATCAACGGCCGCAAGCTCGAAGTGCTGACCTGCAACGACCGCAACGATACGGTGGGCGCCGCGAGCTGCGCCCGCCGCGCGGTCGAGGCGAACGTCGTCGCGGTCGTCGGTTCGTACAGCCAGCACGCCCGGTCCTTCTTCTCCCCGCTGGAGGCGGCCGGCATCCCCTACCTCGGCGGCTACGGCGTCACCGACGACGAGTTCACCAGCCCGCTCTCCTACCCGGTCAACGGCGGCCAGCCCTCCCTGCTGGCCGGCCTCGGCCAGCAGCTCGCCAGGACCTGCGGCCCGGTGACGCTCATCCGTCCCGACACGATCGCCGGCGACGAACTGCCCGTACTGCTCGACTCCGGGCTGACGGCGGCGGGGCACGCGGCCTCCGTCGACCAGCGGGCCGCCGAGGACGCCACGGAGTACGCGGGGCACGCCCGGCGGGCGCTCCAGCGGTCCACGACGGATCCGCAGGAGGAGGGGTGCGTGATCCCCGCGCTGGGCGACCGCACGGACATCTTCATGGACTCCTTCCGGCGGGCCCGCGAGGAGTACCCGACGGTGCACACGGCGTCCGTGCTGGGCAGCGTCGACCAGTCGATGATCGACGCGACGGGCCGTACCTACGAGGGCGCGTACGTGACCGGCTGGTATCCGGCGTCGAGCGACAAGCGGTGGAAGCCGATGCGCGAGGTCATCCGGCAGGAGGCGTTCGGCGACAACCGGATCGACGTCGCCGACCCCGGTGTGCAGACGACCTGGGTCGCGTACACCGCCCTGCAGAAGGCCGTCGAGTCGCTGGGTGAGGGCGAGGTCTCCTCGCGGACGCTGCGGCGCACGCTCGACGACGGGCTGAGGATCGACACGGGCGGACTGACGCCGACCCTGAGCTGGAGCTTCCAGGACCTGATCGCCGCGAGCGGCTTCCCGCGGCTGGTCAACGCGGACGTGACCTTCCAGGTGGTGCGCAAGGGCAAGCTGGTCACGGAACGCACGGGCTTCGTGAACGTGTCGAAGGTCCTGGAGAAGACCACGATCTGATCAGAGCTGCCCGGGCTGGCGCTCCGTCAGTCCGTAGGTGTGCGCGATCGAGTTCCACAGCTTCGCGGCCTTGGCCTTCTGCAGGGTCGCGGTGCCGCTCTCCCGGTTGCCGGCCGCGGTCTGGCCGGTGGAGCGGGCCTGGCCCTTGGTGCAGCCCTTCTTGCCCGCGGCCTGGTCGGCCCACGCCGCGTAGTGCTTGTCCGCCGAGGCGGACGCCTTCCAGGCACTGTTGAGCGCGGCGGTCAGCTGCGCGTGGTTCTCCAGCTTGTCGACGGTGAGCCCCGAGAGACGTGTGACCAGGTCGTTGCGCTGCTTCGCCGCGTTGCGCAGGTCGGTGGCGGCCTGGCCGAGATTGGTGCACTTGCGTACGTTGTCGACGGCCTTGACCACCGAGTCACGGCTGTTGCCGCTGTCCGCGAGGAGCTTGTCCAGGGCCACGGCCTGCGCCTCCTCCGGCCCCACGGACTCGGCACCGGAGTCCTCGGTGGCCGGCGCGGTCGCCGCCACCGTCGTGTTCTCGGCGCTCTTGTCGTCGCTCCCGCCGCCGCTGAGCAGGGCGCCGGCGCCGATGCCGAGCACGGCGATGCCCACGCCGACGGCGGCGATGAGCGGTACGCGGGACCGGGAGGACCGGCCACCGCGGCCGTGGTCACCGTCCGCCGCGGCCCGTCGCCCGCCGCGCCCGCCCGGCCCGTCGGGGGCCGTCGGTGCGCCCGCGCCGACGGGGGTGCCGAAACCGGACGGCGTACCGAATCCGGCCGGAGCGCCGAACTCCGGTGAGGCGCCGCCCGGTTGTCTGCCCGGCCGCCTCCCCTGCTGCCGGGCCCGCGGCTGCTCGAACCGCGGAAGCTGCTGCGTGGAGCCTCCCGCGTCGGCCCCCGCGTCGGACCGGAAGAGGTTGTCGAACTCGGCCGGCGGCTGCTGCCGGTCCTCCGGCCCGCCCGGCCGTACCCCGTACCCGGGCGCGCCGGGCTGTGCGGGGACCGGTGCCATGAACTGCGTGGGCTGGGCGTCGGGGTCCACGGCCGGGGGCAGGGGCCCCGCGCCGTTGCCGCCGGACACCGGCCCGGGGCCGTCCTTCGGGACGCGGCCGAGGTACCGGGTGGACTCGGCGGACGTCGCCGCGGGTGCCGTACCCGCGGCGGGCATCTCAGGCGGCAGCGCGCCCGGGCCGACCGGCGGAAGGAACTGCGTGGCGCCCTCGTCCGCGGGCCCGGCCGCGGCGACGGGCGGCAGGAACTGGGTCGCGCCCTCGTCCATCGGGGCGCCGGGTATCGCGCCGCCGGGCGTCTGCGGGGCGCCCCACTGCCCGCCGGAACCCTGGGTCCCGTACTGCTCCGAGGGCTCCGGGTACCGCGTGCCCTGCCCGCCGGACGCGTCCCAGCCCGAGCCACCCGGCGCACCGGACCCCTGGCCCTGCACGTGCTGGTTCTGTCCGTGCTGGTTCTGTCCGTGCCGGCCCTGCGTCTGCTGTCCCTGTCCGTGCCGGCCCTGAGGGCTCCGGCCCCGCATGTCCTGCTGCGGTACGCCCTGGTCCGGCGCGGAGCCGTCCCAGCTCGGGGGCTGCTCCCCCGGGCCGCCCGTGCCCCGGGGCGAGGCGCTCCAACTCGAGATCTGCGAGCCCTGCGCGTCCTGCCCCTGGGAGGCACCGGGCCCCGCCTCGGGCGTGCCGTATCCGGAGCCCTGCGCACCCGGTGCGCCCTGGCCCTGGTCCTGACCCTGGTCCGCTCTGCCCCATTCGTCCCCGGACGACCAGCCGCCCTGCCCGGGCTCCTGGGGAGCCTGCGGTGCGGGCCGCGGGCCCCACGGCTGGTCCCACGCCTGACCGCCCGCCGGGACCGCACGGTCGCCCGTCTGCCCCGGCAGGAGGGGCTCGCCGCCGTCGGACGGCAGCACGATGCCTTCGCGCGCGGGTCGCGCCGAGGGCTCGTCGCCCTGTCCGTTGTGCGTCACCGGGACTCCTACGAATGGGGGACCTTCGGAATCGTCGGTTCACGCTACCGGGTCTCCGCAGGCCGGTGCCACGCAGCACAGGACGTGACTCCCGCCACCGGGGACAGCGGGTGACAAACCGCCCACCGGGACGCTGTTCGAGCCCCTGTTTCACGCCTCTTTTCACCATGCGTGCTTCGTCACACGCACGTTCACGCCCTGGCAGCCCAAGAGGGGCGCGGCCCGGAGCACTTCTCGGCCGTGACCTCCGACCGGAGTGATCCGGACAACACCCCTCGGGTTCCGGACAGCATGCCGCGGGTGCCGGACGGCGCCCTCCGTGCCCGGAGGGCGCCCGTTCGTCAGGCAGCCGCCTGGAGGTCCATCCGCGCCCCGAACTCCCGTACCACGGGCTCCTCCCGGTACGGGTCCAGTCGCTGCTGGAAGTCCTCCAGGTACTCCGCGCCGCGGTTCGAGCGCAGTGTGCCCAGCAGTTCGACCGCGCGCAGACCCGTGTGGCACGCCTGCTCCACCTCGCGCTGCTGCACCTGCGCGGTGGCGAGCAGCACATACCCGATCGCGCGCCGCCGGGCCCGCGACTCCGGATGCCCGGCGAGGGACTCCTCCGCACGCCGCGCGGCCGCCTCGGCCTGGCCGAGGTCCCGGTGACAGTGCGCCAGCTCGTCGGCCAGGTACGCCTCGTCGAAGTGCGCGATCCAGCGCGGGTCGTCCCCCGAGTCCGGGTCGGCCTGCTCCAGCGCCGCCACGGCCCGGCCGGACGCGGCCTGTGCCGAGCGCGCGTCACCCATCAGCGCGTGCCCGCGCGCCTCCGCGGCGTGGAACATGGACTCCGCGCGCGGTGTGACCCGCCCGCGCGCCCCCTCCTGCGCCGCCCGCGCCAACTGCGCGATCTCCCGCGGATTCCCGAGCTGCGCGGCCAGGTGGCTCATGGACGCGGCGAGCACGTATCCGCCGTAGCCACGGTCGCCCGCCGCCTGGGCGAGCCGCAGCGCCTGGATGTAGTAGCGCTGCGCGAGCCCCGGCTGCCCGGTGTCGATCGCCATGTAGCCCGCCAGCTCCGTCAACCGCGCGACGGCCGCGAAGAGTTCCCGGCCGACCGCCTCCCGGTACGAACCCGCCAGCAGCCCCGAGACGACACTGTTCAGGTAGTGCACGACGACGGGGCGCACATGCCCGCTGCCGTACTGGTGGTCGAGGTCGACGAGCGCCTGGGTCATCGCGGTGACCGCCGCCACGTCGGACTGCCCGACCCTCGGCCCGGCCGAGCGCGACACCTGCGCGTCCGGCGAGGAGATCAGCCAGTCCCGGCTCGGCTCGACGAGCGCGGAGGCCGCGACGGACGAGCCGGACAGGAAGTCCCGGCGCCCCACGTCACTGCGCCACAGCTCGCAGACCTGCTCGATCGCGCCGAGGACCGTCGGGGAGAACTGCAGGCCCACGCCCGAGGCGAGGTTCTTGCCGTTCGCCATGCCGATCTCGTCGATCGTGACGGTCCGGCCCAGTTTGCGGCCCAGCGCCTCGGCGATGATCGCGGGCGCCCGGCCCCGCGGCTGCTGTCCGCGCAGCCAGCGCGCCACGGACGTCTTGTCGTAGCGCAGGTCCAGACCGTGCTCCGCGCCGCACATGTTGACCCGGCGGGCCAGACCGGCGTTCGAACAGCCTGCTTCCTGGATGAGCGCCTGCAGTCGTTCGTTCGGCTGCCGCGCGACGAGCGGCCTTGCGGCCATTGGCGTACCCCCTGTGGCTGCGGTGCCTGCCCACGCGCACCGAGTTGATGAGCCCTCAGTGACCGGGACCTCCCGCGCCCCGGTGCCGAGGAGGAGAGATCCGGTCTCGAAGATCAATGCCCCGCGGACATACCGAAGATGCGAGACATGCGAGGATTGCCGGGGTAAAGGCTGCTGCCTGCCCCTCACAGGGCTACCCACCACCCGCTGCCGCCTCCCCTGCGCGCCCCCGCACATGCACCCATGCGCCCCACCCATGGAATCGGTGCTCCTCCCCCGCGCGCGCAGGAGCCGTAACCCCGGGTGGGTGCGGGAGTTGAGTGGGACGTGGAAGAGACGATCGCAGGCCCCGAGACCGCCCAGATCCCGAAGCAGCGCGGCGAGTCGCTGCAGGACACCGCCGTGCGCTATGCCGAGGAACGCCACTGGGACGTGTTCCCCGGCACCTGGCTGGAGGCCGTCGAGGGTGTGCAGCGCTGCTCGTGCGGTGAGCCCTCGTGCGCCTCCCCCGGCGCGCACCCGGCGCGGGGGGACTGGTCGACGCTCGTGACGGGCAGTGTGACCGTCGCCCGCCGGCTGTGGGCGAAGCAGCCCGCGGCATCGATCCTGCTGCCGACGGGACGGACGTTCGACGCGATCGACGTGCCCGAGACCGCGGGGTTCCTCGCGCTCGCGCGGATGCGGCGGATGGAGCTGACGCTCGGGCCGGTCACCTGCACGCCGAACCGGCGGATGCAGTTCTTCGTGCTGCCGGGGGCCGCGGCGAAGGTGCCGGATCTCGTGCGCAGGCTGGGCTGGCCGCTCGCCTCCCTGGACCTGGACGTGCTCGGGGAAGGCACGTACGTGGCTGCGCCGCCCACGCGGGTCGGGGGGCGCGGGGCTGTCCAGTGGGCCTGCCGGCCGACCCCGGCGAACCGGTGGCTGCCGGACGCGGAGGAGCTGATCTCGCCGTTGGCCTACGCGTGCGGACGGGACGCCCGGCGGTAGCCCGAAGTCCGCCGGTGACCTGCGGCGCCCGCCGGGTGTCCGCGGCGCCTGCCGGTGATCGGGTGCGGGTGGGCGGGGGCCGGTCGCGCGGTTCCCCGCGTCCTCGGAAGCGGGGCTGCGCCCCTGCTTCGGCGAAAACGCTCCGCGGGTCCGTATCGTGCTCCGCATGACGGTGGGAGGTCCGGTGGACGCGGTCGCGGTACGGGTGCGGGGACTATGGAAGCGGTTCGGGGAGCAGGTGGCCGTCGCGGGCATCGATCTGGAGCTGCCCGCGGGGCAGTTCATCGGCCTGGTCGGACCCAACGGAGCCGGCAAGACCACCACCCTGTCGATGGTGACCGGCCTGCTCCGCCCCGACCAGGGCACCGTCGAGGTCGTCGGACACGACGTGTGGCGCGACCCCACCGAGGTCAAGGCCCGCATCGGGGTCCTGCCCGAGGGGCTGCGCCTCTTCGAGCGGCTCTCCGGCCGCGAACTCCTCGCCTACACGGGCCGCCTGCGCGGACTCCCCGGCGCGGAGGTCGACAAGCGCGCCACCCAGCTGCTCGACGTGCTCGACCTCGCCGGAGCCCAGCACAAGCTGGTCGTCGACTACTCGACCGGTATGCGCAAGAAGATCGGCCTGGCCGCCGCGCTGCTGCACAACCCCGAAGTGCTCTTCCTCGACGAACCGTTCGAGGGCGTCGACCCCGTGTCCGCCCAGACCATCCGCGGGGTGCTGGAGCGGTACACCGCCTCCGGTGCCACCGTCGTCTTCTCCTCCCATGTCATGGAACTCGTCGAGTCGCTCTGCGACTGGGTCGCCGTGCTGGCCGCGGGCCGCATCCGCGCCCACGGCCCGCTCGCCGAGGTACGCGGTGAGTCCCCGTCCCTCCAGCGGGCCTTCCTCGAACTGGTCGGTGCGAACGGCCGCGACACCGGCTCAGACCTCGACTGGCTCGGCGGCGGAGCCCGATGAGCACCCCCGCCCGCCACACCACCTCCGTCACCTCTGTCGCCTCTGTCACCTCGGTCGTCGTACGGCTGAAGCTGGCCCTGCTGCGCAACGGCCTGCGGCAGTCGGCCGGACGGCGGGCCGCGTACGTGGCGTCGCTCGTCGTCGTGCTGCTCTTCGCCGCCGCCCAGCTCATCGGCCTGATCGCCCTGCGCGGCAACCCGCACGCGGTGAACGTCACGGTGCTGCTCACGGCCGTACTGGCCCTCGGCTGGGCCGTGATGCCGCTCTTCTTCCCCGGCGGCGACGAGACCCTCGACCCCACCCGCCTGGTGATGCTCCCGCTGCGCCCGCGCCCCCTCGTCCGCGCCCTGCTGGTGGCGTCGCTGGTCGGCATCGGACCGCTGTTCACGCTGTGCCTGCTCACCGGCTCGGTCGTCGCGACGGCGCACGGGGCCGCGGCGTACGTCGCCGGCGTCGTCGCGGCCGTCCTGGCGCTCCTGGTCTGCGTGGCGTTCGCCCGGGCCGTCGCGACCGCCAACCTCCGGCTGCTGACCAGCCGCAAGGGCCGTGACCTGGCGGTGCTGAGCGGTCTGCTGATCGCGGTCGGCGCCCAGGTCGTCAACTTCGGGGCGCAGCGGCTCGGTTCGTCCGGCCTGTCCACGCTGGACCCGGCGGCGGACGTACTGCGCTGGGTGCCGCCCGCGTCGGCGCTCGGCGCGGTGGACTCCGTCAGCGAGGGCTCGTACGCCGTCGGGGCCGCCCAGCTCGCCCTGAGCGGGCTGGCCCTGGCGGGACTGCTCGGCCACTGGCAGCGGAGCCTCACCCGGCTGATGACCTCGCCGGACGGTTCCACGCTGCAGGCCGGCGAGCCCGTGCGGGACACGGCGGGGCGCTCCTCCGGGCTCGGCCGGCTGCTGCCGCCCGGCCGCACCGGCACGGTCGTGGAGCGCAGCCTGCGGTACGTGTGGCGGGATCCGAAGACGAAGGCGGCGTGGGTGACGTCGCTCGCGATCGGCCTGATCGTCCCGCTGTTCAACGCGCTGCAGGGAACCGGGTCGATCTACTTCGCGTGCTTCGCCGCGGGCATGCTCGGCATCCAGATGTACAACCAGTTCGGGCAGGACACGTCCGCGTTCTGGATGGTCGCGATGACGATCTCCTCGACCAGGGACGCGTACGTCGAACTGCGGGGCCGGGCGCTCGCCCTCCTGCTGATCACCCTCCCGTACGCCACGCTCGTCACCGTCCTGACGACGGCGTTGCTCGGCGACTGGCCGGCCCTGCCCGAGGTGCTCGGCCTCTCCTTCGCGCTGCTCGGCGCGATGCTGGCGACGGGTGCCTGGTCCTCCGCCCGCTTCCCGTACTCGATCCCGCAGGAGAGTTACAAGAGCGTGGCTCCCGGCCAGGCGGGACTGGCCTGGATCTCGATCTTCGGCGGCATGGTCGCGGCGGCGCTGCTGTGCGCCCCGGTCATCGCCCTCACCATCTACCTCAACGTCTCGGCGGACGGCGAGGCGTGGACCTGGCTCCTCCTCCCCCTGGGCACCGCCTACGGCACCCTCCTCACCCTCGCGGGCCTGAAACTGGCCGCCCCCCGAACAGCCCACAACCTCCCAGAAATCCTGACAGCAGTAAGCAAGGCATAACCCACCACCGCCAGGCCACGGGAAAGCGCAGTCTTTTCAGGGGCGCGGGGAACGGCGCAAGCTTCTAGGGGCGCGGGGAACTGCGCAATCTTTAAGGGGGCGCGGGGAACTGCGCAATCTTTAAGGGGGCGCGGGGAACTGCGCAATCTTTAAGGGGCGCGGGGAACGGCGCGACGAGCCCCCACCCACCCGCACCCAGCCGAACCCACCTAGCGCAACACCTCGTCAAGAAACGGCTCAACCGCATCCCGCCAGGCCGACGGCTGGTCATAGTGCACAAGATGCCCCGCCTCGGCCACCTCCGCATACCGCCCATCAGGCAGCACCCGAACCATCTCCTGGGACTCGGCCCGCCCCAACTCCCCGTCGAGCCCCCGCACGACCAGCGTCGGACAGCACACCTGCGCCAGCTCCTCCCAGTGCGCGTCGTACACCCACGTCTCCCGCGACTTGAGCATCTGCTCGGGCTCGAAGACCGGCCGCCACCCGTCCGCGTACTCGGCCATGACCTCCGCGTAGAACTCCCCGCGCGCCGGGTTCGGCCGTTCCACCCACGGATCGTCCTCGCCGAACCACTTCCGGACGTCCGCGAGCGTGGCGAACGGAACCGGCCAGGACTTGAACCAGTTCTCCCACTCACGCTGTGAGGCGGACCCGAGCGCCGAGGCCCGCATGTCGCAGATGACCAGCCCGCACACGAGGTCGGGGCGCCTGGCCGCGAGCTGCCAGGCCGTCAGGGCCCCCATGGCGTGCCCGATGAGGACGGCCGGGGCGAGGCCCAGCTCCTCCAGAGCGGCCTCCGCGTCCTCGACGTACGCCCCGCGGGTGTACTCCGTCTCCGCCGGCTTCTCGCTCTGCCCGTGGCCCCGCTGGTCGAGCGCCACGGCCCGGTGCCGCTCGCCGAGCCAGCGGGCGGTGGACGCCCAGTGCGAGGCACGGCCCATCAGCCCGTGCAGTAAGAGCACGCCGGGCGCCCGCTCGACCCCGCCGGCCCGCTCGCCCCGGGGCGGATCGGCCTTGGGAGGGTCGGCGAACTCCCAGGCCGCGAGGCGCACCCCGCCCGCCCCGGTCACGTCGATGCGCCGCACCATACGCTGGCACCCCCAAAGATCCGCTCGGCCGGTTCGTCCCGCACGAGCCCGCCGGTCCACTCGTACCGTTGGCCGTACCGCTGCTCCTGCTGGTTGTTCCTGCGTAATCCGTAGTCGTTCCGTCACCCGTACGCTCTCGAATGCACATTCGAAAGTGGGGTTCTGGGCGGTAACACCCCTCCTTCGAGTGACCCCGCCCGAGGATTGGCCGCCGCCGCCGAGGGGAGATCTTCAACGGGAGGCGGGCCGCTCGGGGAAAACGGTCCGCAGGGGATGACCCTGGGAGCTCGGGGCTCCGGGTCAGCACGGGGGAGGACAGGCCCCGGCGCCTCACGGCGCCGGGGCCCTCCGTACGTCCGCGGCACATCCTTGCGCCCCCTCCCCGACCGCGCGTCGGCGGCGCTGCCGTCACGGTCAAGAGCCCTCAGGTCATATGCCTCTCGCGACAGCCTCGCACGGGAACGGTCCGCCCGCTGCAATTCCACGCACTGAATCTTCGTTTCTGCGGGAACGCCGCCATGGGTCAACTGAGGCGCGTGTGACGGAAGTTGACCGAGTGGTTCGGAGCGGGAAACGGCCGTCCGGAGGCTGCCTGGTCAGGGGCGCGCGGAGGACGCGCCGCCGGGCACGCCACCGCGCACGACCGCGCACGACCGGCGGCACGCGAAATCGCCCGGCCGGCCCGAGAACGACCGAAAACCGGCCCACGCGCCGAGCTCTCCGTGTGCGCACAGCGCACAGGGCTCTTCTCCGGCGCGAGCCGCGGTGTCGTCGCCGCCCTACCGCTTCGCCACGAACACGTGGGACGCCACGCCCGACTCCAGCTCCGCGGCCTCCCCGCCGCTGCCGACGAGCACCCCGCCCGCCGACTCCGTCACGCTCACGACCGAACCCGGCTGCACGCCCGCCCGCCGCAGCGTGTACATCAGCTGCGCGTCCGTCTGGATCGGCTCACCGATGCGGCGCACGACGACCGTCTTGCCGTCCAGGCCGGGGTCCAGGTCGGCCAGCGACACCATGCCCGCGTCCAGGAAGGGATCCGCCCCGTTCTCGCCCAGCTCCTCCAGGCCCGGGATCGGGTTCCCGTACGGCGACTCGGTGGGGTGGCGCAGCAGTTCGAGCACCCGCCGCTCGACCGCCTCGCTCATCACGTGCTCCCAGCGGCACGCCTCCGCGTGCACCTGCTCCCACTCCAGACCGATCACGTCGACGAGCAGGCACTCGGCGAGGCGGTGCTTGCGCATCACGCGCGTGGCCAGCCGGCGGCCCTCCTCCGTGAGCTCGAGGTGGCGGTCGCTGGCCACCGCCACGAGGCCGTCGCGCTCCATGCGGGCCACGGTCTGGCTGACGGTCGGCCCGCTCTGGTCGAGGCGCTCGGCGATCCGGGCGCGCATGGGGACCACACCTTCCTCCTCCAGCTCGAGGATGGTGCGGAGATACATCTCCGTGGTGTCGATCAGTCCGGACATACGTGCCCCTCGATTAGCTCTGCCGGAGGCTGGGTGGCTCACCGGCGTGTGCGCTGGCCCTGGCAACAATTCTGACGCATCCCACCGACAACCGTGCCGTGCCGTTCGAACCACGTGGTGACGAGTGCCCGACGCGTGCCTGCGGAGACGGTCGGGCCCGGCACCCGCAGACGGGTGGAAGGGGGCCCTCGTGCCCCAGTGTCGCTCCTGCGGAGCGTATTGACACGGAAGTGGTCCAGACCGCAACGTGATCCGCGACACGACAGCGGAAGGGGCTTCGCGGATGGGCGACAGCAAGCTGGCCGGGCAGTTCTTCGACGCCGCGATCGGCCTGCTGCAGCGGGTGCGGGACGAGGAGGCACCCTCGATCGAGGCGGCCGGGACGATGATCGCGGACACCGTCACGGACGGCGGCCGGCTCTTCGCCTTCGGCGCCGGTCATTCGTCGCTCGCCGCGCAGGACCTCGTCTACCGCGCGGGCAGTCTCGCGCTGATGAACCTGCTCGCCGTACCGGGCGCGGTCGGTGTCGATGTCATGCCGGCCACGCTGGGCTCCGCGCTGGAGCGGGTCGACGGTCTCGCGAGCGCGGTCCTCGGCGCCAGTCCGGCCCGCGCCGGCGACCTCCTGGTGATCATCTCCCTCTCCGGGCGCAACGCCCTCCCCGTCGAGATGGCGATGAGCGCCCGCGACCTCGGCCTGAAGGTCATCGGGGTCACGTCGGTGGCGTACGCCGCCGAGACGAGGTCCCGGCACACCTCGGGGACGTACCTGAAGGACCACTGCGACGTCGTCCTCGACTCGAAGATCGCGATCGGCGACGCGGAACTCACCCTCGACACCATCCCGGCGCCCTTCGCCTCCGCCTCCACGGTCGTGACCTCGGCGCTCCTCCAGTCGGTCATGGCCACGGCGGCGGGCACCCTCGCGGACCGCGGCCTGGAGCCGCCGCTCCTGCGCTCGGGGAACGTCGACGGGGGTCTGGAGTGGAACGACCGGGTCTTCAGGGAGTACGGAGACCGGATCTTCTACTGGCAGCGTTGACCCGCGGGCCGGTGGGGGCCGGTCGCGCGGTTCCCCGCGCCCCAGCGGACGGGGCTGCGCCCCCGCTCCTCGTCACCCCTGCTCCAGCACCGCCGCCAGATCCAGTGCCGCCGCGATGCGTACCGCGACATCCTCCGCGTACGTCGCGTCGAACCTCTCGAACTGCGTGCGGCTCGCGCCGCGCAGGAACGTGACGACGCCCAGCGTCCGCCCCCGGCTCCGCAGGACGACACACAGCGCGTGCACCGCATCCGCCGGCCACTGACGGGCGACGGCCCAGTCACGGGCACGCTCCGGATCGCTCACCCCCGCACTGGCCCGTACGGAACCGATCCGCTCGACGCACTGGAAGGCCGGATGCCCCTCGGCGTACCGGACGGGCAGCCCGGCCCGCCCCGCGGGCAGACTGGGTCCGGGCGCGCCGGAGGGCGTGGCCGCGCCCCGCACGAGCCGTACCGGCCCCTCCCCGTCGGCCACGGAACCCCCCGCCACCCGGTCGATCAGCGCGTGGTCGGCGAATCCGGCCAGCGCGAAGTCGAGATGGACGGACGCCGCCTCCGCGGGGTCCTCGCACTCGGCGGCGGCCCGCGCCGCCCGGTGCAGCTGGTTGGTCCTGAACCGCAGCAGCGCCGCTTCCTGCTCGGTCTGCTTGCTCTCGGTGACGTCCTGGAAGAGCCAGGCCACCCCGAGCGGAACCGGTTCCTCCGCGAGCGGCGAGGCCAGCCGCAGGAACCCGCTGCGCCAGCAGCGCCGCTGATCCCCCTCCGCGGTGCGCAGGGTCACCCACATCTCGGCGGGCGCCGGCGGCGCACCCTCGGCGAGGACATGCGTGAGCGCGCTCTCCAGTTCCTCCACCCCCTGGGCGAGCAGCTCGCCCAGGGGCCGCCCCAGCAGGGCCGTGCGTCCGGAGCCGAGGGCCCGCGCCGCGTGCGCGTTGACCACGGCGGGCCGCAGGTCGGCGTCGACGAGCACGACCCCCCAGGAGGCGTCGTCGAAGAGGGCCTCGCTCAGGGCGATCGACCGCTCCAGGTCGATCTGCGCGTGCACCTCGCTGAAGGCGCAGTACACCCCGGCCGGCTTCCCGTCGGGCCCGGGCACGGCGGCCGACTGGGTCCGTACGAGGACCCGGCCGCCCTCCTTGGTCAGCAGCGCGAATTCGTGGACCTGCCGCCCGGGGGCCTGCATCGCGGACAGCAGCCGGTTCCCGACCTCCTCGGCGTCCGCGGTCCGCACGGCCCAGCCGGCGAACCCGTGCCGTCCGACCGCCTCGGCCGCGGTCCAGCCGAGGATCCGCTCCGCCTCCCGGTTCCAGTGCGTCACCACCCCGTCGGCGTCGAACGCGCACAGCGCGGCGTCCATCCCGTCGAGCAGAGCGGCCAGCAGATCGGCCCCGTCCCGCTCCGGCTCGTCCGGCCCGAGCTCGTCCGTCGTCCCGCTACGCCGCGAAGCACTCACCTGGCACCCCCTGCAGGCCGTGTCGGCGAATCCTGCGCGGTGTGCCCGCGCGTCTGTTCACTCACTACGAATCACTCACTAGGAATCATTCAACTCGAACGTGACGCACCCCACATCTGGTTCCCACAAGATTGAGGAAATCGTTGTGTGCGGGCACTTCGGCCCCGGACGGCCGGACCGGTCGGTCTTCGGGCCGGTCGCCGGATCCCCGTCGTCCCGGCACTCCCACAAGATCGGTTCCCCCCGTGGATCCGGTCAACGCGTCAACTTCGCGGAAAATCACTTGAGCGACGCCCCGACGCTTCCTAATGTGTGGTCCACGCCGAAAGGAGGTGATCGGGTACATGTCTGAAACCCGGACCAGCGAGGTGGCTGCGGGCTAGCGGCCCGTCACCACACACAGTGCGGTGCCGGACCAGCGCGTGAGACGAGCGTGCGGCCGGCCCAATCTCAAGCAGTCACCCGACCCGCGTGCTCGCCGGTGAGTCCGGCCGGCTCCCTCCTCGGAGGGGACCAGAGCTCGCGGGTCGTCTGCGTTCCCCGGCGGACCGTCGGGGTGACGACACACGTGTGGCGGCGCTCCATGGAGCGCCGCCACACGTGCCGTCCGCACACGATCATGCCTGCACGATCATGTCTGCTCGGTCAGTGGGCGATGCTCTCGAAGCCCTCGATCTCGCGCGGGTTGCGGGTGCCCGGGCCGACGTAGCGCGCGGAGGGCCGGACCAGGCGTCCGGTGCGCTTCTGCTCCAGGATGTGCGCGGACCAGCCGGCGGTACGGGCGCACGTGAACATCGAGGTGAACATGTGGGCCGGGACCTCGGCGAAGTCGAGGACGATGGCGGCCCAGAACTCGACGTTCGTGGCGAGGACGCGGTCCGGGCGCCGGGCGTGCAGTTCGGCGAGGGCCGCCTTCTCCAGGGCCTCGGCGATCTCGAAGCGGGGAGCGCCCAGCTCGCGGGCGGTGCGGCGCAGCACCCGCGCGCGCGGGTCCTCGGCGCGGTACACCCGGTGGCCGAAGCCCATCAGACGCTCGCCCTTGTCGAGGGCCTGCTTGACGAACGCCTCGGCGTCGCCCGTGCGTTCGATCTCCTCGATCATGCCGAGGACCCGCGAGGGGGCGCCGCCGTGCAGCGGTCCCGACATGGCGCCGACGGCTCCCGAGAGGGCCGCCGCCACGTCGGCGCCGGTGGACGCGATGACGCGGGCGGTGAACGTGGACGCGTTCATGCCGTGCTCGGCGGCGCTCGTCCAGTAGGCGTCGACCGCCGCCACGTGCTTGGGGTCGGGCTCGCCGCGCCAGCGGATCATGAACCGCTCGACGACGGACTGCGCCTTGTCGATCTCCCGCTGCGGGACCATCGGCAGGCCCTGGCCGCGGGCGGACTGGGCGACGTAGCTGAGGGCCATGACGGCGGCGCGGGCGAGGTCCGCGCGGGCCTGCTTCTCGTCGATGTCGAGGAGCGGCTTGAGGCCCCAGACGGGGGCGAGCATGGCGAGCGCGGACTGCACGTCCACCCGGATGTCACCGGAGTGGACGGGGATCGGGAACGGCTCGGCGGGCGGCAGGCCGGGATTGAAGGCGCCGTCGACGAGCAGGCCCCAGACGTTGCCGAAGGAGACGTGGCCGACCAGGTCCTCGATGTCGACGCCCCGGTACCGCAGGGCGCCGCCCTCCTTGTCCGGTTCGGCGATCTCCGTCTCGAAAGCGACGACTCCTTCGAGTCCGGGTACGAAGTCGGACATCAGGCGGCTCCTCATGATGTGTGCGACGGGTGGTGTGTGGGAGGTGCGGGTTGCGCGGTGCGACGTGCGAGGTGGAAGAGCGGTGGTGTTCGGGGTGCGAGCGTGCGGTTCCGCGGTCGCCTCGTGGACTCGCGGTCCGTACGTCACTCCGGTCATGCCCCGTGCGGCCGGCGGTCACCCAACCGTTCCGGAAGCAGGACGATATCCCTTGGTGCCACCTTTGGGGAGAGTACGCGGCACTCAGTGCCACGCAGTGATGAAGCCCACGCCCGCCAACTGCCCTCGGCCGCCCTCGGTCATGCGGCAGGATGACCATGTGACCGACCGTGAACCCCTCCTCGACCCCGCCCTGATGCGCAAGCAGTACCGGGCCGAGGGAATGGACGAGACCGAGCTGGCCGACCACCCCATGGAGCAGTTCGCGCGCTGGTTCACCCAGGCCGCGGCGCGGGGCGCGCTGTACGAGCCGAACGCGATGGTCGTCTCCACGGCGGACGCCGGGGGGCGGCCCAGTTCCCGGACGGTGCTGCTGAAGCGGTACGACGAGCGGGGTTTCGTCTTCTTCACCAACTACGGGTCCCGCAAGGCGCGTGAGCTGGCGGAGAACCCGTACGTCTCGCTGCTCTTCCCCTGGCATCCGATGGCGCGGCAGGTCGTCGTGACCGGGACCGCGGAGCGCACCGGGCGGGACGAGACGGCGGCGTACTTCCGTACGCGACCGCACGGGTCGCAGCTCGGGGCGTGGGCCAGTGCGCAGTCCTCGGTGGTCGCCGCCCGGGACGAGCTGGAGGTGTCGTACGCCGAGCTGGTCGCGCGGTATCCCGCCGGGGAGCAGGTGCCCGTGCCGCCGCACTGGGGCGGGTTCCGGGTGGTGCCGCGGACGGTGGAGTTCTGGCAGGGACGGGAGAACCGGCTGCACGACCGGCTGCGGTACGTGGTGGACGAGGGCGGGCAGTGGCGGGTGGAGAGGCTGGCTCCCTGAAGGGCTGAGCCCTCGAAGGCCGTGCGCTGAAGGGCCGTGCTTCGAAGGGCCGTGCCCGGACCGGGGGCGCTCAGCCCAGCGCGCCGTCCAGGATCCGGGCCCACTGGGCCACGACCTTGGCCCTGCGGGACGTGTCGTCCGTCAGGAGGTTGGCCAGGCCCAGGCCCCGGGACATGTCCAGGAAGCCCTGCACGGTCTCGCGTACGCCGGGGCGGGACTCGTCGGCGTTCAGCAGGTCCACGGCGATGCGGTGGGTCTCGCGGCCGACGCGGGCCTCCAGCTCGGTCACGCGGGAGCACAGCTGGTCCTCGTTGGAGGCGGCGACCCAGAGGTGCAGGGCGGCGCGGAACAGGGGGCCCGTGTAGAGGTCGACCAGGGCGGCGACGACGGCCCGGCGGTCCGTGGCGCCCTCGGGGAAGAGGGCGCGCAGGGCGGTGGAGCGCTCCTCGGCGACGTACTCGACGGCCGCCGTGAAGAGGTCCTCGCGGGTCGGGAAGTGGTGCTGGGCCGCGCCCCGCGACACCCCGGCGCGTTCGGCGACCACGGAGACCGTCGAGCCCGCCCAGCCGCGTTCGGCGAGGCAGGCCACGGCGGCGGCGAGGAGGCGTTGCCTGGTGGCGCGGCTGCGGTCCTGTTTGGGGACGCGTTCCGCCGGCGGCGCGCCGTTCACCACACCCATGAGGGATCCCGTCGTTCGAGGAAGGCGGTCATTCCCTCGCGGGCCTGTGCGGAGGAGAACAGCCGGGCCGAGAGAGCGGTCAGGCCGGCCGCGTCCCGGTCGAAGGTGTCCAGCACCTTAGCCGTGAGCAGCCGCTTCGTCTCGGCCAGCCCCTGCGGTGAGGAGCGCCGCAGCCCGTCGAGCACCGGCGCGAGGACGTCGTCGGCGTCGTCGCCCGCCGCGGTGACGAGGCCGATCCGGGCGGCCTCGGCCGCGTCGAACTTCTCCCCGGTGAGGTAGTAGCGGGCCACCGCGCGCGGGTCGAGGCGCGGCAGGAGGGGCAGCGAGATCACGGCGGGGGCCACCCCGATGCGTACCTCCGTGAAGGCGAAGGTGGCGTCCCGGGAGGCGGCCGCGATGTCGCAGGCGCCGAGCAGTCCGAGGCCGCCCGCGCGCACATGACCGGTGACGCGGGCGACGACGGGCCTGGGCAGTTCGACGATTTGGCGCAGCAGCGCCACGAGCGTGTCGGGGTGCGGCGGGTCGGTCAGGTCCGCGCCCGCGCTGAAGGTGTTCCCGGTGTGGGTGAGGACGACGGCGCGTACGCCGCCGTCCCTGCCGCACTCCGTGAGCGCGTCGGCGAGGTCTCCCACCAGGCGGGCGGAGAGGGCGTTGCGCCGCTCGGGCGCGTCGAGCGCGAGGGTGGTGATCCCCCGCTCGTGCGACCGCCGCACCGTGGTCATGCGCGCTCCCTCAGTTCCCGTCGCAGGATCTTCCCCGAGGCGGCCCTCGGCACCGCTTCGAGGAACTCGACGTGCCGGACCTTCTTGTACGGGGCGACGCGCGCGGCGACGTACTCCATGACCTCTTCCTCCGTGAGACCCGCCGCGGCCGGCTGGCGCACCACGTACGCGTGCGGCCTCTCGTTGTTGTCGGTGTCGTAGACCCCGATGACGGCGGCGTCCGCGATGCCGGGGTGCGTCAGCAGGAGTGCCTCCAGCTCGGCGGGGGCCACCTGGAAGCCCTTGTACTTGATGAGTTCCTTGACGCGGTCGACGACGTACAGCCAGCCGTCCGCGTCGACGTGTCCGACGTCGCCGGTGTGCAGCCAGCCGTCCTCGTCGATCATCGCGGCGGTGTCGTCGGGCCGGCCGAGGTAGCCCTTCATGACCTGGGGGCCGCGGATGACGATCTCACCGCGTTCGCCGACGCCGACGTCCTTCGCGGGGTCGTCCAGGGAGACGATGCGCATCTCGGTGCCGGCGATGAGCTTGCCGACGCTTCCCGGGGGCGCGTTCCGCTCGCCGAGGGGGACGACGTGGGTGCCGGGGGAGAGTTCCGTCATGCCGTACGCCTGGCCGACCGGCGGCAGCCCGAGCCGGTGCGAACACGCTTGTGCCAGTTCGGCGTCGAGGGGGGCCGCCGCGCTGATGACGTACTGCAGGGACGACAGGTCGTAGCCCTCGACGGCGGGGTGCTTGGCGAGGGCGAGCACGATCGGCGGGGCCACGTAGAGGCCGGTGATGCGGTGCTTCTCGATGGCCGCGAGGAACGTGTCGAGGTCGAAGCGCGGCAGCACGACCACGGTGGCGCCCTGCCTCAGCGGGGCGTTCATGAGGGCCGTCAGTCCGTAGATGTGGAAGAACGGCAGGACGGCGAGGATACGGTCGCCGGGGCCCATCGGCATGGTGGGGGTCAGCTGGGCGAGGTTGGTGGCGATGTTCCGGTGGGTGAGCATCACCCCCTTCGGGACACCGGTCGTCCCGGAGGAGTACGGGAGGGCCGCCACGTCCGTCACGGGGTCGACGTCGATCTGCGGCTCGGGGGCCGTGGAGCCCAGCATGTCGAGCAGGGAGCGGTGTCCGGGAGCCTGGTCGCAGACGAGTATCTCCCGTATGCCGCCCGCGAGTTCGGCCGCCGCGCGGGCGGTGTCCAGGAGCGGTGAGACGGTGACGATCCACCGGGCGGCGCAGTCCCGCAGCTGCTTGGCGAACTCCTCCGGCGTGGCGAGCGGGTGCACGGTGGTGACCGACGCCCCCGCGCGCGTGGCCGCGTAGAACGCCGTGGGGAAGGCGACGGTGTTGGGGCTGTGCAGGGCGAGCACATCGCCCTTGCGCACGCCGAGTTCGGCGAGCGCGGCGGCGATCCGCCGGTGGAACGTGTCGAGCTGGGCGTAGGTGAGGGTCGTGCCGTTCACGCCGTCGATCAGCGCGGGGGCGTCACCCCGGGAGGCGGCACGGCCCAGCACCGCCTCGTGGATGGGTTCTTCGACGGCGGGAACGTCTTCGTACTCGCTGCGGAACACCATGGCGGGCCCTTTCCAGGAGCCGGGGATGTGCACGGAGGCCGGAGGCCGTGAGGGAGCCGGAGGCCGTGGAGGACATGGTGCCTAGTAGGACTTGGGCAGGCCCAGGGTCTGGTGCGAGACGTAGTTGAGGATCATCTCGCGGCTCACGGGGGCGATCCGCGCCACCCGGGACGCGGTGATGAGCGAGGCGAGGCCGAACTCGCCGGTCAGGCCGTTGCCGCCGAGGGTGTGCACGGACTGGTCGACGGCCTTCACGCAGGCTTCGGCCGCCGCGTACTTGGCCATGTTGGCGGCCTCTCCGGCGCCGATGTCGTCCCCCGCGTCGTACAGGTGGGCGGCCTTCTGCATCATCAGGCGGGCGAGTTCGAGGTCGATGTGCGCCTGCGCCAGGGGGTGTGCGATGGCCTGGTGGGCGCCGATGGGCTCCCGCCAGACGGTGCGCTCGCGCGCGTAGCCGACGGCCTTGGCCAGGGCGTAGCGGCCCATGCCGATCGCGAAGGCGGCGGTCATGATGCGCTCGGGGTTGAGACCTGCGAAGAGCTGGAGCAGGCCCGCGTCCTCGTCTCCGACGAGTGCGTCGGCGGGCAGCCGTACGCCGTCCAGGGTCAGCTCGAACTGCTTCTCGGCGCTGTGCAGTTCCATGTCGATCTGCCGGCGCCCGAAGCCGGGGGCGTCGCGCGGGACGATGAACAGGCAGGGCTTGAGCCTGCCGGTGCGGGCGTCCGCGGTGCGGCCGACGACGAGGGTGGCGTCGGCGATGTCGACGCCCGAGATGAACACCTTGCGGCCGGTGAGGATCCAGTCCCGGCCGGTCCGCGCCCCGTCGTCCGGGCCGCCCGCCGGGCCGTCCTCCGCCCGGCGGGCGGTGGTGGTGATGCGGTGGCTGTTGGAGCCGGCGTCGGGTTCGGTGATGCCGAAGGCCATCGTGCGGGTGCCGTCGGCCAGGCCGGGGAGCCAGGCCCGTTTCTGCTCCTCCGTACCGAAGCGGGCTATGACTGTTCCGCAGATGGCCGGTGAGACGACCATCATGAGGAGCGGGCAGCCCGCGGCGCCCAGCTCTTCCAGGACTATGGAGAGTTCGGCCATGCCGCCGCCTCCGCCGCCGTATGCCTCCGGCAGGTTGACGCCCAGGTAGCCGAGCTTGGCGGCTTCCGACCAGAGCTCTTCGGGGTGGCCCTTCTCCGCGATGACCTTGGCGAGGTAGGTGTGGCCGTAGCGGTTGCCGAGGGTTGCCACGGCTGTGCGGAGGGCCTTGTGCTCTTCTGATTCCAGGACTGTGGTCATGTGGCTCCTCGGAGGAGGTGCTTGTGCCGGATGGTGGGTGCCGGTTCGTCGTGGCTGGTGGCGCCGTTCCCCGCGCCCCTTGAAAGACTGCGCAGTTCCCCGCGCCCCTGAAAAGATTGCGCCGTTCCCCGCGCCCCTTAAAGGACTGCGCCGTTCCCCGCCCCCCTGAAAGACTGCGCCGTTCCCCGCGCCCCTTGGGGGTTGCGGCGGTCCTCGTGGCCCTAGGTTGCTCGGGGTTTCACCACGGCCAGTAGGGCTCCTGGCTCCACCTGTTGGCCGGGGGTGGCGTGCAGGGCGGTCAGGGTGCCGTCCGTCGGGGCCGTGATCCTGTGTTCCATCTTCATCGCCTCCAGCCAGATCAGAGGGCTGCCCGCCTGGACCGGTGAACCCTCGGTGAGGCCCTCCGCCACGCGGACGACCGTGCCGGGCATGGGGGCCAGGAGAGAGCCGGGGGCCTGCTGGGCGGTGGGGTCGGAGAAGCGGGGCAGGGCTGTCAGCAGGGTGGTGTTCACGTGGACGCGGTCGTCGTACCGGGACACCTCGAACGTGCGGCGCATCCCGTCGATCTCCAGGACGACGAGGTCGGGCGAGGTGTGCAGGACGCGGACGCCGTCGGCCGCCAGGCCCTCCCGGGTGTGGCGGTACCGGACCTCGTGCTCCACGCCGGCCGAGGCGTAGCGCCTGCTCTGCGGCTGCGAGGGCAGGTTGCGCCAGCCGCCGAACCGGGAGCGGCCGTGGGCGTCGGCGAGCGCGGCGGCCAGGGGGGCGTACGGGTCCGTGTCGGCCGTGGTCAGCTCGGCCAGGTGGCGGTCGTAGAAGCCCGTGTCCATGCGGGCCGCCGCGAACTCCGCGTGGCGCAGGGAGCGTACGAGGACGTCGCGGTTGGTGACCGGGCCGTGGAGCGTCGCCCTCTCCAGGGCGCCGGCGAGGGTGCGGATCGCCTCCGCGCGGGTGGGCGCGTGGGCGACGGCCTTGGCGATCATGGAGTCGTAGTGGACACCGATCGGGTCGCCGTCCTCGTAGCCGGTGTCGAGGCGGACGCCGGGTACGGACAGCCGGTGCAGGGTGCCGGTCTGCGGGGCCCAGCCCCG
This sequence comes from Streptomyces sp. NPDC002701, assembly GCF_042889045.1. Taxonomy (NCBI): domain Bacteria; kingdom Bacillati; phylum Actinomycetota; class Actinomycetes; order Kitasatosporales; family Streptomycetaceae; genus Streptomyces; species Streptomyces sp. NPDC002701. The sequence goes on from NZ_JBIAQL010000015.1 coordinate 49,289, forward strand.
GGCCGGGTCCTCGGCGTAGAGGCGGGCCTCGATCGCGTGGCCGGACGGCGTCGGCGGGTTGCCGTCCAGGGAGGCTCCCTCGGCGATGCCGAGCTGCAGGGCCACCAGGTCGACGCCGAACACCGCCTCGGTCACCGGGTGCTCGACCTGGAGGCGGGTGTTCATCTCCAGGAAGTGCACGCGGTCCCCGGAGACCAGGAACTCGACGGTGCCCGCGCCCCGGTAGGAGATCGTCCGGGCGGCGGTGACCGCGGCGGACCGCAGGCGCTCCTCGACGCCGGGGGCGAGGCCGGGCGCGGGAGCCTCCTCGACGACCTTCTGGTGGCGGCGCTGGAGGGAGCAGTCACGGGTGCCGTACGCCCACACGGTGTCGTACGCGTCGGCGACGATCTGCACCTCGACGTGGCGCCCGTCCTGGACGTACGGCTCGACGAACACCGAGCCGTCCCCGAAGGCGCTCTCGGCCTCGATCGAGGCGGCCTTCAGCTCGCCCCTGAGGTCGGCCAGTTCGCGGACGACCCGCATACCCCGGCCACCGCCGCCCGCCGCGGCCTTCACCAGGACGGGCAGGTCCGCCGCCGTCACCTCGTCCGGGTCCAGGGCGGCGAGCAGCGGCACCCCGGCGGCCCGCATCACGTCCTTGGCGCGGGTCTTGTCGGCCATCGCCTCGATCGCCTCGGGCGGCGGGCCCACCCAGGTCAGGCCCGCGCCGAGGACGGCCCGCGCGAAGTCGGCGTTCTCGGAGAGGAAGCCGTACCCGGGGTGGACGGCGTCGGCGCCCGCCCGCAGGGCCGCCCGCACGATGAGGTCGCCGCGCAGATACGTCTCGGCGGGCGACGTGCCCGGGAGGCGTACCGCCGTGTCGGCCACGCGCGTGTGGAGGGCGTTCCAGTCGGCGTCCGAGTACACGGCGACGGTGGTGATGCCCCGCTCACGGCAGGTGCGGAAGACGCGGCAGGCGATCTCGCCGCGGTTGGCGACCAGCAGGCTCGACATCATGGGACCTCTCACATCGGTCATGCCCGTCATGCCCCTCACATCCGGAAGACGCCGAAGCCGCCGCGGGCGCCCTCGTAGGGGGCCGTGTGGATCGCGGACAGGCACAGGCCGAGGACGGTCCGGGTGTCGCGCGGGTCGATGACGCCGTCGTCGTACAGCCGCCCGGACAGGAACATCGGCAGGGACTCGGACTCGATCTGCTGCTCCACCATGGCGCGCAGCGCGGCGTCGCCCTCGGCAGCGGCCTCATCGTAAGGCTGCCCCTTCGCGGCGGCGGACTGGCGGGCGACGATCGACAGGACTCCGGCGAGCTGCTGCGGGCCCATGACGGCGGACTTGGCGCTCGGCCAGGCGAACAGGAAGCGCGGGTCGTACGCGCGCCCGCACATCCCGTAGTGCCCGGCCCCGTAGGAGGCGCCCATGAGCACGGACAGGTGCGGGACCTTCGAGTTGCTCACCGCGTTGATCATCATCGCGCCGTGCTTGATGATGCCGCCCTGCTCGTACTCCTTGCCGACCATGTAGCCGGTGGTGTTGTGCAGGAAGAGCAGTGGGATGTCGCGCTGGTTGGCGAGCTGGATGAACTGGGCGGCCTTCTGCGACTCCTCGCTGAACAGGACGCCCCGGGCGTTGGCGAGGATGCCGAGCGGATAGCCGTGCAGGCTCGCCCAGCCGGTCGTCAGGCTCGTCCCGTAGAGGGGCTTGAACTCGTCGAAGTCGGAGGCGTCGACGATGCGGGCGATGACCTCGCGCGGGTCGAAGGGGTGCCGGAGGTCGCCGGGGACGATGCCGAGCAGTTCCTCGGGGTCGTACTTCGGGGGCTCGGCCGGGGCCGGATCGGCGTACGCCTTGCGGTGGTTGAGGCGGGCGACCACGCGCCGCGCCTGCCGCAGGGCGTCGTGCTCGTCGACGGCGAAGTGGTCGGCGAGGCCCGACACGCGCGCGTGCATCTCGGCGCCGCCGAGGGACTCGTCGTCGCTCTCCTCGCCGGTGGCCATCTTCACCAGCGGCGGACCGCCGAGGAAGACCTTCGCGCGCTCCTTGACCATGATCACGTGGTCGGACATGCCGGGGACGTACGCGCCCCCGGCGGTGGAGTTGCCGAAGACGACCGCGACGGTGGGGATCCCGGCGGCCGACAGCCGGGTGATGTCCCGGAAGACGGCGCCCCCGGGAATGAAGATCTCCTTCTGGGAGGGCAGGTCGGCGCCGCCCGACTCGACGAGGCTGATGCACGGCAGCCGGTTGGCGTACGCGATGTCGTTCGCCCGCAGCGCCTTCTTCAGGCTCCAGGGGTTGCTGGCACCGCCGCGTACGGTCGGGTCGTTGGCCGTGATCAGGCACTCGACGCCCTCGACGACACCGATGCCCGTGACGAGCGAGGCGCCGACGGCGTACTCGCTCCCCCAGGCGGCGAGCGGTGACAGTTCCAGGAAGGGCGTGTCGGGGTCGAGGAGCAGTTCGATGCGCTCGCGGGCCAGCAGTTTGCCGCGCCCCCGGTGCCGGGCCACGTACTTCTCGCCGCCGCCCGCGAGGGCCTTGGCGTGCTCGGTGTCGAGGTCGGCGAGTTTGCCGAGCATCGCCTCGCGGTGGGCCGCGTGGTCGGCGGAGGAGGTGTCGAGGGCGGATGCCAGAACCGTCACAGCAGTACCTCCGGTATGTCGAGGTGGCGGGAGCGCAGCCACTCGCCGAGCGCCTTGGCCTGCGGGTCGAAGCGGTGCTGCGCGGCGACCCCCTCGCCGAGGATCCCCTCGACGACGAAGTTCAAAGCGCGCAGCGTGGGCAGGACGTGGCGTACGACGGTCGACTCCGCCGTCTCCGGGAGGAGTTCGCGGAACCGGTCGGTGGTGAGGGTGTGGGCGAGCCAGCGCCAGGCGTCGTCCGTGCGGACCCAGACGCCGACGTTCGCGTTCCCGCCCTTGTCGCCGCTGCGCGCTCCGGCGACGAGGCCGAGGGGTGCGCGGCGCACGGGGAGACCGGCGGGGAGGGGCTCGGGCAGCGGGGGTTCCTCAGCCGGTTCCGGTACGAGGGTGCCGGCGGCCGGGGCCACCCGGACCCGCCGCCCGTCGTGGAGGACCGCGACGTGCTCCACCTCCGCCTGCGGGACGTACACGTCCTCGAAGACTCCGTAGGGGGCGCCCTTGCCGGGGGGCGCCAGCACATGGAATCCGGGGTAGCTGCCGAGGGCCAGTTCGACGGCGGCGGCGCCGATGGTGCGGCCCACCGCCTCCTGGTCGGGGTCGCGCACGACGAGCCGCAGCAAGGCGCTCGCGGTCTCCTCGGTGGGCGCGTCGGGGCGGTCGGTACGGACGAGTTCCCAACGGACCTCGGCGGGGCGTGACTTGGCCCCCGCGAGCGCGGCCTCCAGCTGGGCCCGCACGAAGGCGGCCTTCGCCCCGATGTCGAGCCCGGTCAGCACGAAGACGACCTCGTTGCGGAAACCGCCGAGGCGGTTGAGCCCGACCTTGAGGGTGGGCGGCGGCGCCTCGCCCCGCACCCCGTCGATGCGTACGCGGTCGGGGCCCTCCTGGGTGAGGCGGACCGTGTCGAGGCGGGCGGTGACGTCGGGGCCCGCGTACCGGGCGCCGGACGTCTCGTAGAGGAGCTGGGCGGTGACCGTGCCGAGGTCCACGACGCCGCCGGTGCCGTCGTGCTTGGTGATGACGCTCGTGCCGTCCTCGTGGAGTTCGGCGACCGGGAAACCCGGGTGGTGCAGGCGGGCCGGGTCGTGCTCGGTGAAGAAGGCGTAGTTGCCGCCGGTGGCCTGGGTGCCGCACTCCAGGACGTGCCCGGCGACGACGGCGCCGGCGAGCCGGTCGTGGGCGTCCGGGGCCCAGCCGAAGTGGGCGGCGGCGGGCCCGGTGACCAGGGCGGCGTCGGTGACCCGGCCGGTGACGACGACGTCCGCGCCCTCGCGCAGGCAGACGGCGATGCCTCCGCCGCCGAGGTAGGCGTGCGCGGCGAGGTTCCCGGGGCCGGGGTGGCGGGCGGTGAGGTCGTCGCCCTCGACGTGGGCGACCCGCACCGGGATGCCGAGCCGTCCCGCCAGCTCCCGTACGGCGTCGGCGAGTCCGGCCGGGTTCAGACCGCCCGCGTTGGCCACGATCCGCACGCCCCCCTCGTGCGCGAGACCGAGGCACTCCTCCAGCTGCCGCAGGAAGGTGCGCGCGTAACCGCCGGCGGGGTTCTTGAGGCGGTCGCGGCCGAGGATGAGCATGGTCAGCTCGGCGAGGTAGTCACCGGTCAGGACGTCCAGCGGGCCGCCGGTGAGCATCTCGCGCATCGCGTCGAAGCGGTCGCCGTAGAAACCGGAGGCGTTGCCTACGCGCAGAGGGCGGAGCTGAGGGCGGGGGTCCGGCGCGGGTGCGGGGCCGGTCATCCCGCGGCCCCTTTCGGTGCGCGGCCCGTGCCGGGCGGGCCCGCGAACGCCTGCGCGATGTCCAGCCAGCGGTCGGCGTCGGGGCCTTCCGCGCGGACCGCGAGGTCGGCGCGGTGGGCCCGCTGGGTGACCAGGAGGCAGAAGTCGAGGGCGGGTCCTGTGACCCGCTGGGCGGCGTCCTCGGGGCCGTAGGTCCACGACTCACCGGAGGAGGGGGCCGTGAGTTCGACGCGGAACTCCTCGGCGGGCGGGGTGAGCCCCCGTGTCCCGAAGGCGAAGTCGCGGGCCCGCACCCCGATGCGCACCACATGCCGGAGGCGGTCCGTGGGTGGCCTCGTCACCCGCAGCGTGTCGGCGATGTCCTGGCCGTGGGCCCAGGTCTCCATGAGCCGGCCCGTCGCCATGGAGGCGACCGACATGGGCGGCCCGTACCAGGGGAAGCGCGTCCCGGCGGGGGCCGCGCGCAGGGCCTTCTCCAGCGCCCGCCGCCCGGCGCGCCACTCGGCGAGGAGCTGGTGCGGGGGCAGCGCGGCCCCCCGGTCCGCGCCCTCGTCCACGAAGCCGTGGGGCGAGGCCATCGCCTTCTCGACCTCCCGCGCGAAGGCCGCGGGATCGGTCGCTGCGAGCAGGGCGGACCGGTCGGTCCAGGCGAGGTGCGCGATCTGGTGGGCGACGGTCCACCGTGGGGCCGGGGTGGCGAGCGCCCAGCGCTCCGGCGCCAACTCCCCGACGAGCGCGTCCAGTTGTTCGCTCTCCCGGCACAGGTCATCGATCACGGGCGACGGGTCGGACACGATGGCGCTCCCCTCGGGCACGACGGTGTGCGTGCGCTCCGGAGCATGGCAGCGGTCGGATAAACAAGCAAGCATGCTTGCATTAATCGCCGCGCTTCCGGTGCCGGCCCGGTCGGCTCAGTCGCCGACGCTCTTGGCCCTGCCCCGGCCCACCTGGGTGCGTACGGCGCCCATGCTCGCCACGATGACCAGGGTGATCGCCAGCCCTTCGGTGACCGACAGCGTCTGGCTCAGCACCAGGAAGCCGGCGATCGAGGCGACGGCCGGTTCCAGGCTCATCAGGATCGCGAAGGTGGAGGCGGGCAGGCGGCGCAGGGCGACGAGTTCCAGGGTGTACGGGAGGACGGAGGAGAGGATCGCCACGGCGGAGCCCAGGGCGATCGTGGTCGGATCGAGGAGCTTGTCGCCGGATTCGACGAGGCCCAGCGGCAGGAACAGCACGGCCGCGACCACCATCGCCAGCGCCAGTCCGTCGGCCTGCGGGAAGCGGCGGCCCGTACGCGCGCTGAAGACTATGTACGCCGCCCACATGGCGCCGGCCGACAGGGCGAAGGCGACACCGGCCGGATCGAGGCTGCCGAAGCCGCCGCCGCCCAGCAGGAAGACACCGCCGAGGGCGAGGCCGGCCCAGACGAGGTTGACGGCCCGGCGGGAGGCGAGGACCGACAGGACCAGCGGGCCGAGCACTTCCAGGGTGACGGCGGGGCCGAGCGGGATGCGGGCCACCGACTGGTAGAAGAGGCCGTTCATCGCGGCCATCGTGATGCCGAAGACGACGACGGTGCCCCAGTCCGCGCGCGAGTGGCCGCGCAGCCTGGGGCGGCAGATCACCATCAGCACGATCGCGGCCACCGCGAGGCGGAGGGTCACCACGCCCAGGGCGCCCGCGCGCGGCATGAGGCTCACGGCGAGCGCGCCGCCGAACTGGACGCTGATGCCTCCGGCGAGCACCAGACCCAGCGGGCCGAGGGCGCGTACGCCGCGCGGGGCGGGTCCGGGCGGCGCGGCGGGCTCGGAGAGGGGGGCCGGGCCGGCCACGGCGGCCGCGGGGTCGGCGACCGTGGGGGATCGGTCGGCGCGGGGGAGGGTCACGGGTCGTCCAGGGAGTTCGGGGCGGGGCGTTCGGGGCGTTCGGGGCAAGCCAGCTTCGTACATCGTGATGTACTTGCCAGTCCAGGGTAATGGACTGCGTCAGGGTTGTGAACCTGGTTTGAAACTTACCTGGAGGCGGAGGGGCCTCCGTGGGGTCAGGCGTCGGGCAGGGCCTCCGCCAGGATCTCCGCCAGGTGGCGGGCTCTCGTTCCCGTCGTCTGGTGCAGTTGGGTGCGGCAGGAGAAGCCGTCCGCCAGGATCAGCGTCTCCTCGCCCGCCGCCCGGACCGCCGGGAGCAGTTGTTCCTCGGCGCAGGCCAGCGACACCTCGTAGTGGCCCTTCTCGAAGCCGAAGTTGCCCGCGAGGCCGCAGCAGCCGCCCGCCAGGGAGCCGGTCAGGCCCGCCGCCTCGCGCAGGCGGCGGTCCGCCGCGTCTCCCAGGACGGCGTGCTGGTGGCAGTGCGTCTGGCCCACGACCCGGCGGTCCAGGCGGGGCGGTGTCCAGTGCGGGGCGTGCCGCTCCAGCGCCTCCGCGAACGTCAGCACCGCCGAGGCCAGGCGCCGCGCGCGCGGGTCGTCGGGCAGCAGCTCGGGCAGGTCCGTGCGGAGGGCGGCCGCGCAGCTCGGTTCGAGGACGACGACGCCCGGGAGTTCCGAGGGCGCAAGGGCCGGGTCCAGGAGTGGTTCCAGCAGGTCGAGGGTGTGGCGCAGGACCGTACGGGCGCGGTCCAGCTGCCCCGTCGACACATAGGTCAGACCGCAGCAGACCCGGCGGCGGGGACGGCGCGGGAGCGGCAGCACCCGCAGGCCCGCCGCCCGCAGGACCCGTACGGCCGCCTTCCCGACGGACGGGGAGAGGTGTTCGGTGAAGGTGTCCGGCCACAGGAACACCTCCGTGGGCCCGTCCCCGCCGGGGTGCTCACCACGCTCCCACCACCGGCTGAACGTCTCCCCCGCCAGCCGGGGGAGCTCGCGTTCGGGCGCGATCCCGCCCAGCCGCCCGGCGAGCGCCGCCAGCGGGCGTACCGCGGCGAGGGCGTTGACCAGCCACGCCGTACGCGTGCGGTCGACGAGCCGCAGCCACACCGGCAGCCACCCCATCGCGTAGTGCGCCGCCGGCCGTCTGCGGCCCTCGTAGTGGTGGTGCAGGAACTCCGCCTTGTACGTGGCCATGTCGACGCCGACCGGGCAGTCCGAGCGGCAGCCCTTGCAGGACAGGCAGAGGTCCAGCGCGTCACGGACCTCCGTCGAGCGCCAGCCGTCCGTGATCACCTCGCCCGCCAGCATCTCGTGCAGCAGCCGCGCGCGCCCACGCGTGGAGTGCTCCTCCTCGCCGGTGACCCGGAAGGACGGGCACATCACCGAGGAGCCGGGGGCGGAGGAAGCGGGGGAACCGGCGGATGCCGGGGAGGCGGGGGCCGCCGGGGTGCGGCACTTGGCCACCCCGACGCAGCGGCGCACCGCCGCGGCGAAGTCCCCGCCGTCCGCCGGATAGCCGAACGCGACGTCCACCGGTTCGCGCGGCAGGACCGCGAAGCGCAGGTTCTCGTCCAGCCGGTGCGGCCTGACCAGCATGCCCGGGTTGAGCAGCCCGTCGGGGTCCCAGAGGTCCTTCACCCGCTCGAAGAGGCCGACCATCCGCCGCCCGTACATCGTGGGCAGCAGCTCCGCCCGCGCCTGTCCGTCGCCGTGCTCCCCCGACAGCGACCCGCCGTGCGAGACGACCAGCTCGGCCAGCTCCCGCGAGAAGCTCCTGAAGCGGCCCACGCCCGCCGGCGTCACCAGGTCGAAGTCGATGCGTACATGGATGCAGCCGTCCCCGAAGTGGCCGTACGGAGCGCCGCGCAGCCCGTGGGCCGTCAGTAGGGCCCTGAAGTCCCGCAGGTAGGCGCCGAGCCGGGCCGGCGGCACCGCGCAGTCCTCCCAGCCGGGCCATGCCTCGGTGCCGTCCGGCATCCGGGTCGCGGTGCCGGCGGCGTCCTCGCGGATACGCCACAGGGCCCGCTGCGCGACGGGGTCGGTGACGACCAGGGAGGCCGTCACGTCCGCCGCGCGGACGACGTCCTGCGCACGCGCGCGTGCCTGCGCCTGCGTGTCACCGCCCGTCTCCACGAACAGCCAGGCACCTCCTCGGGGCAGACCCGCGCGCGCGTCCGGCGGTACGAGGTCCGCGGCCATCCCCTCCACGGTGAGCGGCCCGTGCGGCAGCAGGCCGGGGGCCGTTTCCGCCGCGGCGCTCTCGTCGGCGTACGCGAGGACGGCGAGGGCACGCGCGCGGGGTGCCTCGACCAGCCGTACGGTCGCCTCCGTGAGGATGCCGAGCGTGCCCTCGGAGCCGCAGAGGGAGCGCGCCACGTCCGCGCCGCGTTCGGGGAGCAGCGCGTCGAGCGCGTACCCGGAGATACGGCGGGGCAGCTCGGGGAAGCCGGTGCGCAGGACGGCCAGCTCGGCGTCCACCAGCGCCCGCAGGCCGTCGGGGGCGCCCGACCAGCCGGGGCCGGGCCTGAGCCGGTCGCCGCGCGCGGTGACCACCGACAGTTCGCGGACGCTGTCGGCGGTCGTGCCCCAGGCGACGGAGTGCGATCCGCAGGAGTTGTTGCCGATCATCCCGCCGAGCGTGCACCGGCCGTGGGTCGAGGGGTCGGGGCCGAAGCGCAGGCCGTGCGGGGCGGCCGCCTCCTGGAGGCGGTCCAGGACGACTCCCGGCTGGACCACGGCGGTGCGGGCCGCGGGGTCCAGCGACACGATGTGGTTCATGTACCGGGTGAAGTCGAGGACCACGCCGGTGCCGGTGGCCTGTCCGGCGATCGATGTGCCGCCGCCGCGCGGCACGACCGGTACGCCGAGGGCGGCGCACGCGTGCATCGCCGCGGCCACGTCGTCGGCGTCCCGCGGGGCGACGACGCCCAGGGGTACGCGGCGGTAGTTGGACGCGTCCATGGTGGTGAGCGCGCGTGCGGTCGGCTCGAAGGCGATGTCGCCGCGGACGCTCTCGCGCAGGGCCGCCTGCAGCGCTGTCCGCAGCGGTGCCTGGGGCTCGGCGGGTTCCATGTCGGTCATACGAGCAAGCATGGGCCTCCGGCGGGGGGCGCCCTACGACCGGTCTTCGTCTGTCGGCCGGGGGTGGCTGGGCGCGCCGTTCCCCGCGCCCCTGACGGGGGCCGGGTCCGAGCCGTGCGTCGAGGGCAGGCCCCTCGACGGAGAGCCAGGGCCCGGCCGCCGGACTTCGGCCGCCGGCCGCACGTGGCTGAGCGCGCCGTTCCCCACGCCCCTGACGGGGACCGGGCCCGAGCCGTGCGTCGAGGGCAGACCCCTCGACGGAGAGCCAGGATCTGGCCGCCGGACTTCGGCCGCCGGCCGCACGTGGCTGAGCGCGCCGTTCCCCGCGCCCCCGGCGGGGGCCGGGCCGGGGCTGTCGTGGTCTGGTCGTTGCGTGCGCCCCATTGCACGCCGGGGCGGCTACTTTCCGATTCGCGGACGAATTGTGAGAGTGCGCCGGAACCTGCTCGTTCCGATCACGAAGTCCCATATAGTGACCGCCAGTTGAGCACCAGGTGTCGCATCCCGCCCAGGACACGACCGAGGACACGATTCATGACCGCGCCCACCTCGCAAGCGCGCCCCACAAACGATCGGCCGTCCCTCGCACAACCCGGCAGCGCACGCCCCCGCCTGCGCGCCGTCGCGGTCGCTCCACTCCTCACCGCCGTACCGGCCGCGTGCGGCGTGGGAGCCGCGGTCGCCCTGGCTCCCGACCAGGCGCGCGTGCCCCTCGGCTGGGGTCTGGGCGCCGCGGCCCTCCTGCTCTGCGCGGCCGTCGCGGCGGCCGCCCATGCGGCCCAGACCTCCCGATTACTCCTCCGCCGCCTCGAAGCGGTCTCCCAGGACGCCGGCCGATTACTCCAGGAGAAGGCCGCCCTCACGGAGGAGTCCGCCCGGGAACGCGCCCGCCTCACCGACGAGTTCACCCGCGACCGCGCGCGGCTCGCCGAGCAGAACGCCCACCAGAAGGTCCGCCTCGCCGCCGAACTCGACCGCGAGCGCACCCGCCTCGGCGCCGAGAACGCGCGCGTCACCGAGGAGCTGCGGCAGGTCCGGACCGACCGCGACACCGCCGTCTCGGCCGCCGCCCACACGGCCGGCCGCCTCCAGGCCCTCGCCACGAGCATGCTGGCCGATCTGCGCGCCATGGAGGAACGGCACGCCGACGAGGACGTACTCGCCGACCTCCTCCACCTGGACCACCGCACCGCCCAGGCGGGCCGCCTCGCCGACTCCGTCGCCGTCCTCACCGGCGCGCGCTCGGGCCGGCGCTGGGCACGGCCCATCGTCATGGAGTCGGTCCTGCGCGGCGCGATGGGCCGCATCAGCGCGTACCAGCGCGTACGCATCCACTCCGCGAGCGAGGCCGCGGTGGCCGGGCACGCCGCCGAGGGCGTGATGCACGCCCTCGCCGAACTCCTCGACAACGCCGCGAACTTCTCGCCTCCGACAGCCGAGGTGCACGTCTATGTGGAGGAGGTCCCCGCCGGGGTCATCGTCTCCGTGGAGGACAGCGGCCTGGTGATGGGCGAGGCCCAGCTGCGGCGCGCCGAACGGGCCGTGTCCGGCGCGGAGACGGATGTCGGCGGCCTCGCCGGCACCCGGCTCGGCCTCACGGTCGTCGGCCGGCTGGCCCGCAAGTACGGACTGACGGTCTCCTTCCGCCCTTCCGCGCGCGGCGGCACGGGCGCCCTGCTCCTCATCCCGCAGGACATCCTCGCGAACCCCGCGCAGAGCCCGGGACAGAGCCCGGAACAGGACTCAGGACAGGGCTCGGCACAGGGCCCGGGCCGTGGGGCGCACCACGGGCCCGCCCGGACGCCGTCCCCGCCACCACCCTCGCCGTCATCCTCGCCCTCGATGTCGTCCACCTCTGCGTCTGCGCCTCCGCCTCCGGCGCAGACCCCGTACCCGGGCCCGGACCTGGCCGCCGGCCCGGACTCGCCGGTACGGGAGTCCGCGTCGCCCTTCCCCGGCCCGCTTCCCGGACCGTGGTCCGACCCGCAGCACTCCCACCGGTCCGGTCCGGCGAACTCGCCCTGGTCCGACCTGGAGGAGGAGCCGTCCCCCTGGTCCGGGTCGGCACCGGCGTCGTACGCCGCCTCCCATGCCCTGCCCGACCTGGACCCGGAGCCGGTCCCGGCCCACGGTTTCCGGCCCCCGCCCCACCCCCGGCCCGTCACCGAGCCCTCGGCCGAGCCGGCCGGCGAGCCCGCCGAGCTCCTCCCGCGGCGCCACCGCGGCCGCACCCTCGCCGAGGCCGAGGCCGCCGCGGAGGTCGAGGCCGCCTGGACCCGGGCACCCGCCGCCGAGGAGGAGACGTCCCACCCCAGCCCCGACGACGTGATGAGCCGTGCCACCCGTTTCAACAGCTTCCGCCAGGCCGTGCGCCGCCCCGCGGCTGACGAGCCCGTGCAGGCCCCCGCGAGCCCTGCCACCCCACACCCGGAAGGCGACCCCACGTCATGACCGTCCTCCCCGCCGGCCTCACCGGCATCACCTCGAACATGTCGACGACCAAGGCCACCGCGGTGACCCCGGCCACCGAGGGAAAGCTCGCCTGGCTCGTCCAGGGGCTGCTGGCGGGCACTCCGGGCGCCCGGCACGCGCTCGTGCTCTCCCGGGACGGGCTCAAGCTGTGTCGTACAGCGGAGCTCTCCGTCGACCAGGCCGACCAGCTCGCCGCGATCGCCGCCGGCATCCAGTCGCTGTCCCACGGGGCCTCCCTGCAGTTCGGGGACGGCACCGGGGGCGTCCGGACGGCGATGACCGAGTTCTACGGCGGGATCCTCTTCATCGTCGAGGCGGGCGAGGGCGCGCACCTGGCGGTGGTCACGGCCGAGGAGGCGGACGCCGGGCTCGTCGGACACAACATGGGCCGGCTCGTGGAACAGCTCGGCGAACACCTGAGCGCGCCACCACGTACGCCATGAGCCGGCCGGGCAGGGACGACGCGCCCGACCGGCTCTACACCCTCACCCAGGGCCGCACCCGGTCCGCTCCCGGCACCCCCTTCGACCTGCTGACGCTGGTCGTCGCCGAGGGCGATCCGGTGCCGGGCATGCAGTCGGAACACGCGGCGATCCTGCGCCTCACCGGGCGGCCCACCGCCGTCGCGGAGATCGCCGCCGAGCTGCGGCTGCCGGTCACCATCACGAAGATCCTGCTCTCCGACCTGCTCGCCGAGGGCCGGGTCAGCGCCCGCCACCCCCGCAGGGCCGCGCTCGGCGGCCGCCCCGATTCCCACCTCCTGGAACAGGTGCTCGTTGGACTCCGCAACCTCTGACGCCGTCCCGGGCGCCGCCCCGGCCGCGTCCGCCCCGGAGCCGGGCCGGTGAACCACGACCCCGTGTCCCTCGGCGGGCCCCGGTTCCGGTCCGAACCCGCCGCACTGTACCGGGAGTTGCGGCGCGAGTACGGCGCCGTGGCACCGGTGCTGCTCGACGCGGACATCCCGGCGTGGCTCGTCCTCGGCTACCGCGAGCTGCACCAGGTCACCGGTGACCCCGCGCTGTTCAGCCGCGACTCCGGGCTCTGGAACCAGTGGGACCGCGTCCCCGACGGCTGGCCGATGCTGCCGATGATCGGCCGGGGGCACTCCTCCGTCCTGCACACCGTCGGCGAACACCATCGCGCGCGCGTGGCGGTGATCACCGGCGCCCTCGAAGCCGTCGACCCCTTCGAGCTGCGCTCCCACACGGAGCGGTACGCCGACGAGCTGATCGACGCGGTGTGCGCCGAGGGGGCGGCCGACCTCGTCGCGCACTACGCGGACCTGCTTCCCGTACGTGTCCTCGCCACCCTCTACGGATTCGCCGACGAGCAGGGTCCGGGCCTCGTCGCCGCCCTGTCCGACATGGTCGACGGCGGCGAGGACGCCGTCGCGGGGTCGCTGCACGTGGCGGCCTCCATGGCACGGCTGGTGGCGGACCGGGCGGCACGGCCCGCGGACGACGTGGTCAGCCGCATGCTGGCCTCCGGCCGTACGGCGGGGGGCCTGGCCCTGACCCACGAGGAGATCGCCCAGGACCTGATCGTCATGATGACCGCGGGTCAGCAGCCGACCGCCGGCTGGATCGGCAACTCGCTGCGGCTGATGCTGACGGACGTCCGTTTCGCGGCCTCCCTGTTCGGGGGGCGGCGCAGTGTCGCCGAGGCCATGAACGAGGTCCTGTGGGAGGACACGCCCGCGCAGAACGTGGCCGGGCGGTGGGCGTCCCGCGACGCCCGGCTCGGCGGGCGCGCCATCCGCGCCGGGGATCTGCTGCTGCTCGGTATCCAGGCCGCGAACCACGACCCGCAGGTGCGGACGCATGGTTCCGCTCTGTCCGGTGGGAACAGCGCGCACTTCGCCTTCGGGCACGGGGAGCACCGGTGTCCGTTCCCCGCGCAGGAGATCGCCGAGGTCGTGGCCCGCACGGCGATCGAGGTGGTCCTGGACCGCCTCCCCGACCTGGACCTGGCGGTCCCCCCGACCGCCCTGACCCGCCGCCGGTCCCCCTGGCTGGGCAGCCTGACCCGTCTCCCGGTCCGTTTCACCCCGACGTCCCCCCACGGCTGACGCCGAGGTCGCCCCCGCCGCCCCTAGGTACCTAGGGGGCGCGGGGAACTGCGCGGGAGCGCGCAGCGCGACAGGGGGGTCTGGGGGCGCAGCCCCCAGGGACGATGGGGGTCCCCCCGCTCGAGCGAAGCCGAGAGTGGGGGAGGGTAGGGGCGGCGGGGGCGAGAAACGCCCGGCGTCAACCCCCCGTCTCATCCGACGGACGACGTTTCACCCGCGTTTGCGGAAACGGCTACGCTCCCGTTGTGGCTGATATCCAGATCCCCGCTGACCTCAAGCCCGCCGACGGCCGTTTCGGCGCGGGCCCCTCCAAGGTGCGTACGGAGTCGCTCACCGCGCTCGCCGAAACCGGCACGTCCCTGATGGGCACGTCCCACCGCCAGGCCCCGGTGAAGAACCTCGTGGGGAAGGTCCGCCAGGGTGTGAGCGACCTCTTCCAGCTCCCCGAGGGATACGAGGTCGTCCTCGGCAACGGCGGCAGCACCGCGTTCTGGGACGTGGCCACCCACGGCCTCATCGAGAACAGGTCACAGCACCTCACGTTCGGCGAGTTCTCGTCGAAGTTCGCGAAGGCGGCCAAGCTGGCGCCCTGGCTGGCCGACCCGGACGTCATCACCTCCGAGCCGGGCACGCACCCGGAGCCGGTGGCCCAGTCGGGCGTGGACGTCTACGGCCTCACCCACAACGAGACCTCCACCGGTGTCGCCGCCCCCGTCAAGCGGGTCGCGAACGCCGACGAGGGCGCGCTCGTCCTCGTGGACGCCACGAGCGGCGCGGGCGGCCTCCCGGTCGACATCACCGAGACGGACGTCTACTACTTCGCCCCGCAGAAGTCGTTCGCGGCGGACGGCGGCCTGTGGATCGGCGTCTTCTCCCCGGCCGCCGTCGAGCGCGCCGAGCGCATCCACGCGAGCGGCCGGCACATCCCGGAGTTCTTCTCGCTTCCCACGGCGATCGACAACTCCCGCAAGAACCAGACGTACAACACCCCGGCCCTCGCCACGCTGTTCCTGCTGAACTACCAGCTGGAGTGGCTCAACGGCCAGGGCGGCCTGGACTGGGCGGTCCGCCGCACGGCGGCCTCCTCGCGCACGCTCTACGGCTGGGCCGAGGACGTCAAGTACGCGAACCCGTTCGTCACCGACCCGGCGAAGCGGTCCCAGGTCATCGGCACGATCGACTTCACGGACGACGTGGACGCGGCCGCCGTCGCCAAGGTCCTGCGCGCCAACGGCATCGTCGACACCGAGCCCTACCGCAAGCTCGGCCGCAACCAGCTCCGTGTGGCGATGTTCCCGGCGGTCGACCCGGCGGACGTCGAGGCCCTCACGAAGTGCGTGGACTACGTGATCGAGAAGCTCTGATCTCCTGCGGAGGCTTTGGCCTTCCGCGGAGGCTCTGGCCTTCTCCGTACGACGAGACGGGCGCCCGGTGACCCACCGGGCGCCCTTTTCAGCGGCTAGCGGCTGAGCTTCTGGAACCGCCGGACCGCCGGCGGGACGAAGAGCAGGGTGAGGATCAGTGGCCAGACGCCCGCCATGAGCAGCGCGTGCTGCTCGATCCAGGTGTCGCCGCCGCCCACCGGTGTGCCGAACAGTTCGCGGGTGGCCGCCGCCGTCGACGAGATCGGGTTCCAGGCCGCCACGAAGCCCAGCCAGTCCGGCATCAGCTGCGGTGCGACGAAGATGCTGGAGATCATCGTGAGCGGGAACGCGACCGCGAACAGGCCGCCCGCCGCCTCCGGGTTGGGCACGAGCAGGCCGAGCCACACCCCGAGCCAGATCAGTGCGAACCGCAGCCACAGGAGCAGCCCGAACGCGCCCAGGAAGCCGAGGAAGCCGTCCGGCCGCCAGCCCATGGCCAGCGCGGTGAGCATCAGGATCGTCAACTCCGCGCAGGCCACGATGAGATCGGTGACCCCGCGCCCGGCGACCACGGCGGACGGCGACATCGGCATGGAGCGGAAACGGTCGATGACCCCCTTCGTCGAGTCGTACACGACGAGCGTCGCCGTGTTGATGAAACCGAAGGCCATCGTCATCACGAACATGCCCGGCATCAGGAAGTCCCGGTAGTCACCTCCGCCCGGGACCTTCATCGCACTGCCGAAGACATATCCGTACAGCAGCACGGACAGGATCGGGAATCCCAACTGCCAGGCTATGTTGATGGGTTGGCGCTGGTAGTGGGTGAGTCCGCGGCGGACGATGTTCCAGCAGTCGGAGAGCACCCAGTACGTACGCCCGCGCTCGGCCGGACCGCTCGCGTCACCCGGGCCGGCGGGGCCGCCGGAGCCGCTCGCCGCGGTCACCTCGATCGTCCCGCTCATGCCGCGACCTCCTTCCCGTGTGCCGTGTCCTTCTGGTCGGCCGTACGGTGGCCGGTCAGGCGCAGGAAGACGTCGTCCAGGCTGGGCCTGCGCAGTCCGATGTCCTCCACCCGCACCCCCTCGTCCTGCAGCGTCCGCGCCACCTCGGTGAGCGCGGCGACCCGGTCGGTCACGGGCGCGTGCACCCGCAACTCGGCCTCGTCCGACTCCGGTTCGCCGTCCGAGACCCGGGCGACGACCTTCACCGCCCGCGCGATGTCGGCCCGTTCGGCGACGACGACCTCGATGCGGTCGCCGCCCACCGTGTTCTTCAGCCCGTCCGGCGTGTCGTCCGCGATGGCCCGCCCCTGGTCGATCACGGTGATGTGCGAGGCGAGCTTGTCGGCCTCCTCCAGATACTGCGTGGTCAGCAGCACGGTGGTGCCCTGGGTCACCAACGCCCGTACGGAGTCCCACACCTCGCCCCTGCCACGGGGGTCGAGCCCGGTCGTGGGCTCGTCCAGGAACAGCACGGTCGGGGTGAGGATCATCGACGCGGCGAGGTCGAGGCGCCGCCGCATGCCGCCGCTGTACTGGCCGACCCCCTTGCCGGCGGCCTCGGTCAGGTCGAACTGCTCCAGCAGTTCCGCCGCCCGCAGCCGCGCCCGGCGTCCGCCCAGGTGGAACAGCCGCCCGAACATCTCCAGGTTCTGCCGGCCGGTGAGCACCTCGTCGACCGCCGCGTACTGACCGGTGAGCCCGATCCGCGCCCGCACCTCCCGGGGTCGCGAGGCCACGTCGAGGCCGGCCACCCGCGCGGTCCCCCCGTCCAGCTTGACCAGTGTGGACAGGATCCGGACGGCGGTGGTCTTGCCCGCGCCGTTCGGTCCGAGCAGCCCGTGCACCGTGCCCTCCCGCACGGCCAGGTCGAACCCGTCGAGGGCGCGCTTCTCCCCGTACCTCTTCTCGAGCCCCTCGGCCCGCACCGCGTAACCGTCCACGCTCACAGCACTCCTCCACCCCTGCCGCCATCACGGCCTGCAAACTGAGTACACCGTACCCTTTTCAGAGTACGCCGTACTCAGTTTTGGTCCAGGGGATTATTCTGAGGTCCATGACAAGCGGCTCGGGCGGTATGGACACCAGCGGCAGCGGAGACATCGTCCGCACGCTTCACCTGCTGTGGGACCTGGGCCCGCGGCCCAGCCGCGGGCCCAAGCCCGGCCTCACCCTCGACCGGATCGTGGAAGCCGCCGTCCGGGTCGCGGACGAGGAGGGCCTGGAGGCGGTCTCGATGCGCCGGCTGTCGACGGAGCTGGGCGCCGGCACGATGTCCCTGTACCGGTACGTCCCCGGCAAGGGTGAGCTGCTCGACCTGATGCTGGACCGCGTCCAGCGCACCGACGGGGATCCGTCCGTCCACGGCGACGACTGGCGCTCGGCCCTGGAAACCCTCGGTCGCGAGAGCCTCGCCCTGTACCAGCGCCACCCGTGGCTGCTGAGGGCCAACCAGTCACGCCCGGTGCTCGGGCCCAGCGCCATCGACGGCATGGAGAAGGTGATCTCCCGCATCAAGCCGATGGGCCTGAGCGACCCGGAGCTGATCTCGGTGGTCGTCATGATCGACTCGTACGTCATCGGTGCCGCCCGCACGCAGCTGTACGCCAAGGAGGCCGAGCGCAGGACCGGCCTGACGGACACGGAGTTCTGGGCCGCCCAGCACCCGGTCCTGGAGCAGGTCATGGCCAGCGGCCGCTATCCGGTGATGGCCGCGCTCTCCGAGGACGCCTTCGGCCCGGAGTTCGACCACTTCGAGTTCGGACTCCAGCGGATCCTGGACGGCCTGGACGCACTGGTCGGCCGCCGAGGCCGGGTGAGCGCCCCGAAAGGGCGCGGGGAACCGCGCGACCAGCCCCCACCACCCCGCAGCGAAGAACCCCGCCCGCCGGAGGCCGACTCGGCCGGAGGCTAACCCCGCCGGAACAACCGCTTGAGGCCGTAGACGACGGCGAACGCGGCGGCCAGGGCGATCGCGCCCATCCTGAAGTCGCCGCCCGAACCGTCGTCGCCGTCGCCACCGCCCGCCGAACCGCCGCCGCCGGACGAGGACTTGCCGTCCCCGCCCGGGGCGTCCTTCGCCTCGACGGAACTCCCCGCCCCCTCGCTCCCGTACAGCAGGGTGGCTCCGTCAAGGGTGTACGTCATCGACTCGCCCTGCCCCTGCAGCGGCACGCTCAGCCGCCCCTGCCGCTTCGGCTTCCCGTTGTTCCAGTCGTACGAGACACCGCCGAAGTAGCCGCGTACGGCGAGCTGTCCGCCGTCGGGCGAGAAGGCGCCGTCGGTGACCCAGAGGCCGATGTCACCGACGCGCTCGAACGTGTTGGTGCGGGCGGCCGACAGCTCGGCGGGCCCTTCGTACAGGCCGCCGCCCTCCTCGTTCTTCGAGACGATGTAGACCCGCCCGGTCTTCGGGTGCACCATCAGCGCCTCGGCGTCCCGGGCCCCGTCCGCGTACTTCACGTCGTACTGCGTGGCGCGGACGGTCTGGTCCTTGAGCTGCTTCGGCTCGGGCAGTTCGTAGATCCACACGTGGTCCCAGGTGCCGCCGAGGTTGTCGCCGATGTCGCCGACGTAGAGGTGGCCGTCCGGCCCCACGGAGATCGCTTCGACGTCCCTCGGGGTGCCCACCCCGCTGAGGGTGACCGTGGCGACCGTCCTGCCGCTCCTGCCGTCGACGGCGTAGAGGAAGGCGCCGTCGTCGCTGTCGTTGTGGGTCCAGTAGACGCCGGGGTGGGCACGGGAGGCGGCCAGGCCGCTGGACTCGGTGATCCGGGGATCCTCGAGCGTGAACCCGCCGGAACCGGGGGAACCGTCGGCGACGGCGGGCGCGGCGAGCGCCCCGGCGAGCAGGGCCCCGGCAAGGAGAACGAACGAGCGACGCATGCCCCAAGCCTGCCATCACCGCGGCCGGTTCGGCGGGCGTGTCCGGCTTCACACCCCGTCCGCACCGGTGATCGTCCATCATGAGCGGATGCTCAGGTTCATGCCCGTCGGCGACTCCATGACGATCGGAAGCGCCGGCGAACACACGTGGCGCTACCGGCTGTGGCAGCACCTGCGCGCGACGTACGGGGGCCCGTTCCAGTTCGTGGGCCCCAGGGAGACTCTGTACGACAAGGCGACGGGCGCGGCCGACTCGTACGAGTACGCCGACCCGGACCCCGCCTTCCCGCGCGCCCACCTGGCCGGCTGGGGCGAAGGCTGGTACCACCTGAGCCCGCTGATCGCCGACGCGGTGCGCGCGTCCCGCGCCGACGTGCTCCTCGTCTCGCTGGGCCTGATAGACCTCGGCTTCTACACGAACGCGTCCCAGACCGCCGGAAACGTCCGCACCTTCGTCGAGCGGGCCCGTTCGGCGAACCCCCGCCTCGCCCTGGCCCTCCTCCCGGTGATCCCGAACATCCGGGCCGAGACGGACGCGGCCTTCGCGCACGAAATCGGCCTGTTCAACGAACTCCTCGCCAAGACGGCGGCGGACCTGGCCGAGCCGAACTCCCCGCTGCTCCTGGCCTCCACCCCCGCCACGTGGGACATCCGCCACGACACGTACGACGGCACCCACCCCAACGCCTCCGGGGAACACAAACTGGCGACGGCCTTCGCACAGGCACTCCACCAGGGCTGGGACCTGGGTGGCCACCGCACCGCCGAGACCCCCTGACGGCGTCACGGGCGGCGCCCCCCCGGCGGGGGGTGTTGCCTAGAGCGCACTCCAGGACGTTGGCTGTGAACCATGAAGTACACGCAGCTGGGACGCACAGGACTCAAGGTCAGCCGGCTCGTCCTCGGGACCATGAACTTCGGGCCGCAGACGGACGAGGCCGACAGTCACGCCATCATGGACGCGGCGCTGGACGCGGGCATCAACTACTTCGACACCGCCAACGTGTACGGCTGGGGCGAGAACAAGGGCCGTACGGAGGAAATCGTCGGCAGCTGGTTCGCCAAGGGCGGCGAGCGGCGCGACAAGGTCGTGCTCGCCACCAAGGTGTACGGCAACATGGCCGCCGACGGCGACGCCTGGCCCAACCACGACAAGCTCTCCGCACTCAACATCCGGCGGGCCGTCGAGGCCAGCCTGAAGCGGCTGGGCACGGACTACATCGACGTCTACCAGTTCCACCACATCGACCGGGACACCCCGTTCGAGGAGATCTGGCAGGCCATCGACGTCCTGGTCCAGCAGGGCAAGATCCTCTACGCCGGTTCGTCCAACTTCCCCGGCTACAAGATCGCCCAGGCCAACGAGATCGCCGCGCGCCGGGGCGGCACCATCGGCCTCGTCAGCGAGCAGTGCCTCTACAACCTCGCCGAACGCCGCGCCGAGATGGAGGTCATCCCCGCCGCGCAGGAGTACGGGCTCGGCGTCATCCCCTGGTCTCCGCTGCACGGCGGTCTGCTGGGCGGCGTCATCAAGAAGGAGGTCCAGGGCGGACGCCGGGCGAGCGGCCGGGCCGCCGACACCCTCGCCGACCCCGCGGGCCGCGCGCAGATCCAGTCGTACGAGGACCTGCTCGACAAGCACGGGATCGAGCCCGGCGAGGCCGCACTGGCCTGGCTGCTCACCCGTCCCGGCGTCACGGGCCCGATCGTCGGCCCGCGCACCGCGCAGCAGCTGGACTCGGCGCTGCGCGCCGTGGAGCTGGAGCTGAGCGAGGAAGTCCTGACCGGCCTCGACGAGATCTTCCCGGGCCCGGGCCCGTCCCCGGAAGCCTTCGCCTGGTAGCCCGGGCCCCAGGCCCGGGAGGGGGCGCCCCGGCAGGGGCGCCCTGAAGGCGCGCGGGGAACTGCGCGCCCGGCCACCACGGACCCGCGGGCGCCCGCCTACGGAACGCACCCGGGCCTGGCAGCCCTCACCTGCCGAGCGCCGCCGCCGACGCCACCACGACGAACATCAGCACCAGCACACCGGCCATGATCCGGTTCCGCGTCTTCGGGTCCACCCACCGAGCGTAACCGGCGCCGCTCAGCCACCCCCGCGGAGGGGCCACCGCTGCAGCACCTCGTACCGCGGCCGCTCCCCCGGCACCCCCGAGGCGGGCAGCCGGCTCCGTACCAGGCACAGGTCGGCGACGGTCCAGGTCCGCCCCGCGAACCGGTCGAGCGACGCCACGTACGGGGTGAGGTCCACGTCCCCCGAGGCGCGCGCCAGCGTGAGATGCGCCCGGTACCCGCGGTGCTCCTCCCGCACCACACCCGCCCTGCGCCCCGCCGCCGCGGCCCGCTCGGCGAGCAACCGCAGGGTCCGTACCTCACCCGCGGCGCCCACCCACAGCGCCCGTCCCCCGAACCGGCCCCCGCCGCGCAACGACAGCGGAAAGGGACCGGTCCGCCGGGCCGACCGTTCGAGCCGACGGGACAGCTCCGGTACGACGTCCTCGGCGACCTCGCCGTAGAACGCGACCGTGAAGTGCCAGCCGGACGGGTCCGTCCAGCGCAGCCCCCGCTCGGCCCCGGGACGTTCCCGCAGCCCGCCCACGGCCGAACCCAGCTCGGCGACGGCGTCCGCCGGAGGCAGCACGGCGGCGAAGAGTCTCATGAGGTCACCCTGCCGGCCCCGCCCGCCGGGACGGCCTACGCGGCCGCCGCCAGCTCCCGCTCCCGCCCGCGCGGTACGAACCGCACGTGCGGGTGGCCGTGGTTCCAGCGGACCGACAGCCGCAGGCCGCCCACCCGGACCAGGACCAGGCCGACCGTGACCGCCGCCAGGGCCGAGACGACACCGCCCACGGCGAAGCCGGCCCGGGGGCCGTAGGCGTCCGTGATCCAGCCGACGACGGGCGCCCCCAGCGGCGTACCGCCCATGAAGACCATCATGAACAGCGCCATGACCCGGCCGCGCATGGCGGGGTCGGTGCCCATCTGGACCGCGGTGTTGGCGGTGACGTTGACCGTCAGTCCCGCCATGCCGATGGGGACCATGAGGAGGGCGAAGATCCAGTAGGACGGGACCAGCGCGGCCACGATCTCCAGGACGCCGAAGGCGAGGGCGGCGGCGATCAGTACCCGCAGCCGGGCCGTGCCGCGCCGGGCGGCGAGCAGCGCGCCCGCGACCGAACCCACCGCCATCAGCGTGTTGAACAGGCTGTACGAGCCCGCGCCGGCGTGGAAGACGTCGTCCGCGTAGGCCGAGAGCCAGACGGGGAAGTTGAAGCCGAAGGTGCCGATGAAGCCGACGAGCACGATCGGCCAGATCAGTTCGGGCCGCCCTGCGACGTACCGGAGGCCCTCGCGGAGCTGCCCCTTGCCGCGCGGGGTGCGCTCGACCTGGTTGATCTCGCTGGAACGCATGAGGAGCAGACCGGCGATGGGCGCGACGAACGACAGTCCGTTGAGCAGGAACGCCCAGCCCGTGCCCACACCGGTGATGAGCAGGCCCGCGACGGCGGGTCCGACCAGGCGGGCGGACTGGAAGTTCGCGGAGTTGAGGCTGACCGCGTTCTGCAGCTGACCGGGGCCGACCATCTCGGCGACGAACGACTGCCGTGCCGGGTTGTCGACCACCGTGGCGAGGCCGACGGCGAAGGCGGCGACGTAGACGTGCCAGACCTGGACGTGTCCGCCGAGGGTCAGGAAGGCGAGCGCGAGGCCGGTGAGGCCCATCGCGGACTGGGTCGCGAGCAGCGTCGGCCGCTTCGGCAGGCGGTCGACGAGGACGCCGCCGTAGAGGCCGAAGAGCAGCATCGGCAGGAACTGCAGGGCCGTCGTGAAACCGACGGCGGCGGAGGAACCGGTGAGGCTCAGCACCAGCCAGTCCTGGGCGATGCGCTGCATCCAGGTGCCGGTGTTGGAGACGACCTGGCCGGTGAAGAACAGCCGGTAGTTCCTGATCCTCAGCGAGCTGAACATCGAGGAGCGGGTCTTGGGGTCGGACGGGGAGTTGTGGGCGGCAGGTGCGGGGGCGGAGTCTGCTCCGGATCCCGTACTCAACGGCGTTCGCCTCCTTGCGGCGTGGTGCGTGGTGGTACATGCGCCTTGCAGGTGCCCCGGGTACCCAGGTGGTCTAGAGATGCGCCAGCTTCTCCAG
The DNA here is from genome assembly GCF_042889045.1 of Streptomyces sp. NPDC002701. NCBI lineage: Bacteria > Bacillati > Actinomycetota > Actinomycetes > Kitasatosporales > Streptomycetaceae > Streptomyces > Streptomyces sp. NPDC002701. The sequence continues at coordinate 72,550 of NZ_JBIAQL010000015.1, forward strand.
GACCGGGGCGGCCTCGCGGAGTTTGGCCCACTCCTCCTCGTCGAGGCTGTCGACGAGGGAGGCCAGCCACGCGTTCCGCTTGCGGCGGCTCTCGTCGAGCATGGCTTCCGCGCGCTCGGTCTGCGTGACCACCTTCTGGCGGCGGTCGTCGGGGTGGGGTTCGAGGCGGACCAGACCCTTGGCCTCCAGGAGCGCCACGATGCGGGTCATCGAGGGCGGCTGCACGTGCTCCTTGCGGGCCAGCTCGCCCGGCGTGGCCGTGCCGCAGCGGGCGAGGGTACCCAGGACCGACATCTCGGTCGGGCTCAGTGACTCGTCGACCCGCTGGTGCTTGAGTCGACGGGACAGACGCATCACGGCGGAGCGCAGGGAGTTCACGGCGGCAACGTCGTCGCCATGGGTCAGGTCAGGCATGTTCTTTAGAATAACTCATTACCCTAACTAAGGACCACCTCGACACCGCACAACCGGCCGTGACTCGGGCCACGCACCGCTCACATCACCCGAACGAGTGAGACAGCCGCGGAAAGTGACACACGACACTCCCGGGCCGCGACCCTCGTACCCATGGGGACCAGCGTGCTCAGCCTGCGCATGGACGGGGAGCTGCTCGACCGGCTCCGGCGCCATGCGGCGAAAAGGGGAATGAGCGTCCAGGACTATGTCGTCCGGACGCTCATTCGCGATGACTTCGACGAGCGGTTCCAGACCGCGGTCGAGGAGACGGAGAAGTTCTACGGGGTCTGACCCGACGGGTACGGGGTCTGCCCCGACGGGCACGGGGTCACCGGGCCGGCCGTCAGGTCAGGCCCAGGGCCGGCATGAGGTAGTAGAAGGCGAAGACCGCCGAGACGGCGTACATCGCGGCCGGCACCTCCCGCGCGCGCCCGGCCGCCAGCCGCAGCACGACGAACGTGATGAAGCCCATGCCGATGCCGTTCGTGATCGAGTACGTGAACGGCATCATCATCATGGTCACGAAGGCCGGGATCGCGATGGTGTGGTCGGCCCAGTCGATCTGCCGGATCGAGCCGGACAGGATCAGGAAGCCGACCGCGACCAGCGCCGGGGTGGCGGCCTGCGACGGGACCATCGTGGCGATCGGGGTCAGGAAGAGCGCGACCGCGAAGAGCGCGCCGGTGACGACGTTCGCGAAGCCGGTGCGGGCCCCCTCGCCGACGCCCGCCGTGGACTCCACGAAACAGGTGGTCGCGGACGAGGAGGTCGCGCCGCCCGCGGCGACCGCGATGCCGTCGACGAAGAGCACCTTGTTGATGCCCGGCATGTTGCCGTCCTTGTCGGTCAGCTTCGCCTCGTCGCCGATGCCCATGATCGTGCCCATCGCGTCGAAGAAGCACGACAGCAGGACCGTGAAGACGAAGAGCACGCCGGTCAGTACGCCGACCTTGCCGAAGCCGCCGAACAGGCTGACCTCGCCGACCAGCCCGAAGTCGGGGCTCGCGACCGGGTTGCCCGGCCACTTCGGGGTGGTCAGGCCCCAGGAGGGCACCTTGGCGACGGCGTTGATCACCACGGCGACGACCGTCATCGCGACGATCGAGATGAGGATGGCGCCCGGCACCTTGCGCACGATCAGCGCCAGCGTGAGCAGGGTGCCGAGGACGAAGACCAGGACGGGCCAGCCGTTGAGGTGACCGGTGCCGCCGAGCTGCAGCGGCACGGTCGTCTGCGCGATGTCCGGGATGCGGGAGACGAAGCCCGCGTCGACCAGGCCGATCAGCATGATGAACAGGCCGATGCCGATCGCGATGCCCTTGCGCAGACCGAGCGGCACGGCGTTCATCACGCGCTCGCGCAGGCCGGTGGCGACCAGCAGCATGACCACGAAGCCGGCCAGTACGACCATGCCCATCGCGTCCGGCCAGGACATCCGGGGCGCGAGCTGCAGCGCGACGACCGTGTTCACGCCGAGGCCGGCCGCGAGCGCGATCGGTACGTTGCCGATGACGCCCATCAGGAGCGTGGTGAAGGCGGCGGTCAGCGCGGTCGCGGTGACCAGTTGGCCGTTGTCGAGCTGGTGCCCGTACATGTCCTTCGCGCTGCCGAGGATGATCGGGTTCAGCACGATGATGTAGGCCATCGCGAAGAAGGTGGCGAAGCCGCCGCGGATCTCGCGCGGCAGGGTGCTGCCGCGCTCGGAGATCCGGAAGTAGCGGTCGAGGGCGCCGTGGGCGGACGCGGGGTCCGGCTCCTTGGGCGCGGGAGCCTTGGCGGGGGCCGAGGTGGGCATGGGGGGACCTTTTTGGAGTTTCGTACGAGTAAAAGTGGCCAGAGTCAGGCAGTTTCAGTATGAACATATAGGGGCTACGGCGCTATCTCCGCGCGTAGATCCCTGCGGGATCCTCGTAAGCTGTCCCCATGGCGAAGTGGACACCTGCACACGAGGCACCGGAACCGCTGGAGGGTCCCGTGGTCGCCACCGTCACGGGTGGCACGGTCATCTGGTTCGTCCTCTTCCTGGCGCAGCTGCCGTTCTACGGGCGCCTCGACGACAGCGGGCATCTGTGGCGGCTGTGGACGTGCCTGGTGGGAACCGGGCTGGGGCTGTTCGGCATCTGGTATGCGCGAGGTCGTGAGGCGGCCATCGAACGAGCCGCCGGTAAGGGCTGACGCCCGGGTGGGGCGCAGCCCCGCTTTTCAGGGGCGCGGGGAACTGCGCGACAAGCCCCCACCGGCCCGCACCCGACGGTCAGCGCACCCGCACCCGACGGCGCGCGACATACACCCACGGCATCACCCCGTCTCCTCCCCAGGGCGGATCTTTCTGGTGGGCGTCGGAACTCGTCGGGTGCGGCCGCACATCCCCCCGTACCGTCGATGACATGACGCACATCGACGCGGGCGCCGAACTCGACCCCGTGCACCCCGTCCCGCTCCCCGAAAGCGCGGCACAGACAAAGGGCCTCACCACCGCCGAGGTGGCGGAGCGAGTCGCCCGCGGCGAGGTCAACGACGTCCCCGTGCGCAGCAGCCGCTCCACCGCCGACATCGTCCGCGCGAACATCTTCACCCGGTTCAACGCGATCATCGGCCTGCTCTGGCTGATCATGATGTTCGTCGCGCCGTTCCAGGACAGCCTGTTCGGGTACGTGATCCTCGCGAACACCGGCATCGGCATCATCCAGGAACTGCGCGCGAAGAGAACCCTGGACTCGCTCGCGGTGATCGGCGAGGCGAGACCCACCGTCCGCAGGGACGGGACCGCGACCACCATCGGCACCTCGGAGATCGTGCTCGGGGACCTCATCGAGATCGGCCCCGGCGACAAGATCGTCGTGGACGGCACCTGCGCCGAGGCCGACGGCCTGGAGATCGACGAGTCGCTGCTCACCGGCGAGGCCGACCCGGTCGTCAAACAGCCCGGCGACCAGGTCATGTCGGGCAGCTTCGTGGTGGCGGGCGGCGGCGCGTTCACCGCGACGAAGGTGGGCCGCGAGGCGTACGCGGCGCAACTGGCCGAGGAGGCCAGCCGTTTCACCCTCGTCCACTCCGAGCTGCGCAGCGGTATCTCCACGATCCTCAAGTACGTGACCTGGATGCTGGTCCCGGCCGCCGTGGGCCTGGCCATCACCCAACTCGTCAGCAAGGACAACGACTTCAAGGACTCCATCGCCCGCGCCGTGGGCGGCATCGTGCCCATGGTCCCGGAGGGCCTGGTCCTGCTCACCTCCGTCGCCTTCGCGATAGGCGTCATCCGGCTCGGCCGGAAACAGTGCCTCGTCCAGGAACTCCCGGCCATCGAGGGCCTCGCCCGCGTCGACACGGTCTGCCTCGACAAGACGGGCACGCTCACCGAGGGCGGCATGGACGTCACCGAGCTGCGTCCGCTGGGTGACACCGACGAGTCGTACGTACGCACCGTGCTGGGCGCCCTCGGTGCCTCCGACCCCCGGCCGAACGCCTCCCTCCAGGCCATCATCAGCGCCTATCCGGACCAGGGGGACTGGCGGCGTGCGGCCGCGCTCCCCTTCTCCTCCGCGCGCAAGTACAGCGGGGCGTCCTTCGTGGAGGGCGACGGTGACGGCGAGCCGCGTACGTGGCTGCTCGGCGCCCCGGACGTGCTGCTGCCCGACGAGGACCCGGCGCTCGCCGAGACGGAACAGCTCAACCAGCAGGGGCTGCGCGTCCTGCTGCTCGCCCGGGCCGTCGCGGATCTCGACGACCCGCGGGTGCACGAGGACGTACGGCCCGTCGCGCTCGTCGTCCTGGAGCAGCGGCTGCGGCCCGACGCGGCCGACACGCTGCGGTACTTCGAGGAACAGGACGTACGCGCCAAGGTGATCTCGGGCGACAACGCCGTCTCGGTCGGTGCGGTCGCCGCCAAGCTCGGTCTGCCTGGTGCCGACGCCACGGTCGACGCGCGCCGGCTGCCCGCCGAGCGGGCGGAGATGGCGAAGGCCCTCGACGAGGGTGCGGTGTTCGGGCGCGTCACCCCGCAGCAGAAGCGGGACATGGTGGGGGCGCTCCAGTCGAACGGCCACACCGTGGCGATGACCGGCGACGGGGTGAACGACGTACTCGCCCTGAAGGACGCCGACATCGGTGTGGCGATGGGTTCGGGTTCGGAGGCCACCAAGGCGGTCGCTCAGATCGTGCTGCTCAACAACAGCTTCGCGACGCTGCCGTCGGTGGTCGCGGAGGGGCGCCGGGTGATCGGGAACATCACGCGGGTGGCGACGCTGTTCCTGGTGAAGACGGTGTACTCCGTGCTGCTCGCGGTGCTCGTGGTGTGCTTCCAGGTCGAGTACCCGTTCCTGCCCCGGCACTTGACGCTGCTGTCGACGCTGACGATCGGGGTGCCGGCGTTCTTCCTGGCCCTGGCGCCCAACAAGGAACGGGCGAGACCACACTTCGTCCGCCGGGTGATGCGGTACTCGATCCCGGGCGGGATCGTGGCGGGGGTGGCGACGTTCACGACGTACCTGCTCGCCCGGCACCACTACACCGGGGAGGGGGCGCTGGACGCGGAGACGAGCGCGGCGACGCTGACGCTGTTCCTGATCGCCATGTGGGTACTGGCGATCGTGGCCCGCCCGTACACGTGGTGGCGGGTGGGGCTGGTGGCGACGATGGGGCTCGGCTTCCTGATCGTGCTGGTGGTGCCGTGGCTGCAGGAGTTCTTCGCGCTGAAGCTGGTGGGCACGACGATGCCGTGGGCCGCCGTGGGTGTCGCGACGGCGGCGGCGCTCCTCCTGGAGGTCACCTGGAGATGGGTCGACCGGCGGTTCCCCGCGTAGGGGGTGCCGCGGGTGGTTCGTCGGCCGCGGGCCGGTGGGGGCCGTGGGCGGCGGGGCCCCCCGCCCCCCGGGGTGGGGGGGGGGGGGCCGCGGCGGCCCCCCGCGGGCCCCCCCCCCCCCCCCCCGCCCGCCCCACACCACCACCGCCC
>NZ_JBIAQL010000015.1:77966-201196 GCF_042889045.1 Streptomyces sp. NPDC002701
GGGCGGGGGGGGGGGGGGGGGGTGGCGGCCCCCCCCCCCCCCCCGGGGTGGGGGGGGGGGGGCCCCCCCCGCGGCCAGCCGGAGCGCACCCGCACACGACGACGGCCCCACACCCGCCCGGGGCGTGGGGCCGTCGTCGGCGCGGCGACCGGCAGGGTTACTGCACGTCCACGAAGTCACCCGCGGCCTTGACCGCCGGAGTGGTGCTCGTGCCGGCGAAGTCGTAGCGGAAGTACCCGTCCGTCGCGGCCTTCACCGTGGTCTTCAGGGCGCCGGCGGAACCGGACTTGACCGTCTTGACGTCCGCGTACGTGGACGCGCCCTTCTTCTTGAACTGCAGCTTCACGGACTGCTGGGTGTAGCCCGCGTACTTGTTCGTCTCCCAGTTGGCACGCGTCAGGGACCCGGTGACCGTGATGGTCTTGCCCTTCTTCACCGGCTCGGGGGAGGCGTTGACGGTGAGCCGGGAGTTGCGCTGGACCTTGGTGGTGGCGAGGTCGCCCTGGTCGGCGTAGGAGCCGGTGACGTAGTCGAGCAGCAGCGCGCCACCCTTCCAGCTGCCGGCGTCGCTGTTGAGCAGCTCTCCCTCGCCCGGGAGGATGTCGACGTAGCCGGTGCAGTTGGCGACGGTCGTCGAGGCTTCGATGCAGGTCGCCGCCTCGAAGCCGAAGATGACGTTGTCCGGGGTGGCGAACGAGCCCTTGTAGATGTACGGGCCGGTGGCGAGGTCCAGGGAGCCGAGGTCCACGTCGGCGCCGTGGGTCAGCTTGTAGGTCACCTTGGTGGAGACCTGGTTGGTGGTGCCGACCTTGAGCACCGAGGCGATCTTGAAGTTGGAGAAGGAGGCGTTCAGGTCGCCGTCGACGGGCGTGGCGGCCGCGCTGCGCTGCGCCTTGGCCGCGCCGCTGTGGGCGGCCTCGAAGGCGGCGGCGGCGGTCTCGCGGTACGAGGGGTCGTCGGCCTGCGCGGCCGGGACGGCGAACGCGGAAAGGGCCAGGGCGCCGGTGACGGCGGCCACGGTGGCACGTATGCGCATGTGTTTCCCCTGATGGAGAAAGGGGCCCGACGGTCGTCTTCACGTGGGCCCGAGTGATCTTGGAGCCTGTTGACTCGCATGATCAGATACGCGGCGCAGACCGATGGTTGTACGGCGGGTGAATTTTTTGTGAGCGTGTAACGCAGATCACTTTCCGGCCCGCCGGGGCGCACGGCGTACGGCCGCGCCCCGGCGGGCCGGGCTCAGTCGAACCACCGGTCCCGTGCCAGCTCCTCCGTCCTGGACGGGTCCTCCAGGAGCGCGGCCACCTCGAAGCGGCGGGGCCACTGCCCGGCCGCCCACGCGAGGCCCGCGGCGACGCCCTCCAGCGTGCTGGCGTGCAGCACCCCGTCGCGGGTGCGGCGCCAGTCGAGTTCGGTGCCGTCGACGACGAGTTCCTCGTGCTCGACGTAGGTCGCGGGGGTCGAAGGGCCCAGCAGGACCCGTACGGACTCCGGTACGTCGTGTTCGGCGCCCTCGCTGGTCACCTCACCCGTGACGGACTCGCTCAGCCGCCGGACCTGGAACAGCTCGGCGAGGTCGGCGGCGCGCGAGGGCCGTACCGGGAGCAGGGGCGTGCCGGCGGTGAAGGGCAGCAGGTCGGGCGAGTCCACCACCACGGCGTCGGCCGCGTCCACGACCCGCACCTGCCCGTCGACCACGGCACGCAGTTCGTCCGGCAGGGTCACCTGGTCGGGGTCGAGGTCCGCCAGCGCGCCGTACAGGGCGTGCAGTTGGGAGGGCGACACCTCGCGGTCGGGGTCGGCGAGCCGGTCCAACAGCTCGGCGCCGCCCCCCGGTTCGGCGAGCAGCGCGGCCACGGACGTCCGGACGCCGAGCGCGCGCAGCACCTGCTCGTCGTCGAAGCCGGCCGCGTCGGCGGCGTCGTACAGGCCGTGCAGGAGCGGGTCGCCGCCCTCGGCGCGCAGGCCGGCCGGGCGGCGGCCGTCGAGGACCGGGTGCCCGCGCAGCCACCAGGCGGTGTACGAGCGGATGATCTCGTGCGTGCCGTCCGGCAGCAGAACGCGGACCGGCTGCGTGAGGGCGTCCCGCAGCGGCGGCCGGGAGAGCAGGGCGAGGGCCTCGGGCCAGCGGTCGTCGTCCACGAGGTCGAGGTCGCGCACGGCGACGATCTCCGTGGCGACGGGCGGCACCGGTGACTCCGGCAGCCCGTCCAGGGCGTCCTCGCACCACACGTCGACGGCGTCGAGCAGCCCCGCGTCGTCGGGTTCGGCGAAGTCGCCGTCCCGCGGCTCCAGTTCGTCGGGGTCGAGGACGACGTCCGTGGCGCGTACGAGCTGGAAGTTCGCCAGTACGCCACAGGCTGCGAGCGGCTGCTCGCCCCAGCGGTCGGCCAGTTCGGCGTCCACGGAGGCGAGTTCGTCCTCCCGCATCACCCGCGCGAAAGGGCTGCCGGGCAGGACGAGTTCGCCGGCCGGGACGAGTTCGCCCTCGTCGTCGGGGAGGGCGAGGGCGCCGAGCCAGGGTTCGTCGCCGGGTTCGAGGCCGGCGTCCCGGACGAGCGCGAGGACGGTGTCGGCCAGTTCCTCGGCGTCCGGAGCCGTGTCGTCGTCCCAGGCGCCGCGGTCGTCGTCGAGGGAGCCGGCCACGGCCGCGCGGACCTGCGGGGTGGTCAGCACGGCCCGCGCGGTGGCGGGCAGGGCGCCCAGCTTCTCCAGGAGCGGATGGACGGCGTCCGGATGGGCGACCTTGAGGCCGAGCCGGGCCAGGGCGTCGGGCGCCACCTGGGCGCCGTCCGTGGTGGGCAGCAGGACCTGCCGTGGCCCGATCGTCGTCCGAGCTCCCCCAGAGCCAGAAGCCTGGGAGGTGCCCCCGGCGAGCGGCACGGGCAGCCCGGTCAGCCGGTCCGGGTCGACCCCGGCGAGGCTGTCGTACAGGCGCCGCCACCACTCGGGGTCCTTCTCCAGGCCGGCGAGCCGGTCGACCGCCTCGGTCAGCGGCACGCGCGCGACGCCCAGGGTGCGCAGCTCCGCGCGCCGTTCGAGCCCGGCGGGGAGCAGGCTGGGCAGTACTTCCGCGAGGACCCGTACGGTCTCGGCACCCGCGCCCTCCACCACCTCGGCGTCGCGGGGGCGCAGGGCCTCGGGGAGGTCGGGATCGTCGCCCGGTTCGACCGCGGGCGGCAGGAACGCCGTCCTCGGGAGCAGTTCCAGGATCGCCTGCCGCAGGGTCCCGTCCAGCTCGCCCTTGCCGAGCGGCCCCGGCACCAGTCCGATGATCTCGCTGGTCACGGGCCGCCAGGCGGCGAGCAGTTCGACGTACGCGTCGGCCGCGCGCCGCACCAGGAAGTCGGTGAGGGGGCCGGGGGCGGCGTGGCGGCGGGTGGTGTCGAGCGGGAGCGAGGCGATCAGCAGCGCGGGCACGCCGAGGGGTTCGTCGCTGGGGGTGGGCGCGTGCACGACGGGGCCGGTACGGGGGCGGCCCGGGGTGCCGTCCGCGTCGACCGGGACCGCCCAGGTGACCGACCAGTGGGGGCGCAGCCGCTCCTCGACGGGCCGGTCGGCGAGCAGCGCCGGCTCCAGGACCCCGTGCGCGGAGACGGTGCGCCAGCGGGTCGTGCCGTCGCGGCAGTCCTCGACGACCACGCAGCCGTCGTCGTCGCTGCGCCGCCGCAGGGTCCGTACGCCCCCTTCCCCGTCCCCGGTCTCGACGACCACTTCCTCCAGCCCGGGCAGGGCGAGGAGCAGGGCGTCGTCGATCCCGCCGAGCAGCCGCTCCGCGAGGGCCTCCGCGGCCGGGTCCCGCAGCGGCAGGATCACGACGCTGTCGTACGGGTCCGGGGCGGAGCCCTCGGCCGGGAACGGCAGCCGCAGCAGCGGTACGTGTCCGTCGCGGCGGCGCAGTTCGTCGCCGAGGCCGGGGCTGTGGCGGGCGGTGTCGAACGCGAGGTCGCGGGCCTCGGCGAGGGACCAGCGGACGCCGCCGTGCCGGCCCAGCAGGGCCGGTTCGTCGGTGACGGCGAGGACGGCCGCGAAGCCGACGCCGAAGCGGCCGACGGCGCTGTCGTGGTCGTCCCGCTTCGCGGAGGCGCGCAGGGTGGAGAGGGATTCGACACCGGTGGCGTCCAGGGGGGCGCCGGTGTTCGCGGCGACGAGGACGCCGTCACGGAGGGTGAGCCGCAGGCGTCCGGGGACGCCTGCGCGGGAGGCTGCGTCGGCGGCGTTCTGTGCGAGCTCGACGACGAGGCGGTCCCGGTAGCCGCCGAGGACGAGGTCCTCCTCGGAGTTGGCGTCCTCGCGGAAGCGGGCCGGGCTCGTCGCCCAGGCGTCCAGCACCCCGCGCCGCAGGCGGGCCGTGCCGAACGGATCCGTGCCCTCGGTGGCCGCCCGCACGAAGTTGCTCACGCTGTGTTCTCCCTCTCGTCGTACGCCGGCACGCGCCGCCATCCGCCGCAGAAAGGTACCGCGCGACCGCGCGGTACCCCGCGCCCACTCAAGGGGCGCGGGGAACTGCGCGATCAGTCACACACAACCCGCACATCACAGCCGGCCGGTCACGGCCTAGCTGTGGCCCAGCTCCGCCGAGGACTCGTCCGGTCCCATCGGTACGGACCCCGAGTCCGCCGAGGGCCGGAGCGGAAACGGATCCACCCGCGTCTCGTCGATCACCGGCGGCGCAGGCCGCGGCGGCGCAGGCATGACCGCCGCCTCCGAATGCCCCCCACACCCGTACGACAGCGACACCACCCGACCGTCCGCGGGCGAGAACTCGTTCGCGCACACCCCGAACGCCTGTCCGAGCGACCCACCGACAGGATTCAGGAACCCGCAGCTGACGCACGTCGCCGGCGCTGCCTGCGCCATCGCCGTCTTCGCCCCGTACGACTCCTCCCACCGGTCGGCCGCCACATGCAGCCCGTACCGCGAGAGGACCCGCGCCCGCCGCATGCCGAGCTCCTCGGCCACGGAGGCGATCGACCCGCGGGACGGCACGAGCGGCAGCGTGGCCGGCGTCCCGGCCACCACCTCGGCGTCCTCCGCCTCGGCCAGCTCGGCCATCTCCTCGGAGATCAGCGCGTTCGGAGCGGGCTCGTCCTCCCCCGAGTACCCGGGCTCCAGACGCAGGTCCTCCGCGTCCGTGGGCAGCAGGTCGCCCGGCCCCATGTCCCCGGGCCGCAGCCGCTCGCTCCACGGCACCCACTCGGGCGCGAGCAGGGCGTCGGGCCCGGGCAGCAGCACGGTCTCGTCGAGGGTGACGACCTTCGCCCGCGAGGCCCGGGCCACGGTCACGGCCCACCGCCACCCGCGGTAGCCCATCTCCTTGCACTCGAAGAAGTGCGTGACGACGCGGTCCCCTTCGCTGACCATCCCCGCGTGTTCCCCGACGACGCCGGGAGCGGCGGCCTCCTCGGCGGCTGCCCGGGCGAGGTCCACGGCCTCGGCACACAGACGGTCGGGGGTTCGGCTTCGCGTTGTCGCGCTCACTGGTATCGCTTCTCTCCTACGCCGTCTCACGAGTGCGCCATCCCTCGACGGGGGTGCGGACGGAGCGGACCGGAGGGCCGCGTCGACGTCCGCGCCCGATCGCACTCGGGCGCACCTACGTCATCCATTCTGCGGGATGACCGAGAGGCGCGCGGCCGAGAACAACCGCCGCGGGCGCGCTACGCACGCTACCGTCTCGTCGGCGCTGGGCCTACACCGGCGTTCCTTTCACCGCTCACGGCGTTTCCCCCGCATACCGCTCAGGGCGTTTGCGCGGCTCACAGCCCACGGCGTTTCGCCCGCCGGACGCCGCGGGTGCCCGCCGGGCGTGCCCGGCGACCGATCCGCGGAACCCACTCAGTCGCTATACGGGCGGTAACCGCACTACATCCGCAATATCCGGGGCACTATTGCGGAGTGGCAGCCGCAAGGTCGCCCCAGAGCACCACGCGGGTCGGTGGGGCCGGGGCAGAAGGCAAGAGCGGAGCGGGCCCGGTGCGCGGGGCCGTCCGCTCCGTCGGGCATGCCCTGCACCTGCCGTTCACCGGCACCGCGAGAGGCATCAGAAAGGCGACACACGCGCACGGCGCGGGCGAGTCGGGCCTCGGCAAGCTGATCGAACTGCACGGGGTGAACGGCGCCGGCGACATGATGATCACCGTGGCGCTCGCCTCCACGGTGTTCTTCTCGGTCCCGACGGACGAGGCACGCGGCCGGGTGGCGCTCTACCTGGCGATCACCATGGCCCCGTTCACGCTCCTCGCCCCGGTCATCGGCCCCCTCCTGGACCGCCTCCCGCACGGCCGGCGCGCCGCGATGGCGGGCGCGTTCATGGCCCGCGCGTTCATGGCCCTGCTGCTGTCGGGCGCGGTCGTGACGGGGAGCATCGAGCTGTATCCGGCGGCCCTCGGCGTGCTGGTGGCGTCGAAGGCGTACGGCGTGGTCAGAAGCGCCGTGGTGCCCCGGCTGCTGCCACCCTCGTTCTCCCTGGTGAAGGCGAACTCCCGGGTCACCCTCGGCGGTCTGCTGGCGACCGGCGTGGCGGCCCCGATCGGAGCGGGGCTCCAGGCCCTCGGCCCCCGCTACCCCCTCTACGGCGCCTTCGTGATCTTCGTGGCGGGTACGTTCCTGTCGTTCTCGCTGCCCCACAAGGTCGACTCCGCGAAGGGCGAGGACAAGGCCCTGCTCGCCGCGGACGAGCAGCACCTGCGCGGGCCGCACCGGAAACAGCCCAAGCGCCCGGGCCTGCGTACGGTCGGCACGGGGGTCACGCACGCGCTCGCCGCGAACGCCGCGCTGCGCGGACTCTCCGGATTCCTGATCTTCTTCCTGGCGTTCCTGCTGCGCGAGCACCCCCTCGCGGGCGTCAGCGCGGCGGTCTCGCTGGGCATCGTCGGCGTGTCGGCCGGCGTGGGCAACGCGCTGGGCACGGCGGTCGGGGCGGCGCTGAGATCCCGGGCGCCGGAGCTGATCATCGTCACGGTCGTCGCGGTGGTGCTGGGCGTGGCGATCACGGCGGCGGTGTTCTTCGGGGTGCTCCTGGTGGCCGTGCTCGCCGCGTTCGCCGGGTTCGCGCAGGCGCTGTCCAAGCTGTCGCTGGACGCGCTGATCCAGCGGGACGTGCCGGAGCTGGTGCGGACCTCGGCGTTCGCCCGCTCGGAGACGCTGCTGCAGATGGCCTGGGTGGTCGGCGGCGCGATCGGCATCGCCCTGCCGCTCAACGGCACGCTCGGCATGGCGGTGGCCGCCACGATCATCGCGGCGGGCTGGCTCACCACGGTCCGCGGGCTGCTGGGCGCGGCCCGGCACGGCAGCCGCCAGCACGCGCGCGTGGCGTGACGGCCTCCGGCGCCGGGCCGGGCCAGGACTCGGACCGGGCCCTGACCCGACCCGGCACCCGACCCGATCAGGCCCGCGGCACGCCGCGTAGGCCACCCACATGGCCGGAGCGCCCGACCCGCCCGATAACCTTCGCCCATGAGCTCCCAGCGTCCCCTTGCGCGCCGCCGCCGCGCCGTCGCCGCCGCCGGCGCCGTTTCCGCCGGACTTCTCGTCCTGTCCGCCTGCGACAAGCCGACGCCGATGGCCACCGTCACGGTCGGCAAGAACTCGATCAGCGCCGAGGCCGAGTGCTACGAGGACGGCAAGGACATCGGCAAGGAGGAAGCGACCAAGTGCGCCCTCAAGAAGGCTTCCGACACGATCAGCGTCTCCCAGGGCGAGACCCTGCGGATCGGTGTCGACCCGGAGATCGCCGACGAGGGCTGGGCCCTGTATCTCAACGGGCAGCAGGTCACCGCCCCGTACAAGAAGACGTACTACGCCTTCGAGGGCGTCGACCTCTTCGCCGCGCAGGAGGGCCAGGAGCCCCCGAAGACGATCTACATCAGCGTCGTCAAGCAGAACGAGTCCGGTACGCAGTTCAAGGGCGTCTGGAACTTCAAGCTCAAGAACGCGGACGCCTGAGCCGTGCGCCCGGCATGACCCGCACGGCCCGCACGGCCCGCGTGAACCACGCGGCCCGCACCGTCCGCCGCTCATGCGTGTTCTCGTAACCACCGCGGTCCCCGTCGAACGGGACGCGGTGGCCGCGGCGTACACGGCCCCCGCGCGCGAGCACCCGGTTCCGGGAGCGGCCCTGAGCAGGGTGACCCCGACCGGCCTCTCGGCCGTCTGCGACCTCCTCGCCGGTGGCGTGGGCCCGGCGGCCGCCGCCGCGTCGACCGCCGCCGCACTCACCGCCGCCGCGCTGGCCGGTGCGCCGTACGACCTGGTCGTCTCCACCGGCATCGGCGGCGGGTTCCAGCCCGGCGCGCCCGTCGGCTCCCTCGTCCTGGCGGACGAGATCACCGTCGCGGACCTGGGCGCCGAGACCCCCGACGGATTCACCCCGGTCACCGGACTGGGGTTCGGAGTCGTCACGCACCGGCCACCGGAATCACTCGTACGAGAGATCGCGGACGTCACCGGAGCACGCACCGGGACCGTCCTGACCGTCAGCACCGTCACCGGGAGCGCGGCGCGCGCCGCGGAACTGCGCCGGCGCCACCCCCGGGCGCTCGCCGAGGCCATGGAGGGGTTCGGGGTCGCGGAGGCGGCCGCCGCACACGGCGTACCCGTCCTGGAGATCCGTGCCGTGTCCAACCCCGTGGGCCCCCGGGACCGCGCCGCCTGGCGGATCGGCGACGCCCTGGCGGCACTCACCGGGGCGTTCGGGAAGCTCACGCCCGTACTGGAGAGTTGGAACCCACATGACCCCACACACTGAGCCCGCGCAGAGCGGGCCCCGCCCGACCGAACCGCTGCGGACCGCGTACTCGCCCTGTCCGAACGACACCTTCGTCTTCGACGCCTGGGCCCACGGCCGGCTCCCGGGAGCACCCGCGCTGGACGTGACCTTCGCGGACATCGACATCACCAACGGCATGGCCGAACGCGGCGAGTTCGACGTCCTGAAGGTGTCGTACGCCGTCCTGCCGTACGTCCTGGACGAGTGGGCCCTGCTGCCCTGCGGGGGCGCGCTCGGGCGGGGCTGCGGGCCGCTGGTCCTGACCCGGGAGCCGGGCGTGGACCTCACCGGCCGCACGGTCGCCGTGCCCAGCGAGAGGTCGACCGCGTACCTGCTGTTCCGCCTCTGGGCCGCGGACACCGTCCCGGGCGGGGTCGGCGAGATCGTGGTCATGCCGTTCCACGAGATCATGCCCGCCGTACGGGACGGGAAGGTGGACGCCGGACTGGTCATCCACGAGGCCCGTTTCACGTACCGGAACTACGGGCTGCACAAGCTCGCGGACATGGGTGAGCACTGGGAGCGGACGACGGGCCTGCCGATCCCGCTGGGCGCGATCATCGCGAAGCGCTCGCTGGGCGAGGCCACGCTGCGGCTGCTGGCGGAGTCCGCGCGGGCGTCCGTACGGGCGGCCTGGGACGATCCCGAGGCATCACGGCCCTATGTGCTGGAACACGCGCAGGAGATGGACGCGTCGGTCGCCGACCAGCACATCGGGCTGTATGTCAACGAGTTCACGGCGGACCTCGGGGAGGACGGATACGCGGCGGTCCGCGGCCTCCTCACACGGGCGGCGGCCGAAGGACTCGTACCGGCTCTCGCGCCGGGGGCGCTGTCGTTTCCATGACGAGACCCTTGCCGGTGTCCGCACCCCGAGGGGCGCCCCGCGGGGCGCCCCGGTCAGCGGCTAGACGTCCAACTGGTCGGCCACCGCACGCAGGAGGCCGGCGATTTTCGCGCCGCTCGCCTTGTCGGGGTAGCGGCCTCTCTCGAGCATCGGTGTGATGTTTTCGAGGAGGGTCGTCAAATCCTGCACGATGGACGCGAGTTCGTCCGGCTTACGGCGCTGGGCGGCCGCGACGGAAGGCGCGGGGTCCAGAAGCGTCACCGAAAGTGCCTGGTCACCGCGCTGCCCGGCGACCACACCGAACTCCACACGCTGACCCGGCTTGAGAACATCGACTCCGGCGGGCAGGACCGAGGAATGAACGAAGACGTCGCCGCCGTCGTCGCGGGAGAGAAAGCCGAAGCCTTTCTCACTGTTGAACCACTTGACCTTGCCGGTAGGCACGTCTGTCCTCGTCCTCGTACTCGTCGGGAACTGCGTCGGAAAAACTGCGGCTGAAACTGCTCGGGAAACAGGTCCGTACAGCACTACAGCGGGTCGTCGGACCCGCCGGTACCAAGGCTAATGGTCCGGCGGCTGCTGACAAGACGTCGCCGGATTGTTCCTCCGGGCAGGGAACTACCCTGGTCGAGTGCGTGACAAAACCCAACCGAATTCCGCCGCGGCCGGAGACGGACTGATCCGTGCCGGTGCCATCGTGTTCTTCGTCGGAGCGGTGGCCACCCTGGTCACCGTGGCCCCGCTGCTCCTCGACACGACGCCCTTTCCCACGTACATGTTCGGTCTGAGCATGTTGATGGGCGTCGGATTCCTCATCGCGGGGGCGGGGGTGTTCCAGTCGATCGCCAGTGGTCGTCGACGGGCGCGCGAGGGTTCCTGAGACCGGCCCGGGGGCCCACCCTCAGGGGCGCGCCCCCAGGTGACCGGCCAGCCAGTCCGGGAACTCCGTCAGGTCCTTGAGGACCACGTCGGCGCCGGCCGCGCGCAGTTCGTCGGCGTCGCACGGGCCGGTGGCCACGGCGACGGACAGTGCCCGCGCCGCGCGGGCGCCGCGTACGTCGCCGGTGTGGTCGCCGACGTAGATGCCCGCGCCGTACTCACGCAGGGCCTCCGCCTTCCGCTCGGCCCACAGGTCGCCGACGACCGCGTCGGCCTCGATGCCGAGATGGCTGAGATGGAGCTTGGCGTTCGGCTCGTACTTGGCGGTGACGACGACGGCCCGGCCCCCGGCCGCACGCACCGCGGCCATCGCCTCGCGGGCACCGGCCATCGCGGGTGTCGCGGCGATGGCGTACGCGGGGTACATCTCCCGGTACGTGTCAGCGACGGCCGCGACCTCCTCGGCCGGGAACCAGTGCACCAACTCGTCGGCCAGCGGTGGCCCGAGCCGGCTGACGGCCAGCTCGGCATCGATGAAGACCCCCGTCCGCGCGGACAGCGCCTCATAACAGGCACGGATCCCCGGCCGGGAATCAACAAGAGTCATGTCAAGGTCGAACCCGACGGTCCCCAAGAAAGAGCACATCCCCCCATTCTGACCACCCCCACCCCCACCCCACGGGCCCACCCCTCAGGGACCCTCAGGGCCCCGTCAGGGGCGCGGGGAACGGCGCGCTGAGCCCCCACAAACCCGCACCCGCCCCCAACCCGTCCAACCCCATGGCCCCGGAGCCCCGCCAGGGGCTCTTCAGGGGCGCGGGGAACCGCGCGCTCAGCCACACCCCACCCGCACCCAACTACCTCCTCTGCGACCGCCACACCAAGAACAGCGCAGAAGCAACCGCCGCAGTCCGCAGGACAACCGGCCACGTCTCGGCGACCGCGGCGTTCATCTCCCCCTCCACGATCGGCGCCCCCCACCGCCGCTCCGTACGGCCCCAGAGCCACACGACACCCCCCGCGAGGACCAGACCGGGCACACCGAGCACGGCCCACTTCGACTCGGTGGGACTCAGCCGGCGCGAGAGGTAGGCGATGAGCCAGCCGAGCCCCAGCAGGACGAGGTTCCCGACGACCGCACCGGCGACCAGCAGCGCGGCGGCGAGCAGCAGCAACGGGTTGGCCCAGCCACCCCGCACAGGCCGCAGCCGGGGCACGAAGCGGCGCCGCACCCGCCCACCCGCACCGCCGCCCGCCTCGACGGGCCCGGCAGTCCCGGCGACCCCGGCAGCCCCGGCAGGCACAGCCGGTTCCACAACCGCCCCCGCCTTCGGCTTCGAGGGCTCCCCGTCAAGCGGCGACGGCGGCGGTTCGAACAGCTCGGGAATCTCCACGCCCCCCACGAACCCCGGCACGCTGTCCATGGCCCCGAAGGGCCCGCTGTCCACCCGCCACCAGTCGGGCTGCGTCCCGGAGCCCAGCTCCTCCGTGCTCGCGAGGTGCGGCGGAGAGGGCGCGGTCTCGAACCCCGCGTCGGCCCCGGCATCGGACGCGGTACCGGCCGTCCCGGAAGCCCCCGGCTCCGCGGACCGCGGCCTGGGCACCAGACGCCGCAGCCGCCCGGGCCGCACCTCCGGCTCCTCTGCCCGCTGCGGGGGAACGGCGGCCCTGCCCCCGCCCCCACCCCCGGTGCCACCACCGGCACCCGAACCGGAATCGGACCCGGCACCGGAAGCAGAACCGGAACCGGCGGCCGCGACCACCGACTCGGGCGTCCCGATGCGGTCGAGGATGCGACGGACCGCGGCCGGGCTGTCGAGGACCGCCTTGGCGCGACGCCGGTCGATCTCACTCCGCAGCTCCGACACGAGCCGCATGCGCGTCCCGGACGGCAGCTGTCTCTGCTGGGCCAGGTCGCCCACCCGGCTCAGATAGTCGAATACGAGCTGGTCGCTCTCGATCCCCACGAAGTCCCCTCCGGGGCTCCCGCGTTGCCATGCCCCGCGCGAACGACGGTACCGCGCCCGCCGCCGGCGACGGGCCCCGGCACGGCAGTGGCGCACCGCACCGGGAACGGCGGTGGGGGCCCACCCGCTACCGTGGAGCGGATGAGCGTCCAGGAGCAGTCATCGGAGGAGCCCGGCGGGGCTCACGGCGGGGCTCCCGCCGAGGAGCCCGCCACGGCCGGGGCACACCCTCGTTCGCTCGCGGAGGCCCTGCGGGCCCGCGACGACTCCTCCCTGTCCGCGCTGCTGCGGGCCCGCCCCGACCTCATCACGCCCGTACCGACCGACCTCACGCAGCTGGCCACCCGGGCCGGCACCCGCGCCTCCGTGATCCGTGCCCTGGAGCGCCTGGACCGGTTCGCCCTCCAGACGGCGGAGGCACTGGCCGTGGCCCCGGACCCGGCGCCGTACGGCACACTCCTGCACCTGATGGCGGGCGACGCGGGCGACCCGGTGGTCACCGAGGTCCTCCCCCGTGCCGTGGCCGTCCTGCGCGAGCAGGCGCTGGTCTGGGGCTCCGACGACCGGCTCCGCCTGGTCCGCACGGCCCGTGAACTGCTCGCGCCCTCGCCGCAGCACCCGTCCCCGACGGGCCTCGGGCCGACGGTCGCGGAGGCCATGGCCGGCATGTCGCCGGGCCGGATCCAGGAGCTCCTCAAGGCGGCCGGACTGGCGACGACGCACGACGCGGTGTCCGCGGTGGAGTCGCTGACGGCCCTCTTCACCGACCGCGCCCGGATGTCCGGCCTGCTCGACGCGGCCCCGCCGGAGTCCCTGGAGGTCCTGTCGCGGCTGGTCTGGGGGCCGCCGTACGGTCAGGTGACCGCCGACCCGGCGGCCCGGCTGCGCTGGCTCCTGGACCGCGGACTGCTCCTGCCGACGGCACCCGGCACGGTCGTGCTGCCCCGCGAGGTCGCCCTCCACCTGCGCGCGGGACGGGCACACCGGCGGACGGAACCGCTGCCTCCGCCGGTCGAGCCCACCGCCGTACACCGTCCGCAGGTGGTGGACGCCACGGCGGCCGGCCAGGCGTACACCGCGCTGGCCACCGTCGAGGAGCTGCTGAAGGACTGGGACGAGGGCGGTCCGGCCGTGCTGCGCGCGGGCGGCCTGAGCGTACGGGACCTGAAGCGCACGGCCGTGGCCCTGGACCTGCCGGAGCCGGTCGCCGCCTTCTGGGTCGAACTCGCGTACGCGGCGGGCCTGCTGGCCTCGGACGGCGAGGCCGACGAGCGGTACGCGGCGACGCCCGCCTACGACGAGTGGCTGGACCTTCCGGCGGCCGAGCGCTGGACCCGGCTGGCCACGGCCTGGCTGTCGGCCACCCGTACGGCGGGCGTGATCGGCGGCCGGGACGCCAAGGAGCGCACCCTGTCGGCGCTGGGCCCCGGCCTGGACCGCTCGGCGGCTCCCGAGGTCCGTCTCCGGGTCCTTTCACTCCTCGCGGCACTGCCCGAGGGCGGCACCGCCTCCCCCGACGCCCTCGTCGAACGCCTCCACTGGGAGCGCGCCCTGCGCGGCGCCGCCGCCTCCGACGATCTGCGGGCCCGCCTCGCCCGGTGGACGCTGACCGAGGCGGAGTCGCTGGGGATCACCGGAAGGGGCGCACTGTCCGCGCACGGACGGGCGCTGCTCGGGGCGGCGGCACCGGCCCCGTCCGCCCCCGCCCCGGACCCGTCCGGAGGTCCCGGCGACGCCGACGGTCCCGGTGCCAAGCTCCCCGTCCACCACAGACACCACCACCTCCCGGCGCCCCCGCCCGCACCCCGTTCCCCCGCCGAGGTGGCCTCCGCCGCCGCCCGGGCCGGCGGTCTCCTGGCCCCGCTGCTTCCGGAGCCCCTCGATCACGTCCTCCTCCAGGCGGACCTCACGGCGGTGGCCCCGGGCCCGCTGGAACGGCCCCTGGCCGACGTGCTGAACGTGCTGGCGGACGTCGA
Source organism: Streptomyces sp. NPDC002701 (assembly GCF_042889045.1). Taxonomy (NCBI): domain Bacteria; kingdom Bacillati; phylum Actinomycetota; class Actinomycetes; order Kitasatosporales; family Streptomycetaceae; genus Streptomyces; species Streptomyces sp. NPDC002701. The sequence goes on from NZ_JBIAQL010000015.1 coordinate 92,406, forward strand.
GTCGAAGGGCGGGGCGACGGTGTACCGCTTCACGCCGGGTTCGGTACGCCGGGCCCTGGACGCGGGCCGCTCCGCCTCCGACCTCCAGGCGTTCCTCGCCGCCCACTCCCGTACGCCGGTGCCGCAGCCGCTCGCCTACCTGATCGACGACGTGGCGCGCAGACACGGGCACCTGCGGATCGGGGCCGCCTCGGCGTACGTCCGCTGCGACGACGACGCGCTCCTGAACGAGATCGTCGCCGACAAGCGGTCGCAGGGGCTCCGGCTGCGCCGCCTCGCGCCTACGGTCCTGGCCGCCCAGGCCGACCCCGCCACGCTCCTGGAGGGCCTGCGCGCCATGGGGTTCGCACCGGCCGCCGAGTCCGCCGAGGGGGATGTGCTGATCACCCGCGCACTCGCCCACCGCACGCCCCCGCGTACGGCGCCCGAGCCGGTCCCCGACGGTCCGCCGGCCCCCGACACCACCCTGCTGGGCGCCGCGATCCGTGCCATCCGGGCAGGTGACCTGGCCTCCACGACACCGCGCAAGCAGCCCGCCTCGGCACCCGAGCGGGACGGCACGCTCCCCCGCACCACGCCCGCCGAGACCCTCGCCACCATGCAGGCCGCCGTCCTGACCGGCGGCACCCTGTGGATCGGTTACGTCAACGCCGAGGGCTCCGCCAGCCAGCGCGTCATCGCCCCCGTCCGGGTCGAGGGCGGTTTCGTCACGGCGTACGACCACACCGCGGACGAGGTCAGGACCTACCCCCTGCACCGGGTGACGGGCGTGGCGGAGCTGGCGGACGAGCAAGCCTGAGCCCGCTCCCCAGGTGTCCGGCTCACCGGCCCCTCACTCGTCCGGGTGTAGGCGGCGGTTCATGCGCGCCACGCCGGACGCTTCCCACCCATGAGGGACTTCGCGGGTTCCGCCGCATCGCTGCGTGAGCGGCTGGGCAGTCACTCAGCGTTCAACTCATGCGGCATTCCGCTCACTCAGAGCTCTGGTCATCCAGTGTTCCGTCCGGCGGAGTCCTGCTCACGCAATGGAAAGCAACGGAAAGGGAATCCCATGCGCGCTGCCCGTCGTGTCGCCACCGTCCTGATCGGAACCGCCGCCCTGCTCGGCGCACTCGCCTCACAGGCCGCGGCGATCGGCATCGATCTCGGCGGGGGCGTGACGCTCTAGTCGCCTCGTACAGCCCCCGTACACCCCGCGTGCCCCGCGGGCCGGACCCGGCAGTAATCCGGGCCCGGCCCGCCCCCTCCGCGGGCCCCCGGGCCCCGGCTCAGCAGCTCAGCCGCTCCCGAAAGGCTCCGAAGTCGCCATGAGTCCCAGCCACCCGCCCCATCCTGTCCAGGCACCGCAACCCGTCCAGCCCGTCCAGCCCCTCCAACCGGTCCAGCCCGCGCAAGCCGCTCCCACCGGGTCGCCGGTGCACCGCAAGCGCCGCACGCACGCGCGGGCCGCCGCCACGGTCGCCCTCTTCGCCTCGGCCGCGCTCATCGGTGTGCTCGCCCCGCAGGCCGCCGCCGTCCCGTCCCCCGGGCCCGCCCTGCCGCTGCCCCTGCCGGTGGCCGCCGCCGAACCACTGGTGACCGAGGGGGTGAGCATCGAGGGTCCGCTGCTCAACAACCTCACTCTGCCCACGCTGAGGTAGCCCGGCGCATGCGGTAGCTCTCCCCCTCCAGGCGGACGATCTCCGCGTGGTGCGCGAGCCGGTCGACCATCGCGGGAGCGGAGGCGCCGAAGATCTCGTCCCAGCGGCCGAGCGGGCGGTCGGTGGTGACGACCAGGGAGGACCGCTCGTAGCGGTGCGCGACCAGTTGGAAGAAGAGGTGGGCGGTGTCCGTGCCGAAGGGGGTGTAGCCGACCTCGTCGACGATCAGCAGGGGGTGGGCGTCGAGGGCGGCCAGTTCCTCGGCGAGACGGCCGGCCGCCCGGGCCTCGGCCAGCCGCGCGGCCCACTGTGCGGCGGTCCCGAACAGCACCCGCTGTCCGGACTGGCAGGCCCGTACGCCGAGGCCGACGGCGAGATGCGTCTTGCCGGTGCCCGGCGGCCCGACGAACACGACGTTGCGCCGCGCCGCGACGAAGTCCAGTTTGCCGAGCCGTGACACCGCCTCCCGGTCGAAGACCTGGGGGTACTCCTCGTCGAACTCCTCGAGCAGTTTCCGGGCGGGGAACCCGGCGTCCCGGATCCGCGCCTCGGCACCCGCCTCGTAGGAGTCGTAGGCGGAGGAGGCCGCCTGCGCCGGGATCGGCGCGCCGGCCCGCGTGGCGGCGTGGGCGGCGGCGTGGGCGGCGGCGTGGGCGGCGACGGGAAGCGAGAACTCGGCCGGTACGGAGGAGCCGGGAGAGCCGGTGGAGGGGGTGGAGCCAGGGGCGAGGGGGAGGACGGAAGGGAGGGGGGACTCGCCGACGGCGGTGCCTCCTCCCACCCCGGGGCCGGGCTCCTGCCCGTGCCCCCGGTGCGACCGGTCCCCGTGCTCCGCCATCGGCCCCGACATGTACGCCAGGATCGCCGCCGAGGCGATGAACGCCATGTGGATGACCGTCCCCCACAGCAGCGAGTGGTGCGAGGTGTGGTGCACGTCCACGAACATCTGGAGCAGATGGACGGACGAGATCCCGACGATGGCCGTCGCCAGCTTGACCTTCAGCACGTTGGAGTTGACGTGTGAGAGCCATTCCGGCTGGTCGCGGTGGCCCTGGAGGCCGATGCGCGAGACGAACGTCTCGTACCCGCCGACGATCACCATGATGAGCAGGTTGGCGATCATGACGACGTCGACCAGTTTGAGGACCGCGAGCATGACGTACGTCTCGTTCGCCTGCCCGGTCACGCACCGGAGGATTAAATTCCACAGCTCGTTGAAGAATTTGTAGACGTACACGCCCTGCGCGGCGACCAGGCCGAAGTACAGCGGGGCCTGGAGCCAGCGGGTGGCGAAGAGCGCGTACCCGAGCGTCGTGGTCGGCGTGGAGACGGCGGGCAGCGGCGCGGGCGACGGGGCATGGCTGGGACCGGACAACGGTGGCTCTCCCTCGGCGGTGAGCTGGGGCAGTGACCTGCCGGGTCGCCATTCTTGGGGGCAGCGCCGGTAAATAAGAATTCACGCCACTCATTGGAATGAATAGACATCCAGTAGGACAGGACGCGCGACACCGACCGTTCCGGTGTCGGACGACAGAGGGACGACAGCGGGACGGCAGTGGGACTGGAGCCGGACCACAGCTGGAGAGCGGCACGCCCCGGCGATCAGGCACACTGGACGTTTGGCCGTGCACGTCGTACGGCTGTCACGGCTGTGCAGAAGGGGACGCGCGCGTGAATGGTCCACTCATCGTCCAGTCCGACAAGACCCTGCTCCTGGAGGTCGACCACGAGCTGGCGGACGAGTGCCGCCGGGTCATCGCCCCCTTCGCCGAACTGGAGCGCGCGCCCGAGCACATCCACACCTACCGGGTGACGCCGCTCGGGCTGTGGAACGCGCGTGCGGCGGGGCACGACGCCGAGCAGGTCGTGGACGCGCTCGTGCAGTACAGCCGCTATCCGGTGCCGCACGCGCTGCTCGTCGACATCGCGGAGACGATGGGCCGCTACGGCCGCCTCACCTTGAGCAAGCACCCGGCGCACGGGCTCGTCCTGACCACCACCGACCGGCCGGTGCTGGAGGAGATCCTGCGCTCGAAGCGGATCACCCCGCTCGTCGGCAGCCGGCTCGACGCGGACACGGTGGCCGTGCACCCCTCCGAGCGCGGCCAGATCAAGCAGACGCTGCTGAAGCTGGGCTGGCCGGCCGAGGACCTCGCGGGGTACGTGGACGGCGAGGCGCACCCCATCGGGCTCGCCGAGGACGGCTGGTCCCTGCGGCCGTACCAGAAGCAGGCCGTGGAGAACTTCTGGCACGGCGGGTCCGGGGTGGTGGTGCTGCCCTGCGGCGCCGGAAAGACGCTGGTCGGGGCAGGAGCCATGGCCGAGGCGAAGGCCACCACGCTCATCCTCGTCACGAACACCGTCTCGGCCCGGCAGTGGAAGCACGAGCTGGTGAAGCGCACGACGCTGACCGAGGAGGAGATCGGCGAGTACAGCGGTACGCGCAAGGAGATCCGTCCCGTCACCATCGCGACGTACCAGGTGCTGACGACCAGGCGGAAGGGTGTCTACCCGCACCTGGAGCTGTTCGACTCGCGCGACTGGGGCCTGATCGTCTACGACGAGGTGCACCTGCTGCCCGCGCCGGTCTTCAAGTTCACCGCCGACCTCCAGGCGCGCCGCCGGCTCGGTCTGACGGCCACCCTGGTGCGTGAGGACGGCCGCGAGTCGGACGTGTTCTCGCTCATCGGGCCGAAGCGGTTCGACGCGCCCTGGAAGGAGATCGAGGCGCAGGGGTACATCGCGCCGGCCGACTGTGTCGAGGTCAGGGTGAACCTCACGGACTCCGAGCGGCTCGCGTACGCGACCGCGGAGGCGGAGGAGAAGTACCGCTTCTGTGCGACGACGGCGACGAAGCGCAAGGTCACGGAGGCGCTGGTCCGCCGGTTCGCGGGAATGCAGACGCTCGTCATCGGCCAGTACATCGATCAGCTCGACGAACTGGGCGAGCACCTGGACGCGCCGGTCATCAAGGGCGAGACGTCGAACGCCCAGCGCGAGAAGCTGTTCGAGGCGTTCCGGCAGGGGGAGATCAGCGTCCTGGTGGTCTCGAAGGTCGCGAACTTCTCCATCGACCTGCCGGAGGCGACGGTCGCCATCCAGGTCTCGGGCACGTTCGGCTCCCGCCAGGAGGAGGCCCAGCGTCTCGGCCGGGTGCTGCGCCCGAAGGCGGACGGGCACCAGGCCCACTTCTACTCGGTCGTGGCCCGCGACACCATCGACCAGGACTTCGCGGCCCACCGCCAGCGCTTCCTGGCCGAGCAGGGGTACGCGTACCGGATCGTGGACGCGGACGAGCTGCTGGCCGACAACTAGTCGTGCCTACCGGCGGCGTACGCCCGCCTCCTCGCCGTACTCGCCGAGCAGGACCACGCCGAGGGCGGCGCCGGCGAAGACCTTGACGGCGCGCAGGGCGTCGCCGAGCCGGTGGCGGTGACCGCCCGGCAGGGCGGTCGCGCCGGACGGCGGCAGGGGGCGGACGGGGGCCGGGGTGAACGTCGCAGTGCTCATGTATCCATGGTGGAACCCGGCGGCTCCACTTCCATCGGCCTGCGGGCCGAACCTCTGTCGTCTCCGTGTACGACTTCGGGGCGACGTCTACCCCGTAGGTAGGGGGACGGCGTCCCCTAGGGGGATCAGGGGCGCGCGCCGACGGTGCCGACGGGCGTACGGGAAAAAACGGTTGGCCCCGGCCGCCCCCGGTCGCCTAGGATCTCCGCTCTTGCCCGCCTCCCGTCGTGGAGCGCCGCCGCCCGGACGGAAACCGGTCGGCCCACCGCCACTCAGCAGGGCCCGCGCGGCCCCGCAGCTCAGGCCCCGGAGGCAACACCCGTGTCCACCCCGCCCGACTCCGCCATGCCGTCCGCCGTGCCGTCCACCACGTCCGGCCCGGGTCCGTCAGGGGCCGCCCGCCCCGACGACCCGCTCTCCCGCGAGCGAGCCCATCTCGCGGACTCCCGTGCCGCGCTGCGTTCGATGCGGGAGGACGTCCAGTCCCTCGACATCCGGGACGTCACCGCGAACTGGGTCAACGCGGAGGTTCTGACCCGCCAGATCGACGACCGCATCAAGTCCCTCGCCGACCTGTCCCACACCCCGCTGTTCTTCGGCCGCCTCGACTACCTGCACTCCCCCGGTGCCGAGCGGGCGGAGGGCGCGCACGGGGAACGCTTCTACATCGGCCGCCGGCACGTGCACGACGCGAGCGGCGACCCGATGGTGATCGACTGGCGTGCCCCGGTCTCGCAGCCGTTCTACCGGGCCTCCCGGAAGAGCCCGATGGACATCGCGCTGCGCCGCCGCTTCGGTTACACGGGCGGCGACCTCACCGCGTACGAGGACGAGCATCTCTCCGACCCCGCCGAGGCGGCCGCCACCAGCAAGCTCCTCCAGCAGGAGATCGAGCGCCCGCGCGTGGGCCCGATGCGGGACATCGTGGCGACGATCCAGCCGGAGCAGGACGAGATCGTACGGTCCGGTCTGGGCGGCACGGTCTGTGTGCAGGGGGGTCCTGGCACCGGCAAGACGGCGGTCGGTCTGCACCGGGTCGCGTACCTGCTGTACGCCCACCGCGACCGGCTCGCCCGGACCGGCACCCTCGTCATCGGGCCGAACGCGTCCTTCCTGCACTACATCGAGCAGGTGCTGCCCGCGCTGGGCGAGCTGGAGGTCAGGCAGGCCACGGTCGACGACCTGGTCGCGCACGTGGAGGTACGGGGCACGGACGGGGCCCCGGCCGCCGTCATCAAGGGCGACGCGCGGATGGCCGAGGTGCTGCGCCGGGCCGTCCGCGCGCACGTGACGCCGCCTGCCGAGCCCGTGGTGGTGGTGCGCGGCTCGCGGCGCTGGCGCGTACCGGCGTACGAACTGACGGACATCGTGCAGGAGTTGCTGGACCGGGACATCCGGTACGGCGCCGCCCGTGAGGCCCTGCCGCAGCGCATCGCGCACGCCGTGCTGGTGCAGATGGAGCGGTCGGGCGAGGCGCCGGACGACCGGGTGCAGGACGCGGTGGCCCGCAATCCCGCCGTGAAGGCGGCGGTGAAGGCGATCTGGCCGCCGGTGGACCCGGCGAAACTGGTCTTCCGCCTCCTGTCCGACGCGGAGTTCCTGTCCCGGCACGCCGAGGGCGTCCTGACGGAGGAGGAGCAGGACACGATCCGCTGGGCGAAGCCCGTACGGTCCGCGAAGTCCGCCAAGTGGTCGGCGGCGGACGCGGTGTTGATCGACGAGGCGACCGATCTCGTCCAGCGCACGCACTCGCTCGGGCACGTGGTGCTCGACGAGGCGCAGGATCTGTCGCCCATGCAGTACCGGGCGGTGGGGCGGCGCTGCACGACCGGTTCGGCGACGGTGCTCGGTGACCTGGCGCAGGGTACGACGCCGTGGGCGACGCGGAGTTGGGAGGAGGCGCTGGCCCACCTGGGCAAGCCGGAGGCGGTCGTGGAGGAGCTGACGGCGGGCTTCCGCGTCCCGACGGACGTGATCACGTACGCGTCGCGGCTCCTCCCGCACATCGCGCCGGGTCTCGCGCCGGTGGCGTCGGTGCGGGAGAACCCGGGCTTCTTCGAGGTCCGTGCGGCGGGCTCCGCCGGGGAAGTGGTGGCGGCGTGCAGGGAGTTGCTCGCGCACGAGGGGTCGGTGGGGCTGATCGCGGCGGACGCGCGCGTGCCGGTGCTCGCGGCGGCCCTCGCGGAGGCGGGCCTGCCGTACCTCGCCCCGGGCGAGGAGACGACACTCGCGGCGCGGCTCACACTGGTGCCGGCGTCGCTCGCCAAGGGGTTGGAGTACGACTACGTGGTCCTGGACGAACCGGGGGCGGTCGTCTCCGGCGAACCGGACGAGCGGACGGGGCTGCGGCGGCTGTACGTCGCCCTGACCCGGGCGGTCTCGGGCCTGATCGTGACTCACGCGGACGCCTTGCCGGCGCAGCTGACGCAGTAGCCCTGTGGCCCTCGGGCCCCGCTTGACGACGTGCGTCACCTGCGGCCCGGCGGGGGCCAGTCGCGCAGTTCCCCGCGCCCCCAAAAGGGGCTGCGCCCCATCCCACCCCGCCCCAAAGGGGCGCGGGGAACTGCGCGACCAGCCACAACACACCCGCACCCCACGCCAAACCCCGCCACCCCCACCCCCAAGGGGCGCGAGGAACTGCGCAACCAGCCACAACGCACCCGCACCCCACGTCAAACCTCACCCACCACCCCCAAGGGGCGCGGGGAACTGCGCGACCGGCCACGACGCACCCGCACCCGACACCGCACCCCCGCCATCCCAGGGGCGCGGCCGGCGCGGGTGTCGTCAGGGCGCGGGCCGGGAGGGCGCGTCCAGCGCCGCCCGCCACACCCCAACGGCCTCCGCGGAGACCGCCCCCGCCCAACCCCCCGGCCGCGCCGCCCCACCGATGTGAAACGCGTCCACCCCCGCCGCGCACAGAACCGGCACATGGCCGAGGCGCAGACCGCCACCGACCAGCAGCTGCGCCTCGTACCCGGGCTCACCCCGCCGCCCCGCCTCCGCGAGCAGCGTCGGCAACCCCTCGTCCACCCCACCCGCCGCGCCCGCGGTGAGGTACGTGTCCAGACCGGGGAGGTCGGACAGCCGCTTGCGCAGGGCGTCCCGGTCGGCCGCACGGTCGATCGCCCGGTGGAACGTCCAACGGCAGCCGTCCAGTTCGCCGAGCACCGACTCGACCGCGGCCAGATCGGGCTCCCCGGCCTGGTCCAGGAACCCCAGCACGAACTCGTCCGCCCCGGCGGCCCGCAAGTCCCGCGCCGCCCGGACGAGCGCCCGTACGTCCCCGGCCGCGAACCCGTCGGCCAGCCGCAGCATCACGCGCAACGGGATGCCGACGGCGGCCCGGATCCCGGCGAAGACCTCGACCGGCGGGGTCAGCCCGTCGGCGGCCATGTCGGTGACCAGTTCCAGCCGGTCCGCGCCACCGGCCTCGGCGGCGACCGCGTCCTCGACGTCGAGGGCGATCACCTCCAGGACTGCACGCTTGCTCATAGGACCTCTTCCCTCGGGCGGCTACAGATGGGCGGCTATAGGTCTAGTCCAATAGTCAGCCTACGCGCCCCACGACGTAGATCAACGGATATCACCATTCGCGCACGCTCCGTCACCGTGCGCATCTACCCTCGTTCCTGGCGACGTCCGACAACGCCAGCCGCGCGAGAGGGAGTTGTGCCATGCCCCAGCCCAAGCGACTCGACCCTTCCCCGTCCCCCCGCGAGCTGTACGGCGCGGAACTGCGCCACCAGCGCGAGGGGGCGGGCCTGTCCCAGGAGGACCTGGGCGCCCGCATGTTCGTCAGCGGCTCGTTCGTCGGCCAACTGGAGGCCGGCATCCGCCGTATGCAACCGGAGTACGCGCACCTGGCCGACGAGATCCTGCAGACGGACGGGTTCTTCGTACGCAACCTGGCCGGGGCGATGACCTCGCCCTACGAGCACCACTTCGCGGACGTGGTCGAGTTCGAGGGCCTGGCCCGGTCGATCAAGGACTGGGCGCCGGACCTGGTTCCGGGGCTGCTCCAGACCGAGGCGTACACGCGGGCGGTCATCCGGGCGTACGACACGGTCGTGGCGGACGACGTCGTCGAGGGACGGATGGCGTCCCGGCAGGCTCGCGCGCGCATCTTCGACGACCCGGCGAGACCCCGCTACTGGGTGATCCTGGACGAGGTCGTCGTACGACGTCCGGTGGGCGGCCCGCACGCCATGGCCGAGCAGCTCCGCCACATCGCCGGACTGGTCCACCGCCATCGCATCATCGCCCAGGTGCTGCCCCTCTCGGAGGGCGCGCACGCCGGTCTTGACGGCCTCTTCAAGCTGATGACCTTCGAGGACGCCCCGCCCCTCGCGTACGTCCAAGGAGCCGAGACCGGGCGCCTGTTGGACGATCCGGCGGTGGTCACCCGCTGCACGCTCACCTACGATCTGCTCGGGGCCGCGGCCTTGTCGCCCGCCGCGTCCCTGGCTCTCGTCGAGCAGGCGGCCGAGGAGTACGAGCATGCGTACGGTGCCCGATCTGAGGACCGCGACCTGGCGTAGGAGCAGCCACAGCGGCGGAACGGCCAACGAGTGTGTGGAGGTCTGCGCCGGCCTCCCCGGACTCGTCCCCGTCCGCGACAGCAAGAACCCCGCCGGAGGTGTGCTGATGTTCGGCGCCGCCGCCTGGTCGTCCTTCATCGCCTCGGCTGCCGGACGCGACCGCTAGCCAAGAGACGAAGCACGACAGAAGCCGGCCGCCAGGCCGCAGGCCGCAGGCCGCAGGCGGACAATGGTCGGCATGGCCGACCTCGACGCCCTGCGCACCCGTTGGTCCCACGCGCTCCACCGGAGCCGTGGGACGGACACCTCCAGCCCCTCCTCCCCAGGCGCCTCCCCCGACCCCATCCCCTACGCCGACGACCTCCTCGCCCGCTGGTCCGAGCCCCGGCGCCGCTACCACACCCTCGACCACCTCACGGCCGTGCTGGACCACGTCGACGTGCTGGAGGACGCCGCCGACGACCCGGATCTGGTGCGGCTGGCCGCGTGGTTCCACGACGCCGTCTACCTTCCCGACCGCTCCGAGAACGAGGAGCGCTCGGCCCGGCTCGCCGAGCGCGCGCTCCCCGAGGCCGGCCTCTCCGCCGCCGCCACGGCCGAGGTCGCCCGTCTCGTCCGGCTGACGGTCACCCACGCGCCGGCCGACGACGACCCGAACGGGCAGGTCCTGTGCGACGCCGATCTGGCGATCCTCGCCTCGCCCGCCGACGCGTACACCGCCTACACCGCGGCGGTCCGTGAGGAGTACGCCTTCGTACCCCCGGACGCCTTCCGCGCGGGCCGTGCCGCGATCCTCCGTCAGCTCCTGGACCTGCCCCGCCTCTTCCACACCCCGTACGGCACGAAGGAGTGGGAGGACCCGGCCCGCCGCAACCTGACGGACGAGCTGACCCTGTTGACGAGCTGAACCCCGCCGGATGGAATGGCATGTCCCCCGTCAAGGTTGGCACCCGACATGCCCGTCCCCACGCGCAAGAACACCAGCGACAACACCGGCACCGGCATCCGTACCCCTGTCCGTATGCCCCTGGCCGTCTACATCCTCGGGCTCTCCGTCTTCGCGCTGGGCACCAGCGAGTTCATGCTCTCCGGCCTGCTGCCGGCGGTCGCGGACGACATGAACGTGTCCATCCCGCGTGCGGGCCTGCTGATATCCGCCTTCGCGGTCGGCATGGTCGTCGGCGCGCCCCTGCTGGCCGTGGCGACGCTGCGGCTGCCCCGCCGTACCACCCTCGTCGCGCTCATCACGGTCTTCGGACTCGGCCAGATCGCGGGCGCCCTCGCCCCGAACTACGCCGTGCTCTTCGCGTCCCGGGTCGTCAGCGCGCTCGCGTGCGCCGGGTTCTGGGCGGTCGGCGCGGCCGTCGCCGTCGCCATGGTCCCGGTGAACGCCCGCGCCCGCGCGCTCGCCGTGATGATCGGCGGTCTGTCGATCGCGAACGTCCTCGGTGTCCCGGCGGGCGCCTTCCTCGGCGAGAGCCTGGGCTGGCGCTCGGCGTTCTGGGCGGTCGGCGGCGCCTCCGCGATCGCGCTCGCCGGGGTGGCCACGCTCATCCCCCGTATCCCGCTGCCCGACGAGAGGCCACGCCTCAGGAACGAGCTGGGGATCTACCGCGACCGGCAGGTCTGGCTGACCATCTCGCTGATCGCGTTCTCCGCGGGCGGTGTCTTCTGCGCGTTCAGCTACCTCGCCCCGCTGCTCACGGACGTGGCCGGGCTGGACGAGGGCTGGGTACCCGCCGTGCTCGCCCTGTTCGGGATCGGCGCGCTCATCGGGACGGCGATCGGCGGCCGGATCGCGGACGCCCACCTCTTCGGGGTGCTGCTCTCCGGTATCGCGGCCTCGACGGTCCTGCTCGTGACGCTCGCCCTGCTCGCGCAGTACGCCGTCGCGGCAGCCGCCCTCGCCTTCCTCCTCGGCGTCTCCGCCTTCTACACCGCCCCGGCCCTCAACGCCCGGCTGTTCGACGTCGCGGCCGCCGCCCCCACCCTGGCCGCCGCCACGACCACGGCCGCCTTCAACCTCGGCAACACCGGCGGCCCCTGGATCGGTGGCGCCACCATCGACGCGGGACTCGGTTTCGCCTCCCCGGCCTGGGCCGGAGCGGCCCTGACCGTCGGGGCGGGCGTACTGACCGCGGTCTCGCTGCGCCTGCACCGGCGCGGGTCGCCGTCGCGGGTGGTCACCGGAGCCGTGACCGTGACCAAGCCCCCGCCCCGCGCCGCGGAGGACAGAACAGCGGAGGACAGAACAGCGGAGGACAGAACAGCGGAGGACAGAACGGCGGCGGGCAGAACGGCGGAGGACAAAACCATGGGCCGTTCCACGAACTGATCATCTATCCTCACCGGCATGCGAGCCATGGGTGGGGACCAGGTGGAAGAGGCGGTCTCGGGTGCGGTGGCAGTCCTGCGGGGCGCGACCGACCGGGACTGGGGCGTCAGGGCGGGGCGCCTGGAGTGGAGTTGCCGCAGGACCGCCGAGCACATCGCCTCCGACCTCGTCTCGTACGCCGGCCAGTTGGCGGGCCGCCCCACCGACCGCTACGTACCGTTCGACATCAGCTTCGACGAGTGCGAGGGCCCCGAGGACGTCCTGCAGGTCGTCGAGGCGACCGGCGCCCTGCTCGCGGCCGCCGTGCGCACCACCCCGCGAGAGGTCAGGGCCTACCACCCGTACCCCTTCCGCAGCGCCGACCGCGAGGGCTTCGCCGCGATGGGCGTCACGGAGGTACTGGTGCACACACACGACGTGGCCGAGGGCCTCGGCATCGCGTACGAGCCGCCTGCCGCGCTCTGTGCCGACGTGCTGACCCGGATCTTCCCGCACGTCCGCCCGGAACCGGGCCCCGACCACTGGCGGACCCTGCTGTGGGCCACCGGCCGTGGTGAACTGCCCGGCCGCGCACCCCTGACCAGCTGGCAGTGGAACAACAACCTCGTCGTCCCGGCCGAACGCCTCACCCTCCAGGGCGTCACCCCCGCCGCGGCGGCCGACCTGCGCGCGGGTGGCACCGGGGGCTTCGAGTGGATCGCGGGCGGCCCGTTCCAGGGCACCCGGGACGCGGCGGGCATGGTCGTCAAGGCGTACGAGGCCGGGGTGCACCACCCCGAGTGGGGCATGTTCGTCCTGGTCCGGCGCGAGGACGGGCGGGCGGTCGGGGGCATGGGCTTCCACGGCGCCCCGAACGAGGAGGGCCGCGCCGAGGTGGGCTACGACCTGGCGGAGTCGGCCCGCGGCAACGGTTACGCGACCGAGGCCCTGCGTGCCCTGTCGGCCTGGGCCCTGGCGCGCGAGGACCTCACGTACCTGTTCGCGACGGTGGACCGCGCCAACGCCCCGTCCCAGGGCGTGATCTCCCGCGTGGGCTTCACCCGGGTGGGCACGGCGGGCGACGACGGCGAGCAGTACGCGTACGAGCTACGCGGCTGAGCCCGGCCGTCCCTTGGGCCTGCGCAGCCCGGCCGCGTGCAGGATGCGTACGACCTCGCGGCTGCGCACCCGCACGGCGCCGGCCCGCACGGCGTCCTCGTAGCGGTGCGAGGGGATGTCGTAGTGATCGCGCTCGAAGGCACGGGCCGGGGCGCCCAGGCGACGGGCGAACTCATGAAGCTCGTCGTACGACACGTCACTCACCAGGTGGGACCACATGCGGCCGTGCCCGGGCCAGTCGGGCGGATCGATGTAGACGGTCATCCGCCGGACCCGCCCATGGCCGCGTCGAGCGCACCCACCGGGGCGACGCTCACGCCGGCCTTGTGGCACACCCAGTGCGGGTCGGGCCCCAACTCCGGTGCCACGTCGAGGGCGTGCGGCTCGCCGTCACCGCAGACGGGACACAGCGGCCAGCGCCCGTACTTCTCCAGCAGCGCGTCCTGCACGTCCTGCGCGACCAGCCCCGCCACGTACTCGACACCCTCGGGCCACTGCTCCACCCACCATCGCCGCTGTACGACGGACTCCTCGACCATGGAGACGACATCGGCCTCGGCCACCGCCCCCGCGACGAGATCAGCGATCACCAGCGCCCGCGCGGCATGAAGCGCCTGCTCCAGCACACTGACAGGAGGAGGCGAAGAAGCAGAAGAACCAAAAGACGCCATACCCCCATTGTGCGCCACCCCAACCCACCCCCAGAAAGCCCACATCCTCCCAGCCCCACGGCAAACGGCGCAGTCTTCAAAGGGGCGCGGGGAACTGCGCACTCTCTAAGGGTCGCGAGGAACAGCGCAGGCTTCCGGGGGCGCGGGGAACGACGCAGCCTCCTGGGGGGCGCGGGGAACTGCGCAATCTTTAAGGGTCGCGAGGAACGGCGCAGGCTTCCGGGGGCGCGAGGAACGACGCAGCCTCCTGGGGGGCGCGGGGAACAGCGCAATCCTTCAGGGGCGCGAGGAACGACGCAGGCTTCCGGGGGCGCGAGGAACGACGCAGCCTCCTGGGGGCGCGGGGAACGACGCAGGCTTCTAGGGGCGCGGGGAACGGCGCAATCTTTGAGGGGCGCGGGGAACGGCGCGACCAGCCCCCACCAACCCGCACCCCCACCCCACCCCCCAACCCCCTTGACCCTCCCCCCACCCGAAAATATCTTTCAAGACGTGACCCACGAAGTGAAGGAAATTTTCGCGGGCGAAACCCCGCCGGCCCCCGCAGCCCTCGCCGCAAAGGTCCGCACCCTCGCCCCCTCGATGACCCGCTCCATGCAGCGCGTCGCCGAGGCCGTGGCCAACGACCCCGCCGGCTGCGCGGCCCTCACGGTCACCGGCCTCGCGGAGCTGACCGGCACCAGCGAGGCGACAGTCGTCCGCACGGCCCGCCTCCTCGGCTACCCCGGCTACCGGGACCTCCGCCTCGCCCTGGCCGGCCTCGCCGCCCAGCAGCAGTCGGGCCGCGCCCCCGCCGTGACCGCCGACATCGCGGTCGACGACCCGATCGCGGACGTCGTCGCCAAGCTGGCGTACGACGAACAGCAGACGCTCGCCGACACGGCCGCCGCCCTGGACACGGTCCAGCTCGGCACGGCGGTGGGCGCGCTCGCGGCGGCCCGCCGTATCGACGTGTACGGCGTCGGCGCGTCCGGGCTGGTCGCCCAGGACCTCACCCAGAAGCTGCTGCGCATAGGGCTGATAGCGCACGCCCACAACGACCCCCACCTCGCCGTGACCAACGCCGTGCAGTTGCAGGCCAAGGACGTGGCGATCTCGATCACGCACTCCGGGTCGACGGGGGACGTCATCGAGCCGTTGCGGGTCGCGTTCGAGCACGGGGCGACGACGATCGCGATCACGGGACGCCCGGACGGGCCCGTGACGCAGTACGCGGATCACATCCTCACCACCTCCACGGCCCGGGAGAGCGAGCTGCGGCCGGCGGCGATGTCGTCACGGACGAGTCAACTGCTGGTGGTGGACTGCCTGTTCATCGGGGTCGCGCAACGGACGTACGAGACGGCGGCGCCGGCGCTGTCGGCGTCGTACGAGGCACTGGCCCACCGCCACCGGAGCACTCCGCGGTAGCGGTTCGGCCGCGGACCGGTGGGACCGGTCACGCCGGTCCCCCGCGCCCTGAGAACTCCCGCCCTCGTACCTCCCGCCCCCGAGAAGCCCAGAACCCAAGAGCCCAAGAACCCGAGCAGGCACACGCCTCCGCCCCGGACGCTCCGTACGAGAAAGAGCCGCCGTACATGACCTCAAGCGCCGACGCCGCCGACGCCCCCGCGCACACGTCGCCCTCCGCCCCTACCTCGTCCTCCTCGTCCTCAGGCCACCGTGACGTGCGGGCCGAGTTGGAGGGCCTGACCACCGAGGCGTTCCGTCCCGAGCACGCGGACATCGACCGGCTGCCCACGCTGGACATCGCCCGGCTCATGAACGGCGAGGACGCCACGGTGCCCACCGCGGTCGCCGCGCAGCTGCCGAGCATCGCCGCCGCCATCGACGCCATCGCCGAGCGGATGGCGAAGGGCGGGCGGCTCGTCTACGCGGGCGCCGGCACCGCCGGACGGCTCGGCGTGCTGGACGCGTCGGAGTGCCCGCCGACGTTCAACACGGATCCGGCCGAGGTCGTCGGACTGATCGCGGGCGGTCCGCCCGCGATGACGACCTCCGTCGAGGGCGCGGAGGACTCCGCCGAACTGGCCGTCGAGGACCTGTCCGCGCTGGACCTGACGGCGGACGACGTGGTCGTCGGCGTCTCCGCCTCCGGTCGCACCCCGTACGCGATCGGGGCCGTCGAACACGCCCGGGCGCTGGGCGCCCTCACCGTCGGTCTGTCCTGCAACGCGGGCAGCGCGCTGGCGGCCGCGGCGGACCACGGCATCGAGGTCGTGGTGGGCCCCGAACTGCTCACGGGCTCGACCCGCCTCAAGGCGGGCACCGCGCAGAAGCTCGTCCTCAACATGCTGTCGACGATCACGATGATCCGCCTGGGCAAGACCTACGGGAACCTGATGGTCGACGTACGCGCCTCGAACGAGAAACTGCGGGCCCGCTCCCGCCGCATCGTCGCGCTCGCCACGGGCGCCTCCGACGAGGAGATCGAGACGGCCCTGTCCGCGACGGACGGCGAGGTGAAGAACGCGATCCTCACCATCCTCGGCGGCGTGGACGCCCGTGCAGCCGCCCATCTCCTCAAACAGGCCAACGGCCACCTGCGCACAGCCCTGGCGGCGACGCACGGCTGACCAGCGCGCCCCGCACACTGTCAGAGGGACGTGCGAGGCTGGGGCAGTCAAAGGGAAGGGACGCCGAAACCGTGAACCACGCGCAATTGACCGCTCTGGGCAGAGCCCTCCGCGTGCTCGGGGAGCACGGAGACGCCCTGTCCCCCGAGACGCCGGACGCCAAGCTCCACGAGGTGAAGGCCGACCTGAAGCGCGCCCTCGACCTCCTGGAGGAGACCGTCACCACGGCGGCCCCCACCACCCGCTGCGCGGAGCACCCCACGGGGCCGGTCGACAAGGACGCCACCGACCTGTGCCTGCTCTGTGAGACCCGCCGCCGTCTCGCCCGCCGCTCGAAGGTGAACGACTCGTTCCAGGACTCCTTCCCGCAGGGCCGTCCGTCCGCCCCGGACGGCAGCGGGGAGCGTACGACGTCCCGCTACGGCGTCCGCGGCGACCGCCCCACACCTCAGCAGCGCTGGCTCCCCGAGATGTGGACCGGCCAGACCTGGCAGCTCTGCGGCACGCCCCGCCGTGACAAGCAGGAGGCCGAGCTGTATCTCGCCGCGCAGCGCCGCGGCCCGCGCCCGAGCATGGCCTACCGCCTGGTCCACGAGTTCACGGACTACGAGGTGCTGCGCATCTGGGGCACCCCGGTGAAGACCGACATCGAACCAATGGGCAACCTCTAGGCCCTGCCCGACAGGGGCGCGGGGAACTGCGCGGCCAGCCCCCACCGTCCCGCACCCACCCACCGAACCCGCACCGGACCCCACCGCCCCATAACCACCGGCCCCGCACGGGACCCCCACCGGCCCCGCAATCAGCTTCAGCTCAGCGAGCGCAGCGACTCCGCATTGAAGGGGGCCAGTTCGTCGAACCGTCCCGCCAGGACCTTCGTCGCCCACTGCGGGTCCTGGAGCAGCGCGCGGCCGACGGCGATCAGGTCGAACTCCTCGTTCTCCAGGCGGTCGAGCA
This sequence comes from Streptomyces sp. NPDC002701, assembly GCF_042889045.1. NCBI lineage: Bacteria > Bacillati > Actinomycetota > Actinomycetes > Kitasatosporales > Streptomycetaceae > Streptomyces > Streptomyces sp. NPDC002701. The sequence continues at coordinate 109,734 of NZ_JBIAQL010000015.1, forward strand.
GGTCGTCGATGCCCTTGACCGGGGCGCCCTCACCGCGGAAACCCTTCAGGAAGTCGCCGTCGAGGCCGACCGACCCGACCGTGATGACGGGCTTCCCGGTGAGCTTCTTCGTCCAGCCGGCCAGGTTCAGGCCGGAGCCGTCGAACTCCGGCAGCCAGTAGCGGCGCGTCGACGCGTGGAAGGCGTCCACGCCGGCCGAGGCGAGAGGCGCCAGCAGGGCCTCCAGCTCCGCCGGGGTCTCCGCCAGGCGCGCCTTGTAGACGTCCTGCTTCCACTGCGAGTAGCGGAAGATGACGGGGAAGGCCGGCGAGACGGCTGCCCGCACCGCGGCCACGATCTCCGCCGCGAACTTCGTACGGGCCACGAGGTCACCGCCGTACGCGTCCGTACGCCGGTTCGTGCCAGCCCACAGGAACTGGTCGAGCAGGTAGCCGTGCGCGCCGTGCAGTTCGACCCCGTCGAAGCCGATGCGCTCGGCGGCGGCCGCGGCCTCGGCGAAGGCCCGGACGACGTCGTCCAGGTCGGCCTGGGTCATCTCCTTGCCCTGGCCCGCGGTGCCGTCGAGGCGCAGCCCGGACGGACCGACCGCGGGCGCGTCGGCGAACGGCGGCTCACCCGCGGAGCGGACCATGCCGATGTGCCAGAGCTGCGGCACGATCGTCCCGCCCGCCGCGTGCACCGCCTCGGCGACCTTCGCCCACCCGGCGAGCTGCTCCTCCCCGTGGAAGCGCGGGATCCGGTCGCTCTGCCCGGCGGACTCGTGGCCCACGTAGGTGCCCTCGGTGACGATCAGACCGACCCCGGCGGCGGCGCGGCGCGCGTAGTACGAGACCACGTCGTCCCCCGGGATGCCGCCCGGCGAGAACGCCCGGGTCATCGGCGCCATGACGATGCGGTTCGGCACGGTCAGTCCGTTGAGGTCGACGGGCCGGGAGAGGAGTTCGGCCGCGCGGGAGGCGGAAGCGGAGACGGAGGTGTCGACAGTCACGTAGAGGCTCCTCGTGGGGTGGAGTGTTCGGTCGGTGAAGCGGTCCAGCCGGTGAAGCGGTCGGTCGGCGGAGCCATGTGCCCGTACGCGCATCCCATTGGGTATGTGCATACGCATGGACCCCACCCGGCAACAACCGCCCCGGCGCCCGACGCATTCCGCCGACCCGCCGCACACCGCAGTGACCCCGGACACGCCGAAGGGCGGCACCCCTGGAACGGGGTACCGCCCTCCTGCACGTACTACGGGTTATGAACTACCGAGCCGGGGCTCAGAAGTCCATGTCACCGCCCGGCATACCGCCACCGGCGCCGGCGCCGGCTGCGGCCTTCTCCGGCTTGTCGGCGATGACGGCCTCGGTGGTGAGGAACAGCGCGGCGATGGAGGCGGCGTTCTGCAGGGCAGAGCGCGTGACCTTCGCCGGGTCGATGATGCCTTCGGCGATCATGTCCACGTACTCACCGGTCGCGGCGTTCAGGCCGTGGCCGACGGGCAGGTTGCGGACCTTCTCGACGATGACGCCACCCTCGAGACCACCGTTGACGGCGATCTGCTTGAGCGGGGCCTCCAGGGCGAGCTTCACGGCGTTGGCGCCGGTCGCCTCGTCACCCGTGAGCTCGAGCTTCTCGAACACCGAGGAAGCCTGGAGCAGAGCCACGCCACCACCGGCGACGATGCCCTCCTCGACGGCCGCCTTCGCGTTGCGAACGGCGTCCTCGATGCGGTGCTTGCGCTCCTTGAGCTCGACCTCGGTGGCGGCACCGGCCTTGATGACGGCCACGCCGCCGGCCAGCTTCGCCAGACGCTCCTGGAGCTTCTCGCGGTCGTAGTCCGAGTCGGAGTTCTCGATCTCGGCACGGATCTGGTTGACGCGACCGGCAACCTGGTCCGCCGAGCCCGAGCCGTCGACGATCGTGGTCTCGTCCTTGGTGATGACGACCTTGCGGGCACGGCCCAGCAGGTCCAGACCCGCGTTCTCCAGCTTGAGGCCGACCTCCTCGGAGATGACCTCGCCGCCCGTGAGGATGGCGATGTCGCCGAGCATGGCCTTGCGGCGGTCACCGAAGCCCGGAGCCTTGACGGCGACGGACTTGAAGGTGCCACGGATCTTGTTGACGACCAGCGTCGACAGCGCCTCGCCCTCGACGTCCTCGGCGATGATCAGCAGCGGCTTGCCGCCCTGCATGACCTTCTCGAGGAGCGGGAGCAGGTCCTTGACGTTGGCGATCTTCGAGTTGGCGATCAGGATGTACGGGTCGTCGAGGACGGCCTCCATACGCTCCATGTCGGTGGCGAAGTACGCCGAGATGTAGCCCTTGTCGAAGCGCATACCCTCGGTGAGTTCCAGCTCCAGACCGAAGGTCTGGGACTCCTCGACGGTGATGACGCCTTCCTTGCCGACCTTGTCCATCGCCTCGGCGATGAGCTCGCCGATCTGGGTGTCGGCGGCGGAGATGGAGGCCGTCGAAGCGATCTGCTCCTTGGTCTCGACATCCTTGGCCTGCTCAAGGAGGGCACCGGAGACGGCCTCGACGGCCTTCTCGATACCGCGCTTGAGAGCCATCGGGTTGGCGCCGGCGGCTACGTTGCGCAGGCCCTCGCGGACCAGCGCCTGGGCGAGAACGGTCGCCGTGGTCGTTCCGTCGCCCGCGACGTCGTCCGTCTTCTTGGCGACTTCCTTGACCAGCTCGGCGCCGATCTTCTCGTACGGGTCCTCGAGCTCGATCTCCTTGGCGATGGAAACACCATCGTTGGTGATCGTGGGGGCGCCCCACTTCTTCTCGAGGACGACGTTGCGACCCTTGGGACCAAGGGTGACCTTGACGGCGTCGGCGAGCTGGTTCATCCCGCGCTCGAGACCGCGCCGTGCCTCCTCGTCGAACGCGATGATCTTGGCCATGTGAAGTGGTCCTCCCGGACTGGGGTGGAATCTCCAGGACCGCGCCTGCGCCCGCGACGGACGGCCTGCCGACCTCGTGGTTCCTTGCCCCACCCGGCCTGCGGGCCTCACCGACCCGGTCCTCGTTGTCACTCTCACCTTCAGAGTGCTAACGCAATGATTAGCACTCGACCCATGAGAGTGCAAGCGCCTCTCGATGATCCCCAGGTGAGAACGGGTGCGACACCCGGGCACCCGGCCACCCAGGGCACCCGGCGACCCCGCGCCTCGCGTCCCGCAGGTCCTGCGCCCCGCCTCCCGCGCCGCGGCATGCCGAAGGGCTCGCACCCCGTGAGGTGCGAGCCCTTCGGAAGAAGAACGTCGCTGCAGTAAGTCGGCGCGTGCTTCAGCCGGTCGCCAGACGGACCATGTCCGCCTGCGGCCCCTTCTGGCCCTGCGAGATCTCAAAATCGACCCGCTGACCCTCTTCCAGGGTGCGGTAGCCGTCCATCTGAATCGCGCTGTAGTGGACGAAAACATCCGCACCACCGTCGACCGCGATGAAGCCGTACCCCTTCTCCGCGTTGAACCACTTGACGGTGCCCTGAGCCATGCCTAACTCCCCTATTACTGGCCCTTGCACAGACCCGCACTTCGCGGATCCGGGTCAGACCTCACCCCCCAACGGTTGGGGGTGTGCGCCGGAACGCGTCGACCGCGGCTGAATGTATCTGTCCAACTGCCGTCTGCAACAGGTCAATCCGACGAGAATTCTGGGCGCGGCCGATCGGCGATATGTGAAGGATTCACGAAGATTCAGGGCAACTCGGGCCCCACGAATGCCATAAACGGCTCAAAAAGGCCGGGCACTTTGGCTGCTTCTGGTCGGGCTCCGGGCGCGATCTCATATGCGCCGGACCGACGGAGTGCAGCAGCTTCCCCAACTGTACCGCGCTCAACCATACAGAATTGCCCCCTCCGCTTCTCTCACGGAGGGGGCAATTCGATGAACTCTGCGTGTCGGGAATTACCGAGGGTAATTCCGGCCGCCGGACCGGTTTCGGCCCCGGTGGCCGGGAGGCGCGGCCGGGGGCCCGCTCAGCCGCCGGCGACCGCCGGGATGATCGAGACCCCGGCGCCGTCCGGCGTCGCGGTCTCGAGCCCCTGCTCGAACCGGACGTCGTCGTCGTTCACGTACACGTTGACGAACCGCCGCAGCTTGCCCTGGTCGTCCAGGACACGGGCCGCGATACCGGTGTGGTTCTTCTCCAGATCGGCGATGACGTCGCCGAGGGTCGCCCCCTCGGCATCCACCTCGGCCTTGCCGCCGGTGTAGGTACGCAGAATGGTCGGGATGCGGACGTTGACACTCATGGGGACCTCCGGTCGGGTGCGGAGCGCCCGATAGGGGCGCGGGGAACTGCGCGGCCGGCCAGCCGGCCCGCAGGTGTCGGACGACGGTCAGGAACCGAGCCCGGCCTCGTGGAAGGAGTCGAGGTTCGGGCGGATGGTCGCGGTGAGTCCCGTGTCGGAGGCCACCGCGTCCAGAGTCTTCAGCCCGTCCCCCGTGTTGAGGACGACGGTCGTCAGGCTGGGATCGAGCAGCCCGCTCTCGATCAGCTTCTTGGCGACCCCCACGGTCACCCCGCCGGCGGTCTCCGCGAAGATCCCCTCGGTCCGCGCCAGCAGCTTGATCGCGTCGACGATCTGCTCGTCGTCCACGTCCTCCACGGCCCCGCCCGTCCGGCGGGCGATGTCGAGCACGTAAGGACCGTCCGCCGGGTTGCCGATCGCCAGCGACTTGGCGATCGTGTCCGGCTTCTGCGGCCGTACGACGTCGTGCCCGGCCTTGAAGGCGACGGACACCGGCGAGCAGCCCTCGGCCTGGGCGCCGAAGATCCGGTACGGCTTGTCCTCGACGAGGCCGAGCTCGATCAGCTCCTTCAGCCCCTTGTCGATCTTCGTGAGCTGGGAGCCGGAGGCGATCGGCACGACCAGCTGGTCCGGCAGCCGCCAGCCGAGCTGTTCGCAGATCTCGTACGCCAGGGTCTTGGACCCCTCCGCGTAGTACGGCCGCAGGTTGACGTTGACGAAGCCCCAGCCCTCGCCGGCCGGGTCGCCGATCAGCTCGGAGCAGAAGCGGTTCACGTCGTCGTAGTTGCCCTCGATGCCGACGAGCTCGCCGCCGTAGACCGCGGCCATGACGACCTTGCCCTGCTCCAGGTCGTGCGGGATGAACACGCACGAGCGGAAGCCGGCCCGCGCGGCGGCGGCACCGACCGCGCCCGCGAGGTTGCCGGTGGAGGAGCAGGAGAGCGTGGTGAAGCCGAACGCGCGCGCGGCCTCCAGCGCCTGGGCGACGACACGGTCCTTGAAGGAGTGCGTCGGGTTGCCGGAGTCGTCCTTGACGAAGAGCTTGCCGGCGTCGACGCCCAGCTCGCGGGCCAGGTTGTCGGCCTGGACGAGCTTGGTCCAGCCGGGGTTGATGTTGGGCTTGCCGGCGACGTCCGCGGGGACGGGCAGCAGCGGCGCGTAGCGCCAGATGTTCGCGGGGCCCGCCTCGATGCGCTTGCGGAGTTCCTCGGTGTCGTAGTCCGAGAAGTCGTACGCGATCTCCAGCGGGCCGAAACACTCCTCGCAGGCGAAGACCGGACCGAGCGGGACGCGGTGGCCGCACTCACGGCAGGACAGCGCGGCGGCCGGGCCGAGGTCGACGGAGTTCGCAGCGGGGGTGGGGTTCGTGGTGCTTGCATTCGTGGTACTTGCAACAGTCTGCGCAGCCATGGAGGCGAGGCCCTTTCTCCTCATCTTCCTCACGGCGCACTTCGCCGTGAGACGGATTTGGCACCTTCCCTAGCCGGGAGCCTCGCTGCGCTGATCGACGATGATCAGGACGAGACCGGCTGGAGGGTTGCCGGGGCTTCAACGGGCCGTATCCCTCTGCCCCTCTGGATGAGCGGTATTCGATTGTGGTGTTTCGCGTGCTGTGTCGCCGTGCTTTTGGTTGTCCACGCAACGACCCCCGACATGCGATGGTCATCAGCGTTGCTCAAGACTGTAACCGAAGGGCTGGATGGTGGAGAGAGCCGTCCGAACCGCGAGATGACCGTCACACCGGTCCTCCGTCTCGGCGGACCCCCGCATCCCGATGAACGCAAGGGAGAGCCGCACGTGCTGGAAGACGTCGAGCGCTGGCTGAGCACGCGCTCCTGGTCCGTCGAGGACCGTCCGCTCAAGAAGATCCTCGCCGCGAAGCGGGCCACCGGCTCGACGGTGAGTGTCGTACTGCCCGCGCTCGACGAGGAGGAGACCGTCGGCGAGATCGTCACCGTGATCCGCCGTGAGCTGATGAGCGCCAGGGTGCCGCTGGTCGACGAGGTGGTGGTGATCGACTCGGGGTCGACGGACCGTACCTCCGAGGTCGCCGCCGCCGCGGGGGCCCGTGTCGTGCACCGGGACCGGATACTGCCGCGCATCCCGGCCGTGCCCGGCAAGGGCGAGGTGCTGTGGCGTTCGCTGCTCGTCACCCGCGGGGACATCGTGGCCTTCGTCGACGCGGACCTGAAGGAGTTCTCGGCGGACTTCGTCTCCGGGATCGTCGGACCGCTGCTCACCGATCCCGGCGTGCACCTGGTGAAGGCGATGTACGACCGCCCGCTGGGCTCTGCCGCGGGGCAGGGCGGCCGGGTCACGGAACTGATGGCGCGCCCGCTGCTCAACATGCACTGGCCGCGGCTGGCGGGCTTCGTCCAGCCGCTGGGCGGGGAGTACGCGGCGCGCCGCTCGCTCCTGGAGCGGCTTCCGTTCCCCGTCGGGTACGGGGTGGAGCTGGGCATGCTGGTCGACGCGCTGCACCTGGTCGGCCTGGACGCTCTCGCGCAGGTCGACGTCGGCGTCCGCAGGCACCGCCACCAGGACGGGCAGGCGCTCGGGCGGATGTCCGCGGCGATCTACCGCACGGCGCAGGTGCGGCTCGCCCGCGGGCACATGATCCGACCCGAGCTGACCCAGTTCGAACGCGGCCCACACGGCTTCGAACCGCGCACACACTCGGTGGACATGGAGGAACGCCCCCCGATGACGGACATAACGGAATACCACACCCGCCATGCAGCCTGACCCCCACCACCGCGCAACCTTCAAGGGGCGCGGGGAACGGCGCAGTCTTTGAGGGGCGCGGGGAACGGCGCAGGTTTTCAGGGGCGCGGGGAACTGCGCAGTCTTTTGGGGGCGCGGGTAACGGCGCGATCAACCCCCACCGGCCGGCAGGCACCCCCACCCACGGCGAGTGGAACGTTTGAGCGGATAGCCCTGCGGCTAGATTTCGAGTCATGGCTTCCACGCACGGCACCCACCCCGTCCTCGTCGCGTCCAACCGCGGCCCGGTCTCGTACACGAAGGACGAGTCCGGAGAGCTCACGGCCAAGCGCGGCGGCGGCGGTCTCGTATCGGGGCTCTCCGCCATCGGCCCCGACGCCGGCGCCCTCTGGGTCTGCTCGGCCCTAGGCGACGGCGACCGCGAAGCCGTACGGCGCGGCGTCGGCGAGGACGGCGTCCGGATGCTCGACATCGACGCGGACACCCACGCGGCCGCCTACAACGGCATCGCGAACTCCGCCCTGTGGTTCGTCCACCACATGCTCTACCAGACCCCCCTGGAGCCCGTCTTCGACGCGGAGTTCCGGCGCCAGTGGGCGGCCTACGAGACGTACAACCACGCCTTCGCCGAGGCACTGGCCGAGGAGGCGGCGGACGGCGCCGCGGTCCTCGTCCAGGACTACCACCTGACGCTCGTGCCGCGGATGCTCCGCGAACTCCGCCCCGACCTGCGGATCAGCCACTTCTCGCACACGCCGTGGGCCCCGGTGGACTACTTCCGGCTGCTCCCGGACGACATCGCGGCGAAGGTCCTCGACGGGATCCTCGGCGCCGACCGGGCCGCGTTCCTGACCCAGCGGTGGGCGGACGCGTTCACCGCCTGCTGCGAGACCGTCCTCGGCCCCGACGCCCTGGCGGACACCCGGATCGGCGTGCACGGCCTCGGCGCGGACGCCGACTTCCTGCGCGAGCGCGCGCACCGGCCGGACGTCGACGAGCGGATGGCCGCGCTGCGGGAGCAGATCGGCACCGCGCCCGACGGCACCGCCCGCAGGACGGTCGTGCGGGTGGACCGGACCGAGCTGTCCAAGAACATCGTCCGCGGACTCCTCTCCTACCGGCAGTTGCTGGAGGACCGGCCCGAGTGGCGCGAGCGGGTCGTGCACGTGGCGTTCGCCTACCCCTCGCGCCAGGACCTGGCGGTCTACTGCGACTACACGGCCGAGGTGCAGCGGGTCGCCGACGAGATCAACTCCCGGTACGGAACGCCCGGCTGGACGCCGGTCGTGCTGCACGTGAAGGACGACTTCGCGCGCTCCCTCGCGGCGTACCGGCTGGCCGACGTGGCGCTCGTGAACCCGATCCGCGACGGCATGAACCTCGTCGCGAAGGAGGTCCCGGTCGTGTCGGACGACGGATGTGTGCTGGTGCTGTCGCGGGAGGCGGGGGCGTACGAGGAGCTGGGCGAGGACGCGGTCGTGGTCAACCCGTACGACGTCGTCGGCACGGCGGAGGCGCTGCACGAAGCCCTGACGGTGCCGCCGGGCGAGCGGGCGGAGAGGACCAAGCGACTGGCCGCGGCCGCCACCGCGCTGCCTCCGGCGCGGTGGTTCCTGGACCAGCTGGACGCGCTGCGCTCCGCGTAGCGGAACGGTGGAACGGGGGCGCGGGGTTGTTCGTCGGGTGCCGGCCCGGTGGGGGCTGGTCGCGCGGTTCCCCGCGCCCCTTACGGGGCGCGCCCCTAGCGGGGCGCCAGGTGGGCGGCCAGGGTCGTGAGGAACTGGGTCACTCCCTCGGGGCCCGCCACCACCAGGTCCGCGCGGTCCGTGAGTTCGGTGACCTCCGTGCTGCCGCTGCAGACCAGCAGGCCCGGGACGCCGTCGGAGCGCAGCTTCTCCACGGCGGCGAAGGCGGGGAGGTCGCCGAGGTCGTCGCCGCAGTACATGACCGACTCGGCGCCCACCTCACGTACGTACTCGCCGAGGGCCACGCCCTTGTCCATGCCGGGCGGGCGCAACTCCAGCACCATCCTCCCCGGTTCGACGATCAGGCCGTGCCGCTGCGCGAGCAGGGCGAGCGGCTCGCGCAGTGCCTCGAAGGCGGCCTGGGGGTCCTGGGCGCGCCGGGTGTGGACCGCGACGGCCCGGCCCTTCTCCTCGATCCAGCTGCCCTGCCAGGCGCCGATGCCGTCGAGGAAGCCGGGCAGTTCGGCGCGGGCGGCCGCTACGCCGGGGTGCGGGGCGGGGGCCCGGACGGTGCCGGTGACGGCGTCCCAGCGCTCCGCCCCGTAGTGGCCGAGCACGACGAGGTGGTCGAGGCCCGGGACTCCGGCGAAGCCGCCGTACCGCACGGCGACGCCCGCCGGCCTGCCGGTGACGACGGCCACCGACGCCACCGCCGGGGCCAGCGCCGCCAGCGCGGGCACGGCGTCCGGGTGGGCGCGGGCCTGTTCGGGATCCGGGACGATCGGGGCGAGCGTGCCGTCGAAGTCGAAGGCGAGGACGGCCTTGTCGGGCCGCGCGAGGATGGCGTCGAGACCGTCTCGGCCCGCCGTGGTCAGGGGGTTCGGAAGCGACGATGGGTCGGGATGACTGGCCATGCTTCGACCCTATCCGCCGAGGTGGGGACTTACGCCTCCCGCTCGGTCCTGCGTACCTCCCGGACCCGCCGCAGCCGGTTGACCGTCACGGGGTCGTGGGCCAGCGCCCGCTCCGTGTCCAGCAGGGCGTTCAGCAACTGGTAGTACCGGACCGGGGCGAGCCCCAGCTCCTCCCGGATGGCCCGCTCCTTGGCCCCGGGAGCCCCCCACCCCCGCCCCTCCAGAGCAAGCACACCCCGCTCCAACGCACTGAGCCCCACATCACCCATCCCCCCAACCTAACCCCCACCAACGACAAAGCCCCCGCCCCTCAGACACACAGACACCGACGCACCCCGCAAGGGGCACGGGAAACGGCGCATTCTTCAGGGGCGCGGGCAACACCGCAGCTTTCGCCTCCCAGGGACGCGCGGAACGGCGCAGTTTTTCAGGGGCGCGGGGAACGGCGCAGTCCTTTAGGGGCACGGGGAACGGCGCAATCTTCTAGGGGCGCGGGGAACTGCGCGACCAGCCCCCACCGACCCCGCACCCACCCCACAAACCCCCAGCCACCCCACCCCCGCCAACCAGCGGAGCTAAGACGCGTTCTGGGCAGTCACAGCCCCCCGCTGCAACCGCCCAAGCACCTGCGCCGGACTCCCCCGGTCCCCCACCGCCGCCCCGATCTCCCGCTTGATGTCCGCGCTGACCCCGGCCCACGACGTCTGCCCCACGGGATACAGCTCGGCGTTCGGCAACTCGTCGAGGAAGCCGACGAGATCCGCGTCACCGGCGTCCGCCGCCATCGCCTCGGACGCCGAGGTCGTCACCGGCAGCAGGTCGTACTCGTGCGAGAACTCCAGCACGTTCTTCTCGCTGTACACGTAGTCAAGGAAGTCCCCGATCTGCTCCCGGTGCCCGTTCTTCTTGAACGCCATCATCCAGTCGGCGACACCCATCGTGGACTTGGACCGCCCGGCGGCGCCGGGCATCGGCACCATGCCGAACTTCACACCCTTCGCCGCGGCGGCCTTCATCAGCGTGGGGTGGCCGTTCAGCATGCCGACCTCGCCGCGCGTGAACGCCGCGAAGGCTTGCGCGCGGTTGAGCTCCCCGGGCGCGACCGGCCCGGTGAGGCCCTTGCCGACGAGCTTGTCCTTGAGCCAGGTGAAGGTGTCCACGTTCTGCTGCGAGTCGAGCGCGTAGGAGCCGACCGTGTCGGTGTACCCACCGTCACCGCTGAGCAGCCACATCATGGTCTCGGCCTGTGCCTCCTCCGGCCCGAGAGGCAGCGCGTACGGGTACTTCACGCCCTCCGCCTTGAGGGCCGCGGCGGCGGACGCGAGCTCGCTCCAGCTCTTCGGCGGAGTGAGGCCGGCGTCGGCGAAGAGCTTCTTGTTGTAGAAGAGCAGCCGCGTGGAGGAGGCGAAGGGCATCCCGTACTGCGTCCGGTTGATCTCCCCGGCGGCGGACAGCCGTGTCACGAAGTCGGACTGGGTGTCTATGGAGAGCACGTCGTCGGCCCGGTAGAGCTGCCCGGCGTCGGCGTAGTCTGCGTACGCGCCGATCTGGGCCAGGTCGGGCGGATCGCCGTCGGCGACCATGTTCTTGACCTTGGCGTCCACGTCGTTCCAGGAGTGGACACTCACCTCGACGTCGACGTCCGGGTGCTCCGCCTCGTACGCATCGGTCAGCTTGTCCCAGTACTTCTGCGAGCTGTTCGCCTGGGAGTCGCCGTAGTCCGCCGCCACCAGTCTCAGCGTGACGCTCCCGGACCCGGTGGAGCTGCCGCAGCCTCCGAGGGCCGCCGTCACACCCAGTGCGGACACCACCGCGATCAGACCTGTCACTCGCCGCTGCACTGCTGCCGTCCTCAACCCTGTCGAGCCTGCTCTCGCGCCCGCGCGTCCGCGTGCCCGCGGATTCGCTGGTGCGATCGCATCTTTCGATTAGCAATTTTCGCTCTAAGGTCTACACCACGTAAGTGGACTAGACCTCTCACGGGGTAAGGGGCGACACTGTGCGTGTGAGACACGTCATCGCCCTGGATGTGGGCGGCACCGGGATGAAGGCCGCCCTCGTGGGGGCGGACGGCGAGCTGCTGCACGAGGCCCGCCGCACGACGGGCCGGGAGCGCGGCCCGGACGCCGTCGTCGAGTCGATCCTCGCCTTCGCGGCCGACCTCCGCGCGTACGGGGAGAGCCACTTCGGCGGCCCCGCGGCGGCCGCCGGTGTCGCCGTCCCCGGCATCGTGGACGCCGACCGCGGCATCGCCGTCTACGCCGCCAACCTCGGCTGGCGCGACGTACCCCTGCGGGACCTGCTCAGCGGACGGCTGCACGGGGTGCCGGTCGCCCTCGGCCACGACGTACGCACCGGTGGCCTCGCCGAGGGCCGGATCGGCGCCGGTCGCGGCACGGACCGCTTCCTCTTCGTACCGCTGGGCACGGGCATCGCGGGTGCGATCGGTATCGACGGCCGGGTGGAGGCGGGCGCGCACGGCTTCGCGGGCGAGATCGGTCACATCGTCGTACGCCCCGGGGGCGCCCCCTGCCCGTGTGGGCAGCGCGGCTGTCTGGAGCGGTTCGCGTCCGCGGCCGCGGTCAGCGAGGCATGGGCCGCGGCGACCGGCGACCCGGACGCGGACGCGGCGGACTGCGCGAAGGCCGTCGACGCCGGGGACACCCGGGCGCGGGCGGTCTGGCAGGAGGCGGTGGACGCGCTCGCCGACGGGCTGGTCACCGCGCTCACCCTGCTGGACCCGCGCACCCTGATCATCGGTGGCGGTCTCGCCGAGGCGGGGGAAACCTTGTTCACACCACTGCGCGCCGCGGTCGAGCGGCGCGTCACCTTCCAGAAACTGCCGTCCATCGTCCCCGCGGCCCTGGGGGACACGGCCGGCTGCCTCGGCGCGGGCCTCCTCGCCTGGGACCTGCTGGCCACCCCGTCCACCCCCGCCCCGGAGGTATCCGCCCGATGACCACTGAGCGAACGTCTCCGGCCCGGATCCACGAAGGCGCCCCGCAAGGGGCGCGGGGAACGGCGCGACAAGCCCCCACCGACCGGCGGCCGACGATCCTCACCGGAGCCGACGTCGTGCTCCCCACCGGAACGGTGCACGGCGGACGAGTGATCGTCGAGGGCACCCGGATCGTTGGGAGCGCTCCCGACGACGCCCCCCGCACCGACCTCTCGGGGCACTACCTGGTGCCCGGCTTCGTGGACATGCACAACCACGGCGGCGGCGGAGCCTCCTTCACCTCGGGGCCGGTCAAGGACATCCTCAAGGGCATCCACACCCACCGTCTGCACGGCACCACGACCCTCGTCGCCTCCACCGTCACCGGCGACATGGACGGCCTCGCCCAGCGGGCCGGCCTCCTCTCCGAACTGGCCGAGCAGGGTGACCTCGCGGGCATCCACTTCGAGGGCCCGTTCATCTCCCCGTGCCGCAAGGGAGCGCACTCCGAGGAACTGCTGCGCGATCCCGACCCGGCGGAGGTCCGCAAGCTGATCGACGCGGCACGCGGCCAGGCCCGCATGGTCACCCTCGCCACCGAACTGCCGGGCGGCATCGACTCCGTACGCCTCCTCGTCGAACACGGTGTCATCGCGGCGATCGGGCACACGGACGCGACGTACGAGCAGACGGCGGAGGCGATCGACGCGGGCGCGACCGTGGCGACGCACCTGTTCAACGCGATGCCCACGCTCGGCCACCGCGCCCCGGGACCGATCGCGGCGCTGCTGGAGGACGAGCGGATCACCGTCGAGCTGATCAACGACGGCGTCCATCTCCACCCGGCCTCCCTCCAGTTGGCGTTCCATCACGCGGGCCGCGGGCGGGTGGCGTTCATCACGGACGCGATGGACGCGGCGGGCTTCGGCGACGGCCGGTACATGCTCGGCCCGCTGGAGGTGGAGGTCGCGGACGGCGTGGCACGCCTCGTGGAAGGCGGTTCGATCGCCGGCTCGACGCTCACCCTGGACCGGGCCTTCAAGCGGGCGGTGACCGTGGACCGGCTGCCCGTCGAGGACGTGGTGTCGGCCATCTCCGCCAATCCGGCACGGCAGTTGGGCCTGTACGACCGGGTGGGCTCGCTGGAGCCGGGCAAGGACGCCGACCTGGTGGTGCTGGATGCCGGCTTCGAGGTCGTCGGCGTGATGCGGCGGGGCGAATGGCTGGTCGAACCCCTGACCGGCCCGGCCGATCGGGCGTCCCGGGGGCTGGGCCGGCCGCCGTTGCTTTGACATGATCGAGCCTTCGGACAGGCACGGCGCGCTCGGGGGAGGTCGGCCCAGGTGATCCTCACGGTCACGCTGAACACCGCTCTCGACATCACGTACCGCGTACGGGAGTTGCGGCCGCGCGCGTCCCACCGGGTCGACGAGCTGACCGAGCGGCCCGGCGGGAAGGGCCTGAACGTGGCCCGGGTCCTCGCGGCCCTCGGCCACGAGGTGACCGCGACCGGATTCGCGGGCGGCGCCACCGGGCGGGCCCTGCGGGACCAGCTCGCGCACACGCCGGACGTCGTCGACGCGCTGGTCCCGGTGAGCGGCTCGACCCGCCGCACGATCGCGGTGGTCGACACGACGGCCGGTGACACGACTCAGCTCAACGAACCAGGACCGGAGATCACTCCCGCCGAGTGGTCCGCCTTCCAGGAGGCGTACGAGGTGCTGCTGCGCTCCTGTTCGGCGGTGGCCCTGTGCGGCAGTCTGCCTCCCGGGGTGCCGGTCGGGGCGTATGCCCGACTCGTGCGCGCCGCCCGGGCGTCGGCGGTTCCCGTGCTGCTCGACACGAGCGGGGAGCCGTTGCGGCGGGGGATCGCCGCGCGGCCCGACATCGTGAAGCCGAACGCGGACGAACTGGCCGAGCTGACCGGCTCGCACGACCCTTCGCAGGCCTCCCGGGACGCCCGTCGGCGCGGGGCGCACTCGGTCGTGGCGTCGCTGGGTGCGCAGGGGCTGCTGGCCCGTACGCCGGACGGGGACTGGCGGGCCGCTCCGCCGCGGGCCGTGCGCGGCAATCCCACGGGCGCGGGCGACTCCGTGGTGGCGGGGCTGCTGTCGGGGCTGGTGGAACGGTTGCCCTGGCCGGAGCGGCTCTCCCGGGCGGTCGCCCTGTCCGCGGCGAGCGTGCTGGCGCCGGTCGCGGGGGAGTTCGACCGGCCGGCGTACGAGGAACTGGTGCACCACGTCACCGTCGACGTCTGCCCACATCAGGTCGAGGCGTGGTGAAGGGCGGATGCCCGCGCCGCCCCGTTAATCACTCGTGCAACTGTGCGCCCCGAGTTAGCATCACGAAGACCGTTGATCAAGAAAAAGGGGCTTCGCATGAGCATACTCAGGAAGAGTCTGACGCTGACCGCCTTGGCCGGCGCGCTGCTGGGCGGCACGTTCGTCTCACCGGCCGCGGCGGCCGATCCCAACACCTGCCCCAAGGGATACGCCTGCGGCTGGACGGGAGCGAACAGGACCGGCGAGAGGGCCGTCAACTCCCTGACACCCGGCTGCTATCCCCTCAACAGGATCAACCGGTCCGTCTCGAACCAGACGTCCTACCGCGTGGAACTGTGGCACGTCACCAGCGGCTGCGGCACCGGCACCAAGCTGGCCACTCTGAAGCCGGGCACCTACGCGGACAACCCCGGCGCCGTCAACGGGATCGCGGTCTACAAGATCTAGTGCCGCGGCCTTCCTGACGAAGGCCGGACCCGGGGGACGTCGAAGGTGCTTCGCCCGCGACGGGCGGAGCATCGCGCTCTACTTCCAGCCGCTTTCGAGCCACAGCTGGTCCAGGTTGACGTCACACTGGTTTCCCGTCTCGCAGGACAGCTTGACGACGTTGGTGCCCTTGCTCAACTGGATGTTGGCCCACGTCTGCGTCCAGCCCTTTTCGTAGGCGCCCTCGGCGGCCTCGGCGAAATTGGCCAGGTTGAGCGGCCGGTTCTGCGCCTCGCCGTTGATCGTGAGTGTGGCGTTCGCGTCCTTGCCGGGCACACCGTAGTTGACGTACAGCGTGTACTTGCCGCTCTTGGGGATGTCGTTCACCGTCCAGCTGACGGACGCGCCGACCTGGTTGAAGCCGGCCACATACACGCCCCCGGCGCCCTTCGCGCCCTTGACGTCCGAGGCGGCCGTCACACCGGCGCCGAGCTTCAGGGCCTTCGCGTCGATCTTGGGCAGCTCGACCGCGTCCTCGGCCTTCTTGGTGGACGTCTCGCTCGGTTCGGCGCTCTGGCCGGCGGAGGCGGTCGGCCCCGCGGCGTCGCCGGTGTTCTTGTCGTCGTCCGAGTCGCCGCCGAGCATCGCGATCCCGATACCGATCACCACGGCCGCGACCACGGCGACGGCGCCGATCAGCAGACCCCTGGTGTTCGGCCCGCGGCCCCGGCCGCCGCCCCTGCCGCCGTGCTGCGCGTGCTGGTGCGGGGTGGACACGCCGCCGGAGAAGTTCTCGGACGTGACGTGGTTCGCGGCCGGCCGGCCGTACGTGGCCTGCTGCTGCGGCACCTGCCCGTACTGCGCGGTGGGGGCGCTCTGCGCGGCGGACTGTCCGTACTGGCGCTCACCCACCGGACGCACCCGGTTCACCGAGCCGGGGTAGCCGTAGCCACCACCGCCGCTCGGCGGCTGGGCTCCGGCGGCCTGCCCGTCGGCGTACAGATAGCCGAACGGGTCGTCGTCCTCGGGCGTGCTCGCGCCGTTGTTGCCGGGCGTCATCCCTTGGTCTCCTAGCGGGTGCGGTTCAGATGCGGTACGGGGGATCGAAAGGCGAGCCTACCCGCTTCCCGTGCCCCAAACGGGTGACTCAGCTCGCACGGCACCCCTGACCTGCGGATCAGCCCGCACGCCTGTGCGCTTTGGGACGAGACCGTTTCTCTACGTACATCCGCTCGTCAGCGGACTGCAAGACCTCGTCCGCCGACATGCCGCACTGTGCCCACCCGATGCCGAAGCTGGCGCCGACCCGCATGGCACGCCCGTCGACCCTGATGGGCTGGATTATCTCGTTGCGCAGCCGCACCGCGAGGTCCTGCGCGTCGGCCCGCCCGAGCCCGTCGGCGAGCACCACGAACTCGTCACCGCCGAGCCGGGCGACCGTGTCCCCGTCCCGCACGGCACCGCTCAGCCTGCGGGCCACCTCGATCAGGACGGCGTCACCGGCGTTGTGCCCGAAGCGGTCGTTGATCGACTTGAAGCCGTCGAGGTCGCAGAAGAGGACCGCGAGCCCCTTCGTGCCGTCGTCGCGCTCCCCCTCGGGTGTGACGGTGTGGACATGGTGGTCGTACGCGTCGAACGCGTCCGGGACCGGCCGGTAGTCGAAGCCGTGCCCGCTCACGTCGTACCGGCCGTTCGCGTCGTACTGGCTGTTCGCGTTGCGCGCGGCGACCACCTGCCCGTACGCCGCGTCGATCGTGTCGACCACGCCGGGCTCCGTCGCCGTGGGGCGCGCGCACAGCCGGGCGGCGAGCCGGGAGCGCAGCTCCGCGGAGTTCGGCAGTCCGGTGAGCGAGTCGTGCGAGGCGCGATGGGCGAGCTGCAGCTCGCGGCGCTTGCGCTCCTCTATGTCCTCGACGTGGGTGAGCAGGAAGCGCGGCCCGTCGGCGGCGTCCGCGACCACGCTGTTGCGCAGCGACACCCACACGTACGTGCCGTCGCGGCGACAGAGTCTCAGCTCGGCGCGCCCGCCCTCGGCGGAGGTCCTGAGCAGGGTCCCGATGTCCTCGGGGTGGACGAGGTCGGAGAAGGAGTAGCGGCGCATCGAGGAGGCGGGGCGGCCGAGCAGCCGGCACAGCGCGTCGTTCGTCCGCAGGATCCGGCCGTGCTGGTCGCCGCCCATCTCGGCGATGGCCATGCCGGAGGGGGCGTACTCGAACGCCTGCCGGAAGCTTTCCTCACTGGCTCGCAGCGCCTGCTGCTCGCGCTCCAGGCGGACGAGCGCGCGCTGCATGTTGCCCCGCAGCCGCGCGTTGCTGATGGCTATGGCGGCCTGGAAGGCGTACATCTGCAGGGCCTCGCGGCCCCACGCGCCGGGATGACGTCCGTTGCGCGGACGGTCCACGGACAGGACGCCGATCAGTTCGCCGCAGGAGACACCCGGGACGCCCGGGGTGTACATGGGGGCGAAGAGCCGGTCGGCGGGGTGCCACTCGTCCTCGAACCGCGGTTCGGGCCCGTCGGTGTACCACTGCGGGACGTCGTCGTCGTCGAGGACCCAGCCCTCGGTGTGCGGTATGAAGCGCAGGTCGCCCCACGCCTCGCCCATGGTGAGCCGGCGGTCCCAGGAGGTACGGGAGCCCACGCGGCCGGTGATGAGCGCTTCGGCGGCGCTGTTCCCGGCCAGGGCGGCGACCACCAGATCGCCGTCGGGCTGGACGAGGTTGACGCAGGCCAGTTCGTAGCCGAGGCCGTTGACGACTCCGTCGGCGACGGTCTGCAATGTGTCGGCCAGACTGCGGGCCGTGTTCATGTCCGCCATGACCTGGTGCAGTTGCCGCAGTGTCGCAAGGCGGACGTACGGCTCCGACTCGGTCTCCATTCGCCCTCCCCTCGAGACCTCGACAGCAACTCCAGGGGTCTCTCCCGGCCTACGCCTGCCAGCTTCCCCGCCACTGAATCACAGCGCGCTGCTCACTCGGTACACAGGGTCAACAAAATATGGCACCTGTGACTCAAGTCACAGGGGAAGATGAACAATTGAGTAGAGTTTCTGTGTTTTCGCGGTGTGTTTACTGAACGCAAATTTGTGGAAGATGTGGGCGCCCCTGGTGGGAGATCCGCGTCGCACTCCCTCTTCAGTCCTAGGACCCGGTTCGGGCGTTGGTCGGATGTGTCGAACGTTGGCGGAGAATAGCGTCTTCCCGTGCTGAACACTCCCTATGCAGCTCCTTCCACCCCGTCCGTGCATGCTGAGGGGGTGAGCAACGACGACTTCCGCGCCGCCATGTCCCGGCTGGCCGCCGGCGTGGTCCTGGTGACCGCGCACGAGCCGCAGTCCGACCCGGACGGCCCGAGCGGCGAGGACGTCGGCATGACGGCGACCTCCTTCATGTCGGTGTCCCTGGACCCGCCCCTCGTGCTCATCGGCCTGCGCGAGGGCTCCCGGATGGACGACCTGCTCGACGAGCAGCCCCTGTGGGCGGTCTCCTTCCTCTCCGAGGGACAGAGCTCCGTCGCGAGCCGCTTCGCCATGAAGAACCGCATCTCCGACCGCCTCCTCTTCGCGGACGTGCCGCACGTCCACGGGCGGTTGTCCGGGGCGCCGCTGGTGGAGGGCGCCCTGGCGACCCTGGAGTGCCGCACCGAACAGCGGGTGACGGCGGGCGACCACACCCTGGTGATCGGCCGGGTCCTGACGTCCTCGCTGCCGGGTGCGGACGGCGGCCCGCTCACGTACTTCCGCGCCCGCTACCGGCAGCTCGGCTGAGGGCCCTCCCCGCACTCCCGGCCGGGCGTCCGACGCCGGACACGACCGTGTACGACTGTGAAGCCGGACGTGCCCGCCGGGTGGTACCCCCGGAGTGCGGTCGGCCGGGCCCGCCGATCCCTGGCGGGCGGCGCCCCACGGACGCCCACGCCCCTTACGCCCGCGCCGCTTTCCGCATGAGGAAAATCACATACAGGAGAAACTGTCCCGGGCGTGTTCCGTCGCGCGTTCCGGCGCACTTTCCTCCGGCCTTTTCTTCCGCCGTCAGAAAACCCGTTCCCACCGGTACGACGCCTCGTGCGGGCGGCTGACGAAAGGCGGGGAAAGCAAAGAGCGGCAGGCCCGGCCCGCCGCTTCTCTCCCCCGTCCCCGGCTCATCCCCAATCGCGCCCGGAGCGGCCGCGCTTGGTGTCCCCGCGCTGTTTCTTCTCGCGAAGCCGGCGCTCGTTGATCCCCCGGGGAATACGGGTGGCCCGGCGCGGCCTGGGGGGCGGGGCGCTGGCCTCGGCGAGCAGAGAGGCGAGCCGCACGGCCGCCGTCTCCCGGTTGCGCCACTGGGACCGGTGTTCGGAGGCGCGCACCGCGACGACCCCGTCGACCAGCCGGTCGGCGAGCCTGGCGAGCGCCCGCTCCTTCCACACCGGCGGCAGCGACTCGGTCTTCGCGAGGTCGAAGCGCAGCTCCACCTGCGTGTCGGTCGTGTTGACGTGCTGGCCACCCGGCCCGGAGGAACGCGAGAAACGCCACATGAGCTCGGCCTCGGGCAGGGAGACGGAGCCGCGGATGACGTAGGGACCGGACATGCCCCCATGGTCCCCCGCCTGTCCGGTCCCCGTCACCCGCTTTTCGGCACCGGACCCGCGTGTGGCCTGCCCTCGCGCCGCTCAGGTAAAGAAAGTAAAGAG
The DNA here is from genome assembly GCF_042889045.1 of Streptomyces sp. NPDC002701. Taxonomy (NCBI): domain Bacteria; kingdom Bacillati; phylum Actinomycetota; class Actinomycetes; order Kitasatosporales; family Streptomycetaceae; genus Streptomyces; species Streptomyces sp. NPDC002701. The sequence continues at coordinate 129,615 of NZ_JBIAQL010000015.1, forward strand.
GAGCGGAACCCTGGGGACCCCCCTCGGCGTTCTTAGGGTTGGCGGTAGCTTCGTCCCGTACGAAGCCCGACGCGCAGCACCGCACGACCCGTACGTACATAAACGAGGGAAGGACTCCCAACAATGGCTGTAAGCCTGTCCAAGGGTGGCAACGTCTCGCTCACCAAGGAGGCTCCGGGCCTGACCGCCGTCACCGTGGGCCTCGGCTGGGACGTCCGCTCCACCACGGGTACCGACTTCGACCTGGACGCCTCGGCCATCGCGGTCAACACCGAGGGCAAGGTCTACTCGGACGCCCACTTCATCTTCTTCAACAACAAGCAGACCCCGGACCAGACGATCGTCCACACGGGCGACAACCGTACGGGTGAAGGCGCCGGCGACGACGAAGCGATCAACGTCAACCTCGCCGGTCTCCCGGCCGACATCGACAAGATCGTCTTCCCGGTCTCGATCTACGACGCGGAGACCCGCTCGCAGAACTTCGGCCAGGTCCGCAACGCGTACATCCGCATCGTGAACCAGGCCGGCGGCGCCGAGATCGCCCGCTACGACCTCTCGGAGGACGCGGCCACCGAGACGGCCATGGTCTTCGGCGAGCTGTACCGCAACGGCGCGGAGTGGAAGTTCCGCGCGGTCGGCCAGGGCTACGCGTCCGGCCTCGTCGGCATCGCCAAGGACTTCGGCGTCAACGTCTGATCCAGGACGCGCACGCATCCGAGGGCCCTGGCCCGGCCACGGCCGGACCAGGGCCCTCGTCCTTCGCCGAGCGCTCCCTCCACCGGCTCCCGGCTGCCGGCTGCCGGGGTGCCCTAGCCTGCCCGCGTGATCCTCGAACCCCTGGCCCTCACCCCCGACCACGACCTGCCGGGTCCCCTCCTCACGGAACTCACCGCGCTCTACGCCTCGAACCACGCGTTCTACGCCCTCAGCGGTGACTTCCCCGACCCGCACGACATCCGGCCGGAGCAGGTGGCCAGGGCGCTGGCGGACGAACTGGCGAACCCGGACGTGGAGGTCCTGGGGGCCCGCAGCGCCGGACGGCTCGTCGCGGTCGCGATCACCCTCGCGCACCACCCGGACCCGGCCGACCCGGACCCCTGGATCGGTCTGCTGCTGGTCGACGCGGCCGAGCAGGGCAAGGGGCACGGACGCCGCCTTGCGGCACACGTCGAGGACCGCTTCCGGGCGGCGGGCCGGGAAGCCCTACGGCTCGCGGCGCTGGACAACAACCCGGCGGCGCTCGCATTCTGGACGGCCATCGGATACGAGACCATCGGCCACCGTAAGGACCGCCAACTGGGCCGGCCCTGCGCGGTACTGCGCAAGATCCTGCGCTAAGGCGTTTCTTTCTCGGCCGGGACCGCGGCGGGCCGGCCCTCCCCGTACAGCCAGTCCGCCCAGATCCGCGAGAAGTCCACGCCCGGCGCCTTCCTCTCCACGTAGGCGGTGAAGTCGTCCGTGTCGGCGTTGCCGTGCCGGTGGACCGCGGCCCACCCGCGGAGGATCCCCCGGAACACCTCGTCACCGGTCTCCTCGCGGATCCTGTGCAGAACCATGGCGCCCCGCTCGTACACCGGACTGCCGGAGATCCTGGCGGCATTCGGCGGCCTGCCGGGCGGAAAGGCCCAGACGGCGTCACCGTCCGCCTTCTTCTCGAAGTAGTCGCCCGCGTACAGCAGGTCGAAGACCTCCTGGGCCGAGTCCCCGCCGTGCTCCTCGGCCCACAGCCACTCGGCGTACGTGGCGAAGCCCTCGTTCAGCCACATGTCACGCCACGACTCGGGGGTGACGGAGTTCCCGAACCACTGGTGGGCCACCTCGTGGACGAGGAGCTCCAGACCGGGGGCGCCGGGGAACACGGGCCGGTTCTGCGTCTCCAGGGCGTACTCGGCGTCCCCCTCCCCCACCACGATCGCCCCGGCCGACGAGAACGGATACGGCCCGAAGGTGCGCTCGCCCCACGCCACGACCTCGGGGATGCGCCCGAGCACCTCAGCACTCGCCGCGATCTGACCGGGATCCACGGCCACGTACACGGGCAGCCCGTCCCCGGTCCGCGAACGGCGCACCGCGAACTTCCCCACGGCGACGGTCGCCACGTACGACGCCATGGGCTCCCCGACGTGCCAGCGGAAGACGTCCCGCCCGCCCTCCCTCGTCCTCCCCCGCAACTCCCCGTTGGAGACGGCCTGCAACCCCGCCGGCACGGCGACGGTGATGTCGTACGCCGCCTTGTCACCCGGGTGGTGATTGCCGGGGAACCACGCCCTGGCCCCGACCGGCTCACCGAGCGCGAGGGCGCCGTCCTCGGTGACCAGCCACCCCTCCTCGGAACCGTCCGGATCACGCACGACCTCCGGCAGCCCGGAGTAGCGCACCACGACGGTGAAGCCGGCGCCCTTCCGCACGGCGGCACGCGGACGCACCACCAGCTCATGGCCGCCTCCGCCTTCGCGGTGGAACCGTGCGGCCCGCCCCGCCACCTCCACCGACCCGACCCTCATCCCCTGGAGATCGAGAGAAAAGGCGCTCAGGTCCTGCTCCGCCCGCGCCTCGATCTCAGCCTCCCCCACCAGCCGCCGGACCCCGGGCTCGTAGCCGAGCGTGAGCCTGTAGTGGAGGACGTCGTATCCCCCGTTCCCGGCCGCGGGGAAGTACGGATCGCCCGCCCCCGTGGCGCCGGCCGAGCGGCGCGCCCCCGCATCACCGGCGGCAAGCGCGCACACCAGCAGAACGGCAACGGGAAAAAGGGCGGCGGACCGGGGCATGACGGCGATCCTAGGGCGCTTCTTTTGGATCAGCCCGGGTCCGCGGGGCGCCCGGCGCCTGATCCGACCTGATCCAAAAGAAACGCCCTGGGCCGGCGTGACACCATCACCCACGTGCTCGACATCGGCTACGCCCTCTCGTCCCGGTTCCCGGACCCCCCGCAGACCGACTACCGCCGCGCGGACGTCCACGCCCTGCGCCACGACCTGTTCTGCGGGGACGTCTACCTCGCCGACACCAAGGCGGACCGGGAGCTGTCCACAGCCTGGGGATGGGTGCCGGTGCTGGACTTCGCGTGGGCGCTGTGCGACATCGTCGAGCAACTCGACCAGGATCCCCTGGGCAGCAGGGCCTCCCGCCCCCAGCGCGCCGAACTGGACTTCACCGAGTCCACCGACCGCATGCTCTTCGAGCGCCGCTTCGGCTGGGTCGACATCGAGTCCGACTGGATGCCCGGTGACGAGCCCCCGCTCACCTTCTCCCACGCCGAACTGCGCCGCGAGGCCCGCGACTTCCTCCACGACCTCCTGGCCGACCTGACGGACCTCCACGAGACGCTCCGCGAGAACCCGGCGATCTGGACCCTGGAAGCCCGCTTCCCCCGGCTCCCCTGACAGACCCACAGCGGAACGGGCGGGACCGGCCGGCCCGCACCCGGCGATCCGCGCGGGAGCGGGCCGTGCCGGTGCGTCGAGAGTTCGCCGCGTAGGGCTCCTCCAGGAAACGGTTCGCCGGTGGAGCCACAGTCGTACACCCGGGGGCGGCGAACTCGACGCACCGGCACGGCCCCGACCCCACCGGCCCACCGGTCCGCCACCCCCATCAGCCCGCCACCCCGCCAGGACACCGGCCCACCAGCCCGCCGCCCACCCGTCGAAACGGGACCGTCACACGTCCACCCCCACCACCCGGACCCCCACCTCCGCGGCGAACACCCCCGCCAGATCCAGCAACTGCGCCGGACTGATCACCGCCCCCGCCAACCGGTCGACCCCGCGCGCGAACCCCACCTCCGCAGCCCGCCGCAGATCCACATCCGTCAGCGACACCCCGCTGAAGTCCGCCTCCTTCAGCACACAGTCCACGAACTCCACCCGCTCCAGCCGCGCGCCCCCGAAGTCCGGCTCGACGAGCACGCACCCCTCGAACACCACGTCCCGGATCCGCGCCTCCCGGAGATTCAGGTAGTCGATCTTCCCGCCACGGAAGACCACCCGCTCCAGCACGGCCCCGTGCAACTGCACCCCGCCCAGCCGCGCGTCGACGACCTCCACGTCCCGGAAGGTCGCCGAACCGAGGTCCGTCCCCACCCCTCGCAGCCCGGTGAGCACGGAGTCCAGCACCCGCGCATGGTGCAGCCGCGTCTCGTCGACCGCACATCCCGTCAGCGCGCAGTCCATGAACCGCGCACCCCCACCGTCCTGCGCCACGAGATCCAGATCGGTGAACCGCAGGCCGTCGTAGTCCCCGTCGGGCTCCAGCGGCCCGCCCCCGTACGGTTCGAGCTCCGGCAGCCGCACCTCCGGCCTCCGCGCCCCCTTGACCCCGGCCCCCTTGCCGCCTGCGCCTCGGCCCCCCGCGCCCGCCTTCACCGCTCTGCTCGCCATCACCCCATCCTGCACCCACCCACTGACAACACCTCTCACCAGCGGCGACTCCCCTGATGTCACATCCCGGCCCCCCGGACGAGTCCTAAGGAGCAACCACCAGAAAGCACCCCGCCGAAAGGGAACGCCCACCCCATGCACCCCACACCCCGAACACCCCCCACGCCCCACACACCTCGCAGGCCGCACACACCCCACATCACCATCATCGGCGGCGGCCTGGCCGGCCTCACCGCCGCCATCTCCGCGGCGGAAGCAGGCGCCAAGGCCACCGTGTACGAGGCCCACCACACCCTCGGCGGCCGAGCCCGCACCGCCGACGACCCGTACAGGACGAACGAGGGCCCCCACGCCCTCTACAAGGGCGGCCCCCACTGGACCTGGCTGAAGCAACGCGGCCTGCTCGGCGAACTGGCCCCGCTCCCGCCCCTGGAAGCCGCCCGCCTGCGCCTCCACCACCACGGCGCCCTCCGCCGCATCCCACCCCTCGCCATGCTCAGGATCCTCCGCCGGACACCTCAACAGGCGCCCGTCAACCAGGATTTCGCGTCCTGGGCCACGGCCGTCGCCGGCCCCGAGGGCGCCGCGGCGGCGGCGAACTATTCCGCCGTCGCCCTCTTCCACCACGACCCCGGCTCCCTCTCCGCCGCCTTCGTCCAGGAACGCCTGCGCCGCGCCACGAAGCTCCCCCCGGAGGCGCACTACCCGCGCGGCGGCTGGGCGGGCGTCGTCGACAGGATGGCGGCCCGGGCCTGGAACCTGGGCGTACGCGTGGAGACCCTGGCCCGCGTCGACGCGCTCCCCACCGGCCACGGCGAACGCGGCCCGGTCATCGTCGCCACCTCCCTCGACGCGGCCCGCGCCCTCCTCCGGGACAGCTCCCTGACCTGGCCGAGCGGCCGCACGGCCCTGCTCGACCTGGCCGTCCGCACCCGCAGGGGCGACGCGTTCGCCGTCTCCGACCTCGACGCCCCCGGCTGGATCGAGCGGTTCACGGCCCAGGACCGGACCCTCGCCCCGCCCGGCGAACAGCTGTTCCAGGGGCAGTTCCCGGTCGCCCCGCACGAGTCCCGGGCGGACGGGATCGCCCGGGCCGAAAAGCTCCTCGACCTCGCCGCCCCGGGCTGGCGCGACCGGACCACGTACCGGCGCGAGGCGCTGGCGAACGGCCGCACGGGCGCGGTGGACGTCCCCGGCACGAGCTGGCGCGACCGCCCGCGGGTGGACCGCGGCGACGGCGTCTATCTGGCGGGTGACCAGGTCGCGGCCCCGGGCGTGCTCTCCGAGGTGTCGTTCAACAGCGCGCTGGAAGCGGTGTCCCTGGCCCTTCGGATCCGCAGCAGGGCGGGCCTTGACCTCAAGCATGCTTGAGCTTGAAGACTGGGCCCGGTCCAGGCCACCGCACCACACGGCGGCCCCCCACTCCACCCCGAGGAAGCCGCATGCACGCCATCCGCCTCCACGCCTTCGGCCCGGCCGAGAACCTCACGTACGAGCAGGCGCCGTCCCCCCACCCCGCCCCCGGCCAGGTGCGTATCGCGGTCGCCGCGGCCGGCGTACACCTCCTGGACACCGCGATCCGGGAGGGCGTCAAGGGTCCGCTGCCGGAACTCCCCGCCCTGCCCACGATCCCCGGCCGCGAGGTGGCCGGCACGGTCGAGTCCCTCGGCGAGGGCGTCGCCGCCCTGTGGCTCGGCAGACGCGTCGTGGCCCATCTGGGCTTCGCGCCGGGAGGGTACGCCGAACTCGCGGTCACCGACGTGGACCGCCTCCACGAGATCCCCGCGAACCTGGACTTCGCACAGGCGGTCGCGATGATCGGCACGGGCCGTACGGCGATGGGAATCCTCCAGTTCGCCGACCTCACCCCCGACTCCGTGGCCGTGGTCCCGGCGGCCGCGGGCGGCATCGGCACCCTCCTCGTGCAGTACGCGAAGCACGCGGGCGCCACCGTGATCGGCCTGGCGGGCGGCCCGGACAAGGCCGCCCTCGTCGAGAAGAACGGCGCGGACCTCGCCGTCGACTACCGGGACCCGGGCTGGCCGGACCGGGTGCGGCGGTTCCTCGGCGACCGCCGGGCCACCGTCGTCTTCGACGGCGTGGGCGGCGACGCGGCCCGCGAGGCGGTCGCACTCCTCGCCCGCCCCGGCGGCAGGCACCTCGTCTTCGGCTGGTCGGCCGCGGGTCTGCGCGACGGCGCCCCGTACCTCGTGGACGGGGTGTCCGAGTCGGTCCTCGGCCCCGCGATGATGCGCAGGTCCGGCGGGCCCGACCCGATCCGCACCCTGGAACTGCGCGCCCTCACCGAAGCCGCCGAAGGCCGGTTGGTCCCGGCGGTCCACCGCTTCCCCCTCGCCGAAGCGGCCACCGCCCACCACGCACTGGAAACGAGGGCGACCACCGGCAAGGTGGTCCTGGAACCCTGACCTGACCTGGCCCGTCCTGACCGGCCCGCCCCGGCCCCCTCCCCCGGCGATGCTGCCCTCAGCCCTCAGCCGCCAGCTCTCCGTGCCTCCAGCCCTCCGGCCTTCGCGCCCAGCTCCGCCAGCGCCCCGTCCGTCAGCCGGTACACCGACCACTGGTCCTGCCGCCGCGCCCCCAGCGCCTCGTAGAAGTCGATCGACGGCTGGTTCCAGTTGAGCACCGCCCACTCCAGGCGCTCGTACCCCCGCTCCACGCAGATCCGTGCCAGCTCCCCGAGCAGCGCCTTCCCGTACCCGGCGCCGCGTGCCCCGGGCCGTACGTACAGGTCCTCCAGGTGGATGCCGTGCACCCCGCGCCAGGTCGAGAAGTTCAGGAACCACAGCGCGAAGCCGGCCGGCTCGCCCTCCGGGGACTCCGCGAGGTGCGCGAACGCGGCCGGCCGGTCCCCGAAGAGCGCGTCCCTCAGCTGCTCCTCGGTGGCCCGGGCCTCCGCCGGCACCTTCTCGTACGTGGCCAGTTCACGGATCATGGCGTGGATCACGGGCACATCAGCGGGAGTCGCCGTACGAATCATGCGGGCAGGCTACGACACCCGTACCCCGGCTCTCCGTGCGTCACCGCCCCAGCAGCATCCGCGCGACGGCCACCTGCTCGGCGTCCGGTTCCCCGCCCTCCTCGACCAACCACAGCGAGTTCTGCAGGACCCGCCCCAGCGTCCAGGCGCGCGCCCGCTCCCGGTCCAGGCCAAGCGTCTCCGTCAGCAGGTCGAAGCGGCGCGTCGACGCGCCCTCGCCGAACCGGCTCCAGAGCGCGGGCAGCAACTCGAAGCACGGGTCCCCGGCGAGCGGCTTCGGATCGATGACGAGCCAGGGTTCACGGTCGGCCGCGAGGATGTTCTCGAAGTGCAGGTCCCAGTGCAGCAGCCGGTCCCCCGGCTCGTCCGCGACCTCCCGCACGGCCGCCGCGCAGTCCGTCAGCAGCCGCCGGTCGTCGTCGGCCGCGAGTGAGGCGAGCACGGCGGGCAGCCGCTCGAACATGTCCGCCGTGATGTCGTCGAGACGCCGCAGTCCCGGCGGCGCCGGTACGGCCGTGATCCGTGCCAGCAGCCCGGCGAGGACCGCGGTCGCCTCCATCACGTCCGGCACGGCGGCCAACGGCCGGTTCTCGTCGAGCCGTTCCAGCAGCAGTGTGCCGGTCTCCGCGTCCTCCGCCAGCAGCCGTACGGTCCCGTCGCCGCCCCAGGTCCGCAGGGCGAGCCCCTCACCGGCCGTCTCGTCGTCGAGGTCCTGCAGTTTCAGCGCGGCCCGTGTGCCGTCGTCACGCACCACGGGCAGCACGACCGAGACCCGCCCGCTCATCGGCGGCCCTTCCTGCCACAACCCCCACCGTTCGAGAAATCGCCCGCCCCGCGCCGTCAGCCGCCCGTATCGCACCTTCGCCCTCACCCGTCCTTCCAGAACCACGGAATCCGAAGGAGACACCCACCACCCCGAGAAGCTAACGTCCCGCGCATGAGCAGCACCGAGAACGCGGACAGCGCGTCCGGCACGGACCACACGGCACACCCGCCCCACGCGCCCCGCACCGTGGTCAACGGCGGCATTTCGTTCTGGTACGCCCAGGAGGGCCTCCCCTCCCCCCGCGAACCCCTCCCGGGTGACGCGAGCGCCGACGTGGTCGTCGTCGGCGGCGGGTACACCGGCCTGTGGACCGCGTACTACCTGAAGAAGGCCGCACCCTTCCTGCGCATCACCGTCCTGGAGCAGAGGTTCTGCGGGTACGGCGCCTCCGGCCGCAACGGCGGCTGGCTCTACAACGGCATCGCGGGCCGCGACCGGTACGCGCGCCTGCACGGCCACGAGGCCGCCGTACGCCTTCAGGAGGCCATGAACGCCACGGTCGCCGAGGTCGTGCGGGTCGCCGCGGAGGAGGGGATCGAGGCGGACATCCACCGGGGAGGCGTACTGGAGGTCGCCTGCACGCCCGCCCAGCTGGCCCGGCTGAAGGCGTTCCACGAGACGGAGCTCTCGTACGGCGAGAAGGACCGCGAGCTCTACGGCGCCCGCGAGACCGCCGAGCGCGTTCGCGTCGCGGACGCGGTGGGCTCCACCTGGACCCCGCACGGCGCCCGCCTGCACCCGGTCAAGCTGCTCAAGGGCCTCGCGGCGGCCGTCGAGGCGCTCGGCGTCACGATTCACGAGTCGACGCCCGTCACCGAGATCAGGCCCAAGCACGCCGTCACCCCGTACGGCACGGTCCGCGCTCCGTACGTACTGCGCTGCACCGAGGGGTTCACGGCCTCCCTGAAGGGCCACAAGCGCACCTGGCTGCCCATGAACTCCTCGATGATCGCCACCGAACCCCTGACCGCCGCCCAGTGGGAGTCGGTCGGCTGGGAGGGCCGGGAGACCCTCGGCGACATGGCCCACGCCTACCTGTACGCCCAGCGCACCGCCGACGACCGCATCGCCCTCGGCGGCCGCGGCGTCCCGTACCGCTTCGGCTCGCGCACGGACAACGACGGCCGTACGCAGCCGGCGACGGTCGAAGCCCTGCGCGAACTCCTCGTCCGCCTCTTCCCCCAGCTCTCCGGCGTCGCCGTGGCGCACGCCTGGTCGGGCGTGCTCGGCGTACCGCGCGACTGGTGCGCGTCGGTCACCCTCGACCGCGCCACCGGCCTCGGCTGGGCGGGCGGCTATGTGGGCTCCGGGGTGGCCACGGCCAATCTCGCCGCACGTACACTCCGGGACCTGATCCAGCGGGACTCGGGCCAGTCCGGCGAAACGGACCTCACCCATCTCCCCTGGGTCGAACACAAGGTCCGCAAGTGGGAACCCGAACCTTTCCGCTGGCTCGGGGTACACGGCATGTACGCGACGTACCGAGCGGCCGACCGCCGCGAACTCACCACCCGTGCCGCACAGTCGTCCCGGATCGCGCGTATCGCCGACCGGGTCGCGGGCCGCTGAGACAAGGGGAACACCATGAGCACCGCAGTCATGGACACCGTCCGTTACTCCTCCGACGGTCAGCTCCTCGACATCCATCGCGCCGCCGCCCCGGACGCCCCGACGGTCCTGCTCTGGCACGGCCGCGGCCCGGCCGAGCGGGACGTCCTCGGCGCACTGGCGGCCGAGGTGGCGCGCCTGGGCGCCACCGTCATAGTCCCCGACTGGCACCCGGACGCCCCCGACGGCGGCCGCCCCCAGCTCGCCGCGTCCCTCCGCTTCACCTGGGACTTCGTACGGGACCCGGCGGAGGTCGTCCTCGTCGGCTGGTCCCTCGGCGGCCGAGCGGCGATGGCCACGGCGCTGCGCCCCGACCCGCCGGAGGGCTGGCGTCCGGCCGCCGTGGTGGGTATCGCCGCCCGCTACAACCAGCCCGAACCACTGCTCGGCCTGCCGTCCCCGATGGACGTCTGCGCCACCGCCCCGCCGCTGCCGATCCACCTCGTGCACGGTACGGAGGACACGGTGTGCGACTTCGCCAACGCGGGCGAGTTCCAGCGCGTCCTGGCCGAGTGCGGCCGCAGGGCCCAGCTGACGGAACTCGCGACGGACCATCCGGGCGCGGTGATGGCCGAGTACTCCCCCGAATGGGGCCGCTGCCGTCCCGCGCACACGGGCTCCGCCCACCGGGAGGGCCTGCGCACGGCCCGCGTCATCGCCCACGCGGCGGGCATCCTCCCCACGCAAAAGGCCCAGGCCACAAAGTGACCTGAGCCTTCCGACACCGCTTCCGGAGCCCCCTGTCGGATTCGAACCGACGACCTACGCATTACAAGTGCGTTGCTCTGGCCGGACTGAGCTAAGGAGGCATGCACGCGGGCGTGCTGTGCGTGCACGCGGGCACGCCCGATGCAGTGTACCCACGTCACAGCGGTGCCCCGGCGAGAATTTCCTCGAACTTCATTCCCCGCCGAGTACTGACAGAACGCGTGAACGCGGGGTAGCGTCCTGACCCAGTCCGCTCGTGTGGACTACACCACTACGGAACGTTCCGTGGTGGCACACCACCTTTACAACGGATCGTCCGGCACGTTCCTGCCGGTGAAGGGGGCCCCTCACCATGGCCACTGTCTCGTTCAACAAGGCGACCCGCATCTACCCGGGTGGCGACAAGCCCGCCGTCGACCAGCTCGAGCTCGACGTCGCGGACGGCGAGTTCCTCGTCCTCGTCGGTCCCTCCGGCTGCGGAAAGTCCACCTCCCTGCGCATGCTCGCGGGTCTTGAGGACGTCAACGGCGGTTCGATCCACATCGGTGACCGCGACGTCACGCACCTGCCGCCCAAGGACCGGGACATCGCCATGGTGTTCCAGAACTACGCGCTGTACCCGCACATGACGGTCGCGGACAACATGGGCTTCGCGCTCAAGATCGCCGGCGTCAACAAGGCCGAGATCCGCCAGAAGGTCGAGGACGCGGCGAAGATCCTCGACCTCACCGAGTACCTCGGCCGCAAGCCGAAGGCGCTCTCCGGCGGTCAGCGCCAGCGTGTCGCCATGGGCCGTGCCATCGTGCGTGAGCCCCAGGTGTTCCTCATGGACGAGCCGCTGTCGAACCTCGACGCCAAGCTCCGGGTCTCGACCCGTACGCAGATCGCGTCGCTGCAGCGCCGCCTCGGCATCACCACGGTGTACGTCACCCACGACCAGGTCGAGGCCATGACGATGGGCGACCGCGTGGCGGTCCTCAAGGACGGTCTGCTCCAGCAGGTCGACTCGCCGCGCAACATGTACGACCGCCCGGCGAACCTCTTCGTGGCCGGCTTCATCGGCTCCCCGGCGATGAACCTCGTCGAGGTCCCGATCACCGACGGCGGCGTGAAGTTCGGCAACAGCGTGGTGCCCGTCAACCGCGAGGCCCTCAAGGCCGCCTCCGACAAGGGTGACCGTACGGTCACCGTCGGCGTCCGTCCCGAGCACTTCGACATCGTCGAGCAGAACGGCGGCGCCGCGGCGAGCCTGACGAAGGAGGCCGCGGACGCCCCGGCCGGTCTCGCCGTCACCGTGAACGTCGTCGAGGAGCTCGGCGCCGACGGCTACGTCTACGGCAGCGCCAAGGTCGGCGACGACCTCAAGGACCTGGTCGTCCGCGTCAGCGGCCGCGCGGTCCCGGAGAAGGGCGCGACGCTGCACGTCGTGCCGCGCGCGGGCGAGACCCACGTGTTCTCGACCTCCACCGGTGAGCGCCTCACCGACTGATCCCGCAACTCTCCCGTTCTGCCGGGGGGATGTCGGAGAATTCACCCGAGGTGACGAAGAAGGCCCCGCAAGCTGCTGCGGGGCCTTTTCCGTTGTCGACAAATACCCCGGCAGACCGGTCATTTCGACCGCTGTTCGTCAACATCAAACTCGAAAACGAGCACATCCCCGTCCCCCGAACTGATTACTAAATGTCGCCAAATCATTACCCCGCGCTACCCTCTCTCGCGTGAAGCACTCCACTAACCACCCGACGCGACACGGCCGCGGCTCCGCCGACCGACCGACACGACACGGCCGCGGTCCGGCCCGCCGGATCGGCCGTACCCTCGCCCTCGTTCTGCCCGTCGTCCTGGTGCTCTCCGGGACGCTCGCGGTCACCCGGGTCAACTGGTCGGGGGACGACTCCTCGACCTCGGCACTCGCCGCCTCCTCCGAGGACGTCTCCCGACGCGCCTCGCCCCGCGCCCCGCAGGACGTGCTGCGCGACAAGCTCCTGCTGGAGCTGGAGGAGAAGAACCCGGGGGTCGCCCTCACCAGCCTCCAGGAGGCCGTGAACGGCCGCCCGTCCCTCGGCAGGCACTGCGCCTCCATCGCCCGCGCCCTGGGCCGCGCGGCGGTACTCGCGTACGGCCCGACCCGGGCCCAGTCGTTCGCCCGCCCGGTCTGCGACACATCCTTCGCAACGGGCGTAGCAGCCCAGAACAACTGAGCCCATGTGGGGGCGCAGGGCCGGGCCCCGGTCTCTTCAGGGGCGCGGGGAACTGCGCGCCCAGCCCCCACCGACCTGCAGCTCCCCCTCCCCCGCGCCCCGCACAAACCCCGGCGGCCGATCCCGCGGAGCGCGACGTACAGTTCGGGCATGACCGATCCGAACGCAGCGTCGCGCCCCGTTCAAGCCGTCGTCCTGGCCGGCGGCCAGGGCTCCCGACTGCGTCCCTACACCGACGACCGCCCCAAGCCGATGGTCGAGATCCCCGGCACCGGGACCCCGATCATCGGCCACCAGCTGGCCTGGCTCGCGGAGGAGGGCGTCACCGACGTCGTCGTCTCCTGCGGTCATCTCGCCGAGGTCCTCCAGGACTGGCTGGACTCCGCCGACCTGCCCGTCTCCGTGACCACCGTGGTCGAGTCGGAGCCCCTGGGCCGTGGCGGCGGCCTCAAGTACGCCGCCAAGCACCTGCCGCACCCCGACCGCCCCTGGTACGCGACGAACGGTGACATCTGGACCCGTTTCTCGCTGCGTGAGATGGCGGACTTCCACACCGAGCGCGACGCGGTGGCCACCCTCGCGCTGGCCCGCCCCCGCATCCCGTGGGGCGCCGTCGAGACCGACGACTTCGGCCACATCACGGACTTCATCGAGTCCCCGCCGACCGCGTACGGCATCAACGCGGGCGTGTACGTCTTCTCCCCCGAGTTCGCGGACCTGCTGCCCGCCCTCGGTGACCACGAGCGCTCCACGTTCCCGCGCCTCGCCCGTGAACGCCGGCTGGCCGGCTACCCGATCCCGCAGGGCGCCTACTGGCGTGCCATCGACACCGCCAAGGACCTCACGGAGGCGGCCAAGGAGCTGGCGGCGCTGGGTCGTTGACACCCCGCCCGCGCGCGGTCCGCCCCGCGCACGGACCACGCTGGGCACGGCCGCCCCGCGCACGGCCCAACCCACCCGGCCTGGCTCACACACGGCCCGGCCCACACCCGGCCTGGCTCACACACGAGCCGGCCCGCACGACCCGGCTCACACGCCGATGGGGCCCCGCACCTGAGTGGTGCGGGGCCCCATCGGCGTCGTACGGGCTCCTCAGCGCAGCAGGCCGCCCACGAGCCCGGAGCCGCCGCCGGACCCTCCGGAGCCGCCCGACCCGCCTGAGCCACCCGAGCCGCCGCTGCCGCCCGTGCCGCCGCCCGAGCTCGTACCGCCACCGGAACCGCTGCCGCCGCCGCTGCCGGTGCCCGCGCCGCCACCGCCCGTGGTGCCGCCCGTGGTGGCCGGTCCCGCGGTGGTGCTGGGCGCCTGCGGCGGCGCCGACTGCTGCGGGGGTGCCTGGCCGGAACCCTGTGTCTGGCTGGGCAGGCCCGCGCCCGCGCCGGCCGTCTCACGGGCGCTCGCACCGGGCGAGGCCGCGGCGTCCGAGGGGTCGGCCGACGTCGCGTCACGGCTGGGCGCGTCGGAGGCCGACGGGCTCTGCCGGTCGCGGCGCGCGTCGGGGTCCTCCGGCAGCGCGGAGCCGGGCAGTTCGTTGCGCGGGGCCTCGCCGGGGCCGGGGACGACCACGCGGTCGGAGTCGCGGACGGCGCCACCGAGCAGCGACCCGATGAGCAGCGTGAGTCCGACGACGACGGTCGCGACGAGCGCGCCACGGCGCAGGACGCGCCGGCGCAGCTCCCAGATCTCGGTGCGCGGCCCGAGCGTGCGCCATGCCTCGCCCGCGAGGCGGCCGTCGATGGAGTAGACGGGGGCGCCGGCGATGATCAGCGGCGACCAGGCCGCCAGGTAGATGATGTCTGGCGCGTCGTAGACGGGGACGGACTTCCAGCTGACGGTGAGCAGCAGCGCCGCCGACAGCAGGACTCCGACGACCGCCGCGACCCGCTGCCACAGCCCGAGGACGGTCAGGACGCCGACGATCACCTGGAAGAAGGCGATGAGGAGTCCGGCGCCGACGGGGTGCTGGAGCGCGAACTCGCGCAGGGGCTCGGCGAGTTCCCAGGGGTGCAGCGAGTTCAGCCACTTGACCATGGAGCCGCGCTCGCCGCCGTCGAAGTAGACGGGGTCACAGAGCTTGCCCATGCCGGCGTAGATCGAGATGAAGCCGAGGAAGACGCGCAGCGGGAGCAGGACGACGCCGAGGTTCATCCGGCGGCCGGGGTAGTAGCCGTGCCGGACGGGGGCGGCTCCGTGCCGCTTGCGCACCCCGTCGTCCTCGTCCCGGTACTCGTCGTCGTAGGAGTCGTCGTCGAACCCGCCCTCGGCGTACGCGCGTTCGTCGAGCTCCTCGTACGCGCTGCCCGCGCTGCGCATCTGCTGGGGCAGGAGGCGGGTCTCGGGGCCGCGGACGGTGGGGGTCTCGACGGTGGCGTCGATGTCGTACTCCGGGCCGCCGCCGTCGACACGCGGGATGACCTGGGTCGAACCGCCGTCGCCCACCGGTTCCTCGGCGCCGTGCCGAAGACTCGTGCTCCGTGCGGCCTGCAACAGCCGGGTGGCGCCGGTGTCGTCGGGGGCGGACCTCCCGCTCCAGACGACGGGCGCCTGGCGGCGGGTGCCTGAGGTGGTTCCGACGACGGGGCCGCGCGCGCCGCCGGCGCCCGAGCCCAAGTGCCGCTCGGCGTGCGGCGACTGGGCCCGGGGCGCGGCGCCCCACTGCACGCGGAAGCTCGCATGGTTGACGATGACCTGCGCCGGATCGCTCGGCACCTTCACCATGTTCAGTGCGGGAACGTCGTCGAACCCCGACGGGTGGTCCCCCGTGGGTGTGCGGGGTGTTCTGGTGTCCACACTCATCTAACCGAGTGATGTGTGTTTAGGACACTGCCTTGACTGCCCGGATCTGTCCGGACCCCGTCAAGATCAACGGGCCGCCCCGGGAGGCAGCCGATCCCGGCTCAGGCCCGTCGCCGCGAAGCCTCGTACAGCACAACTCCCGCTGCCACGCCCGCGTTCAGCGACTCCGTGCCGCCCGGCATCGGAATGCGGACCCGGAAGTCACAGGTCTCGCCCACGAGTCGGGACAGCCCCTTGCCCTCACTGCCGACCACGATGACCACGGGCCCGCCGAGGGCCTCCAAATCACCGACCTCGGCCTCGCCGTCCGCGGCGAGACCGACCACGACGAGCCCGGCCTTCTTGTACGCCTCCAACGCGCGCGTCAGATTGGCCGCGCGGGCGACGGGCGTACGGGCCGCGGCCCCTGCGGACGTCTTCCAGGCACCGGCGCTCATGCCGGCCGCGCGCCGCTCGGGGACGACCACACCGTGACCGCCGAAGGCGGAGACGGACCGGACGACGGCACCGAGGTTGCGCGGGTCCGTCACCCCGTCGAGGGCGACGATCAGCGGGTCGGCACCCTCGTCGTACGCGGCGGCCGCGAGGTCCTCCGGGTGCGCGTACTCGTACGGCGGGACCTGGAGCACGAGCCCTTGGTGGTTGAGCCCGTTGGTCATGCGGTCCAGCTCGGGGCGGGGGGCCTCCATGAGGTGGATGCCACCGCGGTCCGCGGCGAGCTGGAGCGCCTCGCGCACCCGCTCGTCGTTGTCGATGAACTGCTGGACGTACAGCATCGTCGCGGGTACGCCCTCGCGCAGCGCCTCGACGACGGAGTTGCGCCCGACGACCATCTCGGACGTGCCCTTGCCGCCCCGGCCGCCGCGCGGCGAGGGCTTGCGCACGATCTGCTTGGCCTTCGCGCCGGCGATGCGGTTCTTCTTGTGTCCCTTGCGCGCCTCGGCGGGCGGGGTGGGGCCCTTGCCTTCGAGGCCCCGGCGCCGCTGGCCGCCACTGCCGACCTGCGCGCCCTTCTTGCCGGACATGCGGCGGTTGTTAGCGGCCATGACCTACCTGTCTGTGTGAACGCGCACGGATGGCGCGTACGGGTGTACGTCTATGCAGTGTGCCGTCCGGAGACCCGGACGGCACAATCGATCAAGGATCGACGGTGGATCGGACAGCGGGACTCAGCGCGGGCCGAGGGTCCAGCGCGGTCCCTGGGGACCGTCCTCGATGACGAGCCCGGACTGGTTGAGCTGGTCACGGATGGCGTCGGCGGAGGCCCAGTCCTTACGGGCCCGGGCGGCCTCGCGCTGCTGCAGCACCAGCCGTACGAGCGTGTCGACGACCCCGTGGAGGTCCTCGCCGCGGTCGCTCTCACCGGCCCAGTGCGGGTCGAGCGGGTCGAGACCGAGGACGGCGAGCATGGCCCTGACCTCGGCGAGCCGGGCGACGGCCGCCTCCTTGTCGTCGGCCGCCAGCGCGGAGTTGCCCTGCCGGACCGTGGTGTGCACGACGGCGAGGGCCTGGGGTACGCCCAGGTCGTCGTCCATCGCCTCGGCGAACGCCGGCGGCACCTCGGCCGCGGGGTCGACCACGCCGCCCGCCTTCTCCACCACGCGCTGCACGAAGCCCTCGATCCGCGCGAACGCCGACTCCGCCTCGCGCAGTGCCTCTTCGCTGTACTCGATGGTGGAGCGGTAGTGCGGGGTGCCCAGGTAGTAGCGCAGCACGATGGGGCGCCACGCCTTGACCATCTCGCTCACGAGCACGCTGTTGCCGAGCGACTTCGACATCTTCTCGCCGCTCATGGTGACCCAGGAGTTGTGCACCCAGTAGTGCGCGAACTCGTCGCCGTAGGCCACGGCCTGGGCGATCTCGTTCTCGTGGTGCGGGAAGATCAGGTCGATGCCGCCGCCGTGGATGTCGAAGGCGGAGCCCAGGTACTTGTGCGCCATGGCACTGCACTCCAGGTGCCAGCCCGGCCGGCCGCGTCCCCAGGGCGTCTCCCAGGACGGCTCGCCCGGCTTGGCCGCCTTCCACATGGCGAAGTCCCGCGGGTCCCGCTTGCCGGTCTCGCCCTCTCCCGAGGGCTGCCGCAGCTCGTCCAGGTCCTGGTTGGAGAGGGAGAGGTAGCCGGGCAGGGACCGTACGTCGAAGTAGACGTTCCCCTCGGCCTCGTACGCGTGCCCGCGCTCGATGAGTCCGCGCATCATCTCGACCATCTCGGTCACGTGTCCGGTGGCCCGCGGCTCGTACGTCGGCGGCAGGCAGCCCAGTGCCGTGTAGCCGTCGTCGAACGCGCGCTCGTTCTCGTAGCCGATCGACCACCAGGGCCTGTCCTGCTCCGCGGACTTCCCGATGATCTTGTCGTCGATGTCCGTCACGTTGCGGATGAACGTGACGTCGTAGCCGCGGTACTCGAACCAGCGGCGCATGATGTCGAAGTTGAGTCCGGACCGGATGTGGCCGATGTGCGGGGCCGCCTGCACCGTGGCGCCACACAGGTAGATCGAGACACAACCCGGCGTGATCGGGGTGAAGTCGCGAATCTGCCGGGCGCTGGTGTCGTACAGGCGAATAGTCACCACACCAGGGTAGTGGCCGACGACCAGTGCCCCGCGACCCTTGTCCCCCATGGGACACGTATTCGTGACATCAGCCCCCCGTCCTGCCCTGGGGGCTGCGCCCCCGGACCCCCGCATCGCGCTTGCGCGCTCGTCCTCGGGCGCCGGACGGGCTGACACATCAGCCCGTCCGGCGCCCGAGGACCGGGGTTCGGGGGCGGAGCCCCTGAGTCAGGGTGGGGAAGGGGGGCAAGGGCGGCGGGGGCGGAAAAGGCCCGCTCAGCCCACGCGGGCGACCAGCGCCGTGGCGACGGCCATCAGCCCCTCGTCGCGCCCCGGAAACCCGAGCCCGTCGGTCGTCGCGCCGGACACCGACACCGGCGCCCCCACGGCCGCGGAGAGGACCGCCTGCGCCTCGTCCCGCCGTTTCCCGATCTTCGGCCGCGGTCCCACGACCTGCACGGCCACGTTGCCGATCGTGAACCCGGCCGCCCGCACGATGCGCGCCGCCTCCGTCAGGAGCGTCACCCCGGACGCCCCGGACCACTCGGGTCGCCCGGTACCGAAGTGCTGTCCCAGGTCGCCGAGGGCCGCCGCGGAGAACAACGCGTTGCACGCCGCGTGCGCGACGACGTCCGCGTCGGAGTGCCCCGCGAGCCCGGCCCCCTCGCCCTCCCACTTCAACCCGGCGCACCACAGCTCACGGCCCTCTTCGAAGGCATGGATGTCGGTGCCGACACCGACCTGCGGCAGCACGACGGCCGCGGGACCCGCCTCAGAACCCATCGTTCAGCCTCCGCCGCGCCAGGACCGCCTCGGCGAGGATCAGGTCCAGTGGACGGGTCACCTTGAACGCCTCCTCGTGCCCGGGCACGACGACGACCCGCAGCCCGAGCTGCTCGACCATGCTCGCGTCGTCGGTGACGTCGTGCGTGACCGTCGTGTGGGCCCGTACGAGGGTGTCGCGTTCGAAACCCTGCGGCGTCTGCACGGCACGCAGCAGCGACCGCTCGGGCGTGGCGACCACGGGCTCGGGCTCCCCGGCCGCCCCGGCGGGCTCGACCTGCTTGACGGTGTCCGTCAGCGGGAGCGCGGGCACCACGGCGGGAGCGCCGTCGCGTACGGCCTCGATGACGCCGTCGACCGTGTCGACGGGTACGAGCGGACGGGCCGCGTCGTGCACGAGCACGATGTCGATGCCGGGCGGCAACGCCTCCAGCCCGAGCCGCACGGACTCCTGCCTGGTGTCACCCCCGGGCACGACGAGGAACTCGGTCCGCTCGGGCAGCGCGTGCGCGTCCAGCAGCGTCTTGACCTCGGCGGCCCCGTCGGGCGGAGCGACGACGACGACCAGGGAGACGGCACGCGAGGCGGCCATGGCACGCACCGCGTGGATCAGCATCGGGGTGCCGCCCAGCGCGCGAAGCGCTTTCGGAGCACCCGGACCGAGGCGTACGCCCCGGCCTGCGGCCGGAATCACGGCCGCGGTACGGGCCCCGGGAGGCGAGGGGCGCGAATCGTCAGACATCGGTTCCTGTCAGGTTTGTATGCTCGGCCGACGTGGGTATGGCCTGGGCGTACCCCGGCCGACGGGCTGGGGGAGTGCCGGGCGCGACGCCTCGACCGGACCCTTCCGTGAAGATGGTCGAGCCGCTGTCCGGGCCCGGCACTCCGAGTACACGAAAATTTCCGAGTACCGGAGTGTCTCGGTATCCACGCATCGGATTCCCTGATCCTCTGCGGTCCTCTGCAGTGTCAGGGCTGTCCGAGTGCGCGAATGTACGGGGACGGATCCGCCCCGGCCATATACACGCTCCGGGCACGGACATGCCGCAGCGCCCGGCGACAGTGGATATGTCATCGGGCACCGCGGCATTTCATGGCGCCGAACAGCTCTTTTCGTTTCTGGTCACAAAAGCGATCAGAGCGTGCTGGGCATCAGGAGGCGAGGACCTCGTCGAGCAGGGCCTCGGCCTTGTCCTCGTTCGTGTTCTCCGCGAGGGCGAGCTCGCTCACCAGGATCTGGCGGGCCTTGGCGAGCATGCGCTTCTCGCCGGCGGAGAGTCCACGCTCGCGCTCACGACGCCACAGGTCACGGACTACCTCCGCCACCTTGATGACATCGCCGGAGGCGAGCTTCTCAAGATTTGCCTTGTAACGACGGGACCAGTTCGTGGGCTCCTCGGCGTACGGCGCGCGCAGTACCTCGAAGACCCGGTCCAGCCCGTCCTGACCGACCACATCACGTACGCCGACGAACTCCGCATTGTCCGCTGGCACACGCACTGTCAGGTCACCCTGGGCGACCTTCAGCACCAAGTAGGTCTTGTCCACGCCTTTGATCTGGCGAGTTTCGATAGCCTCGATCAGCGCGGCCCCGTGATGGGGATAGACCACGGTGTCGCCAACCTTGAACGTCATGTGACAGGTACCCCTTCCGTGGCTATCCAGGGTAACACGGAAACCGCGTGTTCTGAATGGTGTTTTCGCAGGTCAGGGCATATCTCGGGGCTTGACAATCGCAACAGGAACGTGCTTCGGAGGGGTCGCGGGCGACGGTATTCGCAGGTCGGAGCGGCTCTCCCGGGGGAGGGAAACGCGCACGTTACAACACCCCGGAACCCCGCCCACGTGCCCGAACGTCCGGATTTGTCGGGTTCCGGGAGCCCCTCCTCCGCTACTCCGTTCGGTGCTCGCAGCCACGTACGAGCCGAATCCGGAATTGATCACGCGGTCTGAAGATCAGCCGGCGATCTACCGGAGATCAGCCGAAGACCAGCCGGAGATCAGCCAGAGGTCCCGTCAGGGATCCGTCGGAGTTCGGGCGCAGATCCACCGGAGATCAGCCGGAGATCGACCGGAGATCAGCTGAAGATCAATTCTCCGGACCGCCATGCATTCCTTACGGAAAACCCGCAACCCCGCGCCGCGGCCTTAGCCGAGGGCTCTTATGTGAAAGACGGACGGGCAGACGGCGAATGGTCGACTACTGGTCGACGACTCGTCGATGATGACGCGACCGGGCGGTGGTCGTCGACGTGGGCGCGGACGCGTCGGCGGGCCCTAGGGGCGGGTCGGGTGCGGCGGCGCGGGAACGGCTGGGTAACCTGAGGCCGCTGACTGACCCTTAGGGCGGCTTTGTACGAGGAGCCGCTCTGTTTCGCCCACGTTCTAGGAGTTGCCGCCGCCGTGAGCAGCAGCCTTCGACGCGGCGCCCTCGCCGCCGCCGCCATCGCGTTCTCGATCGCCTCGCTCGCCGCATGCGGCGCCGGCAACCAGGCCCAGACCCTGGAGATCAAGCCGGACAACGCCGCCGCCAGTGTCGGCGACATCAAGATCCAGGGTGCCGTCGTCGTCACCCAGCCCGACCTGGAGTCGACGGGCCCGGCCGTGGTCACCGCGACCCTGTTCAACAGCGGTCCGACCGACCAGACGCTGGAGTCCGTCAAGGTCGAGGGCATCAGCGGGCCGGCGGAGCTCAAGCCCGCGAAGGGCTCGGGGAAGCTGACGGTCCCGGCCGGCGGTTCGCTGATCCTCGGCGGCAAGGACAACGCCGCCGCCGTACTGGAGAGCAGCCGCGAGGCGTTCAAGGACGGCGACGCGCAGCCGGTGACCTTCACCCTCAGCAAGACCGGTGCCGTGCGGCTGGAAGCGTTCGTCGTGCCCGCCGAGGGCTACTTCTCCGGGTGGGGCCCGACCGAGGTCCCGGCGGCACCGAGCACCGAGCCCTCCGCCTCGGAGTCCGAGTCCGGTGCGGCCTCCGGGTCGCCTTCGGGTTCGCCCTCCGCGTCCGCGTCGGGCGACACCGGGGAGACGGGTGAGGCCGGGGAGACCGGCGAGGCGGGCAGCCGGCCGACGGACGCCGCCTCGGCCAGCGTCGACGCGGCGGAGTCGGCAGCGGGTCACTGAGCGGCTCACGACCGCCGTACGACGAAGGGCGGGACCCCTTTCCAGGGGTCCCGCCCTTCGTCGTACGGCGGTGCCGTGTCCGCGGTGCCGTGTCCGCGGATGACGCATACGCGCGTGACGTATGCGCGGGTGACGTATGCGGTTTACGGCTCGAACTTGTAGCCGAGGCCGCGGACCGTGACCAGGTAGCGGGGCGCCCCCGGGTCCGGCTCGATCTTCGCCCGCAGACGCTTCACGTGGACGTCCAGCGTCTTGGTGTCACCGACGTAGTCGGCGCCCCACACCCGGTCGATGAGCTGCATACGCGTCAGGACGCGCCCGGCGTTGCGCAGCAGCATCTCCAGGAGGTCGAACTCCTTGAGCGGGAGGTCGACCTTGGAGCCGGAGACGGTGACCACGTGACGGTCGACGTCCATCCGGACCGGGCCCGCCTCCAGGGCGGCCGGGGTGACCTCCTCGGGCTCGCCGCGGCGGCGCAGGACGGCCCGGATACGGGCGACCAGCTCACGCGACGAGAAGGGCTTGGTGACGTAGTCGTCGGCTCCTATTTCGAGCCCCACGACCTTGTCGATCTCGCTGTCCTTGGCGGTGACCATGATCACCGGGACGTTCGAACGGCTGCGCAGCTGGCGGCACACCTCGGTGCCGGGCAGGCCGGGCAGCATCAGGTCGAGGAGGACGAGGTCGGCGCCGTTGCGCTCGAACTCGTCGAGTCCATCGGGCCCGGTGGTCGCGATGGCGACCTCGAAACCCTCTTTGCGGAGCATGTAGGACAGAGCGTCGCTGAAGGACTCCTCGTCCTCGACGACGAGCACTCGGGTCACGGATGGACCTCCGGGGCAGAAAAGGGTTCGTACGGGGATGAGACGGTGGTCGTCCCGTCGGTCTGACCGGTCCCGACTTCTTCGTCGAGGCCGGGCGTCTGGTGGCCGCGAGCACGGGCGCGGGCCGCGCCCGCCTCCGGCAGCCGCAGGGTGAAGGTGGAGCCCTGACCCTCGGAACTCCACACCGTGACCTCCCCGCTGTGCGAGGCGGCCACGTGCTTGACGATCGCGAGCCCGAGACCGGTACCGCCTGTGGCGCGGGAACGGGCCGGGTCGACGCGGTAGAAGCGCTCGAAGACGCGCTCCTTGTCCTTCTCGGAGATGCCTATGCCCTGGTCGGTCACGGCGATCTCGATGAGGTCCCCACCGGGCGCCGTCACCCGGCGCGCGGCTATGCCGACCCGGGTGCGGGCGGGCGAGTAGTTGACGGCGTTCTCCACGAGGTTGCCGAGCGCGGCGGCCAGCTGGCCCCGGTTGCCCCACAGCCGCAGCTCGGCGGTGCCGCCGGCGGCCATGGTGATCTGCTTGGCGCCGGCCTGGTGGCGGCAGCGGTCGATCGCCTCGGCGACCAGCTCGTCGACGCGTACGGGCTCGGCGTCCTCCAGGGGGTCGTCGTTCTGGACCCGGGAGAGGTCGATGAGCTCCTGTACGAGGTTGGTGAGGCGGGTGGCCTCTATCTGCATGCGTCCGGCGAAGCGCTCGACGGCCTCGGGGTCGTCGGAGGCGCCCATGACGGCCTCGGAGAGGAGGGAGAGGGCGCCGACCGGGGTCTTGAGCTCGTGGCTGACGTTGGCGACGAAGTCGCGTCGTACGGCTTCGATCCGCCGGGCCTCGGTGAGGTCCTCCACGAGGAGCAGTACGAGCCGCGAGCCGAGGGGCGCGACACGGGCGGACACGGCGAGGGCCTCGCCCCGGCCGGTGCCGCGCCGGGGCAGGTCCAGCTCGACCTGGCGTATCTCCCCGTCCCTGCGGGTGTCGCGGGCCATCGCGATCATCGGCTCGACGGCCAGCTTCCCGCCGCGCACGAGTCCGAGGGCGTACGCGGCCGAGCTGGCCTTGACCACGGCGTCGGCCTCGTCGAGGACGACCGCGGAGGAGCGGAGCACGGACAGAACCGTGTCGACGCCCGGCGGGAGGACCGGGTCCGTGTGCAGAGAGGTGCGGGTGGGGCGTTTCTGTTCCCGCTCACTCCAGCGGAACGCCAGCACGGCGATGACGCCGGTGAGTACACCGGCGATCGCTGCCGCTGCGGCGACCGCCGCGTTCACGTCCATGGCCCCAGGTTAGGCACGGTGTACGCCCCGGTCACAGCCGTCCGAGGGTGGACTCGAACACTCGTCGCCCAGAGTTCACCCTGGGGACCGTGCTGGTTCACTTCGTGCGCCCGGCTCCGACGGCTCTCCCACCAGCGAGAAGAGGCTACGTCGCCCAGAATTCACCTGGGTGCCGGTGATGGTTCATTTGAGGTGGCGGAAACCGTCGCGTTCAGGCCGGAGCGTGGGAGCGTGGGGTTCACGAGCCCCTGTGAACCCCCGAAGCAGACGTAGGAAAGGGACATCCTGATGCGGGACGCGTACCACGAGGAACTTGACTCGATCGGCGAGGGCCTGGTCGAGATGGCCCGCCTCGTCGGATCGGCGATCGGTCGCGCCACGACGGCGATCCTCGACTCCGACCTGAAGCTGGCCGAAAGCGTGATCGCGGCGGACCAGAAGGTCGACGATCTCCAGCACGACCTCGAAGCCAAGGCGATAGCCCTGCTGGCCCGGCAGCAGCCCGTGGCCACGGACCTGCGGATCGTCGTCACCTCGCTCCGTATGTCCGCCGACCTGGAGCGCTCCGGCGACCTCGCCCAGCACGTGGCGAAGCTGGCCCGGCTGCGCTTCCCGGAGCGGGCCATTCCGCAGGACCTGCACGCCACGATCCTGGAGATGGGCCAGCTCGCGCAGCGCCTGATGGCGAAGGCGGCCGAGGTCATCGTCACCAAGGACGTCGACCTCGCCCTCCAGCTGGAGCAGGACGACGACGCGATGGACCTCCTCCACCGCACGCTCTTCCAGCACCTCCTGGACGACCGCTGGAAGCACGGCATCGAGACGGCGGTGGACGTGACGCTGCTGGGCCGCTACTACGAGCGCTTCGCCGACCACGCGGTCTCGGTGGCGAAGCGGGTGGTGTACCTGGTGACGGGCGAACACGCCGACGAGCTGCAGACGACGACGCCGGTCGAAGGGGCGTAGGCGTCCGGTGGCGGACCGACCGGCGGGCCGGCCTGTCGCCGCCCGGCCGCCTGACCGCTCGGCTCGCCCGGACGGCCCTCCACCGGGGGGCGCATCGTACGTTCGCAGGGGCGCGAAAGCCTCTGTGCGCCGTTGATGCGCCCGACCTTGTGGGAATAGCAATGGGAGTAGGCACAAGCCTTCGAGGAGGGACCCATGGCAGATTCCCCCACCACACCCGACCCGACCCAGGAACGCGAGACGCAGCAGCCCGCCGAGATCAAGACCCTGCCGCTCTTCGGCGCCTGCGGCTGCGGCTCGGGCTGCGGCTGCGGCTGCCAGTCCGGCAACCCGTGCCAGTGCGGCTGACCAGCGCGGCCATGCCCCAGGGACCCGACGCGCAGACGCCGCCCGCGTACCGCTGAGGACCAGCAGAACACAGACCCGAAAGGGCCCCGCTTCAGGTGCGGGGCCCTTTCGTCCGTCCGCAACGGGGCAACGACCGAACGACAGCCTCCGACTTGCGCGTAGGGCGCAGGACGCAGGTCGGGAACGTGGTCGCGCCGGCTACGGGATCAAGAGAGCTGCCCGTCCTCGTGGAGCGCGTCGAAAGCCATTCCGTCGACGGCTGAGACTCGGTCCCGATCTGCGTAGCGGAACCACGCCTTCTCTGCGATCTCCCTCGACGGGGACAGCTCACCGCAGTGATCGGCGGTGTAACAGATCATCCGGAAGGGGTCGTGATCCGGATGCCCCTCGCCGATCTCGAAAGTGCCGAAGTGCACCATGGAACCGGGATCGATCGACGTCCGCAGTTCCTCGTCCATCTCCCGCACCAGCGTCTCGCCGTCGGACTCGCCCAACTCACGATGCCCGCCCGGGAAGTAGAAGCGATCCCTGCCGTGACTACGCGTCACCAACACCCGGCCGTCCCGAACCAGGACCCACGCCACTTTCTCCGGCACACCGCTGCCATCCGCCATGGCTCAGGAACGTATCGGAGGGCACCGTCTGCGTCACGCGCCGACGCAACCGCCGACATGCACCCGGCCGAGGAACGGCCCGGACACAACAAAAGCCCCCTACCGGCGGACAACCCGCAGGTAGGGGGCTCCATCAATATCGGCTACTTCTTCTTGCCCTGGTTCTTCACGGCCTCGATTGCCGCCTTGGCTGCCGCCGGGTCCAGGTACGTGCCGCCGGGGTTCAGTGGCTTGAAGGAGGCGTCGAGTTCGTAGGTCAGCGGGATGCCCGTCGGGATGTTCAGGCCCGCGATGTCCTCGTCCGAGACGCCGTCGAGGTGCTTGACCAGGGCGCGCAGCGAGTTGCCGTGGGCCGCGACCAGGACCGTGCGGCCCGCCAGGAGGTCCGGGACGATGCCGTCGTACCAGTACGGGAGCATGCGGACGACGACGTCCTTGAGGCACTCCGTGCGGGGGCGCAGCTCCGGGGGGATCGTCGCGTAGCGCGGGTCGTCGGACTGGGAGAACTCCGTGCCGTCCTCGAGCGGGGGCGGCGGCGTGTCGTACGAGCGGCGCCACAGCATGAACTGCTCCTCGCCGAACTCCGCGAGGGTCTGCGCCTTGTCCTTGCCCTGCAGCGCGCCGTAGTGACGCTCGTTCAGGCGCCAGGAGCGGTGAACGGGGATCCAGTGGCGGTCCGCCGACTCGAGGGAGAGCTGCGCCGTGCGGATCGCGCGCTTCTGGAGGGAGGTGTGGAGGACGTCGGGCAGCAGACCGGCGTCCTTGAGCAGCTCACCGCCGCGGACTGCCTCCTTCTCGCCCTTCTCGGTGAGGTTGACGTCCACCCAGCCGGTGAACAGGTTCTTCGCGTTCCATTCGCTCTCGCCGTGGCGGAGGAGGATCAGCTTGTACGGTGCGTCGGCCATGGGCCCGAGCGTAATCGACGCCCCGCGGCGTTCGCTCGCCCGCCCGGGAGGCGGACACCCGCACGGCACCGGCGGCGGGAGAGCGCCGCCCGCCCCCTCCGTCACTTGACGACTTCTGTTAATTGACTGGCTGCCCCCGAACCCACCCTCGTAAGTTGTGCTCGCCGCAAGCACCGCTTACCTGCGCCTGCAAGCGCCGCTTACTTTGCCAAGCACCGCTTACCTGCCGCATACCTGAGCTCCGCTCAGCAGAACCTGGGGGTCCCCGATGCCGTTCACGTCCCTGAGCGTGAGACGTGCCGCCCGCGAGACCGTCTCCGGGCTCCCCCGCGAGTTCTGGTGGCTGTGGACCAGCACGCTCGTCAACCGGCTCGGCGCCTTCGTCGCCACCTTCATGGCCCTGTACCTCACACTCGACCGCGGCTACTCCGCCTCGTACGCCGGACTCGTCGCCTCGCTCCACGGGCTCGGCGGAGTCATCTCCTCCCTCGGCGCGGGGGTGATGACCGACCGGCTCGGCCGACGGCCCACCCTGCTCATCGCGCAGTCGTCCACCGCGGTCTCCGTCGCGCTGCTCGGCTTCGTGCACGACCCGGTCTCGATCGCGGCCGTCGCCTTCCTCGTCGGCATGGCCAGCAACGCGTCCCGTCCCGCCGTGCAGGCGATGATGGCCGACATCGTCCGGCCGGAGGACCGGGTCCGGGCCTTCTCGCTCAACTACTGGGCCATCAACCTGGGTTTCGCCGTCTCCTCCACCGCCGCCGGGTTCATCGCGGAGTACAGCTACCTCGCCGGCTTCCTCATCGAGGCCGCGATGACGATGGCCTGCGCGGTCGTCATCTTCGTGAAGCTGCCCGAGTCACGGCCCGAGCAGGTCCGCAAGGAGCCGGGCGAGCCCGAGGTGGGCCTTCGGACAGTCCTGCGCGACGGGCGGTTCATGAGCGTCGTCGGGCTGTCCTTCCTCGTCGCGCTGATCTTCCAGCAGGGGTTCGTGGGCCTGCCGGTGGCGATGGGCGCGGCAGGGTTCACGCCCGCCGACTACGGCCTGGTGATCGCGGTCAACGGCGTCCTGATCGTCGTACTCCAGATCCCGGTCACCCGTCTCATCCAGCACCGGGATCCACGGCGGCTGCTCGTCGTCTCATCGCTCCTGGCCGGGTACGGGTTCGGGCTCACCGCCTTCGCCGGCTCGGTCGGCGTCTTCGCGCTCACCGTCTGCGTCTGGACCCTCGCCGAGATCGTCAACGCGCCCACCCAGACCAGCATCGTCGTCCGCCTCTCCCCCACGCAGGGCCGCGGCAGGTACCAGGGCATGTACACGATGTCCTGGTCCGTCGCCGCCCTCGTCGCGCCCCTGATGTCCGGCGTCGTCATCGACCGTTACGGGGCCGAGTGGCTGTGGGGCGTGTGCGCGGTCGTCGGCACCGTGGCCGGCGCGGGGTACGGGTTCCTGATGCGGCGGCTGCCGGACGAGGAACCCCCCACCGACCTGCCCCTCCCCCCGCCCCTGCCCCCCACCGCGGAGCCCGCCGCCGACCTCCCGCTGCCTCCCCCGTCTCCCCCCTCGGAAACCACCACCGCGAAGCCCGGGGTCAGCGCCCCGTAGGACCGCGGGCCGTACACCCGTACACACGTACACACGTACGTCCACAGCCACACCCCGTACGCCTCAGTGGTGCATCCGCGCCCCCTTCACCACCTTGTCCACCGCGTTGCGCGGGCCGTACACCGCGAGGCCGACCAGGTCCAGCTCCGCGGTCGGTACGGCCCGTACGGCCGCCCGGTTGTCGCGGTCGTTGCCCGTGGAGAACAGGTCGGAGGTGAACAGCGCGCGGGGCAGGGCGCGGGACAGGGCCTTGGTGTGGGCCGCCTTCAGCGTCTCCTTCGTGCCCTCGAAGACCAGCACCGGCTGGCGGAACATCGGCAGGTAACCGACACCGTCGGCGTCCGCGTACGGCTCTCCCACCACCTCGGGGACCGACGGGCCGAGGCCGCTCACGAGGAACGCGGTCACGTTCAGCCGCTGCCACGGCTCGAGGTCCTCCCGCAGCAGCACAGCGATCTTGGTGTCGAAACGGATGGGGGCCTGGGCGTTCTCAGGGGTCTCGCTGCTCATACGGTGAGACTGCCGACCGGCGTACGGGAACGTCTTGTACGTTCTTTGCATGGTGGTCCGGCGTGAGGTCTCCGCCTGGCGCCCGAGCGTGCCAGGCGTCGTGGAGGTCTTCCACGCCCACTTCACCGAGTACGCGTACCCGATGCACGTCCACGACGCGTGGACGCTGCTGATCGTCGACGCCGGTGCGGTGCGGTACGACCTCGACCGGCACGAACACGGCACCCCCGACGGCACGGTCTCGCTGCTCCCGCCGCACGTCGCGCACAACGGCTCGCCCATCACCGCGGACGGCTTCCGCAAACGGGTCCTGTACCTGGACCTCAGCCGGCTCGACGAGACGTACATCGGGCCGGCCGTGGACACCCCCGACTTCGTCGACCCCGTGCTGCGCCGGCGCGTCGGGCAACTGCACACCGCTCTCGCCCGCCCCGGCGACGAGCTGGAGGCGGAGAGCAGGCTGACGCTGATCGGGGAGCGGCTGCGCGGTCATCTGCGGCCCGCAGTCGTCAAGGACGCACCCGACGCCGACCCCCCGCTCGCCCACCGACTGCGCGACCTCCTCGACGAGCGCCTCCTGGACGGCGTGACCCTCCGGGAAGCGGCGGGACTCGTCCACGCGCACCCCGCCCACCTGGTGCGCGCCTTCAGCGGCGCCTTCGGGATACCGCCGCACCAGTACGTGATGTCGCGGCGGGTGGAGCGCGCCCGCCGGCTGCTGCTGGAGGGCCGCACTCCGGGGGACGTCGCCGCGGAGACCGGCTTCTACGACCAGTCGCATCTGACCCGCCACTTCAAACGGCTGGTCGGGGTGGCGCCGGGACGCTACCGCGCGGCCTCGCGCTGAGCTTCGTACAGGTTGCGGGGGTGTACCGCGTCCCTCGTCCCGTACAGCTCCAGACGGGAGTGCGGCGGTCCGGCGAAGTCGGGTACGTCGATCTGGTCGAACTCCGTCACCTCGTTGATGCCGACGGTGGTGCTGTACGGGGCGAGGCCGTCGATCCTCATCAGGCCGGCCCGGCCGTTGGTGACGCGGATGTTCCAGTGGGTGAAGCGGGCGCCGAAGAGGGGGCCCGCGCTCGCGTCACCACCGTGGCGGCCGTCGTTGTGGACGGTGATGTCGGTGCGGACGTTCGCGAAGGGCATGCCGCGGTGCGAGTCGAAGGTGCCCATGCGCATGTCACCGCGCGACGGGTGCCACCGGGAAGGATTGCCCCAGTCCGTTGGTCAGGCGGTGATCAGGCGGTAATCAGGCGGTGATCAGTCGGTCGGACGCTGGGTCAGGTTGGTGAACGCGTCGAGATTGCGGGTGGACTCGCCGCGGGACACCCGCCAGGCGTACTCCTTGCGGATCGCGGACGCGAAACCGAGTTCCAGGAGGGTGTTGAAACTGCCGTCGGCTGCTTCCAGGACCGAACCGAGCAGCCGGTCGATCTCCTCGGGGGTGACCGCGGCCAGCGGCAGCTTGCCCGCCACGTAGATGTCGCCGAGCGGGTCGACGGCATACCCCACGCCGTAGAGCTTGAGGTTGCGCTCCAGGAGCCAGCGGTGCACCGCGCCCTCGTTCTCGTCCGGGTGCCGGATCACGAAGGCGTTCAGCGACAGGGAGTGCCTGCCGACGATCAGCGAGACGGTCGTGGACAGTTTCCGGGTGCCGGGGAGCTTCACCACGAAGTGACCCGGTTCCGGGCTCTCCCACTCCAGTTCGGCGTCCTTGAGGACCTCCTCGACGGTCTCCGCCGCCCGCGCCGCCCGTGCCGCGCCCTCCATGTTCGCCGTCTCAGCCATGGTGGGAGCGTACGTGACGACGGTGTTCGTGCACCGCCGCCGTGTAGACGTCGGCGGTGGCCGCGGCGGCCGTGTCCCAGCCGAAGGACTGCGCGTGCCAGGCGGCGGCCGCGCCCATGCGGTCCGGGAGCGCCCGGTTGTCGGCGAAGTCGCGCAGCACGCGCGCGTAGTCGACGGGATCGTGCCCCTGCACCAGAAAGCCTGTCTCCTTGTGGCGGACCGCGACCGGCAGGCCGCCCACCGCGGCCGCGAGCACCGGTGTGCCCGCCGCCTGCGCCTCGATCGCGACGAGCCCGAAGGACTCGCTGTAGGAGGGCATCACCAGGACGGACGCGGCCCGGAACCAGTCCGCGAGCTGTTCCTGGTCGACCGGCGGCCGGAAGCACACCACGTCGGCGATGCCCAGCCGGGCGGCGAGTTTCTGCAGCCCCTCGGGCTTGGCGAGGCCGCTGCCGCTCGGGCCGCCCACCACGGGCACGACGATGTTCGAGCGGAGCTCGGGGCGCTCGTCCAGGAGCACGGCCACGGCGCGCAGCAGCACGTCGGGCGCCTTCAGGGGCTGGATACGGCCCGCGAAGAGCGGTATGAGGGCGTCCTGCGGCAGACCGAGCCGGGCCCGGGCGGCGGCGCGTCCGTCCGCCGGGCGGAAGCGGTCGAGGTTCACGCCGGGATGGACGACCGCGACCTTGCCCTGCTCGGCCTCGTAGTGCCGTACGAGCTCGTCGGCCTCTTCGGAGGTGTTGGCGATGAGCCGGTCGGCGGCGCGGACGATCTGGGTCTCGCCGATGACGCGGGCGGCGGGCTCGGGGGTGTCGCCCTCGGCCAGGGCGGCGTTCTTCACCTTCGCCATCGTGTGCATCGCGTGCACGAGGGGGGCGCCCCAGCGTTCGGCGGCCAGCCAGCCGACGTGGCCGGAGAGCCAGTAGTGCGAGTGCACCAGGTCGTAGTAGCCGGGGCGGTGGCCGGCCCATGCCTGCATCACGCCGTGCGTGAAGGCGCACAGCTGGGCAGGCAGGTCCTCCTTGGCCAGTCCTTCGTAGGGGCCAGCGTCGACGTGCCGGACCAGGACACCGGGCGCGAGCTCCACCTTGGGCGGCAGGGCGCCGGTCGTCGCGCGGGTGAATATCTCGACCTCGATGTTGATCGCGGCGAGGCGCTGGGCCAGCTCCACGATGTAGACGTTCATGCCGCCCGCGTCGCCGGTGCCCGGCTGGTGCAGGGGTGAGGTGTGCACGGAGAGCATCGCCACGCGGCGGGGCCTGCGGTACGGGCGGAGCCTCGCGGAGGCCGCCGGAGAGCGGCGCCCGAGCCTGCTCACGTACTGGCTCACGTGGCGTTCCTCCTTCTACGGCCCCGTACGGACCGTGCAGCGGGCATGCCGGTGGCCGGGCATGGAATGCCCGCCAAGTCCTGGAACGCCGGAAGACCCCGCCTCATTTCCTCTTTGCCGAATCATTGCCGTTACTCGCTCAACCGTTCGAGCACGTTCTGCGTACCGGTCGGCTCCGCCGGGTCGTCCCGCCCGCACACACCAGCACGGGGGGGGCCGGAACACCGGCGACCACGGCACGGGCAACACCTGACAGGCAACAACTGACGGGTGACAACTGCACGGGCAGCCACGGCACGGGTAACCACGAAAGGCGCCGCATACCCTGGACCCATGAACGCCCGCGCAGCGAAACCCGTGGGGACGGTCACGCGCGGGACCACCAACCCGAACCGCCTCCGCCGCATGGACCGCTGGATCACGGCCACCCACGGCGCCGAGCTGCGCCGCGCCGATGACCCCGTGGCGGTCGACCTCGGATACGGAGCGGCCCCCTGGACCGCCGTCGAACTGCTCCAGCGCCTGCGTACCACCGCTCCACACGCGCGCGTGGTGGGCGTCGAGATCGACCCGGCCCGGGTCGCCGCCGCGCAGCCGTACGAGCGCGACGGCCTCACCTTCCGGCACGGCGGCTTCGAGATCCCGCTTCCCGCCCGGCCGACGCTGATCCGCGCGGCGAACGTGCTGCGGCAGTACGACGAGGCCGAGGTCGCCGCCGTGTGGGCCCGGCTGTGCGGGCGCCTGGCACCGGCGGACGCCACCTCCCGCGGCGGGCTCCTCGTCGAGGGCACCTGCGACGAGATCGGCCGCCGCCACGTGTGGGTCGCCCTCGGCCCCGAGGGCCCGCGGACCGTCACGTTCGCCACCCGCCTCGGCTCCCTGGACCGGCCGTCCGACCTCGCGGAACGCCTTCCCAAGGCCCTCATCCACCGCAACGTCCCCGGCGAGCCGACGCACGCCTTCCTGCGCGACTTCGACCGCGCGTGGGCGGCCGCCGCCCCGTACGCCTCGTACGGCGCCCGTCAGCGCTGGGTCCGGGCGGTCCGCGACCTGACGGCCGACTGGCCGGTCACGGACGGGGTGACGCGCTGGCGGCAGGGCGAAGTGACGGTGCGGTGGGAGGCGTTGGCGCCGGCCGCGTGACGGAATCGCACGCGGCGGGAACGATCTCACTGAGTCGTTCGTCACATGGGCGGGGAACGCGAGGGAGATCGCCGCCGGACGGGCGGTGAGAGGGGAGGCACGGGCCGCGGAGAGGGGAGTTCCCGCCCGCCGGGAGAGCTCCGGTCCGCCGGGAGGGAGTTCTTGCCCGCCCCTGTCGTATGACGCGCCGACATGGCACGATCCCCGGGGCGCTCGTAGGTTACTGACGGTGTATCAGTTCAAGGGGGTCGGTCCATGGGATCCGGCGTACGGAGCGTGACCACTACGGCCATCGCCCTGGCCTGCGCGGCAGCCATCCTGTCCGCGCCGGGGGTGGCATACGCGGCCCCCACGACGCCGACACCCATACCGACACCGGCACCGACACCGGCGCCGACGTCCCCGGGTACCAAGGATCTTGAAGCGGTCCGCATGAAGCTGGACACGCTCTACCACGACGCGGCGGCCGCCACGGACGCCTACAACCTCGCCGAGGAGCGGACCGGCAAGCAGTCCGCGCAGATCGTCGGACTCGCCCGCGAGATCGTCGAGGGCAAGGCCCGGCTGGACGATCTGCGGGAGCGCGTGGGCGCCGCGGCCCGCGCCCAGTACCGCGCCGGCGGACTGCCGGACGAGGCCCACCTGATGCTCAGCGACGACCCGCGGGAATTCCTGGACGGAGCCGGCCGGATCCGCCAGGGCGATCAGGCGACCAAGGGCCTGCTCGCCGAGATGGAGCGCACCCAGAAGGACTTGGAGCAGTACGCGCGCGACGCGGCGGCCCAGTGGAAGAAACTGGAGGCCAACCGCGAGGCCAAGGCCAAGGCCAAGAAGAAGGTCGAAGAGCGGATCGCCGCCGCCGAGAAGGTCGAGTCGGAGCTGGAGACGGAGGAGAAGGAGCGCCTGGCGAAGCTGGAGCAGCAGGCGGCGCACAGGGCGCAGACGGCCTGGCTGGACTCCGGCGTCCTCGACGACGCCGGCGGCAGTGCCTCCACCCAGGGCGAGAAGGCCGTGCGGTACGCGACGGCCCAGATCGGCAAGCCGTACGAGTGGGGCGCCGAGGGGCCGAAGACGTTCGACTGCTCCGGGCTCACCTCGCAGGCGTGGGCCGCCGCGGGGCAGGGCATCCCCCGCACCTCGCAGGAGCAGTGGAAGCAGCTCGACCGCGTCGCCGTCGGGGCCATGCGCCCGGGCGACCTCATCATCTACAACTCCGACGCCAGCCATGTCGCGCTGTACATAGGCGACGGCGCGATCATCCACGCGCCGCGCCCCGGCCGTACGGTGACGATCGCGGGGGCGGGCTCCATGCCG
Source organism: Streptomyces sp. NPDC002701 (assembly GCF_042889045.1). Taxonomy (NCBI): domain Bacteria; kingdom Bacillati; phylum Actinomycetota; class Actinomycetes; order Kitasatosporales; family Streptomycetaceae; genus Streptomyces; species Streptomyces sp. NPDC002701. The sequence continues at coordinate 164,211 of NZ_JBIAQL010000015.1, forward strand.
ATACTCGGGGTCGTACGGCCTGACAAGTAGGGCGCGCTTGTTCCGGCTCAGCCGGTTCCGTCGATGGGGCCGGTTCGGTCCATCGAACCGGTTCGGTCGATTCGACCGGTTCGGTTGATGCGGCCGGTTCGGTTGCTTCGGGTCGGGGCGCCGTCGGTCCGTCGGCCGGTAGGGGCGCGCGGTGCCGTGCGTGCGCCTGTCGGCCGCGAGCGCGCCGTCCGGCTGCGGAGGCGCGGGGCGAGTACGGTCACGCCGGGCGAGTGCGAAGGCGCCGGACGTCACTCCTGTACGGGTACGCCGCCGGTACGGCCCCGTACCGGCGGCGCGCCGTCCACGCCGTGACCTGCGGCACGTGATGCGCGGCACGTCCACGGCGGGGGCTCAACCCTCGGGGCGTGATGTACGTCATCCCGCACAAGCGCACATCCCGCCCAATTGCGGTACAGGATGCGGCATATGACGGCGGCTGTTTTCCCCGCGTCCGCCCTGCCGCCATTCCTTTGTGACGGCGCCTGACGCTATGGTCCCCGTCGGTGGATCGAGATCCCTCGACCCGTCATGCCCTCGGGGGGAGGGAAGGAACCCAAGACGATGCCCGTACCCGTACCGCGGCAGAGAGCGATCCCCGCCGTGGAAGGTGGTCAGGCTCACGCCGCTGCTTCACCCGGCGGACCGGCACAGGCCGCGCCCGTACCCGGCGCCCTGTCCGGCCACGAGCCGTCCTCGACGAGGCGCGGCACCGACGGCGACGCCTCCCACGGCGACACCGGCCACCGCGGCGGTGTGCCCCGCGGCGCCGCCGACGCCGCCCCGCTGACGCTGCTCGTGATCGAGGACGATCCGGCCGGCGCGCTGACCGTGCCCGAACTGCGGGACGCGGCCGGCCGGCAGATCCGGGTCCGTACCGCCCGCAACCTCACCGAGGCCGAGCGGCTGCTCACCGACGACGTCCAGTGCATCCTGCTCGACCTCGCCCTGCGGACGCCCGGCCCGGCGGCCGGCTCGATGGCCGGCCCGGTGGTGAGCCCGGCGGCCGGCCCCACGGCCACGTCGGAGGATGCGGCGGAGACGGAGTCAGCGGCGGACGACGAGCTCGCCACGCTCAAGCACGTGCTGCGGCTCGCGCCCCGGCACGCCGTGCTCGCGCTCACGCCCGCCGAGGACACCGACCTCGGCACGGAAGCCGTACGCGTCGGCGCCCAGGACTATCTCTTCCACGACGAGCTGGACGGCCGGCTGCTGAGCCGTGCGATCCGCTACGCGGTGGAGCGCAAGCGTTCCGACCGGGCCGAACGACGGCTGACCGAGTCCACCCTGCGCGCGCAGGAGAACGCGCGGCTGGAGCGGGGCCTGCTGCCCACGCCGCTGCTGGAGGGCTCCTCGCTGCGGTTCGCCGCGCGCTACCGGCCCGGCCGCTCGCGCGCGCTGCTCGGCGGCGACTTCTACGACACGGTCCGCACCCCCGACGGCACCGTGCACGCCATGATCGGGGACGTCTGCGGGCACGGCCCCGACGAGGCCGCGCTGGGGGTGGAGCTGCGGATCGCCTGGCGCGCGCTGACGCTGGCGGGTCTGTGCGGCGACCGGCTGCTGTCGACGCTCCAGCAGGTCCTGGAGCACGAGCGCGACAGCGACGAGATCTTCGCGACGCTGTGCACGGTGGACATCGCACCGGACGGCCGCCGCGCGGGCCTGTGTCTGGCAGGTCACCCCGCTCCGCTGATCTCGCGCCCGGCCCGTTCCCGGGCCCTGGTCGGCGCCGAGGGAACCGGAGGGGCCGAGGGGGCCGGGCCGCCGCCCGTCGCCGAGCTGCTGCCGTACGAGAACGGCGGCCCGGCGCTCGGTCTGCTGCCGAACGCCCGGTGGCCGCGCCAGCAGGTGGAGCTGGGCGGCGAGTGGAGTCTGATGCTCTACACGGACGGCCTGATAGAGGGCCGGACAGGCGAGGGCAAGGAGCGGCTCGGCCAGGACGGGATGGTGGACATGGTCCGCCGCCAGCTGGCCGAGGGCCTGCGCGGCGAGGAACTGCTGCGGGCCGCCGTCAACGAGGTACGGGACCTCAACGGCGGCGAGCTGACGGACGACGTGGCGGTCCTGCTGCTGGACCGCGTGGCGTAGGGCTCCGCGTGGCCGGCGGCGTGGGACGTGGCGACGGTGGCGGGCTCGGGGGCGAACGGTGACGGGCTCCCGGGGCGGAGCGCGGCTCGACCCGGTCGGTCGGGCCGCGGTCCCTCGGAAGGGCCCCGGCTCGGGATCAGCGCCCGCCGTTGTACGGCCCGTACGGGCCGTCGCTGCTGCTTCCGCCGCGACCGCCGCGGCCGCCGCCCGACACCTGCCTGAGGGCGGGCCGGACGTCCACGAAGAAGACGATCGTGGCGACGAGGAACGCGATCTGCAGGAAGAGCATCGGCACCAGCAGGTTCACGGTCACTGCGAGCCCAAGGATGATCAGCCAGAACATCTTGCTCTGCTTGCCGGCCGCGCGGTAGGCGTCCTCACGGGCCAGACCGGCCATGACCAGCGCCACCACCGCCAGCACCAGCATGGCGGTGAAGAGCAGCCACATGAGGCCGCCGAATGCCGTCAAGAGCACTTTGCCCACCACCCGAGTCGAGTCGTCGTCCCTACGCGGTCACCGTACCCGCAGAACGGGCCGGGAACTCCGATAGTGCCCGGAGCGCCCGGCCCGTTCTCGTGACACGGATCCGCCGTCATGACGTACGTGAGTCAAGCGACGACGTACGTGAGTCAGGCGATGACGTACGTCGCCCGCGGCCCGCCCGGCCGCGTCGGCGCCCTACTTGGCGGGCGGCGTCGACTTCTTGGCCGTGACGGGAGTGGCCTTGCGGGCGGCCGGAGCCTTCTTGGCCGGGGCCTTCTTCGCCGGGGCGGGCTCGGCCGCGACCACGACGGGCTTCTCGATCGTGCCCGCGGCCGGCTCGGGGCTGCCCTCGACGGCGATGGCCAGCTCCTCGATCTCCTCGGCCGCCTCGCCGCGCCAGGTCTTCACGGTCTGCTCGCCGTGCTCGGCGACCTTCTCGTAGGTCTCGCGCGCCTTCACGGCGTACTCGGCGGCGACGCCGACACCGCGCAGGGCGATGTCCTGAGCGGTTTCACCGATCTTCTTCAGGTCGGTGTCCAGAGTGCTGATGAAGCCGGTCACCCTGGTCTGGATGGTCTCCTGCGCCTCCTTGGCGCGGGCGGAAGCCTTCTCCTGGACGGTGTTCGGGTCGATGCCCCGAACGGCCTCGATACGGGCCGGCGCCTCGGCACGCAGCTGCTCGACGATGCCCGGCACCTTCTTCGCCTGCTGGATGGCCAGGTCGGCGGTGCCGGCGGCGAAGTAGAGGGGGGTCGGGTCGCTGAGCGTCTTGCGCAGGTCGTCGGTGATGGCCATGGTGATGGTCCTCCCGGAATCGCTATCGCGTGGTGCGTGAGGGTTTTGTCTGTCGGGGCTCCGCGGCCGACCGGACCGTTCCGAACGGGGCACGGTCGTGCCCCGTCCGGCCGTGCCGGCTCCGGTCAACTCGCGGAGGACTGCTGGTCGTGCGGGTTCTGCGGGTCCTGCGGGTGGAGCGGATCGTTCTTCGCGGCATCGGCATCACGGCCGTCGGCGTCGTCAACGCCGTCCAGAGCGTCCTCGACAGTCTTGATCTCGAACTCGTTCTCCTTGCGGAACGACTCGTAGATCTGCAGCAGCACCTGCTTCTGCCGCTCGGTGAGCGTCGGGTCGGCGAGGATGACCGCACGCGTCTCCACCTCGTCCCGGTCCCGCTCGGCGTCGAGGATCCCGGCACGGACGTACAGCGTCTCCGCGGAGATCCGCAGCGCCTTGGCGACCTGCTGCAACACCTCCGCGCTCGGCTTGCGCAGCCCGCGCTCGATCTGGCTCAGATACGGATTGGACACCCCGGCGGCCTCGGCGAGCTGCCGCAGACTCAGCTGCGCGTTGCGCCGCTGGTCCCGCAGGTACTCACCGAGATTGCCGACGTTGAGCGATGCCATGCCCCCACCGTGCACCACCCGTGCTAACTATTGCAAGCAGGCGCTTGCAAAAGTGCGCTAGACCACTCTTTCGGAGGGCGGGCAACCTGAGGCGCCGACACGCGGTCGGCGGGCCGCTCGGCTACCAGATGATGATCCCGCCGCCCACGTCCGACGCCCGGCGCGCCGCGTCCAGGATGTTGTCCAGGTAACGGCTCACCTCGTCGGCGTGCCACTCCGCGGACGTGCCCGGCCCCGCCAGTCCCGTATTCGGCCCCGCCTCTGGCTCTGCCTCTGTCCCTGCCTCTGTCCCTGTCTCCGGTCCCGCCCCCAGGTGTTCCGCGATCCGCGCCGCGTGCGTACGGACGAGGTCGCACTCGGCGATGAAGGCGGACACCTCGTCCGGCGCCACGGCGAGGTCCTCGATGGCCAGCCGCGGAAGGAAACGCGCGCCCAGCGAACGGACCGGTTCGGAGCCCCACACCTCGGTGCGCCAACTCTCCCGGCCCGCCGCGTCGGAGCGCCCGGGCGGAACGTCCAGCACCTCGATGCCGCCCTCCGCACGGGGCACGTACACATCGACCGACAGACTCATGGCAGGGAGTCGACCACGGACGGGTGCCGGCGGTCCACCATGACCCGGTTCCGGTCCCTGTCCCGGCCCCCTTCCCCTTCCCGTTTCCCTTCCCCGCCCCTCCCTCTTCCCTGCCTCTTCTCCCCTCCCCTTCTCATTCCGTTCCTGTTTCTGTCCCGTTCCGAGAGAACGGGCATTGCCTGTTCGCGCGTATTCCCCTAGCATTTCCGCCGTGACTGCCGGGTCGGCCTTGGGCCAACGAACAGTAGGGTTCCCGGCCTCCGAGTGAGGCCCGGGCGGGCCAGAGGGCCGCCCTCAGTAATGCGCTGCCGAGTACCGCGGTACTGAGCACCGCTCACACACGCGTGCCGTGCGCCGCGCCATGACGCCGCCGGGCGTGCAACCTCCCTGCGGTCTCCGACCGCCGCATACCCGCGCGTCCGCCACGCCATCACCTCGACCTTCACCCTCACCTTCACCACTTTCCGCGCGCCCGCATCGGCGCGCGCGGACTTCCCGCGGGCGCCTTTCGCATGCGCCCCGTGGCGATTCCCCATGCCCTTTTCCGCGGATTCCGCGAATTCAGCGACTCCACCACAAAGAAAGAAGAGAATGCCCAACGACTTCAACCAGCAGGTCATCGAGGAATTCCGAGCCAACTCCGGGGAGGTCGGCGGCCATTTCGAGGGCGCACGGCTGCTCCTGCTCACCACCACGGGGGCCCGTTCCGGTGAGCGGCACACCACCCCGGTCGGCTACTACCACGACGGAGACGGCACCGTGCTGGTCATCGCCTCGGCGGGCGGTGCGCCGAAGCATCCCGACTGGTTCCACAACCTCGTCGCGCATCCGCACGTCACCGTCGAGACGGGGGTGTTCACGTACGACGCCAAGGCCGAGGTCCTGCGGGGCGGCGCACGCGACGCGGCCTTCGCCCGCGCGGTCGAGGCCGACTCCGGCTGGGCGGAGTACCAGGCCAGGACCAGCCGGGTGATTCCGGTGGTCGCCCTGCACGAGATCGCGAGCGGTGGCCCGCCGAACGTCAACGCGTCCTCGATGAGCGAGTACGTCAAGGCGATCCACGACGCCTTCCGCCGCGAACTCACGCTGATACGCGGCGAGTTCGACCAGGCGGGTTCGACCCTCGGCGCCCAGCCGCGTATCAACTGCCTGACCTTCTGCCAGGGTCTGCACAACCACCACACCGGCGAGGACATCGCCATGTTCCCGTTCCTGGCCGACCGCCACCCCGAACTCGAACCGGCCCTGGACCGCCTGCGCGAGGAGCACGAGCGGATCGCGGTCCTGATCGCGGAGTTGCAGCAGGTCATCGGCATGGATTCGGCCGACACCGAGCACGTACGCGCCGAGGTGGAGCGCCTCACCACCGCGCTGGAGGCGCACCTGACGTACGAGGAGGAGCAGTTGATCCCCGTACTCGACGTGCCGAACGAGTCCGTCCACCGGGAGGCGGATCCCACCCGCTAGGACACGGAACCCGCGCCCGGAGGGGAGGGGGCAGGGAAAGGGGCAGGGGAGCGTGCGGTCGGGCTCATTCGAAGGGCAGCGGCCGCGCGTGGACGACGTCGAGCCTGGACACCGCGCGCGTCAGCACGACGTACAGCTGGTGCAATCCCCGCCCTCCTCCCCCTCCCTGCTCTCCTTCCGCGCCTCCCCCTCCTCCCCCGCTTCCTCGTTCCTCCGCGATCGTCGCCGGCTCCACGGCGACGACGTGGTCGTACTCGAGCCCTTTCGCCACCGCGGCCGTCAGCACCGTGACCCGCGCGCCGAGCCGGTCCACGTCGGCGGCTTCGATCCCGGCGGCGCCGAGCGCCTCCCGTACCCGTACGACGTCCGTGCCGGCCGTGATGACGCCCACCGACCCCTCGTTGGTGAGCGCTCGGCGGACGGACTCGACCGTCTCGTGCAGCACGTCGTCCGTGCGGCGGATCCGCAGCTCGCCGTCCGTGCGCAGGGACCGCCCCGGTGGCACCGCCACGTCCAGCCGGGCCAGCACCCGGTTCGCCAGGGCGACCACCGCCTCCGGAACGCGGAACCCGGTCGTCAACGGCACCACCGACGCCTCGGGCTTGCCGAGGTGCGCCAGCAGTTCGCCCCACTCCCGCGCGGCCCACGGCGTGGTCCCCTGGGCGAGGTCACCGAGGACCGTGACCGACCCGAAAGCGGCGCGCCTGCCGATCGCACGGCACTCCATCGGCGACAGGTCCTGGGCCTCGTCGATGACCAAGTGGCCGTACCCGGCGGGGTGTTCGATCAGGCCCGCGACCTCGTCGAGCAGGACCAGGTCGGCCGCGGACCATCGGGCGGACTTCCAGGAACGGGGTGGCCGGGCCCACAGGAGCGCCTTCTGCTCGTCCGCGTCCAGCACCCCGTCCGCCGCGGCGGCGAGCGCGGCCGGGTCGGTGAGGAGTTCCGCGACGACCTCCTGCGGCCGGGCCCTGGGCCACACCGCGTCGACGTACGCGCCGACGGGCCGGGCCCGCGAGACCTTCTGCAGCCAGGCGTTCGTCCGGGGGCCGGCCCGTCGCTCGGCCCGCTCCTGCACGTACCGCACGACCCGGGTCCGTACGCGCTCACGTCCGACGGCGTACGGCGGTTCCTCGGCCCGTACGTCCGCCACGATCCGCCCGAGCGTGTGGGCGGGCACCCGCCAGTGGTACGAACCGTCGGGCACGGTGAGGTCGCCGGATTCGCCTGCGGCGGCCGGGTCCACCCTGGCGTACAGGGCGCGTCGCAGTACCTCGGCCATGCGGGCGTCGTGCTTGACGACGGCGGCGCGCTCGTCGTCCTCTCCGCCACCGGTGCCCGTGCCGATCCCGATCTCGATCCCGAGCTCGTGCGCGATCTCGTTGCCGATCGTCGACTGGCGTACGCCGGTCTCGCCGAGTGCGGGCAGCACCTGGGAGATGTAGGAGAGGAAGGTGGGGTTCGGCCCGAGGATCAGCAGTCCGCTCCGCCGCAGGCGCTGCGGATGGGTGTAGAGGAGGTACGCGGCCCGGTGCAGCCCGACGGCCGTCTTGCCGGTGCCGGGTGCGCCCTGTACGCAGACGGAGACGGCGAGGCCGGCGCGTACGAGGTCGTCCTGGTCGGGCTGGATGGTGGCGGCGATGTCACGCATCGGGCCGACCCGGGGCCGCTCGATCTCGCTCGCGAGGATGCGGCTCCGCGCGCGAGGGGACCGGAAGGGCTCGCCCTCGGCCCTCTCGGACCCCTCGTCCCCGAGGCGCTCCTTGCCGAGGTGCTCGTCCTCCAGCCCGGTCAGGTCGGCGGACTCCCCCCGGCTCCCGGGCGCCCAGCCGAACCGCCGCCGCACCTCCACACCCTGTGGATCACGGGCACTCGCCTGGTAGAAGGCGCGGGAGACGGGGGCACGCCAGTCGACGACGAGGGGCGGGGCCGCGGGATGCTCGGTGATCCTGCGCCGCCCCACGTGGTAGCGCTGCCCGGCATGGTCACCGGCGGCCCGCGCGTCCCGCCCGAAATCCAACCGCCCGAAGAACAGGGGCCCTTCGGGCAGCTCCCGCATCTCCTTCGCCCGGCTGCGGAGGCGGCGGCCGAGCACCTCGGCGTCGGCACCGGACGCGGACACGTCCTCTCCGGTGACCACGTGCCGCCGCGCGCCGTCGACCATCGCGGCGAGGGCGGCACGGCAGAGGTCGTGGTACGCGCGTTCGCCGCGGAGGGAGGCGGCGAGGGCGGGGTCGGCGGGCGTCATTGGAGCGAGGGTACGCCAATATAGTGACCGAGTTAAAGTTTTTACCCTGTTGCGTATGCGGTGAGCCCGCTGCCCAGCCTGGCGAAGGCGCCCTCCGCGGCGGTGACGGCGTCCCGCTGCACCTGCGCGACGTCCTCGCCCCTCGCGATGCGCCGCCAGTTGTCCATCGCGAGAATGCGCTGCACGGCGACGATCTGGCCGGCGGCGAGCCGCGCTTCGAGGGTTCCGCCCAGGGCGGCGGCGAGGGCGGCCTCGGACCGCTCCAGATACTCGTACAGCCGTGCCACGAGCGACGGGGTCCCGTACAGCAACTGGTGGAAGGCGAGGATGTGCGGATCGCCGTTGACGCCGGTCACGGGGTCGCCGCGCTCGATCCCGGCCAGGTAGTGCAGGCGCAGCGCGTCGAGCACGGACTGTCCGGGCGCGCGGTCCCCGACCACGCGCGCGGCGTCGGTCTCGTGATCGGCGAACCGGTACAGGACGAGGTCCTCCTTGGAGGAGAAGTACCGGAAGAGGGTCGGTTTGGAGATCTCGGCCGCGGCGGCGACCTCCGCGACGGAGACCTTCTCGAACCCCTTCTCCAGGAAGAGCGAGATGGCGATGTCGGAGACATCGCGGTACATCCGGAGCTTCTTGCGTTCCCGCAGTCCCATGGCGCCCACGGCGCCCACCATGCTTCTCACACCGGACGCACCACTACCACCGGCGGCGTCCGTCGCACCCGTCTCGCCCATGACCCCGAGCCTACGCACCTTCCGGACTCCCGCCCTCCCCTTGGAGGCAACGAGAATGCGGCCCCGGAATGGTCCCCGCACGTTCCGGGCCGCACCCCGACGGACAACGTCACTTTTCCGGCAGTGCCATGGCTCCGTCCGGCAGCGCGCGGACAAGGTAGGGGTTCGACAGTTCCCTCGGGGGCAGTCCGAGTGATCCCTGAGCGGCCCGCAACGTCATCCCGTACGACCGCACCGCGCGATTGACGTTGGGGGCGTCGAGGCTCGCGCCCGTGACCAGCCGGTCGAGGTCCACGTAGGCGGACCGGATGATCTCGATCCGCCGGTAGACCTGCCAGTCGCGCTCCCAGTCCTTCGTGTGGGTGCTGGGCAGTTGGGCGACCCAGCGGCGGAACATCCGGTCGCGAATCTCCGGCAGGGTCGGTGTCAGGTGCATGTGCCGGACCACGTCGTACAGGGGATCGCCGACCAGCGCCATCTCCCAGTCGATGATGGTCAGCGCGTACGCGTCGTCCCGGCGTACGAGGTTCCAGGGATTCAGGTCGCCGTGCAGCAGCGTCGGCTCCCGCGGGGTGACCCGGTGCCGGGACAGGAGCTCCCCCAGCCGGTACGCGTCCGGCAGCCCCAGCTCTCTGGCCAGTTGCCGGGACTCCTTGTCCAACCCGCCGACGAGTACGACCAGTTGCCCGCTGAGCCACTCGTAGAAGGTCCCCTCCTGGGCCAGCCCGGTGGCCAGCGGATCCACCGACAGCGGGTCGACCTGCGTGAGTGCGCACAACTGGTCGACGAGGCCGTCCACCTCGTGGGGCAGGAGACCGTTCACCGGATGGCTGGGGGGCTGGTCGCCGCCACGCGTGCCCTCGTAGGTATGGACGGCGAACGGATCCCGCGTATGGCTCTCGCCCAGCGCGAGGACCCTCGGTGCCGTCACGGCGACGCCGAAGCGCTCGATGGCATCGAGGACGGCGTGTTCGCTGAGGTAGCCGCGTTCGAGGCGGCGGACCGACGGCAGGCCGCGCCGCACCACCACGGGGAAGCCGACACCCGGCACACGTACGACCGTGTTCAGATGGGCTGTCCCCTTGAACACGTGCTCCGCCGACGCCGCTCCCTCGGCGATCAGGGCGTCGAGTACGGACGGGCGGGGAAAGTCGGGGTGCTCCGGCACCCGCTCGTCCGGCGTCCAGCTGTGCACGGTGTCCGTCCTGCGGCCGCGCGGCCGGCGATCGTGGCGGGACGCCTGCCACCGCACCAGTACGCGTTCGACCTCGGCCTCGTCCGGCACGCGAACGAGTCGCAGCGGATCGGCGGCGGCTCTGAGAGCCCTGGTGACCGACGCGGTCGCCTGGACCAGACTGTTCTGGTCGAGCGAGTACTCCAGCGATTGTGCCGCCCGCATCACGTCCGGGTAGACGGACTGCGCGCGCTCGAACGCCACGTAATGGCGGAGATCCCTGGCGAGGCCGTTCACGGCCATGGGCCGGGTGTCCTGGATGGCCGTCGCCCAGGAGTCGATGACCTCGTCCCACTGGAAATCCGGATACCGCATCCGGACCAGATGCGTGGCCAGGTCGTGCAGTGGGTCACCGTACGTCGCGAGTTCCCAGTCCACGCAGATCAGCGGCGGCTCACCCCGGTAGGTGACGATCACGTTGTCCCGGTGGAGGTCCGCGTGGAGCAGGCTGTAAGGGCGACGGGCCATGGCGGGGACCCGCTCGGCCAGCCGCACCAGGGCGTCGTCGGGGATGCCCAGTGCGGCGAAGAGGCCACCGAAAGCCGTCCAATTGGGCTGACGGATCTGGCGGTCCGCAAGGTGCGCCAGCGTGCGCAGAAAAGCCTGACTGTCCTTGTCGTTGAACGGCCAGTCGGCGGGCAGGCGGGGCAACGCCTCTCTGCGGACCCGGGACATCTGCGCCAGGAGGTCGGCCAGGGCACCGATCAGCATGCTGTCGACGGGCTTGCCGTTCGGGCAGACCGTGGAGAGCGGGACGCCTTCCACGTAGCTGTGGACCGCCGAGCCGTCCTGCTGGGCGAGACACTGCGGCACATGCGGCAGGGCATCGCCGATGGCGGCGAGGATCTCCGACTCGTGCTCCCAGGTCCTGATGACGACCGGCACCACCTCGGGCCGACGGATCCGGACGGTCACGTTCGTGCCCGGCTCACGTCCCACGCGACGTGCCATCGCCTCGCTGAGCGGTAACACGTAGTTACGGTTGTGATGGCCGCCGCTCATCACTCCGACACTCTTCGCCTGTCCCACGAAGTCGTCGTAGACGGTGTCCGCGACAGGATCGACGACGCGAAGCCCTCGCCTGGCACACGTGGGCTCCGGGGGTGTGCCCACGGGCAACTCCTGTAACTGAGGTTGCGCAAACCCTAATCGGCATCAGATACGTCTGTCGCGCCGGATTCGTCTCAATGAAGTAAACGTCGAGCAAGGCACGAGGATGCGGCACACCCTGCATTCGCCCGTATGGGCGCAACTGGGTTCACGTCGCGAGCAGGTTCCAGACGGAGTTGAACCAGGACTGCATGGTGTCGGCGAAAACCGATCCGGTGGAGCTGGGGTCTTCTCGCGGCTCGGGCTCGGGCTCGGGCTCGGGCTCGGGCTCGCGGGGATCGTCCTGATGAGTCTTCTGGTGGTCGGCGTGCGGGCCGGCCACCCCCGATGGGCCTGGTGGTCGGCCGGGCTCTTCTTCCTGCTGACGTTGCAGCTTCAGACCTGATTCCGGAGGATCCTCAGCACCGGTTCCAGCGACGCCACCACATGCTCCGCACCGGCGTCCCGCAGCAGCTTCTCCTTGTCGCCGTTACGCGCGTAGCCGAGGAACGGGACGCCTGCCTCCTCGGCCGCCAGGTAGTCCGACGGGGCGTCGCCGATCATGAGCGTGGACCGCGGGGCGGCGCCGAGGGCGTTCATGGCGCGGTTGAGGCAGTGCGGGTGGGGCTTGAGGTGGTCCAGGTCCTGGGTGCGGCCGTAGACGTTCGGCATGAAGCAGTCGGCCAGACCTCGACTGTCCAGGTAACGGGCGGCGGTGCGCGGGGAGTTGTTGGTCGCCACGGCCAGCCGCGCCCCGACCGCGCTCCAGGTCCGTATCAGCGGATCCGCGAACTCGGTCGGCCAGGCGGAGGGCACCGCCTGGAGCTCCTGCTGGGTGAGGCGTTCCTCCAGTTCGACCACGAGATCGCTGCGCGGATGCCGGCGGTTGACCGCGTACAGGACCACCATCGGGTCGGGGTGGACCCGTTCCTCTTCGGTGAGCAGTCCGCGCAGGCCCTGCCGTTCGAGCCACCTCACCAGGTCCTTCGCCACGCCCTCCGCCGAGTGCCCCGCGAAGAGCCGGCAGATAGGGCCGTCGAAGTCGAAAAGGACGAAACGGGCTCGTCGGATCACCGCATGAAGGTTCTCTGTCTCGGTAGCCACCGGACCAGTCTGCTTCGTATCAGAAGTCACTAGGAGAGTGTCAGGTCCGTCGTGATGGTTTCCCAGAGGCCGTCGAACCACTTCTGCGACTCCTCCACGAACGCGGCGTCACGCTGCCCCGACCGCGTGAGGAAGGAGAAGAGGAGGGACGCGGAGCCGAGCGCGTCGTACATCTCCAGCGTCTGGCTCTCGTACGGCTCCTCCCGGCGGGTGAGGACGTAGTAACCGATCAGCGCCTCCTGCCCGTTGAGCAGATAGAGCTTCACCGGCGGGGTGAACGGCAGGGCGCGGAAGGTGACGTTCACGTCGATGCCGTGCGAGGAGCGCAGGGACTGGAGGTTGTGCCGCAGGACGTGCGCCTGGGCGTTGCGCATGTCCAGCCAGCGCTGGTGGACCGGGTCGTCCTCGGCGCTGCCGTCGACCGAGACGGGGAAGGCGAGGGTGATCTCCCGCGAGGGCACCAGGATGCGGACGTCGACCGACTCGGGGCGCAGGGTGCCGTCGTGGATGCGGCGGACCGGATCGCCGATGGCCAGCATCAGCGTCTCGGCCGTGTGACACACGACGTCTATGCGCACGCGCTGCGCGCCGAACGCGTCCACCAGTCGCGGTGCCAGCCCCACCATCGTCGGCTGGGGCTCGTCCGGGGTCGGGGTCACCTCCGCTATGCGGGGCGGGCTCCCCTTGCTCACGTTGCTGAGCAGGCCGTCGTCCTGGAGGGCCCGCAGGGCCTGGCGGACCGTGCCGCGCTCCACACAGAACTCGTCGGCGAGCTCGGCCTGGGTGGGCAGGCGGTCGCCGGCCCGCAGGTCACCCGCGCGGATGCGGTCCCGCAGGATGTCGGCGATCTCCTGCGGTGAGAGTTTTCTGCTGCCGTTCACTGCCACGTTCTCCTGCGCGTTCTGCTGCCGTTCACTGCCACGTTCTCCTGCGCGTTCTGCTGCCGTTCACTGCCACGTTCTCCTGCGCGTTCTCCTGCACGTTCCCCTTGGTCACGACCAAACGCTACAAGCTTGGCCCATCTAACGGGAGTTGTTTGAAAGTTGTTTGCGGACGACTACCAACTGGGGATAACTTATCCATAGTTGGTTGCCAACTTGGTGAAGATGGCGGAAGTTCCTCCTCCTCTTGCCAGTAGTTGGCAGCCAGGAAGGCACCGCAGCGTGACACAGCACCATCGCCCTCCTTGCACCGGCTCTCGCACCGGCCCTCGGCCCGCCTGGCCGGTCCGGAGCGCACAGCGCGTCCAGCCCGCACCAGACCCGAAGGAGGATCCACCATGCCCGCCATAGCTCTTCTGTCCGCCCTCTTCGTCGTCGGCTTCGAGCAGTTCGTCGAGTGGCGGTACGGCCCGAGCGGCGCCGTCGGACTGCTGCTGCTCACCGTGGGACTCAAGGTCCGGAGCCCCACCTGCAGCTCCATCGGGGCCGTCGTCCTCGCCCTGATGTTCGCGGGACCGGCTCTGTGACCTGCACGAACCGCCCCGCAAGCCCCGCGCCGACCACCCCGCGCCACCCGCCCGACCCGGTCGGCCCGACCCTGCCCGTTCGACCCGTTCCAACCCGTGGGAGATCTCAGCCCGTGAGCACGAGCTCCGAGCTGATGGTCTCCCACAGTGCGTTGAACCACAGATGCGACTGCTCCACGAACGTCGTGGCCCGCAGCCCCTCCCCCTGCTCGAAGGCGAACAGCATCGACTGCGTGCCCTCCGCGTCGTACGTCTCCAGATACTCCTGGTCGATGTGCTCGCCGCGCCGCTCCAGCGTGTAGTACGCGAACAGCGCCTCCGCCTCGTTGAGCAGGTACAACTTCACCGGCGGGGTGAACGGCAGCGCCCTGAACGTGATGTGCACGTCGATGCCGTGGGTCGCCCGTAACGCCAGCAGGTTGTGCTTGAGGACCTGTCCCTGGGCATTGCGCTGGGCCAGCCAGCGGCGCCGCACCCGCTCACCGTCCTCCGTCGCGTCCACCGCCGCCGGGAAGGCGAGGTCGATGTCGCGGGACGGCAGGAGGACGCGGACGTCGATCCTGGCCGGTTTTGTTCGGCCCTCGTGGATGAGACGCAAGGGCTCGCCCATCGCGAGGGTCAGGGACACGGCCGTCAGACACAGGGCGTCGATCTCCACGTGCGGCACCGAGAAGGCGTCCGCGATGCGTGGGGCCAGTGCCACCATGGTGGGCTGCGGTGGGGCCGCCGGCCCGGTCAGCGTCTTGTCCACGTCCTCGGCGACGGTCGCCGGGCTCCCCTTGGAGACGTTGGAGAGCAGGTTTTCCGACTGCAGGATGCGCAGCGCCTGCCGGACGGTTCCGCGCTCGACCCCGAACTCGTCGGCCAGCCTGGCCTGGGTGGGCATGCGCTCGCCCGCCCGCAGCCCGCCCGACAAGATCCGGCTGCGCAGCGCGTCGGCCACCTCTTGGTGTGACATCTGTGACCGCTGTGACCTGTTCCGTCCATTGACGGCGGCATGTTCCGGGTCCACAGCCGAACCCTACAACTTCGCGCCATCTTTGGGCAGTTACAGAGAAGGTGGTTATGAGACGCATCCAAGAGGAGATAACTTCAAAGAAGTTGGTCACCAACTTGAGCAACATGGTCAAACAACCGGGGGGTTGGCCGCCAGAGTCGGAACCGTCGACCAGGTGGATCGGTCCCAGCGGGGGTTCGCCTCCCCCGCCGTCCCGAAGGAGGGACCGCATGCCGCTCATCGCCATCGTCGTCGCCGCCCTCGTCATCGGCCTGGAGCAGTTGCTCCAGGTGAAGTACGGGGTGATGGGGGTCATCGCCTTCGTCGCCCTGGCCATCGGGATCAAGGCCAAGAACTCGATGATAGGCGGCATCGGAGCAGTGCTCCTCGTGATGCTGCTCGCCCAGTCCGGCTGATCGGACCTCACCGTCCGGGACAGTCCGGCCGACCGGGTTCCCTTCCGGAGGGGAGCCGGGAGCCCGGTCGGCCCGCACCACCGCGAACCCGGTCCGCCGGCCGCGGAAGCACGGAAACGACAACTGAACAGCTACGGAACCACACGGCAGCCCAAGTCGCCGGCAGCGGAGGGGAGACAGCACCCGGCGCACGCAGGATCAAGGATCAGGAATCAGAAGATGTCCGGGCACCACGGTCGCCTGGACGTACGCAGCAGGGCGTCGGCCACCACGGCGGCGCCCGCTCGTTCTTCCCGGACCCGGCCCAGCGCCGTCAGCCGGACCGCGGACTGGTCCCCGAGCCACAGCGCCCCCAACTCACCGACCGGCAGCGTGAGATCGGCGTCCTCGGTGGTCCACGTACAGCTCGCGCCCTCGGGTGAGGCGTCCAGGCGGTACCGTCCCCCGGCGAGCCCGGCCCCGTCCGCCACCTCCAGGACGAGGGCGCCCGTCGCCCCGTACGTACGCGTCTCCAGCGCCGCCACGACGTCCAGGATCCGTACCCACAGCCAGTCGGCCTGCGTGACGATCCGCGCCGCGCGCGGGTCGGGCAGGAGGTGCGGCAGCAGGTCGTCCGGAGCCCGCCCGCCGGACTTGACGGCCGTGACCCAGTCGATGGAGCAGAGGTACCGCCACAGGGCCCGCTCGGCGGCCGGCGAGACGGCGATCAGGTCCTTGACACTCGCGGTCTGGAGCGGCTGCTTGGCGTCCCCCCAGTGTTCGTCCACCGTGTACGTGAGCAGGCCCTCGACCTCCCCCCGCGCGGTGCGGTACACGGCATGGAAGGGCTCGGTCCACGCGCCGGGGTCCGGGACCCTCCCGCCGGTGGCGAGCTGCCACCACCGCTCGTCCCGGTCGATCGCGCCCGGCTGCATCCGCCGGAACCGCCCGTGCAGCTCGGGCCCGGTCTTGCGTACGTCGTCACCGTCCACGATGTCGGTACGCCCGCCGTCGTCGGGGCCCGCCCATCGGGGGTCGAGCCCCGCCCGCGGGACGTCGATCGTCCACTCGGTGACGGTCGTGGCCGCCCCGAACCCGTACCGCCCGTAGATCGGGTACTCCGCGGCGATCAGCGTCGCCACCACGTCTCCGCGGTCCTTCGCCGCCGCCAGGTCCCGCGCCATCATCCGCGTCAGGATTCCCCGGCGGCGGTGGGTGGCGGTGACGGTCACGCTCGTGATCGCGTCCGCCTGTACGGCCGCGCCGCCCACCGCGGTCACCTCCTGCGGGAACGACCGGTAGGTCCCCACACACCGCTCGCCCTCGAACGCCCCGAGCGTCCGCTCGGGCACGACGTAGGTGCGGCGGTCCGCGAGGTCCGCCTCCGACACGGTCGGCGGCCGCAGGAACCCGGTCTTCGCCGCGCGGATCCACACCGGGATCTCATCGTCACGGATGGGGCGTACGTCGATGTCCTGGCGCGAGCTCATGCCGCCACGCTAGGCATGCGGGGCGCGGGGTGTCCTGCGGATTTTCTCAGGACCGGTCCACAGGCCCCCCGAACCGGCACACCGAGCCGCCCGACCCAGCCGCCTGACCGCCCCGCCTACATGAGCAGGTCGTCCACCTGGGCCTCGCCCTCGCGGTATCTGCGGGCGATCTCCGCGCTGCAGTCGTCGGCCGTCCGCTGCAACTGCTGCCGCCGCCCCGAGACCTGCTGCTCGTACCGTACGAGCCGCCCCATCGCGGCATGCAGCTCCGGGTCCGTGCGCGCCTCCAGGTCGGACAGCTCGACCTCGGCGAGCATGTCGGCGGCCAGCCGCCGGTACTCCTCGCCGTGCGGCGTCCCGACGGTCACGTGCCGTGCCGACGAGCGGTGCCTGGCGGGCGCGTCCGTCAGGATCTCCGACAGCCGCGTGACGACGGAGGCGGCCTCGACGACCGGCGTCCCGTGGTCGCCGGCCGGCCCCCCGCCCCGGGGATCCGTACGCCGCCCCAGCTCGGCCCGCAGGATGTCGATCCGTCCCTGCAACAGCCGCCGTACGTAACTCAGATCGGCCTCGTCCCGCTGCGCGTCCCTGCGCAGGGTGCGCAGTTCGGGCAGGCGCAGGGCGCCCAGGTCGGACGTGGGATCCGGCACCGGACTGTCCGATCGCTGGGCGGGCGCACGCATCGGTGCGAGTGACGACGGTGCCGACAGCGACGACGACGCCGATGCCGATGCCGATGCCGACGGTGCCGACGGTTCCCCTCGGATCAGCGAGACCAACCCCGGTGCCTGCCCCGTACTCGGTGTGCTCATGTGCCTCAATCGTCCCCTCGACCGGCGCGTGTGAGCATCGTGCCACCCCAAGTGGCCACTATGTGACCGAGTGCCCCCGATCGGCCCCAGATGGGGGGTTAAGGAACCATCAGAAAGAGCTTGTTCGGAGGGCGGCCGGACGCACGGCATGATGGTCCGCATGCGTGCGGTGGTGCAGAGGGTGGACGGCGCGAGCGTCGTCGTGGACGGCGAGACGGTCGGGGAGATCAGCGGTGAGGGACTGTGCGTCCTCGTCGGGGTGACCCACGAGGACACGAAGGAGAAAGCGGCCCAACTGGCCCGCAAGCTGTGGTCCGTCCGGATGCTGACGGACGAGAGGTCCTGCTCCGACATCGACGCGCCGCTGCTCGTCATCAGTCAGTTCACCCTCTACGGGGACGCCCGCAAGGGCCGGCGCCCCACCTGGAACGCGGCGGCCCCCGGTGCGGTGGCCGAACCCCTCGTCGACGAGGTGGTGGCCCAACTCCGTTCGCTGGGCGCCACGGTGGCCACGGGCAGGTTCGGCGCGAAGATGCGCGTCTCCCTGACGAACGACGGCCCGTTCACGGTACTCATCGACATGTGACCCCCACCGGACGGACACGGCCCAGGGCCGGCCTAGGGCTCGACCACGACCTCCTGGGCCGCGGCCGTCGTGTCGGCCACCAGGCGGGCGTCCACGGGCACGTTGCGCTTGACGAGCGCGAGGGCGATCGGGCCGAGCTCGTGATGCCGTACGGACGTCGTGACGAAGCCGACCTTCCGTCCCTCGGGGCCCTCGTCCGCGAGGCGCAGCTCCGTGCCCTGCGGCGGCAGATGGACCTCGCTGCCGTCCAGGTGCAGGAAGACGAGCCTGCGCGGCGGCTTGCCCAGGTTCTGGACGCGGGCGACGGTCTCCTGGCCGCGGTAGCAGCCCTTCTGCAGATGCACCGCGCTGCCGATCCAGCCCAGCTCGTGCGGGATGGTGCGGTGGTCGGTCTCGAAGCCGAGCCGCGGGCGGTGCTGCTCGACGCGCAGCGCCTCGTACGCGAGCAGTCCGACCGCCGGGCCGTGCTTGACTGCGTCCCCGTCCCGCGCGAACGCCTCCAGGTCCGCACGCGGCAGGAAGAGATCCCGCCCGTACGACGTCTCGCGTACGACGACACCCTCGGGGACCTCGGCGATGGAACCGGCCGGCAGGTGCACGACCGCGAGGTCGCCGGTCCGGTCGGTGACCTCGACGCGGTAGAAGAACTTCATCGACTCCAGGTACGCGATCAGCGCGTCCTGCGTGCCGGGCTCGACGTGCGCCCAGGTCGTCGTCCCGTCGTCGACGAGGTACAGCGCGTGCTCGACGTGTCCGTTCGCGGAGAGGATCAGCGCCTCGGTGGCCCGGCCCGCCGGGAGGTCGCTGACGTGCTGGGTGAGCAGCAGGTGCAGCCAGCCGAGCCGGTCGTCACCGGTGACGGCGACCACCCCGCGGTGCGAGAGGTCCACGAAACCGGTGCCGTCGGCGAGGGCACGCTGTTCGCGGAACAGGTCGCCGTAGTGGGCGGCTACGCCTTCGTCCACGCCCTCGGCGGGCACGGCACCGGGCAGGGACAGCAGAGGGCTCTTCATATCCACACAGCCTACGACCGAGTGGCCGCCCGATTTATTTCCCCGCCTCCGGCTGCGCCGCGCACTCCTCGGCCGCACAGTCCGCACAGCGTCCGAAGATCGCGAAGTGCTTCATGTCGGTGACGAAGCCGAAGGTCTCGCGGAGTTTGGCGGTGAAGTCGGCGGCGACCTCGATGTCCGCCTCGATGACGTTCGTGCAGTCGCGGCAGACCAGATGGATGTGATGGTGCCGGTCCGCGAGGTGGTAGGTGGGCGCGCCGTGCCCCAGATGCGCGTGGGAGACCAGCCCGAGCTCCTCCAGGAGCTCCAGGGTCCGGTACACCGTGGAGATGTTGACCCCCGACGCCGTCTTCCGTACTTCTCCGAGGATGTCGTCGGGAGTCGCGTGCTCCAGGGTGTCCACCGCTTCGAGCACGAGCTGTCGCTGGGGCGTCAGCCGGTAGCCGCGCTGCCGCAGGTCGCTCTTCCAGTCCGCGCCCGTGCCCGTTCCGGTGCCTGTGCCTTCGGTGCTGCTTCGAGTGCTCACCACACCCGAAAGTCTAGGACTACTTGAAGAAAGCGATCCCGTCGTCCGGCATGTCGTCCGGGAGGGCCTTCGCCCAGCGCTCGACGTCCTCGGGGCTGACGACCTTCTTGAGCTGGGCGGACATGTACGGGCGCAGCGAGACCTCGGGGGTCTGCTTCTCGCCGACCCACATCAGGTCGCTCTTGACGTAGCCGTACAGGCGCTTGCCGCCGCTGTACGGGCCGGAGGCCGCCGTCCGCGCGACCGCGTCCGTGACCAGGTCGATCTGCGGCTTCTTGTCGGCCAGCTCGCCGTACCAGACCTCGACCACGCCGTCGTCGCGGACCATCACGACCTCGACCTTGCGGTCCTTGTCGATGCGCCAGAAGCCGGACTCGGACTCCAGCGGGCGCACCTTGTTGCCCTCGGCGTCGAGGACCCAGGTGTGCGAGTGGTACTCCAGGAAGTCCCGCCCGTCGTGGGTGAAGCTGACTTCCTGGCCGAAGTTGCACTTCTCGTCGCCGGGGAAGTCGTGGACGCCCGCACCCGTCCACTGCCCGAGCAGGAAGACGAGCGGTACGAGGTCCTTGTGCAGGTCGGACGGGATCTCGATCATGAGGTCGGCAGTTCCTTGATGGGGGTCAGCGCTGGCCCTGGTACAGCTTCTTCACGGCGAGCCCGGTGAAGGCGAGGACGCCGACACAGACCAGGACCAGCAGAGCTTCGAAGAAGTACTCAAGCACGGGGTGCTCCTCGGGTGACGCGGTGGTGGGCGGTACAGAGCCGGTACCCACTCTAGTCGGGCCGGGACCGGACCTCTCTGCGAGGTGGGCCTACCATTCGCCGCATGGCGAAGAAGCTCGTGATCAAGGTGACGGCGGGGGCCGACGCCCCCGAACGCTGCTCGCAGGCGTTCACGGTGGCGGCGGTCGCCGTGGCCAGTGGGGTGGAGGTCTCGCTCTGGCTGACGGGGGAGTCCGCGTGGTTCGCGCTGCCGGGCCGTGCCGCCTCCTTCGAGCTGCCGCACGCGGCGCCGCTGCCCGGCCTGCTCGACTCGATCCTGGCCGGCGGCCGCCTCACCCTCTGCACGCAGTGCGCGGCCCGCCGCGACATCGCGGAGAAGGACGTCATCGAGGGCGTACGGATCGCGGGCGCGCAGGTCTTCGTGCAGGAGGCCATGGCGGACGACACGCAGGCGCTCGTCTACTGAGGGACCGGCAGCCGCTCCACCGAGCGAACAAAAGCCGCCTCAGCACCTCCGCCGCTGCCCCCGCCGCCGCTACCGGGGGCGTTTCCTGCCGTCCAGCTCGTCCCACCACTCGTCGGACCCGGCGTCGCCCGAGGGGGCGTCCCACCAGCGGTCGTCGGGGCCCCGCCGGTTGGCCGTCATCGCCGCGATCGGCGGGATCACCATCGCCACGACGCACATGCCCACGGCCACCGGGACCGACCAGAGCCGCACGACCGCCCAGGCCAGCACGAACAGCCCGATGCACGTCCCCATCATGGCGAAGTAGACGTGCCGCCTTCGCGCATACATACGTCCAGCGTAGAACGGTCCGGGCGGATCCGGGCGCCGGGTGGATCCGGGCGGACCGAAGGACCGCACCCCGTACCGGAAAGCGTCCAACCCCCGGGGGTGCGGCCCTTCGGCCGTTCATACGGTGCGAACCGCTCGACGGTTCAGATCGTCCGGACGGTGCGGCCGGTTCAGACGGCGATGGCCACCTCGGACAGGCCGCCCGTCCGGGCGACGACCGTACGGTCGGCCGTGCCGCCCGGAACGAGGGCGCGAACGGTCCAGGTGCCCTCGGCCGCGTAGAAGCGGAACTGTCCGGTCGCCGAGGTGGGGACCTCGGCGGTGAACTCGCCCGTCGAGTCCAGGAGACGGACGTAGCCCACCACCGGCTCGCCGTCCTTGGTCACCTGACCCTGGATGGTGGTCTCACCGGGCTTGATCGTCGAGGCGTCGGGGCCGCCGGCCTTCGCTCCACACATGTTTCGTTTCCGTCCTTGAGGCCGTGAGGGTTACTTGTTGGCGCCGAGCTCGATCGGCACACCGACGAGGGAGCCGTACTCGGTCCACGAACCGTCGTAGTTCTTGACGTTCTCGACGCCGAGCAGCTCGTGCAGCACGAACCAGGTCAGCGCGGAACGCTCACCGATGCGGCAGTACGCGATGGTGTCCTTGGCCAGGTCGACCTGCTCGTCGGCGTAGAGCTCCTTGAGCTCGTCGTCCGACTTGAAGGTGCCGTCGTCGTTGGCGTTCTTCGACCACGGGATGTTGCGGGCGGACGGGACGTGGCCCGGACGCTGCGACTGCTCCTGCGGCAGGTGCGCCGGGGCGAGCAGCTTGCCGCTGAACTCGTCGGGCGACCGCACGTCGACGAGGTTCTGCGTGCCGATAGCGGCGACGACGTCGTCACGGAAGGCCCGGATCGCCTTGTTCTGCGGCTTGGCCCGGTACTCGGTCCTCGCGCGGGTCGGTACCTCGTCGACCAGGTCACGGGAGTCGAGCTCCCACTTCTTGCGGCCGCCGTCGAGCAGCTTCACGTTCTCGTGGCCGTACAGCTTGAAGTACCAGTAGGCGTAGGACGCGAACCAGTTGTTGTTGCCGCCGTAGAGCACGACCAGGGTGTCGTTGGCGATGCCCTTCTCCGACAGGAGCTTCTCGAAGCCCTCCTGGTCGACGAAGTCACGGCGGACCGGGTCCTGGAGGTCCTTGGTCCAGTCGATCCGGATGGCGTTCCTGATGTGGTTCTTGTCGTACGCGGACGTGTCCTCGTCGACCTCGACGACGGCCACGTTCGGGTCGTCCAGGTGCTCCTGGACCCAGTCGGCGTCTACCAGGACGTCACTGCGGCTCATGCTCGTTCTCCTCCGGGGCAGTTACGGCGGGGCGGTGCGTCGGTGCGGGGTGCTGGGTGCGGGTACGCGCTCGGCGGCCATGGCCGTACGGGCGTACGCGGCGCGGGAGTGGCCCTGACGAGAGAGGTCCAAGGGCCGGATCGCGGAACGGCGGATGCTTCCGCTCAGAAAGGGCGACAGAGCATGGCGGCGACGCGGCACAGGTCTACTGCCCGCCGCTTCGTGAGGTCCGCCTGTCGCTTCATGGCGTCGATCGTAAGGAGGGACGGGCGGGCATGTCACCGGCGTGTCGCATGGTGAGACGCGATCGTCCGCCATGTGGGACACGCCTGGTGGCGCCCGGGACGCGGAGGGAGCGCGGAGGGGACGGAAGGGGCGGGCGACCGGCCTCGCACGCCGTTTTGCGCCTGTGCGTCCCTGGTCGGATCACTCGTACGGCTGCCGCGCGCACGGCTCCGTCTCGCGCTTCGGACGCCCGTCCGCCTCTCGGGCGTTCCGGCCGGACCTCCCGCCACCTACCCGACGAGGTCGACGTCCGAACCCTTCACACCGATGTCGACGCCCTTGTCGGCCGCCTCGACCTTGTCGATCTTGATGCCGCCCGGGAGGCCGTCGATCCTCTGCCGGATGTCGGTGATGGTGCGGACCTTGTCCTCGGCGAGGTCCACGCCCAGGTTGGGCAGGGAGTCCGCGTGCACCTCGACGGTGTCGCCCTTGACGCTGACCGAGCTGAGTACGGAGATCGGCTGGGGGAGCTTGCGGCCGAGCACGGTGGCCTCCACCTCGACCTTGATCTTGCCGTTGCCGCCGTCGGAGAGGCCGACCACCTGGGCCGTGACGCCGGTCGCGACGTCCACGGGCTCGGCCTTCGCCGTCTTGAGCAGCTCGGCGTACGAGATCGTGGCCGTGCCGGTGGCGGAGGCGGCCTTCGCGGAGCTGTAGTCGCCGGAGAACGCGACACCGCGCATGTGGGCGGTCAGGTTGTCGATACGGATCGTGTCGGGTGTGTCGGCGGCGTCCGTGCCGGTCGTCGCGCCGCTCGTGTCGGCGTCGTAGTCCTTGATGCCGACCTCGACCTCGTCCAGTTCGCCGCCGGCCACCTGGGTGAGGAACGGGAAGCCCTTGATCGAGACGTCCGGGGTGCTGGTGAGGCCCTCGTTGGTCCGCAGCCTGTCCGCGGCCTCGTCCTCGGCGAAGCCGACGGCCACACGGTCGGCGATGACGAAGAGTCCGCCCAGGACGACGGTCACGATCAGAAGTATTCGCAGTGCTCGCATGTCTCCGTGTTCCCCCACCTCTGGCGGTCTTCTGTGCGCGAGGGTAACCCCCGGCGGGGACCTCCGGCCGGGGGCGGGGGTGTTGTCGATCACCTGTGACAGGTGGGGGCGGCGGGCACGGTCGGTTTGCGCCCCCGCCGCCCCTACCCTTCCCGACCCTGGGGGCTGCGCCCCCAGACCCCCGCCATCGCGCTGCGCGCTCGTCCTCAGACGCCGGACAGGCCGAAGATTCACGCCCGGCCGCGAGATCTTCAGCCGTCCGGCGATTGAGATTGAGGACCGGGGGTTCGGGGGCAGCGCCCCCGAACAGTGACGGGAAGGGTAGGGGCGGCGGGGGCGAGAAACTTGTCAGACCAGGGCCCGGCCCAGCAGGTAGACCGCCGGGGCCGCCGCCGCCAGCGGCAGCGCCACCCCCGCCGTGAAGTGGACGAACCTCGACGGGTAGTCGTAGCTGGCGACCCGGTGTCCCACCAGGGCACAGACCCCGGCGCCCGCGCCCAGCAGCGCCCCGCCCGTGCCCACGTCCGTCAGCCCGCCCACGGCGATCCCCGCTCCCGCCGCCGCGAGCACCGCGACCACCACGGACGCCGCCGTGGGAAGCGGCAGGGACCGTGCCAGGACGGCCGCCGCGACCGCGACCGCGCCCACGGTCACCGCTTCCGGCTCCGCCGCCAGATGTCCCGCGGCGATGATCGCCAGCGCCGCCGAGGCGACCGTGGCCATCAGGCCGTACATCCGCTCGTCGGGTTCGGCGTGGCTGCGCAGCTGGAGGACCAGGGTCAGCAGGACCCAGACGCCGAGCGTGCCGAGAATCGCGGCGGGGGCGTTCTCCCGGCCGGCCGCGAGCAGGGCCGCGTCCGCGGTGAGCGCGCCCGCGAAGGCGAGCGCGATGCCCTGCCGGGCGGGCCACATGCCGTTCAGCCGGAACCAGCCCGCCGCCGTGACCGCCTGGAGGATCACCAGCGGCACGACCAGCGCGTACTGCCCGACCGCCGCCCCGCCGGCGAGCAGCAGTGCCAGGACCGCCGTCAGCACGGCCGGCTGTCCACCGGGCTCGATGATCGGCGAACGCCCCTCGGCACGCGCCCGCTGGGCGGCGGTGAGCCGGGGACTGCCGGTGACGGTGGCGGGACCGTAACCGGAGCCGGCCCCGGCCCCGGAGGCGCCGGGCTCGGAGGCGCCGGGCTCGGGAACGGGCGGCTGCGGCTGTGGCTGGAGCGGCTGGGGCGGCTGCGGCTGCTGGTTCCAGCCCGTCTCCGCCGGCATCGGCTGTCCGACGACGCCGTACTGCGCCCCGTACGACGCCTGGCCCTGTCCCTGCTGCGGCAGGTACGCCGTGTCCGCGGCGGGCGCGACCGGCGGCTGGACCTGGGTCTCCCAGGTCTGGCCCTCCCACTGCTGGGTGTACTGCTGCTGCGCGGCGGCCTCGTCGTACGGCTGCTGCCCGGGCCACCCGGACGCCGCCTGCTGCTGGTGGTGCTGCTGCTGGTACGGGTCGTATCCCTCGTACGGCCCGTCGTACGCGCCGTCGTACGGACCCTCGTACGGCTGGTTGCTCATGGTCCCGTCACCCTCCTGCGAACGGCGGGAGCACCTCGACCGTGCCGCCCTCGGCCAGCCGTACCGTCTCATGCCCGCGGGTACCCACGGGATCGCCGTCGACGAGGAACGAGCATCGCCGCAGTACGCGGGAGAGTTCGCCGGGGTGTCGCTCGCGTACGGCGTCGAGCGCCTGCGCGAGGGTCTCCGCCTCGTACGGCTCCTCGGCGACCCCTGCGGCGGCCTTGGCGGCGGCCCAGTAACGCACCGTGCCCTTTGCCATCTGGTTCCTCGATAACGGTGGAAGAAAACGGGTGACGGACACCGCCAGGCTAGGCCCCGCCGTCACCTTTCCGTCCGCCGGGCGGCCCATTCCCCGATGCGGGTCAGCAGTTCGTCGTCCGCCGCGTTCTCGGCGTGGCCCATTCCCCGCTCCAGCCACAGCTCCGCGTGGTCCCCGGACGCGGCGGCCAGCATGCGCGGATGGTCCACGGGGAAGTAGCCGTCCCGGTCGCCGTGGACGATCAGGAGAGGGGTGGGCGCGATCAACGGCACGGACTCCACCGGGGAGGACGGGACCGGGTCCCAGCCGCGGTGGTGTATGCGGGTGCGCAGCCCGTAACGGCCGATCACCCGGCCCGTCGGCCGCGTTACCAGCCAGTGCAGGCGGCGCATAGGGGCCGTACCCCGGTAGTACCAGCGGGCGGGGGCGCTGACGGAAACCACGGCGTCCGTATGCGCTCCTGTGCGCCCCTCGTGCTCCTCACCACTGCGCGCGTGCAGCGCCGCGTGCCGGAGCACCACCGAGCCGCCCATGGAGAAGCCGACGGTCGCCACCCGGGTGTGACCGAGCTCTCGTGCCCACTCCACCGCCGCCGCCAGATCGAGCACCTCGCGGTCGCCGACCGTGGAGCGTCCGCCGGAGGCGCCGTGCCCGCGGAAGGAGAAGGTGACGACCGCCGCGTACTGCGCGAAGGCGTCCGCCGCACGCCGGAGGTGCGGACGCTCCAGGTCGCCCGTGAAGCCGTGCGCCACGACGAACGCGAGATCGCCGGAGGTGCCGGACGCACCCTCCGCGGGCTGGTACGCGGCGTCGATCGTCACGCCGTCCGCGGTACGCAGAAACCTCCGCAGCGCCCCTCGCGGAGGTCCTCCGGGCGAACTTTCCGTACATCCCCCAGCTGTCTCAGGTTCTGGACGAATGAAAGATCGCGTCACATGACCTGCCGGACCTTGGCTCATGTGGGCTATTCTGCTGGGCAGAGGACTCGGGCAGCGAAGCCCCCGGGTCCTTTTGCGCTTTCTGCAGCGTTGTATACGAAGTCTGTATACGACTCTGGGCAATGCCGAAAACGTCCTCGCAGGGACCGAGGAGGAACCAGACGTTATGGGCGAGCGAACCGTTTGTGACCGTAGGACGACCCGAGCAGGTGGGGCGCGATGAGCTCTCTGCTGCTCCTCACCAACGCCCTCCAGCCGTCGACGGAGGTGCTTCCCGCCCTCGGCCTGCTGCTGCACAACGTCCGCGTGGCCCCGGCGGAGGGCCCCGCCCTCGTCGACACCCCCGGCGCCGACGTCATCCTCGTCGACGGACGCCGTGACCTCCCGCAGGTCCGCAGCCTGTGCCAGCTGCTGCGCTCCACCGGGCCCGGCTGTCCCCTCGTCCTCGTCGTGACGGAGGGCGGTCTCGCGGCCGTCACCGCCGACTGGGGCATCGACGACGTCCTGCTCGACACCGCGGGCCCCGCCGAGGTCGAGGCACGGTTGCGGCTGGCCATGGGCCGCCAGCAGATCGTCAACGACGACTCCCCCATGGAGATCCGCAACGGCGACCTCTCCGTGGACGAGGCCACCTACAGCGCCAAGCTCAAGGGCCGGGTCCTCGATCTGACCTTCAAGGAGTTCGAGCTCCTCAAGTACCTCGCCCAGCACCCGGGCCGGGTCTTCACCCGCGCCCAGCTGCTGCAGGAGGTCTGGGGCTACGACTACTTCGGCGGTACGCGGACCGTCGACGTGCACGTACGGCGGCTGCGCGCGAAGCTCGGCCCCGAGCACGAGTCGCTGATCGGCACCGTCCGCAACGTCGGGTACCGGTTCGTCACGCCCGAGAAAGCCGACCGGACCGCCGGGGCGGAGCCGAAGGCCAAGGCCGCCGACCGGCCAAAGGCGGCGGATGCGGACGAGACGGCGCACCTCGACGCGACCGGTGCCGCGGACGCCTCGGCGAAGCCCCAGGAAGAAGCCGTACGGCCTGCCCAGCGGTAGGTCCATCCGCGTAGACTCCGCGCGTGGCCAAGGTGACTCGGGATGACGTGGCGCGACTGGCGGGTACTTCCACCGCCGTCGTCAGTTATGTCATCAACAACGGACCCCGGCCGGTCGCCCCGGCCACGCGCGAGCGTGTCCTCGCCGCCATCAAGGAGCTGGGGTACCGGCCCGACCGGGTCGCCCAGGCCATGGCGTCTCGGCGGACCGACCTCATAGGTCTGATCGTGCCGGACGCGCGCCAGCCCTTCTTCGGGGAGATGGCGCACGCGGTCGAACAGGCCGCGTCCGAGCGCGGGAAAATGGTGCTCGTCGGCAACTCCGACTACATCGGCGAGCGCGAGGTCCACTATCTGCGGGCCTTCCTCGGCATGCGGGTCTCGGGGCTCATCCTCGTCAGCCACGCGCTGAACGACCTGGCCGCCGCCGAGATCGAGGCGTGGGACGCCCGGGTGGTGCTGCTGCACGAGCGGCCCGAGGCCATCGACGACGTCGCGGTCGTCACGGACGACGTGGGGGGCGCGCAGCTCGCCACGCAGCATCTGCTGGAGCACGGCCACGAGTACGTCGCCTGTCTCGGCGGTGTCGCGGAGACGCCCACGGTCGGTGACCCCGTCTCGGACCATGTCGAGGGGTGGCGGCGGGCGATGCACGGGGCGGGGCGCTCGACCGAGGGTCGCCTCTTCGAGGCGCTCTACAACCGGTACGACGCGTACAAGGTGGGGCTCGAACTGCTGGCCGGGCCCGACCGGCCGCCGGCGATCTTCTGTTCCACCGACGACCAGGCGATCGGACTGTTGCGGGCGGCCCGTGAGCTGCGGATCGATGTGCCGGGGGAGCTGGCCGTCGCCGGGTTCGACGACATCAAGGAGGCGGCGTTGACCGATCCGCCGCTGACCACGATCGCGAGCGATCGGTCTGCGATGGCCCGGGCGGCCGTCGATCTGGTGCTCGATGACGGGCTGCGGGTTGCTGGGGCTCGGCGGGAGCGGTTGAAGTTGTTCCCGTCTTCTTTGGTGGTCCGGCGTTCTTGTGGGTGTTAGGTGCGGGTGCGTTCTCGGGTGCGGGTGCGTCGGGGTTGGTCGCGCAGTTCCCCGCGCCCCTGAGAGGCGGGCGCTGCCCGTAGGTGCCGCATGCGGACGGCCCCTGCCTGGTGGCAGGGGCCGTTGTGTGTCGTTGCCGGACTAGAACAGCAGGTTGTACTGGTTGAAGCCCGTGCCCAGGCTGGTGCGGGCGGCGAAGAGGTCCGTGGACGCCTTGTTCGTGCCCTTGTACAGCCAGAGCGTGCCGCCGGAGTCGCGGGTCATGACGTCGGCGATGCCGTCTCCCGTCACGTCGCCGCTGGAGACGTACGACGTGAAGTTCCAGCCGGTGCGCGCCTTGATCCGCGCCGACCAGGGGGTCTTCTCCTTGCCCGTGCCGCGGTAGAGCCACAGCGTGCCGTCCGTGGAGCGGACGAGCAGGTCGGGCTTGCCGTCGCCGGAGAGGTCGCCGTGACCGAAGATCTTGACGTTCTTCCAGGCGCCGCTGACGACCTTGACCTTGCCGTAGAACTGGCCGTTGCCCCGGCCCGGGTACAGGTAGACCGAGCCGTCGGCGTCCACCGCGAGCAGGTCCGGGCGCGCGTCGCCCGTCATGTCGCCGGGGACCGCGTACGACTTGTAGCCGCCCCAGACCGAACTGACCTGCATCCAGGCCCAGTCGCCGGCCGCGTGGTCCAGGTAGCTGCGGTACAGCTTGCCGTCGTTCTTGTCGCGCAGGATCAGGTCCTGGTAGTAGTCCCGGTCCAGGTCGGCCTGGAGGACCCAGGAGGCGTTCTGCCAGTCGGCACCCGAGTAGGCGCGCTGCGCGAGCGAGGTGCCCTTGCTGTTCTGCTGGAAGAGGCCGCCGGAGGGCGTGCGCGCGAGCAGGTCGGCGCGGCCGTCGTAGGACAGGTCGGTGTCGTCGATGCGCGGCTGGGCCGCCCAGGTGTACGAGCTGACCTTGGTGAAGACCGGGTAGGCACCCTTGGCGGTGCAGCCCGCGACGCCCCAGGAGACGATGCCGACGATCTTGTT
Source organism: Streptomyces sp. NPDC002701 (assembly GCF_042889045.1). Lineage (NCBI taxonomy): Bacteria > Bacillati > Actinomycetota > Actinomycetes > Kitasatosporales > Streptomycetaceae > Streptomyces > Streptomyces sp. NPDC002701. The sequence goes on from NZ_JBIAQL010000015.1 coordinate 193,938, forward strand.
GCCGACGACCAGGGGGCCGCCGGAGTCACCGTTGCAGGGGCTGTTGGTGCCCTGGTCGACGCCGGTCGCGGGGGTGCCCGCGCAGGCCATCGAGCCGGCGACGAAGTAGTCCCCGTCGAGGACCGACGCCATCGCGCTCTTGCAGGTCGCGTCGGCGACCAGCGGCAGGCTTGCCTTCTTCAGCTTCGTCGAGAGGGTGGCGCCCTCGGCCCCCGACGTCAAACCCCAGCCGTAGACGGTGCCGGTGGTGCCGGGCTTGTAGAGCGCGCTGTCGTCGGACGCGGCCAGGCGCAGGGTCGGCCGGTCCACCAGCGGACGGTCCAGGGTGAGGACCGCGATGTCGTTCCGGGTGGTGTCGGCGTTGTAGCCGGGGTGGTTCCACTGGCGGAACACGCCCGCCGGGGTGCCGCTCGCGTAGTCGTCCAGGTCGGTGGTGCCGGCCAGGACCGCGCCGTTGCCCACCCAGTCCAGGCCCGCGACGCAGTGCGCGGCGGTGAGGACCTTGTTCGGGGCGACCAGGGTGCCGCCGCAGAAGTAGCCCTCGTCGGTCGCCGGGTCGTAGTACCCGAGCTGGACCATCCACGGTGCGCTGGCGATCGTGGTCTGGCCGCCGCCGATGATGAACGGCGACTTGCTGGGCGAGGCGTCGTCCGGGGTCTCGCCGGTCGCCTTCGCGGCGTCGACGATCCGGTCGCGCAGTTCCTCCGTGGAGGCGGTCGGTTCCACGGGCTGCGCGAGGCCCGCGTCGGGCAGACCCGCGGCGGGGCCGTCCGCGGCGGTCGCGGGCTGGGCCGCGAGGACGCCGGCGCAACTCAGCGCCAGCGCGAGGGCGGCCGCGGGGAACGCCGTGGCGGTGCGTCTCCAACGGCTGCGCAGAGCAGGTATCACTCAGGGCTCCTGATGTGGTGATGTGTCGTGAACCCACCAAGAATGCGGCTCACAAACCCCTCTGCACACACGCTTCACAGCAGACCGACAAGTATTCGTCCACCGCTTCCCGCACATCACCGTCCGGCAACCGTCCGTTTCCCCGGCGGCAGCGGACCCCGGTGTTCCGGCCCGGCGGACCCCGGCCTCCGGGCAGCGCGGCCCGTCGCCTTTATATCGGGCATACGAGGTTCTGCCGGGCTTCTCAGGCAGCACTCAGGGAGCTCTCATCAGCGGGCGGCAGAGTCTGACCCATGACCGAGAGCTTCCGCCGCAGCGGCGAGTACCCCCAGGGCGACCAGCAGCAGTCCGCATACTCAGGACAGCCGTACGAGCAGTCGCACGACCAGCCCCACGCCCCCTCCGTGAATCCGGAGTGGCCGCCCCCGCCGGCGTACCGGCCGGAACAGCAGGGCGGCGCCGCCCCCACCGCTCTCCTCGCGGAGCCCGTCTCCGCCGCTCCCGCAGCTCCGCGCAGGCGGGCCAAGGGGCCGCTGGCCCTGCTGGCCGCCGTCGCGATAGCCGCGGCGGCCGTGGGCGGCGGTACCGCGTACACCTTCCAGGAGCTGACCGGCAACGACACCGCTTCCGGCGGCACCAGCACGAGCACCAGCGTCGTCGCCGCGAGCCAGAAGGGCACGGTCGCCGGGGTCGCGCAGGCGGTCGGCCCGAGCATCGTCGAGATCAGCGCGACCTCGAACGCGGGCTCCTCGACCGGTTCCGGCGTGGTCATCACGGCGGGCGGCGAGATCATCACCAACAACCACGTGATCTCCGGCGCCTCCCAGATCAAGGTGCAGTTGAGCGACGGCAAGTCGTACACCGCGGACGTCGTCGGCACCGACAGCAAGAAGGACCTCGCGCTGATCAGGCTGGAGGACGCGCCGTCCGGTCTGACGCCCGCGACGCTCGGCGACTCCGACGCCGTCAAGGTCGGCGACGAGGTCGTGGCGATCGGTTCGCCCGAGGGCCTGACCGGCACCGTCACCAGCGGCATCGTCTCCGCGCTCGACCGGGACGTCACCGTCTCCACCGGCGAGAGCCAGGGGCAGCAGCAACAGCAGGGGGGCAGCGGGCAGTGGCCGTTCGAGTTCGGCGGCCAGGAGTTCAACGGCGACACCGGTTCGTCCACGACGACGTACAAGGCCCTGCAGACCGACGCGTCCCTCAATCCGGGCAACTCCGGAGGCGCGCTGATCGACATGAACGGCAACATCATCGGCATCAACTCCGCGATGTACTCGGCCGCGGAAGCCTCCTCGTCGACCGCCGGCAGTGTCGGCCTCGGCTTCGCCATCCCGATCAACACCGTCAAGTCCGACCTGGCCTCGCTCCGCTCCGGCGGCTCCGACAGCTGAGCCGGCCCAGGAGGTCAGCATGCAGATCACGATCGTGTCCCACACCTTCACGGGCACGGACCCGGCCGACCCGGTGCATACTGCCGATCCGGCCGACCGGGCCGACCCTGCCGCATTCACCCTGGCTCTCGTGGTGGCCCACGAGCTGCACGCCCCGGCGTCCCGCGCGCCCGAGGTCGCCGCCGCGCCGGCTCCGCGCGGCACCGCCCGCCGCGGCACCGCCGCCGCCCGCACCCGCCGTACCGTACGCGGCTGATCCCTCCTGGCTCACCGGGCCCGCAAGCCCCGGGTCCCCGGCTTCCGGGCCCGGCCGCGCCACGAGGAAGATCCATCCCCGCAGGAGAAACGTGCGAGGCTGACAGCGCCCGCCCACGTCCCACCGCACCCGAGGAACCGATCGCGATGAGTCCCGCCGAAGGCGACCGTGAACCCCAGCGCATCCTGATCGTCGACGACGAGCCGGCCGTGCGCGAAGCCCTCCAGCGCAGCCTCGCCTTCGAGGGGTACGACACCGAGGTGGCCGTCGACGGCGCGGACGCGCTGGAGAAGTCCCTCGCCTACCGGCCCGACCTGGTGGTCCTCGACATCCAGATGCCCCGGATGGACGGCCTGACCGCCGCCCGCCGGATGCGCGGCGCGGGCACCACGACACCCATCCTCATGCTCACCGCCCGTGACACGGTCGGCGACCGGGTCACCGGGCTCGACGCGGGCGCCGACGACTACCTGGTCAAGCCGTTCGAACTGGACGAGCTGTTCGCACGGGTACGGGCACTGCTGCGGCGCAGTTCGTACGCGGCCGCGGCGGTCGGTGCCCCGGCGGACGACGCGCTCACCTTCGGCGACCTGCGCATGGACCTCGCGACCCGGGAGGTCACCCGCGCCGGGCGTCCCGTCGAGCTGACCCGTACCGAGTTCACGCTTCTTGAGATGTTCCTGGCCCATCCGCGCCAGGTCCTCACGCGGGAGCAGATCCTGAAGGCGGTCTGGGGCTTCGACTTCGAGCCGAGCTCCAACTCGCTGGACGTGTACGTGATGTACCTGCGGCGCAAGACGGAGGCCGGCGGCGAGCCGCGTCTCGTGCACACCGTGCGGGGTGTGGGGTACGTGCTGCGGTCGGGCGGCTCGGAGTGAGGAGGGTCGTACGCCGGTTCACCGCGCTGCCGATCCGCACCCGGCTGTCCCTCCTGGTGGCGGCGGCGGTGGCTTTCGCGGTGGCGGCGGTGTCGGTGACGGCCTGGTTCATCGTGCGGGGGAAGCTGTACGACGAGATCGACAGCGACCTGCGCGGCGTCAACGGCCCGGTCGAAGCGGGCACCATCAACTCGGTGCTGGGCGACTGCGACTCCTCCCCCTCCCGCCAGAACATCTTCGGTCCGCCGTCCGACTACTACCTCCAGTTGGTCAAGGCGGACGGCACGGCGTGCGCCCTGGACAATTCGGCGGGCGTGGTACGGGTCACCGGCCGTGACACGGAGGTGGCCGAGAACCCCGCCCCCGACACCGAGGTGTACCGCAACGGCACCGACAGCGAAGGGAAACCCGTCCGGGTGCTGACCGTGCCCGTGGTCCTCGCCGGTCCGGGACGGTCACTGGTCGAGGGCCACGCGCTGGTCATCGCGTACCCGCTGGAGAGCACCCAGTCCACGCTCGACGAACTGGCGCTGCTGCTCCTCGTGGTCTCCGGTATCGGAGTGGTCGGCGCCGGGATCGCCGGCCTGGCCGTGGCCCGCGCCGGTCTGCGCCCCGTCGACAAGCTCACCGCCGCCGTCGAGCACGTGGCCCGCACGGAGGACCTCTCCGTCCGCATCCCCGTGGAGGACGAGAGCGAGGACGAGATCGCCCGTCTCTCCCGTTCTTTCAACTCGATGACCGCCTCGCTCGCCACCTCCCGCGAGGTGCAGCAGCAGCTCATCGCCGACGCCGGTCACGAACTGCGCACCCCCCTCACCTCCCTGCGGACGAACATCGAACTGCTCACCCGCAGCGAGGAGACGGGCCGGCCCATCCCTGCGCCGGACCGCAAGGCGCTGCTCGCCTCGGTCAAGGCGCAGATGACCGAACTGGCCGCGCTCATCGGCGACCTGCAGACGCTGTCGCGGTCGGACGCGGGCACGCCGCCCGACCGCGTGCAGGTGGTCCCGCTGCGGGACATCGTGGAGGCGGCCCTGCGCCGGGCGCGGCTGCGCGGCCCCGAGCTGACGATCACGGCGGACGTGCACCCGTGGTTCGTACGGGCGGAGCCCACCGCCCTGGAGCGGGCGATCGTCAACATCCTCGACAACGCGGTGAAGTTCAGCCCCGAGGGCGGCACGATCGACGTCGCCCTCACGGACGGCCTGCTGACCGTACGGGACCACGGCCCCGGTGTCCCCGCCGACGAACTCCCGCACGTCTTCGACCGCTTCTGGCGCTCCCCGAGCGCGCGGGCGCTGCCAGGCTCGGGTCTCGGTCTGTCCATCGTGGCCCGTACGGTGCAGGAGGCGGGCGGCGAGGTGACGTTGGGCCCGGCGGAGGGCGGCGGCACGGTCGCGGCGATCCGGCTGCCCGGCGCCCCGACCCTGCCGCCGGCGCTGGACTGACCCGATCTCCGGGGGTCGGATCCCCGCGACAGGGTCTGCTCCGACCGGCCCGAGCACGCGAGCACGCAGGCACCGGTCAGCCGTCGACGCCGCCGCTCAAGGGTTCTCCCGTGGGCCCGCTCGCCTCGGGGGCCTCGGCCTCGGGGCCCAGGGACCGGCCTTCCCACGTCAGGACCCGCCAGCCGTCGGCGGGGGTGCCCTCGATGACGACGACACCGGTGTTCTCCAGCGCGTGGGCGGCGGCGAAGTCCACGTCGACGTTGCCTGCGCGGGCGGCCGCCCACATACGGATGGCGGCGCCATGGCTGACCATGGCCACCGTCCGTACGCCGCTGTCCGCGGCCTCCCCGATCACGGCGTCGAGGCGACGCAGGGCCTCCTCGCCGTTCTCGCCGCCGGGCATACGCAGCTCCATGTCTCCGGCGGCCCAGGCGAAGACGGTCCGCAGGTACGTCTTGACGGCGTCGGCGTCGCCCCGCATCTCCAGGTCGCCGGCGGCCAGCTCCCGGATGCCGTCCCGCACCCGGACCTCCAGTCCCGTCCGGGCCGCCAGCGGGGCGGCGGTGAGCTGTGTGCGGAGCAGGGTGGACGCGTACAGGGCGCCGATCTCCTCCCCGGCCAGCGCCTGGGGAAGCGCCGCCGCCTGCTGCTGCCCGAGAGGGGTCAGCCCGGGCCCCGGCACAGCCGTGTCCAGCAGGTGCTCGACGTTGGAGGGGGTCTGACCATGACGAATCAGCAGCAGGCGCATGGGAACGGGTCTGTCTCCAGAGAGGCGGGCGGTGGGGCGGGTACTCCCCCACTCTGGCACTCGGCGCGTGTGTCCACCGCAGGGGGCTCAGCGGGCCGCGCCGTCCGGGTACCTGGTTACGGGCTGACGCTCCGCACGAACAGGGCCCAGGGGTCGGCCGAGAAGACCAGGACGGGACCCTGCGGCGTCTTGCTGTCGCGGACGGGCACGATGCCGGGGAAGCCTGCGGCGACCTCGACGCAGTTGTTGTCTCCCCCGTCGCTGTAGGACGACTTGCGCCAGGCGGCGGCTTCGATACGAAGCAGCTGGTCGTCCCAGTTCTTCGCGGTGCCGGCCGGGCGCCGGAAGGCGTACTCGTCCACGATGAAGCGCACGTTGGGCGCCGGGGTCCGGCGTAGCAGAAGCTGACGTCCCATGCGCGCGGCCACCTGCTCTTCGACAATTTCGCTGTTGCCTGGTGTTGCCTGTGCGCCAGACAACACCTCCCGGGCGAACTCCTCGGTCTGCAACAGGCCAGGCACGCCGAGCGTGAGCTTATGCATGACCCGAGCCGTCGCCTCCAGCCGCATGAACTCCTTGTACCTGTCCTTGAACGCGTCGTGCCGTGCCGTCTTCCACAGCTAAACCAGCAGGTCACCGGACCCGTAGTAGCGGTCGAGGTCCTCCATGACCGCCATCTTGGACAGCCGCTTGCCCGCTTCCAGACGGCTCAGATAGCTCTTGTCGTACGCCGTCTCCTGGGCCAGTTGCCCCAACGACTTCCCGGCCTTCTCCCGCAGGTGCCGCAGGGTCCGACCCAGCCCCGCGAGCCCCGAACCCCGTTCACCGTCAAGGCGTTCGTCCACGTCACCCCCAACCGTTGCCTGGGCGCCCAGGCAACGGCCGCCCTCTTCCGCAGCGTACGTCCGAGCAGTGACGATCGAGGTACGAACGGTAATCACCGCTGTTCAAAGCCACCCCAGTCACCAGGAGATCGGACATGAGCCGACTCGGCACGACGTTCTGCGAGTTGCTGCTGCGGGCACTGTTGCCTGCACGGGGCCGGCATCGAGCGGCGCCCGCCGCACCCCGGTGCCGCTGCCGGCTCACCGCGGTGCACGCGTGACCGGCCCGCTGCGCCTTCTGCCGTGGACGACCCCGGAGGGCAGGCCCTGCTATCTGAGCACCGACAGCGCGGACAGCCGACTCTCCCGGCTCGCGGACGACCTGGAGGCGGCCCAACTGGAGTCCGGCCACCAGGTCCTGGCAGGCGCCAGAGCCGTACTCGCCGACCCGAAAGCGGGCGAACGCGCCGTACGCTTCGCGCTCACCAGATCGCTGGAGTCCCTGGAGGACGTACTCCGCGTGGCGGTCGGCCGGGGCGCACGCCTGGAGGGTGATGCTCAGTGATGGCCGAGCACTCCGGGGGAGTCGATGTCGACGGTGATCCCGCCCGAAGGATCTCCTGGAGCCGCTGCGCTCCGGCGGTCGCGGCGGACAGGGTCAGGCCCAGCCGGCCGAGGTCGCGGACCGGCGGGCCGGGTGGGGGGCCCCCCGGGGGGGGGGGGGCCCCCCCCCCCCCAAAAACAAACGGGGGGGGGGGCGGACCGGCAGGGTGGAAAGGGGGTAATGTCGTCAAGAAGATGGTGTTTGCGGGGGGCCCGG